>CAIMNJ010000018.1 GCA_903842795.1 uncultured bacterium | reverse complement strand
TTTTTGTTTTCTTTTTTTGCAACCTTTTCCCCATATGTCAAAATAGCAATACTTTCATTATGATCGCCATATTCTTGTTGAATTAGGGTGATTTCACTAACCATTCTTTCCAGACTTATTCCCATTTCCAGCATTTTACTAATTTTATGTTCTACACCAATGGATGATTTGTTTATCAAAATAATTTGATCATTTTCTCTAAAATCACCAACAACTATATTAATTTCTTTTTGACTTTCAAGAATTTTTTTGACCTTATTATTTCTTTTTAAAATAACTCCACCTGAATAAGTAAGAAAAATAATCTTTTCTTCTATGATCAAACTGAGTGAAAATTCTAAATCTAAACCTTTTTGTCTAGTTATTCCAATTAAATCTAAAACTTTTTGATGAAGTTGTTCGGCGTTTTCTATTTGCCAAGCAAAAATTTCACTAGCAACGTCTTTGCAAAAGCCAGTCGAATTCAATCCTTTAATAGACAAAGCTATTACAAGATTCTTATCTTGATTTGTGACAATATTAGAACAAGAATCTAAATGAGGGTGAGCTAAAATTGATACAAATTGAGCCTCTTTCACTAAGGTCATCTTATCACAAATTTAAATTTCTAGATTGGGCTTTCTATCTAATTCATTTTTTTGTGCGAATTCTTTTCTTTGGTATTTAAAATAAGCAGTTAAGCCAATCATGGCAGCATTATCTCCACATAATTTTTTGCTATATGGTACTTTGAGTTCAATTTTTTTGCCACTTTGTTTTTGATATTTTTTCAATAAACTTCTAATTTTTTTTCTCAAAGTAATATTTGCTGCTACGCCACCTCCCAGCCAAATTTCATTAATTTCTGTAATTGGAACATTTCCTTTTTTTAGATGCTTTAGAAAATCCCTATCAGGATATTCATCTTTAATTAAATTTGGACTTAGCAAAATTCTTTCTAGTTTATAAATAATTTGATCAAAGACTGCGTTTTGCAAGTCTAGTGCCAAATCAAAAATTGTTTGTTTGTCGAGTTTTTTTTGTTTTTCTAAATCGGCAATTAAATTGCGCGCATATGTTTTGAGTCCAGAAAAACTTAAATTAAAATTCTTTTGATCAGTCATTGCTTTTGGAAAAACAAATTTTCCTTCATGGCCTTTTTTTGCAAATTGTTCAATGATCGATCCAGCTGGGTAACCTAAATTGAGTAAACGGCCAACTTTATCCAAACATTCTCCGGCAGCATCATCAATAGTTTTACCAATTTTTTTGTATTTGCCAATTTCATTGACTAAAATGAATTCGCTATGTCCTCCGGAAATTACTATTGCCAAAGCAGGAAAATTTTTCTTTGCAGTTTTTTCTTTATGGCTTTTTTTCCCATTATTTAAAGCAAGTGGTGATAAAGCATGAGCTTCAATGTGATTGATGGCGATAATTTTTTTTTGATATTTTTCAGCCAATTCTTTTGCAAAACCAATTCCTATTTCAAGAGCTGGTGCTAATCCTGGACCAGTTGTTACGGCGATTGCATCTAATTCTTCAAAAGTGCTTTTTGATTTTTGCAGGGCCATCAATATAGTTGGTTCTAAGTTTTCTTTATGAGCTTGTTTAGCTAAAGTGGGAAAAACTCCTCCGAATTTTTTATGAATTTGGTTTTGTGAAGCAACAATATTACTAAGTACAGTTTCATTATTTAGAATTGCTGCGCTACTATCATCACAACTGGTATCTATTGCCAAAATTTTACTCATTATTTTTATTAATTAAAATTTTTCTTAAATTGTTTTCTTCTTTGAAAGTTAAATATACTATGTTGGTGTCTTTTGCGAATTGTAGCCATTTTTCAATTTGATCAAACCATTCGATAACTAAGACGTTATTTTTTTTCACTAATTTTTCAATTTGCAAAAGTTCAGTTTCTTCTTTGCTGTCTATTTTCCAAGCATCAATATGATAAAAAACACCACTGGTTTCTAATCTTTTATAATTGTACTCATTTATATATGAATAAGTTGGTGAATTAATGTTTTCTTCTATGCATAAAAATTTTGCAATTCCTTTAGCAAAAATGGTTTTACCCATACCAAGCTGACCATTTAAAGCAAAAACTAAACCATTTTTTTGCAATTGATTTAAGTGATTAAGCATTAATCTGCCAGCAAGTTCAATAGTTTCGACTGGAGACTTGCTCCAAAGTACTTCTGCTTCTTTTTGGTTTTTTTGTAGTGATCCGCGTAGAGCAATTGGAGTAGATAGGGTGGTATCAACCACCACTGAAGGTTCATTTTTTGGTAATTCTCCGGCATCAATTACTAAATCAACTAATGATTTTTGCTTATCAGATAAATTGTCAAAGATATCTTGAATTTTGTATGGTCTTTTTTTGCCGGAAGCATTGGCTGAAGTGCTAGTAATCGCTTCTCCAAATTCTTTGATAATATCAATGATTAATGGGTATTCTGGGATTCTGATTCCCAGAGTGCCGAATTCGGAATTAACTCTTTTATCAACTAGGTTTTTTGATTTAGAAACAACGGTAAATGGACCAGGCAAAAAGTTTTGATAAAATTTTAGAGCTTGTTCATTTATCTCAACATATTTTTCAGCCATTTTTTGATCTGTTACTGCAATTGAAAGAGGCTTGCCTTCCCGGCGACCTTTGTATTGCAGTAGTTTATCAATGGCTTTGGCGCTGGTGGCACAAGCACCAATACCATAGACAGTTTCAGTTGGATATATAACTAGCCCGTCTGTTTTTAGGCAGGCAGCAACTGTCTTGATGATTTCCGCTCTATTAGAATTGAGCTTTAAAATTTTCATATAAATGTGTAAGATACAAACTCAATATTATAATGCCAAAAACAAATAAGCGTTATCAACTTTTAGATAATTTAGATTTTCAAAATCCAATAGCCATTGAAGATCAGGCTGACATTAAATTTAATCTTTTTTTGCGCAGTAGAGAAATGAAGCAGGTTGTTGCTTATTTAGAAAAGATTATGCTTAAAAAGAGAGCTGATCAAGATCTTTTTGTTAGTGAGAATAAGGCGTCGATAGAATCTTTAATGAAAATTTTTGTAGACAACTCTAATTTAAGTTTGGAAGGAATGCAGTTGGATCAAGAATCAGCTGAGCTTTCCATGCAGCTTGCCACTGACTTACGCAAATCGATTTCTCTCATCAATGCCTTATTTTATGGAATTGATGGTCTTTCTAGTTAGCAATCAATAACAAGTATTGCTAATAATTGATTTTTGTGATAAATTTTTGCCACGTGATTTAATTATAAAAAAATAAAAGAAGGGAAAAATCTATGAAAGATTTAGATATAAAAAAAATCCAACCCACCAAAGGTTATGTTTTAGTTGAACCAGCTAAGTCAGAAGAAAAAACTAAATCTGGCATTATTTTGTCAGAGAGTGATAGTGAAAAACCTCAATATGGTGTTGTTTTGGCTGTTGGTGAAGCAGATTGCGAATGCAATGATCGCTGTGAAGATGATGATTGTTGCGGAGAAGGCTGCTGCTCTTCAGAAGAAAAAGCCAGTGATAGTTGCTGTGGTGGAGGATGCTGTGATTGCGATGAAGATGAAGAAGAACAAAAAGGTTCTTGCTGTGCTTCAGCCTGCTCTTGTTCGAGTTCCTCAGTTCAAGTTGGCGACAAGGTTATTTATAAAAAATGGGGAGGTAATGAGTTTAAGATTGGTGACGTAGAGTATCAATTTTTAAAATTTGAAGATATTTTAGCAATTATTAAATAAACTTTAATTTAAATAGAATAAGGAAATAAATATGCCAGCAAAACAACTTCTTTTTGGCGATGAAGCCAGACAAAAAATGTTAATTGGTATTAATAAGCTCGCTGATGCAGTGGTTACCACTCTTGGTCCAAAGGGTCGCAATGTGGCCCTAGATCGTTCATGGGGAGCACCAAACGTGATTCATGATGGCGTTTCTGTAGCCAAAGAAATCGAATTGGAAGATCCATTTGAAAATATGGGCGCTGCTTTGGTCAAGGAAGCTGCCTCCAAAACCAACGATGTGGCTGGTGATGGCACAACTACTTCAACTCTTTTAGCTCAGCAAATTGCTGTGCGCGGCATGAAGCAAGTTGCTGCTGGTGCCAACCCAATGATTATGAAACGTGGTATTGATAAAGCCGTCAAAGCAGTGGTTGCAGAATTGCGCAAGCTTTCCACCGATGTCAAAGAATCTGATTGGGAGAAAGTGGCTACTATTTCCGCTCAAAATAGCGTAATCGGTGGCAAAATTGCTGAAGCTCTCAAAAAAGTTGGTAAAGATGGTGTGGTTGAAGTTGAAGAAGGCAAAACCATGGAAATTACCATCGAACACAAAGAGGGTATGGAATTCGACAAAGGCTATGCTTCTCCATATTTTGTAACAGACTCTGATCATATGGAAGCTGTTAGTGAAAAACCATATATTTTGGTGACTGACCAAAAAATAACCAACATTAAAGACATTTTACCTTTACTTGAAGGTGTAGTTGGCGAAAGCCGTGAACTGGTTATTATTGCTGACGAAATTGAAGGTGAAGCTCTTACTACTTTGGTAGTCAATAGACTAAGAGGTACTTTTAAGTGTTTAGCAGTCAAGGCTCCTGGATTTGGTGATCGTCGTAAAGAGATGTTGCAAGATATTGCCATTTTGACTGGTGCCAATCTAGTTAGTGCTGATCTTGGTCGCAAATTGACCGAGGCCACTATTGCAGATTTAGGTCAAGCCGATAGCGTTCGCTCCAGCAAAGACAGTACTAGAATCGTTGGTGGTCGTGGTAGTCAAAAAGAAATCAATGATCGTGTAGCTGCAATTGAAAAACAAATCCAAGCTTCCAAATCAGATTTTGATATCGAAAAGTTGCAAGAACGCAAAGCCAAATTAACTGGTGGTGTGGCTGTTATTCAAGTGGGTGCTTCTACTGAGGTTGAAATGAAGAATCTACAAGAACGCGTCAAAGACGCTAAGGAAGCCACTAAAGCCGCCATTGAAGAAGGCATAATTCCAGGAGGTGGAGTGACTTTCATCAAGGCTTCAAAAGTTCTTGATCAAGTTGCTACCGATTCTGATGATGAAAAAGCTGGTGTAGAGCTAATTCGTTTGGTTTTGGAATCTCCACTTCGTATGCTTGCCACCAATTCTGGTGAAGATGCTGGTTGGGTGGTTGGTCAAATCAAAGAGAAGAACAAAGACAATTGGGGCTTTAATGCTCTCACCAATAAATTTGAAGATTTGGTCAAAGCAGGAGTAATCGAGCCAGCCAAAGTGGCAATTGCTGCCTTAGAAAATGCCTCCTCAGTTGCCTCTATGATCCTTACAACTGAATGTTTGGTAGCTGATGCTCCAAAGAAGAATGAACCAGCTATGCCAGCTGGTATGGGTGGTGGTATGCCTGGGATGATGTAGTCCTTGGTTTAATTAAAACTGAAAAGGGGCTCTCACGAGTCCCTTTTTTTGTTTTTTTATAAAGTAGCGGGACTGAGATTCGAACTCAGGACCTTCGGTTTATGAATCCGATGCTCTAACCAGCTGAGCTATCCCGCCTAATTGGTAATTTACAATGTGCGTTTTACCTAGGAGAGTATTTTAGCGCAGCTTGCTTGATAATGCTATATTCTTTTGTTACAATAACCACCTAACATATATACGCGGGATAGTGTACGGTGCACGTGGGGCTCATAATCCCACAGGCTAGGTTCGACTCCTAGTTCCGCAACAAAAATAAAGAATCTGGCTCATGCCAGATTTTTTATTTTTGTTTGTATCAGCTATGAATCGTTGACTCCGACTGAGCTTATGCGAAGAAGTGTCCGAAGTGGAGACGGAGGACGAAGTTCCGCAACAAAAATAAAAAGAACGGCTAAAGGCCGTTCTTTTTTTGTTTATAAGTTATTTGCTAGCGAATTTGAATTTTTAATTCCAATAAATGAGCGTTTAAATCTTTTTCATATTCTCTCACATCTAATTCTGAGCGTTTTTCCAAAATACCGTTATTTATGACTGCTTGCAAAGAAGCGTCTCCACGGGCCATCATCATGCCTTCAGCGTAAACAGCAGGTGTTCTTTCTGGAATGCGATAGGTTAGAATTTCTACTGGGTGTACATCATCATACTCATGACCCTTATTTAATAAAAAGTAATGGCCATCCATTTTTGCATAAATTGCCCATTTGCGACTAATCTCTTTTCCTCTTGGAACTTTCATATAACCAATCTTATCTAATTGTTTTTTTCTCCAATCAATTCTATTAAGATATGCTTTATGTTTGTTTTCTGCAGCTTCAGTTTCATCTGGATAGGCAGGAGCTCCCTGTTCTTCTTCTCTTTGATCCAAGACCTCGATAGCAGCTATGGTGATGTCGTGTAGATCCATCAGCTCTTGCTCTTCAGCTAAACTTATACTGTGAGCTTCTTCATACTTAGCCCTACTTTCTTTCAAAGATTTACCAAGACTGGCAAATTCTTCTACAGAATTTTCTTTGGATTTTTGAATTGCTTTTTTTAGCAGGTCAATTTCTTCTGGTGTGAGAGTTACTTCGGATATCTGAGTATTTTTGGTGTCACGATTATTGAATGAGGCGTCGCTTAATTTTTGCCAGATAGAATTTTTTAGTTCTTTGTCGCTAGCACTTTTAGCAATGTCAATTAAAACAAAATAAAGATCACTATCATATAATCCAACTGGAACTTCACTAGCTCCTTTTTCAATTTTTTCTAAAACTTCGGCAAACAACTTTTGATTATCTTCTAAATTTCTTGATCTTCTTATTTGATCCTCAATGCGACGCTTTTGCTCAGTTAGCTCACGCTTAGTGCGGCTACTTTGATTGAGCATATCTTCATTACGATCAATTGCAGCAACGTTGAATCTTAAAGTTTCTTCCCAGTTGCTATTAGCGAGTTTCTCTTTTGTTTGTTCGGCTATTAATTCGCTGTAAGCATCTTTATAATCTTCTGTTTCTCCATGATCACCAACTTTTTCTTGCAAAGAAGCAGCTTCTTTTTGTGCTTCTTTTAAACTTAATCTTTGAGCTTCAAATGGAAGTGACATAGTAATTTACTATAACAAATTTCTGGCTAATATGGCAAGACTAGAGAAGCTTTGTTTTTTCTAATCAAACAGCAACTCTTTCCATTCTTTTTGCGGACTATTTGTTTCTTCTTTTTCTTCACTATTTTTTGCTAGGGCTTGTTCTTTTTCTGGAATTTGAATAGTGATTTCACCTTCTCTTTTAAGCAGCAATTCGTTTCTCTTCATTTTTTCTATGGTTAGTTGTTCTTGACTATTTTTCAATTTATCTTTTTCTTTTTCTAGATTTTTTTCTTCTATTTTCAGTCCTTCTTCTAAGTTTTTAATGCTTTCTTTAGAAATTTCTGCTTTTTGACTGCTTTTGTGTAAGGAAAAGATTACCAAAATACAAATGATTGTAAAAAAAACTGCAACCATAGGAGATTCTAATAAATTTTTTATTTTTTCTTTATCCATTTTGATCTTCTTATAATTTAACTTAGCCTTGTAGTCCTTGCCATTAAACCTAATTTATGATATTATAAGACCCTGATATTTGATAACACTAACTATCTGCCCTGATAGGTAGAATAATTATGCACACAAATCTAGTTGATGCACAAGCAAAGTTTACTGATAGCTTAAGAGCCAATGGTAAGGCTCACGCTACTGTAATTGCTTATAGCAAAGATATTGAGCAGTTAGCTGACTTTATGAGTAAGAGATCTAAGAACTTGCTCTCTGAGGTTAGTGCACCAGATATTGAGGATTTTAAAGAATTACTAAAGAAACAGCGTTACACTAGTAAATCTATCTCAAGAAAAATTAATTCTATCAAAGCTTTCTTCCGCTTTTGTGTGAGTGAAGGTTTGGTAGATATCAATCCGACCGAAGAAATTACTCAGCCAAAATTTGACCAAACTCCTCCACGCATTTTGTCTCGTTTAGAGTATCGCGCTTTGCGTGATTCTTGTCGCGCTGATGCCAGAATGCACGCTATTGTGGAAATTTTATTACAGACTGGTATGAGAATTAGTGAATTGGCTTATTTGCAATTAACTGATATCGATCTTGAGAGAGAATTGATTTATATTCAAGCTCAAAATTCTCGTGAAGCTCGTCGTATTCCTTTGAACGCTGCTGCCAAAAAATCTATTCTAGATTACTTGAAATTGCGTCCACGTGCCAAAGAGAAAACTTTATTTTTGACCAAAACCTGTCGTCCTTTCTTGGTCAGAAATATCCGTACCGCCATTGATCGCTATTTTCGTTTGGCTGGCATCAAAGATGCCAAAGTCAACGATTTACGCCATACTTTTGTGGTTGAGCAACTCAAAGCTGGTACTCCTTTGGTCTATGTATCACAATTGGTTGGTCATAAACGTATTACCACCACTGAAAAATATCTTCATTTGATTGAAACTCCAGATATGCAGCCAAATATCAAAATTGAAGAACTTTAATTTCAGTTTTTTCTGTCTTGATCTCGTGTTAAGATATTCCCTATAAGAAGAGGGGGAGTATTTTATGTCTAAAATTCGTGTTTTCTCAGGTACAAGAGCGACTGGTCGTTTACATTTGGGTAATTATTTTGGAGCAGTTAAGGGTTATATCGATTTGCAAAATGATCCTAATTATGAATGCGTTTACATGGCTGTGGATGTACACACTATTACCACGCCTTATGACCATCATGGATTAGCATCAGCCACTAAAGAAATTATTATGGACTATTTGGCTGCTGGTCTTGATCCAGCCAAAGCCATTATTACTATTCAATCTTTAGTGCCAGAGCATGTGGAATTGGCTTTCCTTTTTTCTTCGATTATTTCTGTGGCCAAAATGCAACATTTGCCAACTTTTAAAGACAAAGTTAAGCAGCATCCTGACCACGTAACTTTAGCCTTACTCAATTATCCAACTTTGATGGCAGCTGACATTCTGGCTTACAAGGCTAGTGTGGTGCCTGCTGGTTTAGATCAGGAGCCGCACATCGAGGTGACTCGTGAAATTGCTCGTCGCATGAATGATCTTTATGGCACTGATTTTCCAGAGACAAAGCGTATTGCTACTCCCACTCAGTATGTTCCTTCATTGACTGGTGAAGGTAAAATGAGTAAATCAGTAGAAGGTAGTTCAATTAATTTGACTGATGATTTATCTGTAATCAAAAAAAGATTGGCAAGTTGTCCAACTGATTCTGGCAAAGGCGATGAAGTGCCAAAGACTGGCGGCGTGGCCAATTTGCTTAATTTTGTAGAAATTTTCCAAGGTATAGAGCGCAAAAAAGCTTATGAAAATGATTATTTAAATCAAGGTTTGCGTTATGGTGATCTTAAAGCTGAGCTAGCTCAGGCAATTTTTGATTATTTAGCTCCGATTCGTGAAAAGAGATTAGAACTAGAACAAAATCCTGAATATGTAGATCAAATTATTAGAGAAGGAGCAGAAAAAGCCAGAACAATTGCTGCTGCTACGCTTGCTGAGACCAAGAGAAAGATGGGCTTCTATGGCAAAAATTAATTTAGCTTTAATTTGTGGTGGTAAGTCAGTAGAACATGAAGTTTCTTTGATTTCTGCCAAAAATATAATTGCAGCTCTGGATTTTGAAAAATATAACTTAAATCTTTTTGCTGTGGCTAAAGATGGTTCTTTTCGTTTTTACACTGATTATCAAAATTTTTTAGACAATCAAGATAATGCTGGAACTGTTTCTTTAAAAAAAGATGGTTTTTCTAGAGTATCTTGGTCAGTGATTGATGGTCAAGGTCAGGCAATTTTATTTGAAGGCAAGGAACAGTTGATCAAAATTGATGTTGTTTTTCCAATTATGCATGGCTCTTTTGCTGAAGATGGCAAAATGCAAGGATTTTTGGAAATGCTTAATGTTCCTTATGTTGGTCCAGATGTCTTAGCATCTTCTATTTCTATGGATAAGGAAATTACCAAAAAATTAACAGGTATAGCTGGAATTAAGATTGCTAAATATTTGTCTTTTGGTTTTGATCAAAAAGGTGAAATTACTTTTGAAAAAGTCAAAGAAGAGTTGGGTTTACCTGTTTTTGTTAAACCTGCTAATGCCGGTTCTTCAGTTGGAATTAGCAAGGTTGATGATGAGTTATCTTTTAAAAAAGCCGTAAATGAAGCTTTTTTAGTGGATCGTAAGATTTTAATTGAAGAGGCGATTATCGGCAGGGAAATTGAATGTCCAGTTTTTGGCAATATGAATGAATTAACCGCTGGGGAAGTTGGTGAAATCATTCCTAGTGCTAAGCATGGCTTTTACTCTTATGACGCTAAATATATAGATGAATCTGGAGCAGCACTTTTGATTCCCGCTCCAATTGATCAAGATAAAAAGAGAGAAGTTCAAAGTCTTTCCAAACGCATTTTTTCTGTTTGTCAGTGTGAGGGCATGTCTAGAGTAGATTTCTTTTTAACTGAAAAAGGTGACGTTGTTTTTAACGAAATAAATACAATTCCCGGTTTTACTAAGATCAGTATGTATCCAAAATTAATGATGGCAGAAACAGGAATGACTTATACGGAATTAATAGATGGTTTAATTACTTTGGCAATTAGCCGTTACTCAAGGAATTCTGCAATTTTGTTTGAGAAAAAAATGGTAGAATAAGACCTCTTATGGCAGAAACAATTCAATTTGCTGATTTTTTAAAAGTTGAGATGCGTGTTGGCCTAGTCAAGGAAGTTAAAGTTCCAGAATGGTCAGAAAAACTTCTTGAATTTAGAGTAGATTTTGGCCAAGAAATTGGTGAAAAAACTGTTTTTTCTGGAGTTAAAAAATGGTTCAGCGAAGTTGATTTTTTGAATAAAAAATTTCCTTTTGTAGTCAACTTGGCCGAGCGCAAAATGGGCCCAGCTGTGAGTCAGGGAATGATGATGATGGTAGTTGCTAACGATGAAGCCAAGCCAATTTTAATTACTTTGGCTGAAGAAGCAGAAATTGGTTCTGAATTGTGTTAATTAATAATAAAGTTATAAAAATAAAAAATAAGATCTATGAACGACAAAAAAAAAGAAGTCAAAGAAAATAAAGAAACTAAAATTGATTCGGCAAAGACTGAGCAAAAACCAGTTTCTAAGCCAAATACTTCCTACAAACGTATTGAATTAAAAATTAATCTAAATAAATTTTTCAGTAAGACCTTGGTTTATTTAATAATCTTATTTTTGTTCGTACCTTCTTTATTTGGAGCCATTGGTGCTGGCAAAGGTCGTGAACAAATCACCATGAGTCAAATGGTGACTGATATTCGCGCCCAAAAAGTTAGCAAAATGGAAGTTTATGGGCAAGAATTGCGTCTCACTTATAAGGATGATTCTAAAAAAATTGCCAAAAAAGAAGAAGGACAGCAAGCTCTGCAGGTTCTCAATGCCGCCGGTATTGATTTAACTGCCGTAGATACACAAATTCATGATGCCACCTTTTTACAAATGCTTTGGGAATTGGTTATCAACTTTTTGCCAATTATTTTAATGTTTGTCTTCTTGATGGTTGTTTTCAAACAAGCTAAAGGTGGCGGTGATGCAATGTTTGGCATGGGTAAGAGCAAGGCCAAAGTTTTTGTTAAAGGCAAACAAAACACTAGTTTCAAGGATGTTGGTGGTATGAATGAAGCCAAGAAAGAACTAGAGGAAATTGTTGATTTCTTACGTAATCCAAAAAAATATACTAGAGTTGGAGCTCGCACTCCCAAGGGTGTTTTATTAGTTGGTCCAGCTGGAACAGGTAAAACTTTATTAGCTCGTGCTGTGGCTGGAGAAGCTGGTGTGCAGTTTCTTTCAATTGCTGGTAGTGAATTTATGGAGATGTTGGTTGGTGTCGGTGCTTCACGTGTACGTGATCTTTTTGATACCGCTAAAAAGATTGCTCCATCTATTATTTTTATTGATGAAATTGATGCCATTGGTCGTATGAGAGGTCGCAACAGTATGTCTTCTCACGATGAGAGAGAACAAACTCTTAATCAGATTCTAGTGGAAATGGATGGTTTCACTCAAAATGATAACGTGATCGTTATGGCTGCTACCAATCGTGGCGATATGCTTGATCCAGCTCTTGTTCGTCCAGGTCGTTTTGATCGTCGTGTGCAAGTTAATTTGCCAGATTTAGAAGAGCGTAAGTTTATTTTAAGTATTCATGCTAAGAATAAAGTCTTTTCCAAAGATTTAAATTGGGAAAAAGTTGCCAAGAGAACAGTAGGTTTTTCTGGTGCTGATTTGGAAAACATGCTCAATGAAGCTGCTATTGCTATTGCTCGCGAGAGTCGTGATGAGGTGACTTTGGAGGATATTGAAGAAGCTTCTCTTAAGGTTAAATATGGTCCAAGCAAGAAACGCTTGCAAGATGATGAAGAGAAGAAAATGACCGCCTACCATGAAGCTGGACATGCGGTTTTGGCTCATATTTTGCCATATGCTGATCCAGTTCACCGTATCTCAATTGTTTCCAGAGGACAAGCCCTTGGCTATACTTTCACTCCTCCAGAAAAAGACAAACTGCAAGTACTCAAGTCTGAATTGTTGGATGACATGACTGTTATGCTTGGTGGTCGTGCAGCAGAAATGCTGATTTTTAATGAGCAAACTGCTGGTGCCAGCAATGATATTGATCGCGCTACTAGGATTGCTCGCAGTATGGTTGCTCATTATGGTATGAGCAAACTTGGGCCAATGAATTTTGGTTCTCAATACGAAGACCAAGATTACAATCGAGCTTGGGGAGAGCCTGATCGTCCATCTCTCAAAGTTCAAGAAAAAGTTGATGAAGAAATGATGAATTACATTCATGAAGCTGAGGAACGTGCTATGAGTTTACTCACCAAACATAAATCAAGTTTAGTGAAAGTGGCCGAAAACCTTTTGGAAAGAGAAACTTTAGATGCCGATGAGTTCTCCAAACTCATGGACATGCCAAAAGCCAAAGCTGTATAATTTCAGTGTGAGAAATATTCTTGCCCAACTATTTCGTCAACGTACACTTCGAAAAATTTTGTTGTCTTTGTTTTTCTTATCGTTGTCTTTTGCCATTTTAGTTGTGCCTTTAGAATCTGGTAAGCCAAACGCTAAAATTCATAATTTAAATGATTCAATGTGGTGGATGGTTTCGACTATTACTTCTGTAGGTTATGGAGATGTGGTGCCAGTAACTCTTGAAGGGCGTGTGCTCGGAATTATTTTGCAGTTAATCGGTGTGGTTATGACGAGTAGTATTATTGGAAGTTTGGTTGTTCAATTGCACCGCAAAAGAGACAACTACGAATGGGAAAAAATTTATAAACAACTTGAACAAATTAGCAAAAGTGTGGAAGAGGTCAAGAAAAAAACTGATTTTATTATTCTTCAAAAAGGTGAGAAAAAATTAAAACAGTAAGAATTGTTGGTTGGCTTTGTAGAAACTCTGGTAAAATGAAACAATGTCCTCGCGCAAAAAATTTCTTTTGGTTGATGCTCATGCTTTAATTTATCGTGCCTATTATGGTATTCCCAATCTTACTGATCCAAATGGAAGGCTGGTAAATGCTGTTTATGGTTTTAGCAAGATGGTTCTTGCTGCTGTTTCTTATTTTGAACCAGAATATGCGGCGGTTTGTTTTGATCATCCCAAGCCCACTTTTCGTCACAAAAAATTTGATGGCTACAAGGCTCAAAGGGCCAAAATGCCAGATGATTTGATTCCTCAAATTCAATTGGTCAAAGACGTTGTGCAAGCACTTGGAATTCCTAAATTTGAAATAGAAGGATTCGAGGCTGATGATTTGATTGGCACAGTCAACCGTAAAGTCGAGCACTTAGATCGAGAATTGCTAACAATTATTGTGACTGGTGATCAGGACTCTTTTCAGTTGGTTGATAACGATACTCATATCTGGATGCCAGCTCGTGGTAAGCAAAAAGGTGATATTGAATATGATGCTGCATTGGTTGAAAAAAAATTAGGTATTAAACCACTGCAAGTAATAGATCTAAAAGCTTTGATGGGAGATACGTCTGATAATATTCCAGGAGTCAAGGGTGTTGGGCCCAAAACAGCAGCTAATTTGATTCAAAAATTTGGCACGGTAGAAAAAATTTATGATTTCTTAGCCAAACAACCAGTTGGAGATGAATTAATTAAGGGAGCTTTATTGCCAAAACTCTTAGAAGGTAAAGAAGCAGCTTTTATGAGTAAAGAATTGGCTACAATTGAATGCAAAGCGCCAATTGATTTTGATCTAGAAAATTGTCGACTAACTTCTTATGATAAAAATCAAGTAATTAAGATTTTTATGGATTTGGGTTTTAAATCTTTGGTTAGTTCTTTACCAAAAGACGCTTTTGAAACCTCAGTTCAGGAAGCCTTATTTTAATGTCAAAAAAATATTTTCCTAAAATTGCCCTAGTTCACGATTATTTGCGAGAGTATGGTGGAGCGGAAAGAGTTTTAGAGGCTTTGCACGAAATTTATCCAGATGCGCCAGTTTACACAGCTTTTGTGGATGAAAAAGCTATGGGCAAGAACTGGTTTCGTTTTGCTAGTTGGGATATTCGCCAAAGTAAATTGATTAATTTTCCTTTTTATAAAAAATTGTTTTCGCCAATGCGTGTTTTTGCCAAATGGGCTTTCGAGCAATTCGATTTTAGTGAATATGATTTGGTGATTAGTTCTTCTAATGCTTATTTTGCCAAAGCAGTGCAGGTCAAAAATGGCAAGCATATTTGTTATTGCCACACTCCACCAAGAGTTCTTTATGGATATAGTGCTAAAAGTAATTGGCAAGCCAATCCGATCACTCGCTTAGCTGGTAATTTTCTCAATCACTTTGTCAGGCAGATGGATTTCGTGGCTGGGCAAAACCCAGACATAATGATCGCTAATTCTAAAGAAACAGCTCTGCGTATCAAAAAATTCTACAAGAGAGAAAGCATAGTTATTAATCCGCCAATTGAAATTTTTGATCAGGCTGATGCTTTTTTTACCAATCTTGGTGAAACAGAAAAAAAGCAACTAATGTCGAAAAAAAATGAATCTTATTACCTTTATGTTAATCGCTTAGCTTTAGCCAAGCATCCAGAAATTGCTGTCCAGGCAGCTAGCAAATTAGATTTGCCACTAAAAGTAGTTGGCTCTGGTGCTATGCTTAATGATCTTAAAAACATGGCAGGCAAAACAGTTGAGTTTCTTGGAGCTGTTAATGATAAACAATTAATTGATTTATATAAAAATGCCAAAGCTTTGCTTTATCCAGTTGAAGATGAAGATTTTGGTATGGTGCCAGTGGAAGCAATGACTTTTGGCACGCCAGTGATTGCGCATAAATCTGGCGGCCCAAAAGAAACTATTATTGAAAATAAAACTGGTATTTTTTTTGAAACTTTAAGCGTAGATGGTTTGGTGCAAGCAATTGAAAAATTTGAAAAAGAATTTGTTTGCAATCAAAATGAAATTCACCAAACTACCAAAAAATATTCACCACAAAATTTCAAAGATCAGCTCAAAGCCGTGATTAATTCTTGATAAGTCTGATAAATTTATTTTTTAATCAATTTTATTTTAGCCACATCATTGACGGGCATAAATACTTCAGCTCTTAGCGCCGCTGCTGTAGTGGCAATTTCCTGAGTTTGTTTTGATCCGCTTAAAAACTCTTTGCTCAATGTATATGTGCCAGGTTCTATATTGATAAAAGTAATCGGCACCAATTCGCTATGAGCAGCATTGGCATCAAAATTGGCAATAATCATTTCAGTATCGCCATTGGTGTTTTTGGCTGCCAAGGCTTTAACCCATGAACCAAGTCCATTGATTTGTAAACGCTGATCAGCGATGCTATCTAGCATTTTAAGTCCTCTGTATCTTGGTTTACTGTTGGCACCAAAGTCATTATGAGTAAATAATCCCCAGCGACCCCAAAGATTTTTGCCATTTGGATCTTTGCCATCTTGAATTTCAAAGGCAAAAGCTCTTTGCACATAATTGCCCATAGCAATTGCTCCTGCCACAGTGTGAGCAGCGCCATATTGAGAGTCATAACCAGCATGATTATTACTATCATGACCCCATTCCGTGATTTGAAATTCTAGGGTTGGTTCTAATTGAGGAAATTCTTGCACCCATTGTCTAACTGATTTCATATCTTGAGCGTATTGATCTAAGTCATTGCTGTATCTATGCCATGAAAAGAAGTCACAACGCCATTTATTTTCGGTACAACCTTTGGCCCAGGCTATAAACCAGTTCTCATAGAGAGCTGTGATTGCTGGTCCACCCAGTTTGAAAGGCAACGCACCGTGAGCATTTTTGGCTCCAGCACTAGCGTAAGAATAAAGAGTTAAGTAATTCTTGTCGCCGTAGTATTTGAAAGAGCCAAAAAGATCCGGTTCGTTCCAAACTTCATAATAAACATCGCGAATGCCCTTGGTGCCACTCACGTGTTCAATAGTTTTTTGTACAACTAATTGCCAATCTGACCAATTAGTTGGATAAGCCAAAATATCTCCAGAAGATATGGCTGGTGGCATATAACTCAGGGCAATATATGGTTTGGCACCAGTTTGAATGATGTCATCAATAATTAAGTCAAATTTAGTCCAATCGAAAGTGATGTTTCCAGGAGTGCCTTGAACAATGTCATAAAAATCATAAATATGGTCTAAACGAATATATTCTGGTTTGAGTGCGGCGACTTGTCCGGTTAAATTACCAATTCTCCAGGCATGATCCTCACCGCCTTGAGCGAGATTGCGCCATGGTCTAGGCATTGGGCCAAGCACGGCAGTGACATCGACAACTAGGTTGGCTTCCTTACCACTTGCTTGACCAAAAAATTGTCTAACAACCTTGATTTGCCATGCCCCAGCCATGATACCCCCCACCAAAATTAAAAGGGTAAAAAAAGACAAAATAGCTTTTCTTTTTTTTTGTAATCTAGGATTGATGGGATAATTCTGGTTCATTGAATTAATGTTAGCAAAAAAACAGATGCTTGTCTTATTTGCTTTGCTTATTTATAATCCACGCCGTATAGTTCTAATTTAGTATTTTAATAGTGGATTTGTAGGGAAATAAAAATATAGACAACGATTTGTCTTATTTCTCTACAAATCTAACTCTAGAAAGAGTAAATAAGATGGGAAATCAGACCTTACATGTTTCTATTTCTGCTGAGCCAGTATTTAATTTTTTTGGTTTAGCAATTAGTAACTCAATTTTTACAAGTTTAATTGTTAGTTTTTTGCTCATTGGCTTTGCTTTAATTTTTAAATCAAAATTTAAAGAAACAGATAAGCCAAGTTCTTTTCAAAATTTTGTTGAAATGATTGTTGAAGCCTTGTATGGTTTTGTTTATTCGATTACAGAGAATACCAAAAAAACGCTTTTATTCTTTCCATTGATTGCTACTTTTTTCATTTTTATCATCATGAACAATTACATTGGTTTGTTGCCAGGTGTTGGTTCAATTTTGGCTCCTGAGGCAGAAAAAGAAGAGCTTTCTCTAGCTCCTAAACAAGTGATGGCTAGTTCCGTTAAAGTTGTTGAAGAGGCTCCAGTAAAAGCTGAAGTCGAGGGTGCTGCTGCAAGTGAAACTACCGAAGTTGCTGCTGAGAATCATGAATCTTCTGCTGAGTCTGGTGATGCTGAGAGCGTTCATGCTAAATTGGTACCTCTTTTTAGAGCTGCCACTGCTGATCTCAATACTACTTTGGCTTTGGCTATTATTTCAGTGGTTTTGACCCAAATTTTTGGCATTTCTCATCTTGGTTTGTCTTATTTCTCTAAGTTTATCAATTTCTCTAGTCCGATCAATTTCTTTGTTGGTATTTTGGAAATTGTTTTGGAATTAGCCAAAATTGTTTCTTTTGCCTTCAGATTATTTGGTAATGTTTTTGCCGGTGAAGTGTTGTTGGCAGTCATGACCTATTTGGTCGCCATTTTGGTGCCAGCTCCATTCTATGCTTTGGAATTGTTTGTCGGTTTCATTCAGGCTTTGGTCTTTTCAATGTTATCTCTAATCTTCTTCAATTTGGCTACTAAGAGTCATCATGAGGAAAGTGCTGAGGTAGCTCACAGCTAAGTGAGTTTGAAAGTAAATTAATAAAATAGTAATTAAAAAACATTAAAAACATAAAGAAGGAGTTTTTATGCAAGATTTAGCAGTCGGTTTGGCAATGGGCTTGGGCGCTATTGGTCCTGGCATTGGTATTGGTATTTTGGTGTCCAAGGCTTTGGAAGCAATTGGTCGTAATCCAGATGCTAGTAACAAAATTCAAACCAATATGATTTTGGGTATGGCTTTTGCAGAAGCAATTGCTATT
Organism: uncultured bacterium; assembly: GCA_903842795.1. Taxonomy (GTDB): domain Bacteria; phylum Patescibacteriota; class Microgenomatia; order UBA1400; family PJMF01; genus UBA1364. The sequence continues at coordinate 114,714 of CAIMNJ010000018.1, read as the reverse complement.
TACGCCTTAGTCGTGGCTTTGATTATTAAATTTGTTTAGTCAAAAAAAAGGATAAAACTATGGATATACAATTTCCCCAAATTATCTTTCAAATGATTAACTTTGGTTTGGTGTTGTTTTTCTTGACTCGCTTAGTTTACAAACCAGTTCTCAAGCTTCTAGAAGATCGCAAGAAGAAAGTTGCTGAGGCTGCTAAAGCTGCTGAGCAGGTTTTACAAGAAAAAGAAGAGATTGAAAAGCTCAAAGAGAGCACTTTGCTTAAAGCCAATCAAAAAGCTAAAAAAATTGAAGATGAAATTAGAAAAGAAGCTAAAAACGATGCTAAGCTTCTCTTAGAGCGTAGCAAAGAAGAAATTTCTGCCAAAGAGGCTAAGTTTTCTAGTGAATTAGCTAAATTGAAAAAAGAAGAACTCAAATCAATGGAAGCAGAAGTTAAAAAAGCTGCTTTAGTGATTGCAGAAAAAGTGCTTGGTTCTTCAATTGATGGCAAGAAACATCAAAAATTAATTGATGATTCAATTAATGAAATTATTGAAAGTCTTTAAATATGTTGCAAATTAATATTGCCAGTGCAATTGCTCTTAGTGATATTCAAAAAAAGAAGTTAGAAGCTTCCTTGCAAAAAAAATATTCTAAAGAAGAGCTTGCTTTTAATTATCAGGTCAAAGAGGAATTAATTGCTGGTTTAAGTGTGAGCGTGGCTGGTAGGCTTTATGACACTAGCTTAAGAGCTCGTCTAAATCAGTTAGCTAGTAAAATTTAAATATGTCAAAATCAGATATTTTTGCCAATCTTAGTTCAATTAAAGATAGCGATCTAAACGCTCAAAGCGTTTCTATCGGAAGAGTTATTTCTTATGCCGATGGTATTGTTTTCTCTGATGAGCTAGCAGATGTACAAGCAGGAGAGTTAGTTAGTTTTGGTAACGATGGTTATGGCGTCGCACTCAATCTTGAAAAAGAAAAAGTCGGCATCATCGTTCTTTCTGGTGCTAGAAAAATCAAAGCTGGAGACTTTGTTTATCGTACTGGCAAAATTTTGTCTATCAACGTCTCTGATGAAATTGTTGGTAGAGTAATTGATCCACTTGGTGTAGCTGTTGATGGCAAAGCTGCAATCAAAAAAGATAGAGATATGTATTTGGAGAAGATTGCTCCTGGTGTTATTGCTCGTGAAGGAGTTAATCAGCCACTACAAACTGGTATTAAGGCTGTTGATGCTTTGATTCCAATTGGTCGTGGTCAGCGTGAATTGATTATTGGCGATCGCAACACTGGTAAATCTTCAATTGCTTTGGCTACAATTCTCAACCAAAGAGATAAAGATGTAATTTGTGTTTATGTTGCCATTGGTCAGAAGAAATCTACTTTAGCTCAATTCATCCAAACTTTGGATGATAATGGTGCTTTGGCTTACACCACCGTGGTGTCTGCTTCTGCTTCTGAGTCAGCTTCTTTACAATTTTTAGCTCCATATTCAGGTCAAGCTGTGGCAGAGTATTTCTTGGACAAAGGCAAGGACGTTTTGGTCATTTTTGATGATCTTAGTAAACACGCTCAAGCTTATCGTGAAATTTCCTTGTTGCTTAAGAGACCATCTGGTCGTGAGGCTTATCCTGGTGACGTTTTTTACTTGCATTCTCGTTTATTGGAGAGAGCTTGTAAGCTCAATAAAGAAAATGGTGGTGGTTCTATTACCGCTTTGCCAATTATTGAAACTCAAGCCAATGACGTTTCTGCATATATTCCAACCAATGTGATCTCTATCACTGATGGCCAAATTTATTTGGAAACAGATTTATTCAACTCAGGTATGAGACCAGCTATCAATATTGGTCTCTCAGTTTCTCGTGTGGGTTCGGCCGCTCAGCTTAAAGCTATGAAACAAGTAGCTGGTAGTTTGAAATTGGATTTAGCCCAGTTCAGAGAATTAGAGGCTTTTGCTCAATTTAGTTCTGATCTTGATGCAGCCACAAAAAAACAATTAGACAGAGGTAAAAGAGTGAGTGAGATTTTAAAACAGCCTTGGGATTTACAAATGTCAGTCGCCGAGCAGGTTTTAATGATCTACGCTGCTGTTAATGGCTACTTAGATGTAGTTGAAGTGACAGACCTTTCTTCATGGGAGACAGAATATTTGGCTTTTGCCAGAAATAACTTTGCCAATTTATTCAAAACTCTTCAAACTGGTGTCAAAATCGAAGGTCCTCAAGAAGAAGATTTGAAAAAACTTATTAAGGAATTTGAGAAGACTCATCCTCGTTTTTATAAGAAAGAGGCTTAGTTTTTATGGCCAACGCAAGAATCATCAAACGCCGCGTCAATTCTGTGCAGAATATCGCCAAAATCACTAATGCGATGCAGTTGGTTTCTGCCAGCAAAACTAAATACTCCCAAAAAGTGGCCACTAGTTCTTTGCCATATATTCAGTCTTTATTGGATTCTTTGGAAACAGTTGCTAATTTCGCTGATCCCAAGCTTCATCCATTTTTGAGTAAAGACAGACCTGGCAGTGACATGATGATCGTCATTTCTACCAATAAAGGTTTGTGCGGTTCACTCAACACCAATCTTTTTAAAAAATTAATGTTGTGGTCTAAAGATCATCCAAATGCTGCTTATGTGGCAGTTGGTCAAAAGGCAGTGACTTTTTTACGCAATCGCGGCTTCAATTTATTGGCTGGTTTTACTGATTGGCCAGAAAAAACTAAGATGAGTGATGTTTTGCCACTGATTGATTTGATCAAAAATAAATATCTGGCTGGAGAAATTAATAATATCGATGTTCTCTTTACTGACTTCGTAAATGTCTTAAAACAGCGTAGTTTGATTTTTAAACTTCTGCCATTACAAGATTTGCAAATTCAGCAATTAGAGGCAGAATTTAAAAATAAAAATCCTAAGCACGCAGAACACAAAAAAGAAGAAGACGGTGAAAAGGTTAGAGCAAATTATTTATTAGAGCCAAGCCCAAGTTCTTTATTGGATTTTTTACTAAACTACTATTTGGAGTTAAGTTTTTATCACTTGGTTTTGGAATCTTTGGCAAGTGAACACAGTGCTCGTATGATTGCCATGAAGAGTGCAAGCGACAATGCTAAGGAGTTGGTTGAGGTTTTGAAATTAGACTTCAATAAATCACGCCAAACCATGATTACTAATGAATTGTTAGATATTAGTAGCGCCAAGATGCGCTAGGAAATTAAATTATGCAAGAAAATAAAAAAGCAGTTGGCAAAATTGTTAGCGTCATTGGTCCAATTATTGATGTCGCTTTTGATGAGAAACTTCCAGCTATTTATAATGCTCTCAAATACGAAGCTAGCAACTTAACTTTAGAAGTTGAGCAACAAATTGATGAAAAAACAGTACGTTGTTTAGCACTTGGCCCAACTGATGGTCTTTCTAGAGGTTCTGAAGTGATCGATACTGGAGCTCCAATTTCTGTGCCAATTGGTGAAGAAACTTTGGGCAGAATGTTTAATGTGGTTGGTGAGCCAATCGACAATAAGGGTCCAGTCAAAAGTGCAAAATTATCTCCAATCCATAAGGCTGCTCCTCCACTAACTGATTTGGAAACCATGCCTTCAGTTTTGGAAACTGGCATTAAAGTAATTGATTTGATCTGTCCATTTAAAAGAGGTGGTAAGATTGGTATTTTTGGTGGTGCTGGTGTAGGTAAGACAGTGGTTATCCAAGAATTGATTCGCAATATTGCTCAAGAGCACAAAGGCCACTCAGTTTTTGCTGGTGTGGGTGAGCGCTCTCGTGAGGGTAATGATCTTTACCATGAAATGAAAGATTCTGGAGTTTTGGATAGTACTGTGATGTGTTTTGGTCAAATGAATGAGCCACCAGGAAATCGTGCTCGTGTGGCTTTAACTGCTTTGACTATGGCTGAATATTTCCGTGACGAGAAAAATGAAGATGTGTTGCTTTTTATTGACAACATTTTTAGATTTTCTCAGGCAGGCAGTGAGGTCTCTGCTTTACTTGGTCGTATTCCTTCAGCTGTGGGTTATCAACCAACTTTGGCAACTGACATGGCTGCTTTGCAAGAAAGAATTACTTCTACTAAGAGTGGCTCTATTACTTCTATGCAGGCAGTTTATGTGCCAGCTGATGACTACACAGATCCAGCTCCAGCTACCACTTTTGCTCATTTGGATTCCATTATTTCTCTAGATCGTCGTCTTTCTGAGCAAGCTATTTTTCCAGCTGTTGATCCTCTTAGTTCTGATTCCAAGATTTTGGAAAAAGGCATTGTGGGCGAAGAGCACTACAAAGTAGCTCGTGATGTTCAAAAAATCTTACAACGCTATAAGGAATTGCAAGATATCATTGCTATTTTAGGTATTGATGAGCTTGGTGATGAAGACAAAAAAGTTGTGGCTCGTGCTAGAAGAATTCAAAAATTCTTGTCCCAACCAATGTTTGTGGCAGAACAATTCACCAATATTAAAGGTGCCTATGTGCCAATTTCAGAAAACATCCGTGGTTTCAAAGAAATTCTAGAAGGTCGTTACGATCATTTACCAGAACAAGCTTTTTATATGGTTGGTACAATTGATGACGTAGTCGCCAAAGCTAAAACCTTAAAAGAAAATGCATAACAAACTTAAACTCACTATTGTTTCTGCTGAAGAAAAGCTTTTTGATCAGGAAGTGGATTTTGTGACATTGCCAACTACCAATGGTTTAATCACAATTCTTAAAGACCACCAACCTTTAATCAGTAAGCTTGATTTTGGTGAAATGGTTTATCAGTTAAATGGTGAGCGTCATCAAATGCTTTTGACTCAAGGTTTTGTCAACAAAAAACCAGACAATCAGGTTTTAGTAGTGGTTGATTCCGCTTTTAGCTCACGTGAACTAAACGATGAGAAGGTCAAAGCTGCTATCGCCAAAGCCAAAGAGACCTATAGAATCTCCAAGGACAAGCAAGAATTGCTTATGGCTGAAACTTCACTCAAGCAATTGTTCTGGGAATTGCAAATTGCTAACAAAAAAAAGCATTCCTAAAAACATAAAGAATAGCTTTATGAGCTTGACACTTTAGCAACCTCTCGGTATGATTGCTAATATATGATTGATCTAGTTGCCCGACAGATTCAAATATTGCGTGCCATTATTGAGGAATTTATTGAGACAGGCATGCCTGTTGGTTCTGAAAAAATTGATAAGAAATTTAATATTGGTGTTTCTCCAGCTACCATTCGCAACGAAATGGTCTATCTAACCAAACAAGGCTATTTGATTAAATCTCATATTAGTGCAGGTCGTGTTCCCACTGCTTTGGCAATGCGTCTTTACATTAATGAGTTGGTCAAAGAAAAAGAGCTCTCTGTTGCAGATGAGGTCGGTGTCAAAGAAAAAATCTGGCGTTATCGCAATCGCATGGAAGATTTGCTTTATGAAACCTCCAAGGTTTTGGCAGAAAAATCCCATGCTCTTGGAATCGCTATGAATGCGGAAGGTAGAATGTTTCATTCTGGTTATTCCAATCTTTTGCAAATGCCAGAGTTTTATGACATCAATTTGACCAGGCATGTTTTACACATGATTGAAGAAGAGCAATTGATGGATCAAATCTTTGAAAGTAGCCACAGCGAAAACGCAGTAAAGGTCATCTTTGGTCAAGATTTAGGCAATAAGGATTTGGATCAAATTAGTATTATGTTCGTAGAGCTGCCAAGCACCAATTGCCGCTTTGGAGTATTGGGCTCTACTAGATTTGATTATTCTTACGTATTGCCAATCATGAAATATTTCAAGGGTTTGATTGAAAGCATGACTGACTAATTTTCATTAATTTCAAAAAGAAGGCATACATGAAACAAGATAAAAAGAATCAATCTCAAACTCAAACGGTGGTGGAAGAACAAACTGAAGTCACTAATGAAACCATTAGTGAAGAGCAAAGAAAAATTCAAGAATTGCAATTATTGCTTGGAGCTTCAATCGAGAGAGAAAAACGTGCCCTAGCTGATTATCAGAATCTACAACGTCGTAGCCAGGAAGAAAGAATCAGCTTTATTAAAATGGCCAATAAAGATTTTTGCCAAGCTCTAATTGCTCCATTGGGACATTTATCTTTGGCTTCTGCCACGATCAAAGATCGAGGTTTGGATATGGTGATTGAGCAGTTTTGGAAAGAACTAAAAAATTTCGGTTTGGAAGAAATTGAAGTTTTGGGTAAGAATTTTGATCTCAAAACTATGGAAGTTGTAGACAAAAAAGGAGAAGGTGAAAAAGTGGTTGAAGTGGTTCGCAAAGGTTACTCTCTAAACGGTGAAGTTATCCAGCATGCTCAGGTCGTCTTGGCTTAATTGCTACTAGCAGTCGAACGCTTTGTCTGCTAAAATGTCATTTGTTAGGAAATTAATTTAAAAAATAAAAGGAGGATAAATTATGTCAAAAATCATTGGTATTGATTTAGGAACCACCAATTCTGCTGTCGCAGTGATGCAAGGAGGTAGCCCAACTATCATTTCAACTAGTGAGGGTCGCAACACTTTTCCATCTATTGTTGGTTTTAAGAATAATGACGTCATCGTTGGTGATCCAGCTAAACGCCAAATGGTGTTAAACGCAAAAAAAACTGTTAATTCTGTAAAAAGATTTATGGGTCGCAAGCTCAATGATGATGCTGTTAAGCAAGCCATTAAGCATGTCTCCTATGAAGTGGTTGAGGGCAAAGACGGTATGGCCGTAGTTAATATTGATGGTAAGAAACACACTCCACAAGAAATTTCTGCCAAAATTTTGGCCAAAGCCAAAGCAGACGCTGAAAGTTTCTTGGGTGAAAAAGTTGATCGTGCCGTGATTACTGTGCCAGCATATTTTAATGATGCTCAGCGTCAGGCCACCAAGCAAGCCGGTGAAATCGCCGGACTCAAGGTTGAGCGTATAGTTAATGAGCCAACCGCCGCCGCTCTCGCTTATGGTTTAGACAAAAAAGGTTCTCAAACTATCGCTGTCTACGATCTCGGTGGAGGTACTTTTGATATCTCCATTTTGGAGATTGGTGATGGTGTTTTTGAGGTCAAATCCACCAATGGTGACACTTTCTTAGGTGGTGATGATTTTGATAGTGCCATTATTGAATGGATTGTAGCTGAATTTAAGAAAGATCAGGGCAAGGATCTCAACAAAGATCCTCAAGCAATGCAACGTATCAAAGATTCCGCTGAAAAGGCCAAAATTGAATTGTCTGCTAGTGCCAGCACTGAAATCAATCAGCCATTCATTACTCAAGGCGATGATGGCCAACCACTACATCTAACTTTAACTCTAACCAGAGCCAAATTGGAAGAATTGGTCGATGATTTGATCAAAAAATCTATCGAACCAGTCAAGAAAGCTCTCAAAGATGCTAAATTAGAAGCCAAAGATATTGATGAAGTAGTCTTAGTCGGTGGTATGACTAGAATGCCAAAGGTTCAAGAAGTGGTCGAGAAATTCTTCGGCAAAGAACCTCATAAAGGTGTTAATCCTGATGAGGTGGTAGCTATTGGTGCCGCTGTACAAGCAGGTGTTATTTCTGGTGATGTCAACGATGTCGTTTTACTCGACGTTACTCCTTTGACTTTGGGTATCGAAACTCTTGGAGGCATTCGTACTCCTCTTATCGATCGCAATACCACCATTCCAACCAGCAAATCTCAGGTCTTTTCTACTGCTGCTGACAATCAGACTCAAGTAGAGATCAATGTTTTGCAAGGTGAGCGTGAAATGGCCATCGACAATAAGAGTCTTGGTCGCTTCATTCTTGATGGTATTCCAGCTGCCATGCGTGGCGTACCTCAGGTAGAAGTCACTTTTGACATTGATAGTAACGGTATTTTGCATGTAACTGCCAAGGATAAAACTTCTGGCAAAGAGCAAAAAATTACTATTGCTAATAGTACCAATCTTTCTGAAGAAGAAGTTGAAAAAATGAAAGCAGAAGCTGAAAAATATGCTGAAGCCGACAAAGCCAAGAAAGATCTGATTGAAGCCAAAAACAAAGCCAATAGCATTGTTTTTGAAATGGAAAAGCAAGTCAAAGAATATGGTGAAAATCTGGAAGCTGCTGATAAAGAGAAAATTGAGGAAGATCTCAAAAAACTCAAGGAATTAGCTGCTAAAGAGGATGTTGCCAAAGAAGACTTAGACAAAGCTATTGAAGCCACTATGGCTTCTGCTTCCAAGATTGGTGAAGCTATGCAAAAAGCTCAAGCTGCCAAAGCTCAAGCTGATGCAGGCAAAGGTGATGCTAATGCTAAATCAGAAGCTAAGTCTGAAGACGCTGACAAAAAAGATGCCCAAGAGGGTGAAGTTGTTGAAGAATAAAACACTCTATGTCAGCTAAGCGCGATTATTACGAAGTTTTGGGAGTTAGCAAAACTGCGAGTGCAGCAGAGATCAAATCTGCCTATCGCAAGCTAGCTCTCAAATTTCATCCTGATCGCAACAAGGAAGCCGGTGCTGAAGATAAATTCAAAGAAATCAACGAAGCCTACCAAATTCTTTCCGATGCTAAAAAGAAACAAACCTACGATCAATTCGGTCATGCTGCCTTCGATCCTTCTTCTGGTATGGGTGGGGGTCAGGGTCCGTTTGGTGGTGGTTTTGGTGGCTTTGGTGGTCAAGCAGGTGGTTTTAATTGGTCTTCATATTCCAGTTCGGCTGGTGGACAAAACATAGACTTTGGTGATCCATTTGAAATTTTTGAACAGTTCTTTGGCGGTGGCTTTGGTGGTGGTTCTAGAAAACGTCGTGCCCATTATTCTCTGGAAATTGACTTTATGGAAGCCGTAGAGGGCGTAGAAAAAACAGTGGAAATTGAAGGCAAAAGACAAAAAATTAAAGTCCCTGCTGGAGCTAATGACGGGACTAGGATTCGTTTTGAAGATTTCGATGTGTCAATTAATGTTGGTACTCATCCGTTTTTTAAGCGTGATGGTTACGATGTTTTTATTGATCAAAAGATTTCTTTTACTTTGGCTGCTCTTGGTGGGCAAATAGAGATACAAACTTTAACTGGTCAGTTGAAACTCAAGGTGCGTGCTGGCACACCATCTCACTCTTTAATTCGCTTGCGCGGCGAGGGTATTAAGCACCTACAAAGTCGTGGTAAAGGTGATCTTTATGTACGGTTGATTGTGGCTGTTCCTGAGAAATTAAGTAGAGAACAAAAAAGATTATTGGAAGAATTATCTGATCTGGAGTAGAATTTAGCTTCTACGCAAATATCAGAAGAAAAATCCAAATTATATCCAGATCAACTAATACCTTTGTTTTTAACGATAGTTGTTTTTTTGTTTGTTTGGCTACTTTATCATTTAGAAATTTTATTGCTCAATAAGTTGATTGTTTCTCGTGAAGCAATTATGCCAGTCTTGCGCTGGACAGATGTCTTACTAGGAGTAACTATTTACCTCAAAACTTCAATCGATTTTGCCATCTTTATTGGTCGTTTGATGAATAAGTACCAGGGTTGGAAAAACCGTATTATGATCGAGATTGGCACAGCTTGTGGCAATGCACTTGGTACCGGAGCAATTTTAGTGCTTTGGGATTTATTTCGAGAAGTGCGTTTTCTTATGGCTTTAATGATTACCATCGCGGCTTTAGTCCTATTGCGTTTAGCCGAAGAAGGCTTAGATCATGTTAAGAATGTTGAGGGTCGTTATAGTTTTTCTTTGTTTGGTTTTGTAGAGAAGTTCGAGGCGGTTTTACAAAAAATAAATCGTACTGTTGCTCCAGTACTCAATAAAATTATTCCTAGTTTTAATACCAGAGATGAGGCAAATGGTTACAAGGGACTTTTTGTTTTGGCTTTTTCTGTACCTTTTATCCTGGGACTTGATGATTTTGCAGGTTACATACCTCTTTTTAATGTTGTTAATGTTTATGGTTTTGGAGTTGGGGTTTTCTTGGGTCACATGATTTTGAATATCTTTTTATTTTTGTCTCCTTCTCACACTATTAGAGCTGTCAAAAATCCAATTATTTCCTTCATTGGTTCTGTGGCTTTTGTAATTTTGGCTGTCTGGGGTTTAATTGAAGTGATCAAGTTGATTGGTATTTAATTTTTCTGCTTCTTTTGCTATAATACAGACTTAGTTGTTTTGTAAGAGGAGGACTGTTGAAAGACAAGTCCTTTTTTCTTATCAGACGCTTTTAGTTAAAATTTATTTAGAAAGAAAGACAATTATGTCCACAGTCCAAAATGCCAACTTAGTTAGAACTGAATTCGCTGCTGCAATTACTCAGATTGCTACTGAGCGCAAAATTGATCCAGAAGACATTTATGAGGCCATTCGCCAGGCTTTGGTTTCTGCTTATCGTAAGCAAATTGGTGATCTCGATGAGACTTTTCACTATTACGTAGATCTAGATAAAAGTAATGGCTCTGCTCGTATTCTCAAAGCCCCCATCACCAAACAAGATGAAGAGACTTTGGAAGTTTTGGAATGGAATGAGAAAAAAGCTGAAGATGTAACTCCAGCTGGTTTTGGTCGTATTGCTGCTCAGACTGCTAAGCAAGTGATTTTGCAAAGAATCAGAAGAAGTGAGCGTGACACTATTATCTCTGCTTATAGAGATCGTATTGGCGAAGTCGTAACTGGTCAGGTTTTGCGTATGCAAGGTCGTTCTGTAATCTTAGATATTGGTCGTGGTCAGGCTTTTATGCCACCAGAAGAACAGATGCGTGGCGAGTTTTATCGTCTCAACCAGCGTTTAGCTGTTCTCATCAAAGAAATCAGTGAAACTGTGCGCGGTGAACAAATCATCGTCACTCGTGCTAGCGCTGAATTAGTCAGCAAACTCTTTGAACGCGAAGTGCCAGAAGTTGCTTCTGGAGCTGTGGAAATCGTTGCTATTGCTCGTGAAGCTGGTGTTCGTACCAAATTAACTGTCAAATCCACTCAAGATGGTGTTGACCCAGTTGGTTCATGTGTTGGTCAGCGTGGTGTGCGTGTACAAAAAGTGATTGAAGAATTAAACAACGAAAAAGTTGATATTATTCCTTTTTCTGCAGACGCTCGTTTGTTGTTGCAGGCCGCTTTGGCTCCAGCTGAAGGCTTAAAGATTGATATTGATGACAAAATCAGAATGGTAGTTGTTACTGCTCCAGACGATCAGCTTTCTTTAGTGATTGGTCGTGGTGGTCAGAATGTTCGTTTGGCTGCTAAGCTTACTGGTTATCAAATCACTGTAAAATCTGCTTCTGGTCAGGTGCAATCAGCTGTGACTGGCAAAGAAGATTATGAAATTGATAGCTTTGGTCTACAAGCCGAAACCAGAGAAATTTTGATTCAACATAAGCTCACCACTTTGGCTGACTTAGTGCGTTTCAGAGATAAATGGGTTAATATGAATGAAGTTGTTGAAGCTGATCAAAAGATTTTGTTAGCCAAAGTAGAAGAATATATTGAACAAGAAAGTAAGCGCGAAGCTTAAAGTTTGGGTTTAATCTTTAATATGCTACAAAAAAGAGGACCAATTATTACCATTATGGGTCATGTCGATCACGGCAAGACTTCTTTGCTGGATTATATTCGTCACTCCAATTTGGCTTCTCGTGAAGCTGGTGGTATCACTCAACATATTGGTGCTTATCAAATTGATTTCCAAGGTCAAAAAGTTACTTTCATCGATACTCCAGGGCATGCTGCTTTCAACAAAATGCGCCAACGCGGAGCTCAAGTGACTGATTTGGTGATTCTAGTTGTGGCTGCCAATGATGGTGTTAAGCCTCAAACTCTTGAATCTATTCGCTTCATCAAAGAAAGCCAAGTGCCTTTTATCGTGGCTATTAATAAAATTGATCTCCCAGATCTTCATTTAGAAGTGGTTAAAGGTCAGTTGGCTGAAGCTGGTGTTTTGGTCCAAGAATATGGCGGTGATGTTGAGGCAGTGGAAATTTCTGCTAAATCTGGCTTAGGTGTAGATAAGTTATTAGAGACGATCGTTATTATGGCTGATTTACTTGAGCTCAAAGCCGATCCAACAGCTCCACTTGAAGCAGTAGTAATCGAATCCACCAAGGAAAAAAATAAAGGTCCAGTAGCTCGTGTGATTGTGCGTTCTGGCACTTTACAAACAAGACAAGATTTAGTGGTTGATGAAATTACTGGGAGAGTGCGTTTACTGGAAAATGAAAAAGGTCAGGCTTTAGAGCAAGTTTTACCAGGTGAGCCAGCTGAAATTATTGGTCTTGCTGAAGTGCCTGAAGTTGGTAGTGTGATTCGTGATGCTAGTGCTAGTTATGATCAAGATTTGACTGAAGAATTTAGCAAAACTGGTGATCTAGAAAAATCTTTCCGCATTGGTGAAGAAGTGAATTGGGAGAAAATGGATTTGGATTTCATGCTGGGTGAGAAAGAGAAAATTAAATTAATCATCAAAGCAGATGTTAAAGGTACTCTAGAGGCTATTTTGCAAAGCTTAGATAGAGAAACAGTCGAAGTAATTGCTTGTGGTGTTGGTCAAATTACTGAGCAAGATATGGAAATTGCTCGTGATGGCAAGATTCTTCTAATTGCTTTTAATATCAAGGTTAATAACACTCAAAAGAAGATCGCCAAGAACATGGGGGTCAAAATCAAAGAATACAACATCATTTATCATTTAATTGAAGATCTACAAAAAAGCATGCTCAAGCTGATGGATGCTACTTTTGACGAAATTGTGACCGGTGAAGCTGAAATTTTGCAAATCTTTGATATGAAAGGTGAGACAATTGCTGGAGTCAGAGTCAAGACTGGTGAGTTGAAGAAAACTGATTTGTTACATCTTAAGCGTGGCGAAGAAATTATTGCCAATCCAGTACTCAAAACCATGAAACACGGTAAAGATGAAATTGATCGCATTGGTACAAAGAATGAGGGTGGTCTCACTTTCAAAAACAAAAAACTTGATTTTAAAGTTGGCGATGTCATTGTTGCTTACAAAAAAGATAACTAAATCTTTATGCAAGACCAGTTAAAAAACGTAAACGCAGAGCCATTTTTTGTGGCAGAGCAAGCAAAAAAAATTTTCTTTTAATCGTATTATTGATTTCTTTAAGAAGAAAGAAGAAACTCCAAAAGTTAGATGGATTGCTTTTTCCAAGAAAATTGCCGATGCTTTTACACGTCAAGATGAGAAAGAAATAGCTAAAAGAGTTGATGGTTATAGCGTTGAGGCGATTGATTTTAACAAAAAAAGCCTTGATCTTAATGTTTCTTTCAACATCCTTTTTAACATGATTGGAATACCAGCTTTTACTGGTTGGTTTTTTGTGGATGCCATGGCTAAAGGTAATGATGAAGTTTTTACTTGGGTGATGTTTGCAATTACTGCTACTTTTGCTTTTTGCAATTTTTTGAATAGTTTCAAAACTCATGAATATCTTAAAGAACTCAAAGAAAAGATGATTGAAGAAGGCATGGAAGATTTAGTGCTTTTTGTGGATATGTGGTATTACGGTAGCAATAAAGCTCCAAAACTTTAGTTTTTCCATAACAAACTATAACAAAAGGATATTTTTAAATTTTAGTCATTTGACTTGACTTGGAAATTGTTTTTTAATGGTAAGTGTCTGCAATTTGTTTGTATTTTGTATTAGGTAAAAAATAAATTAAAAAGGACAATTATGCCAAATGGTGAGGGTGGAATTGGAGCTAGCTGGAAAGACAAGTTTAAAAACTTTGGTAAAGATCTCAATGATCGTCGTCAAGAAGGTGGCGTGATTACTCATGCTACTCAAGCTAAAGATGCTGTAGTTGATGTTGGCAAGCAAGTTGTTCATGGCGTGGGTGAAGAAGTTACTAGATTGTCTGGTGGTATTGGCGTAGTTGGTGATAGGTTGAATCAGGCTGGTCAATACATTGATCGTACAGCTGATAATATTGTCGCTTCTGCAAAAAAAGATCTTAGTCCCGATGTTGTTGTAGCTGGTGCCAAGAAATTTGGTTTTGATCTTCTTGGTGATATTCAGAGAAATGTTCAAGATATAATTGGTCGAAATCTTGGTAAAGCTGGTACGTTTTATAACGACACCATTGCTCCAGGATTGAGAAGAGTTGGCGTGGATGCCAAGAATGCTTCTCCAATCAACGCTTATGATCTTGGTCAACGCTCTGAAACAATCGATCCAGCTGATAAAGCTGAAGTCAAAGCTGCTGAGCGTATTGAAGGCAAGCAATTAATTGAAGAAGTCATGGGCAGTTTGAAAGCTGCTGTAGAATTTGATCAGATGAAAGATGAAGCTGTTTCTGCTTTGTTGGAAAAAGCTATGGGTAGTACCGAATTGGCCAAAAAAGCCGGTCCAGCCTTGCTAAAGGGTTTGGTTGCAGTAATGCTAGAAGGCTCCAATTTTAGTGGTAAAACCTCTGATGCTATGAGCGGGCTCAATGCTCTCTTGGCAGATGAAGAGTCCATGAGACAGCTAGAAGAAAAACAAATTAGTATTAAGGAGTTGAGTACTAGTTTCCGTGATGCTTTGCAAGATATTTCTTCTAAGAGAGAATTGGTTATGCAATCCAGAGGCAAAGACAAAAATCTGTCTTGGGAATATGAAGGTGACTTAGTCAAAGCAAGTGAAGCAGCTCAAGAAAAAGCAATCGATCTTGGTTGGGAAGTTCTTGATCTTTTGCCAGCTAGTGCTGCTCAATTAGACATGGACAAACTGGTTGCCGCAAAAGTTAAAGCCAAAGAGTTCGCTGGACAAGTAAATAACGATGTCATGAACCCTCTATTTAACGTTGCTAAGAGTATGGAAAAGCGTTTTCCACATAGAGTTAACGAAATCCGCGCCTCTCTCTCAAAAGTTCTTGCCAAATGGACTGAGTCCAAGGGTGTGGCCAGACAACTCATGAATGAGGTTAAGGTCGATGGAAATACCACTGCTAGAATTGAGGAAGATATCTTGGGTGGCATTTTGGGTAAAAATGACATGCTTAATGCCCTTCCTGCTGGGCAGCAACAGGAGGTGATGCTTCTCATTGGCGCCAGAGCCAAAGCAGAGACAGATCCGGTGCAATATGATCGTGTGACTGGAGGTTTGTACGACAAAGCAGTGGTTACTGCTGGTGAATATGCTCGTTTAGCTACCTGCTACGATTATTCTAGAGAATATGTCAAAACTCACCCAGAAGCAGCAGACGTTTTGATGATTTTAGCAGAAAACGTCATGCAGGCTAAATCAAGAATGCAGTTAGCTCAAGATCAAGTGGAAGCTGAATTATTAGTTCAAGCTCATAAAGCCAAGAATAAGAATGAGTTTTCTGCTCAAAGACAAGGTAATTTGGCCAGTGAAGCTGCTGACAGAGTCGCCAACAAAGAGCGCTATGCCATGTTACTTGATAGATATAATCAAAGAGTACAAAGAGAAGCTCCAACCGTCAAGAAGATTGCTATGTTGCTTGGTGTAGCTGGCTTCTCAGTCGTAATTGCTAAAGAAGCTGGTCCTGGCGCCGTAGATGCTATGATCGAAATGGCTAAATTTATTGCTAAGGTTGTTGCCGATAACGTTCCAATGGTTACTAGAGCTGTGGGGCTTGGAGCTGGTCTTAGTGCTCCAGTGCTGCTCTGGAATTGGGCCAGAGAGAAGATGGGTAAGAAAGCTGGTGAGAATGCTTATAAAGAGCTTGGTAAGGCTGAAGATGACAAAGAGAAGGCTCTTAAACAACTTCAAACAAGTTATGATCAATTGATTTCTCTTGGTCAAACTGAACCGGCAGCTAAGATTAAGGAAATTATGGATAACCTAAAAGGTGGCAACAGTTAATATTTTTTGAAAGGATTAAATATGCAAGATCAAAATTCACAAAATACCAACCAAGCCGCTCAGAGCCAAGATGATTTCTACAAAGACGTAGCAAGCCTTAATGTGTCTGAAGATGAGCTGGATATTATGTCTGCTCTTACTCAGGCTCAGGTTGACGCTGCTGAGCGCTCATCTGATTTAGTGGCAGAGATGAAAGAAATTATCGAAGAAGAAAATCAAGCAGAGTAAATTGCTAATCTTCATGATATAATGCTCTCCTTATTAATTAATGCTTACTTTTCTATTTGGTTTGAAGCACTAGATGGATAAAGGTGAAAGGAATTTATGGCATTAGCAAAACAAGGTAAAGCTTCAATCATCAAAGACTTCGCTCTTTTCGAAGGCGACACTGGTTCTCCAGAGGTTCAAGTAGCTCTTTTAACTGCTTCTATTGAGCAATTAACTGATCATCTTAAACTTCACAAAAAAGACAACCACTCTCGCAAAGGCTTGCTCAAGCAGGTTTCTAAGAGACGTCGTTTGCTTAATTTCTTGCTTTCAAGAAGTGAAGACAGATATCGTAAATTGATTGAAAAGCTCGGTCTTAGTAAATAATTTCACAATTGAAATATGGAAAGCCTCGCCACAAGCGAGGCTTTTTTATGCTATGCACAGCATCTTTCATACCAAGGGTCTGAATTTCGCTAAAGCATCTTTCATACCAGCTGCTTTTTTCAATAAATTGCAAAAAGACAGGGTCTGAAATATAATAGCCCTATATTAATTAGGAAGTTCAAGAGAGTTTTCGAGGATTCCAAAAAGACGAGAATTTCTTCTCTTCTTTTCAGAATACTCACTCACTTTGAATTTCCAAAAATGTTCTCGCGCAGATCGCGAGGCAAGAAAGAAAAATATGTCTTATCCAAAGTATGGAAATACTTATAAGAAAGATATTGTGGTGGGTGACAAAGTCATTCATCTTGAAGTAGGAAAATTTAGTGAACAGGTCAGCGCCGCTGTTTTGGCCACTTGTGGTGAAACAATTGTTCACACCACTGTCGCTTTGGGCAGAAAAGTCAATCTTGGCTATTTCCCATTGTCAGTTGAATTTGTGGAAAAACTTTTCGCTGGCGGCATCATCAAAGGTTCTCGCTGGGTCAAGCGTGATGGTCGTCCCACTGATGATAGTGTGCTTCGTGCTCGTGTTATCGATCGCACCATGCGCCCACTTTTCCCAGATGGCATTACCAATGAAGTACAGGTAATCAGTACAGTTCTATCTTATGATGGCGAGAATGAGCCAGATATGATCGCTTTGCTTAGCACTGCTATTGCTTTACAAATTTCAGATATTCCATTTGATGGTCCAGTTGCTGGCATGCGTCTTGGTTTGGATGAAAATAAACAATTCATCATTAATCCTTTGCGTAGTCAGACCGAAGGTAATGATCTTGATTTGATCGTGTCCGCTTCAAAGAATTCCATCGTGATGGTGGAGGCTGGAGCCAATGAGGTTGCTGAAGAAATCATGATTGAGGCTTTACTTAGAGCTCAAGATGAGGCTACCAAAATTTGTGAACAAATTGAGGCCGTAGCTGCCGAAATTGGCAAAGAGAAGCTTGTCTTGGTCGATGCAGAAGATCCAGAAAAAGTTGCTGCTAAGCAAACAATTGTTGATCGTTTGGTCAGTACTTACAAAACTCAAATCAACGACATGGTTAATAAAGAAGGTCGTCTTGAGTCAACTGGTTTAAGTGACTTAATTGCTCAAATTTTGGCCGAAGATACTGCCAAATTAGCTGAGGGTGAAGTTAGTGAATTAAATGAAGGTATGCTAAACAGCATTTTCCACGATTTAATGAAAGCTGAAGCTCGTCGTATGATTCTTGAAGACGGTATCCGTCCAGATGGCCGTAAAACCACTGAAATCAGACCAATCTGGTGTGAAGTTGATTTGCTCCCTAGAGTTCATGGTAGTGCAATGTTTAAACGTGGAGCCACTCAAGCTTTAACCGTGGTCACTCTTGGTGATCCATCTCTTGGTCAATTAGTGGAGGATATGGCTGGTGAACAAACTCGTCACTATTTCCACCACTACGATATGCCTCCATATGCTTCTGGTGAAGCTGGACGTATTGGTTATCCAAAGAGACGTGAAATTGGTCATGGTGCTTTGGCTGAGCGCGCCCTTTTGCCAATGGTGCCAAATCAAGCAGAATTTCCATACACCATTCATGTGGTCAGTAACATTATGAGTTCTAATGGTTCAACTTCTCAGGCTTCTGTCTGTGGCTCTACTATGGCTTTGATGGCTGCTGGTGTACCTCTTAAGAAACCAGTTGCAGGTATTGCTATGGGTTTAATGTCTGATGGTGAGAAATTTGTTGTTTTGTCAGATATTCAAGGTTTGGAAGATCATGTTGGTGATATGGATTTCAAAGTGGCTGGTACCAAAGAAGGTATCACTGCTATCCAGATGGATATTAAGCTCAAAGGTATTCCAAAAGAAGTTTTGGTCAAAGCTCTTGGTCAAGCTCTTGAAGGCAGATTGCATATCATGGGTGAAATGATGAAATGTATTAGCGAACCAAGAACTGCTTTGAGCCAATATGCTCCAAAAGTAGCTCAAGTGGTTATTCCAGCTGAGAAAATTGGCGCCGTCATCGGTTCTGGTGGCTCAGTAATCAAAGATATTATCGAGAAATCTGGTGCCGAAGTGAATGTTGAGGAAGACAAAGAAAATAAAACTGGTGTCATCAATGTTTCTTCTCCAGACCAAGCTGCGATTGATCGTGCAGTCAAGATGATTGAAGATATTACCAGAGAAGTCAAAGTCGATGACGAATTTGACGGCAGTATTACTCGTGTTGAGGGTTATGGTGCTTTTGTCGAATTCTTACCAGGTCGTGAAGGCCTAGTGCATGTTTCCAATATGTCCACCGAATATGTCAAAGATGCTAACGATCTTTACAAAGTTGGCGACATTGTTCATGTTCGTGTCAAAGAATACAACCCAGAAGGTAAGATTGCTTTGACTATGCTCACTAAAGAACAAGAAGAAGCTGCTAAAGCTGCCAAGGCTGCTCGTGGCGAAAGCGATGATAATGGTCGCGGTCGCGGTGGTGACAGAGGTGGTTTTGGTGGTGGTCGCCGCTTTGGCGGAGATCGTGGAGATCGCGGCAATAGAGGTGGTTACGACCGCCGTCCTTCCTTTGGTGGAAGAGGTGGTGACCGTGGTGGAGATCGCGGCGACAGAAGATATTAAATTTCTTCAGTAATCAAAATCTTAGAAGCTCCAGCCTAAAAACTGGAGCTTTTTTGTTTTTGTCTAATTTCCGTTATACTAGCTATATTAATTTATGCGCGCTGCCTATTTGCAAAGCTCGGCTTCTTTTTTTGCTATCCTAGAATTGGATAATAATCGCGAATTAGCTGGCTTATTGGGTTTAGATTTAACCTTACCAGATAATCTTGATTTACTTGATATTGTTAATGAAAAATTGTTAGTGCTTAGTAAAGAAGTGACTGGCGTTATTTTTGATCCAATTTACACCTTTAAATTTTTGGCTAAAAAAGATCAAAACACCGGTGCGATTCTGCGTTTAGAACAAGATAAAGAAAATTTACCAGATAGTATGCCATTGCTTTTTCCAAATTTTAGCTTGGAAGAAGTCAGTAATAACTATGCTTTAGCCAAATTAGAACTTAATTATCATCCGGAAGAGACAAAGGTAATTGAAAAGCATCAATTATTGGCAGAGATTAGAGAATATTCAAAGATTCTTAATATTGATTTTTTACTTAAATTAAAAATTTATGATCCTTCAAAATTCGATTTGCAAAAAAAAGCTGAAACAGAGTTTAACTTTGAAGAAAATCAATTAACAGCTGTCCAAGAATTAAGATCTCTCACAGACCTTATAGCTGTTCAAAATCCCCCTAATCCATTGGCGGTGGCGACTATTATCAGTGAGTTGGACATACCCTGTTTAATTATGGCTGATGAACAAGACACCTACGATTCTTTCAAAGAAAAATTTCGTATGGCCATGGAAAATGGTGCTGCTGGCTATTGTCTAGGATCAGTTCTTTGGAAAGAAATTTCTAGTTATCGAAATTCTGATCAGACTTTAGATTTACTTGGAATTCAAAAATACATTGATACTACAGTTAGAGATCGTTTGATGGAGCTCAATCGCATTGCCTCAGAAAGTCTTGCTAAGTAACTTGAAAAGTTGCTTTTTATGCACATATAGATTACTATCTATATGTATTTCTAAATATACTTATTATAGAAAAAAGGACTTATGTACACACTTCCAGCCCTGAACTATGCTTATGAAGCTCTTGAACCACACATTGATGGTCTTACCATGCACATTCATCATGACAAGCATCATCAAACTTATTTAGACAAATTAAATACTGCTCTAACTAATTATCCTGACTTGGCAGCTTTAAGTGCAGAAGATTTACTTTGGCACTTTGCTGATCGCGTACAGCTTAAAACTCCAATAGATATTGCTACAGCCATCAAAAATCATGGCGGCGGCTTTGAGCATCACAATCTTTTTTGGGAGATCATGTCGCCAAATGGTTCTAGAGAAGCGGTAGGCGATTTATCCGCTGCCATAAATGCCAGGTTTAATTCTTTTGCAGATTTCAAAATTCAATTAATTGATGTTGCTACCAAGCATTTTGGTTCTGGTTGGGCTTGGCTGGTGCTAAATGAGAAAAAAGAATTAGCTATTTATTCTTTACCAAATCAAGATTCTCCTTTACTCAGCA
This sequence comes from uncultured bacterium, assembly GCA_903842795.1. GTDB lineage: Bacteria > Patescibacteriota > Microgenomatia > UBA1400 > PJMF01 > UBA1364. Next base: position 94,185 of record CAIMNJ010000018.1, on the reverse strand, counting down.
AGCATTATCCGATTATGGGTATTGATGTTTGGGAGCATGCTTATTACCTAAAGTATCAAAATCGTCGTCCAGAATATCTGGAAGCAATCTGGCAAGTTTTGGATTGGCAAAAAATTGAAGAGCGCTACCAGTTGGGACTGAAAAAGTAACCAAACAAATTCTAGACATCTTTCTAAATTTGCTTTAGCATATTTTTCTATGTTGGAAGTCATTCTCGATGTTGAAACCAAACAAATTTTTGATGATGTTGGCGGTTATTTTCCAGAAAAATTAGGCATTTCTTTTGTTGGTGTTTGTGTGCGTACTGGTCGTTTTGAAAAAGGCGAAATGCAGTCTTATTTCGAAAAGGATATTCCCAAGCTTTTTCCTCTTTTGGAGCGGGCTGATGTAGTGGTTGGTTTTAATATTGATGGTTTTGATATGCCTACTTTTATTCCTTATTACAGCGCAGATATTAGTCGTATTCCTACTTTAGATGTGATGGATCGTATCAAAAAGAGTGTTGGACATCGTATTGGTTTGGATGCAGTGGCAAAAGAGACTTTAGGAATTGGTAAGTCTGGAGATGGTTTAGATGCCATTAAATATTTTAAATCAGGCAATTGGGAAGCCTTGGAAAAATATTGTTTACAGGATGTGGCGGTGACGCGCGATGTTTATGATTATGGTCTCAAAAATGGCAAAGTTAAATTTCGTAACAAATGGAATCGTTTAATAGAAGCTCCGGTAGATTTCTCTTTTACCAGCTCCAAAGCAAGTGGTGTACAAATGAGTCTAATCTAAGCTCAATATGAAACCAAAAATTTGTTTGACAGCTTCAGCTACTCTTATTCATGACGGGAAGGTCCTTTTAGTTAAGCATAAAAAACTCAAACAGTGGCTTTGTCCAGGAGGTCATATTGAGGGTAATGAATTGCCACACCAGGCTGCAGAGAGAGAATTTTTGGAAGAAACAGGCATTAAAGTTCAGGTCTATAGTTCATTATTTCAGCCACGCTCTATAGAAAACGATGACCTTTTTCATCCAATTCCATTTGTGGTTAACGAGCATTGGGTTTGTAGGGAGAATTATGATCTCCGTTTAAATTCTTTTAAAAATAAATCAGAATTTATGCCAAATTTACTGTGGCAAAAAGGTTGTGAGAAGCACTTAAATTTTGCTTACTTGGCTAAACTAAATGGTTCTTTGGAAATTAATCCAGCAGAGGGTGAATCAACCGAAATAGCCTGGTTTTCACTAGAAGATTTGTATGGAAAATACAAAGCAGAATTGGCTAGTTCAATCCTAAAAGAAATAGAATTGGCCTTTTCACTTGCCAAGTAGGTCGATTGTTGAGAGAATGGCCATATATCTATGCAACATCAATTGACTGAAAATGTAAAAATCCTGCAAAAAGTGGCTATTCTTCGTCATAATGGCGAAACTCCAGAAATTTTACTTCTACAAAGAAGCGTTAATGCTTTATCTAGGCCAAGTTCTTGGGATCTTCCTGGTGGTAATAGCGAATGGCCAAGTGCAGAACAGCTTTCTGCTACCAATTTGCATTTGGACGATATTAGTAGAGAGATTACTGAAGAAACAGGATTGGATGTGATACAAAGCAACTTCCCTTTAGATCAATTGGTCCATTTTTCAACTTACTTTGATAGTGAAAAACAAATTTACACAATTATTTGTGGTTGGGTGCTTGATTTTTCTTCAACTTCTCAAACTGAAATTGTTATTTCTGACGAACATCAAAATTATGCTTGGGTTTCAATAGATGGTTTATCTAACTATGATTTTGGTGGTGAGAAGGGTGAATTTGTTTTAGAAATTGCTCGTGCAGCTTTTCTAAAGCCATAAGAACAAAAAACTTAAAATGAAATTTATTGTTGCTTCCACTAACCCAGTTAAAACTAATGCTGTTGCTTTAGCTATTGCCGACAAGTTTCCAGAAGTAGAGGTTATTGGCTTAGAAGTGGATAGTGGTGTTTCTGCTCAGCCAATGAGTGATGAAGAAACTAAACTTGGAGCCACCAATCGAGCCTTGTTTGTTAGAAGGCTTGCTTTGAAAAATAAACTAATTCTTCCAGATGAAGATTCGTTATGTGTCGGTTTGGAGGGCGGAGCTTTTCATCCAACTTTCGCTACCAATCAAAATGAGTTGTGGTCAACTGTTTGGGTGGTAGCTCTAGATCAAAAAGGTCAGGAATATTTTAGCAACGGCGCACGCTTTCCTTTGCCAGATTTTATTTCAGAGATGTTGCTTGCTGGTCAGGAGATGGGTCCAGCTCTTGGAAAATATGCGGATGATCCAGATTTACGCAAAAAAGCTGGCATGATTGGCTATCTTACTAGTGGTTTTACCAATCGTACTGACGAATATTCGAGTATTGCTAAGGTGGCAATTGGCCTCTGGTACAAGAGGTATATCGAGACTCTATCTTGACAAAGTAAATTTTCACGGCAGAATGGGATCATAGTAATACTTATTGCAAGGAAATATGTCAAAAAAACTGCAAGCCCTGCTCCCATATCTTTTTCCACTAATTGCGATCATCTTTGTGGTGATCATGTTTGCTCGTTGGTATAAGGGCAAGACAGCTGAAGCTCCATTGAGCTTGCTTGATTCTCAATTAAAAGTAGAGAGCTTATCTAAGGATTTGCAAAATAGTATTATCAAAGGTGCTACTGATTACAAAATGTTAGATATGCAGGGTTCAGAGCAAGCAGTCGGTGAATTGCGCTATCAGATTAAAGATGGCAAGTTAAGCTTTACTGTCACTGCAAATTTACCAAGTTCTAAAGAAGAATATGCTGTTTGGCTAACTGATTTAAATGGTGAAGCTAGCAAGCGTGTTTTTAACCTTGCTTTCTCTAAAGCTGGCTATGTTGGTAGCGCTATGATTTCTGCCGATGTTCTTCCAGTTAGAGTAGTAGTGACCAAAGCTTCTGATTTAATGTTGCAAGATGTGCTCTTGAAAGCAGAATTAACCGCTCCAGAGGCAAATTAGTCTTTATTTTTGATCTTTTTAGATGCACTTTGACACAAAAAAAAGGAAATTGCTTCTTGATAAGCTAGTCAAGTGTGCTAGGCTTAATTAGTAATAAAAATTATTCTCTGTGAATCACAGAGAAAGAAGGGTAAAGTATGGCAACCGCCTACAGTTATACAAACTCCAAGGGTCAAACCTATTACCTTCACACCAGAGAAGTCACCTTGAAGAATGGTAGAGTTCAAACTATCTACTTCTTCGCTCGTGATGTCCGTGAAGGTTCTTTAAGTGCCGTTCCAGCTGCCTACCAGGTAGTTGAGACCAAGAGAACTGGTATGCCAGTTTTGAAGAAGAAATAAAATTCGTCTTCACTTTTTGTGAAAACATAAAACCCCGCTTTCGAGCGGGGTTTTTTATGACCGAGCTTCGCTAGGGAATATCCGGAGTGGAGATGGAGGATGAGACCGAGCAAGGACAGACAGGAGTTCGACTCTGTAGTAGGCTAATGTTATTATTGTAATTATGAAAATTTATCTAGGTAGTGATCACGGTGGCTTTAAGCTAAAAGAAGAATTCAAGAATTATTTGGCAAGCAATCATCTCGAATTGGAAGTAGAAGACTGCGGTGCTTTAACACTTGATTCAGAGGATGACTATCCTAATTTTGCTTTGCAGGTGGCCAGCAAAGTTCAGTCAGAGCAAGATCTAGGAATTTTATTGTGCCGTTCTGGTTCTGGAATGGTGATTGCAGCCAACAAAGTCAAAGGGATTAGAGCTGTGGAAATTTATAACGAAAAGATTGCTGCTCACGCCAAAAGTCATAATCATGCCAATATAATTGCTTTTAGTGGTGATTATTTATCTTTATCAGAAATGATTAAGTTATTTGAGATTTTCATGCAAACACCAATTGATGAGAGTGAAAGACATTTTAGAAGATTGCAACAAATTAGTAATTACGAGGAACAATCATGAATTTAGATGTTAGTGCTAATGTATTTACTGGCAATCTTGATTTAGCAAAAAAACAAATTGAGTTAGCTAAAGATAGTGGTTTAGAGGCAATTCAGATAGATATAGTTGATGGTCTTTTTGCCGATGTGCATACTTTTACTCCACAAGACTTAGTGGATGTCGATTTTGGTCAATTGCAAATCGATTTTCATTTAATGACGGAAGAACCGATGGATTATGTCTGGGAAATGGAAGAATATTGCCGTCATTTACCAATTAGAGCCGTTTACGGTCAAATTGAAAAAATGTCTTATCAGGAAGCTTTTCTGGAAGAAGTCAAAAAGCAAGATTGGAAAGCTGGTTTAGCCTTAGATCTCTACACGCCAATTGAGGCTATTGATGAAAATAGTTGGGATTGGATGGATGCAATTCTATTAATGGGTGTTGAAGCTGGAGCTTCTGGACAAGTGCAGAATCCATTGCTTTTGGAAAAAATCAAAGAAGTTAGAGCAAAAATTGCTACTGGTGAGCCAATGCGTATTTTTATCGATGGTGGTGTTAATTTAGATAATATTGAAACTTTGCAAAACAGTGGAATTCATGGTGTTACTGTTAATTCCGCTTTTAATAAAGCAAGTAATTACAAACAAGCTGTGGAGGAATTTCTGTCCCATGTCAAATAAAAAAGTTGTTGTTCCTAAGGCCAATCGCCTTCTTAGAATTGAGAAAATTGCTTTCTATGGTAGTGCTGATCTAGACGAAACTGATCCAGCTTACGACGAAGCTTACCAAGCTGCCAAACATGTTGCCAAAAGAGGCAAAATGGTAATTGACGGCGGCGGTCCTGGAATTATGCGTGCTGCCACCAATGGAGCTGAGTCTGCCGGTGGTAAAACTTTGGTTGTTACTTTTTATCCACAAGACTTGCCAGAATTTGAAGGTCGTGATGAGCTCAATGTTGCTGACAAAGAAATTAAAACTGCCAACTATATTGAGCGCATGTTTGGCTTGATGGATAACGCTGATCTCTTTGTGTGTTTTAAGGGTGGCACCGGCACTTTGAGTGAATGGGCCACTGCTTGGCTTTTGGCGCATTTATATTATGGCAATCACAAACCAATGATTCTTTATGGTAAGTTTTGGCATGAATTTATGGATGTAGTGCACAAGAATTTTATGATTGGCTATAAGGAAGCTCAAGTTTATCGTATTGTTGAAAACCTAGAGGAATTTAAGATTGCTTTGCGCATTTTTGATGAAGAAATGGCTGCGCGTCGCTTGAAATCAGTTTAGCTTTCACGTTAAGATAGAGAAGAAAGTCTGCCCATATGTACGATGTAATTTCTATCGGCTCATCTTTGCTTGATATTTTTATCAAGTCTAATGATTTGGAAGCTGATCGTGACGGCGAGCGCCAAATTTTGACTTATGGCGACAAACTTGAATTGTCAGATTTTCATATTGTGACTGGTGGTGGAGCAAGCAACACTGCTGTATCGTTTGCTCGCTTAGGTTTTGCTACTGCTGTTATCTCTGAAACTGGTCGGGATGAGTTTGCTAGTTTAATTAACGCTGATTTTCAAAAAGAAGGTGTAGCTACAAATTTACTGATACAGGAAAAATTAGAAAAAACTGGAGGCTCAGTAGTACTAGTAGCAAAAGATTCAGAAAGAGTTGCTATGGTGCATCGTGGGGCCGCCTCGATGCTTGATCCTTTTGATTTGCCAGCTTTTTGGTTATCGCAAAGCAGATGGCTTCATCTCTCTAGCATAGGCGGACGCAAAGAAACTTTGGCCAAAATTTTTAAAGTGGTAAGTAGTAATCAAGAAACTAAGCTTTCTTGGAATCCTGGCAAAAAAGAATTGGAGCTTTTGCTTAATGAAGAGTTTGTCATTGAACAAATTCCGTGTGAAGTTTTTTTCGTGAATCAAGAAGAATGGGACATGATTGAGCCTCTACATGAAGAAATTCTACTAAACTTTCCACAGGTGGTAATCACTAAAGGGAAAAAAGGTGGCGAAGTTCATCTTTTTGGTAAGAAGAAATTTGAATTTGAAGGTGAAGCTAGTACTCTTGTGGATAGTACTGGGGCTGGTGATGCTTTTGCTGCTGCCTATGTAGCAGCCACTCTTTATGGGCATGACACCCCAACTGCTATTGCTTGGGGAGTTAAAAACGCTGGAAATGTTGTTGCTTATTTTGGAGCTAAGTTGGGTTTATTGCGTAAGGCGCAAATCTTAGAGTTAACAAAGCACCAAAATTAGTGTTTAATTAAATAGAATATGAAAAGGCTTTTGTATTTATTATCTTTTTTTGCAGTTTTTTTCTTAGTTTTTGTTGATGGCGCTAGCGCCATGGAAATCACTAAGATTGGTGCTACCGATGTAACTGGCAAAGGAATTGGCTCAACCGTTTCCGCCTACACTTATCCTTTAAGGTCATTTACTCTTTATGGTACTGCCAATGCATCGAGTTCTGTGGCAGTTAAGATTGACGATGTGACTTATTCAGCTACTGCTAATTCTATTGGTGATTGGTCCACCTATCTTTCCAATCTGACTTATAGTGCTCACACTGTTACCATCAGTTCAGCTAGTCAGAGTAGTTTGAATTTTACTTTGACCATTAGCTCTACTTCTGCTACTACCACCCCTACTTCCACACCTACAGCTACGGTCACTTCTTCTGGTAGCTCTTTGCCAGCTTCTGGTACTGTGGAAAATACCTTTTTAAGTGCAGCTCTAGCCTTATTTTTAATTGGGCTTGGTGTGGCTGTCAAATATAAGGATTAATTTTTTATAAACCTATGTCAGATTTCCGCGAAATTCTCAACCAAGAGATTGCTGCTTTGGCTGCTAAAGTTGAACAAGGTGAATTGCCAGAGGAAATGCGCTATCAGCTCAAAAAAGAAATTGTGGCTTTGGAGCGTAGTGTCGAGCTTGGTAGTTATGATGAGAAATATGAGAAAGTTTCTCATTATATTGACTGGTGCTTACGTTTGCCGTTTGGAAAGAAATCAAACGACGTTTTAGATATTCCTAAAGCTCAGGAAATTTTCGATCAACATCATTTTGGCATGCAAGAGGTCAAAGATCGTTTTTTGGAATATTTAGCAGTTTTAAATTTACAAAAAAATAATTTACAAGATGAAACTTTTCATGCTCCAATTTTGCTTTTAGTGGGCTTGGTTGGTACCGGTAAAACAACTTTTGCTTACTCTTTAGCAGAGGCTCTTGGTCGTAAATTGGTGCGTATTCCTTTTGGTGGTATGGGCAGTGCCAAAGAATTAAGAGGTCATTCTCGTTTAGTTCTTGGTTCTGAGCCTGGTAAAGTAGTCAAAGGAGTTTGTGAAGCTGGAGTAATGAATCCGATCATTTTACTTGATGAGATTGATCGTAGTGCCGATGACGCTAACATGGACATCATGGGTGTTTTGGTTGAGTTGCTGGATCCAGCGCAAAATCATGCTTTTACCGATGACTATATTAATTATCCAATAGATCTTTCCCAAGCGATCTTTTTAGCAACCGCCAATAATACCCGCAAAATTGCCACCGCTGTCATGGATCGTATGGAAAAGATTACTATGCCGTCTTATACAGATGAGGAAAAAGTTTCCATTGCCAAGAAATATGTGATGCCTCAAGTTTTGGCCGAAGTTGGTCTCAAACCAGAACAATTTATTATTCGTGATGAAATGTGGCAAAAAATGGTTCGTCCACTTGGTTTTGATGCTGGTATTCGTACTTTGCAACGTACTATTCAGGGAGCTGCTCGCAAGGCGGCACGTATTATTGTGGAAGGCAAGTATGATAAGGTAGAAATTGGTCCAGATAATTACAAGATTTTCTTGCCATCCTACTAGAGCTAATTGTTGCTATAATGAACTTAATGAATTTCACTGATTTAAACTCACTCAAAGCAGATCTAGAAAAAAACTTCCAAAATCTCCCTCTAGTTGAAAAACCTGAAGACATTGTGCATGGTGAAGGGAATGAGTCTGCTAGTGTGATGTTGATTGGTGAAGCTCCTGGTTATTATGAAAGTGTGCAAAGAAGGCCATTTGTTGGTCGTTCTGGGCAACTTTTGCGCAAAATTTTGGCAGAAAGTGGTTTATCAGAGAAAGAAGTTTATATTAGCAACATTGTTAAAGTTCGACCACCTGACAATCGTGATCCATTACAAGAGGAAATTTTGGCTTTTAAACCATATCTAGATGCAGAAATCCAAGTAATCAAGCCAAAATTAATTGTTACTTTAGGTCGTTTTAGCATGGGTAAATTTTTGCCAGATGTAAAGGTCTCAGAAGTTCATGGCAGATTACATAAAATCAAATGGAATAATCAAACTTTGTTTGTTTTGCCCATGTATCATCCTGCTGCTGCTCTTAGAGCTACTAGAATTAAAGAGTCTTTTGTCAAAGATTTTTCCAAAATTGAAAAAATTGTAAATTGGGTAGAAAAAGCTAGTGCTACTGAGGAATTCACAGAAACTGTTAGAGAGGCATTGCTATAAATGATGCAGTTTTTTTTCTATTTATTAGCAGCTGCTTTGGGAGTGATGAACATGGTTTTGTGGGGCGTTTATGGTGATCTTGTGGTAGAGAAATTCCAAATTTTCAAAATTCTACGCTCTTTTATCTTTGCTTTTTTAGCTGCAATATTGTTGTATTTTTATTGTTCAAACACCAATCTATTTCTAGTTTCTTTAAGTGCAATCGCGATTGAGCGCCTAGCAACAGAAATTTATAAAGCTTTAATTAGGAAAGAAGATCAAAGTAAGTATTCGATTCCTTCAGACTTAAGTTTTAAACAAAACATTTGGCTGAAGAGATTATTAGCTTTGGTAATCTATGCTTTTTTTGTTTATTTTGTGTTGTTTATTGATTTTAACCTTAACTACTATTTGGTAATTTTTTTAGCTGGTTTTGTGACAGCAATGGGTGGCATGATGAAAGATGCTCCTTATGAAGGTTTCGAGAAGCTTAAATTTTTTCGCAGTCCATTTTTGGCAATGGTGGCAGGATTGATTTTATTATTCAGATTCGCTAATCCTGATCCTAAAATTTTTACTTTAGCTATTTTTGGTTTTGAAAGAATTTTGAGTGAATTTTATAAAAAAATTTATAACGGTAAAATTCCTGGCAAGTTCTCAAAGAAAATTACTAAGAATTCTTGGTGGTTGGAAAATAGAAAAAGACTCGTGCTTCCTAGCTATATTGCGAATATAATCTTATTAATCTCAATGTTGTTTTTTGTTTAAAAATAATTTGATCATAAATAAATAAAATTAAAGAAATAAAAAAGAAAGGAGCAAGTTATTCTTGAGGGAATAATTTGCATAAAAAATATGTCTAAACTAAAACTTTTACCTTTAGGAGGCATGGGTAGTGTTACCCAAAACATGTATGTTTATCAATATGAAAACGAAATTTTAATCGTTGATTGTGGCATCGGTTTTCCAGATATGTATATGCCTGGAGTTGATACTTTGATCCCAGATATTAGCTATCTACAAGATCAAGTTCAAGCAGGGGCCAAAATTATTGCTATGATTTTGAGTCACGGTCACGACGACCATATTGGTGCTTTACCTTATTTGCTTGGAGATTTGCCAGAATTTCCAATTTATGCTTCACCTCTAACTGCTGGTTTTGCTCAGGATCGATTGGCAGATAAAAAGATTGAACGTCAAGTCAATGTTGTTCCAGACAAACAGGTTTTAAAATTGAGCAATAATTTCTCTTTTGAACTAATTGCCATGACTCATTCTGTACCAGATACAAAACATGTCGTAATCGATACTCCAGTTGGCAAAATTTACCATGGTAGTGACTTCAAATTAGATAAATCACCAGTTGATGGAGTTTTATCAGATCTTGAAGAAGTGCGCAGAGTAGCTGGTGAAGGAGTGCTTTTAGCCATGATTGACTCTTTGCGTGTGGAAGAAGACACCTGGACCAGATCAGAGTCATCAGTTGGTCCTGCTCTTGAGCAAGAAATGACTAATGTAAAAGGCAAGATTTTGGTTACCTTAATGAGTTCTCATATTCATCGTATCCAACAGGTGGTGGATGCCTGTGAGCGTTTAGGTCGTCAAGTGGTTTTTGTAGGGCGTAGTGTAGAGCAGAATGTTGTTTCCGCCTCATTGCTCAAAAAACTTCGTGTGCCAGTTGGTATGCAAGTTGATAAAAATCATATTGCTGAAGTGCCAGATAGTAAACTTTGTGTGATTATTGCTGGCAGTCAGGGTCAGGAAGGATCTTCTTTGGTGCGAGCCGTTTACGGCGAGCATCGTGTCATTCAGATCACTCCAGAAGACAAGGTGATTTTCTCTGCCAATGTAATTCCTGGCAATGAAATTAATTACTACGCTGCCATTGACGAGCTTTCAGCTAATGGAGTGGAAGTGGTTTATCCAGAAATAAATCACAAAATCCACGCCTCTGGTCATGCCAGTGCTTTGGAACAAAAGGAAGTGGTAGAAACTTTGCATGCTACTTACTTGATGCCAATTGGCGGCGCAGACAGACATCGCGCTCTTTTTAAAAAGCTTGTTGCTTTCGAATCTGGCTATGATGATCGCCATGTTCTTTTGCCAAAATCAGGCGAAGTCCTAGGTATTGATGAGACTGGGGTTAAGGTAGTAGATGAGGTCCTTTTAAATGCCAAAGCAGTTGATGGTTTAGGCATCGGTGATGTTGGACCAGTAGTTCTTTCTGATCGTCTATCGCTTTCTAAGGCTGGCATTATTGTTCTGGTTATTCCAAAAGTGGATGGCAACTTTGATTTAGCGCAAATGAAAGTTGTTTCCAGAGGTTTTGTTTTTATGAAAGAGGCTGACGAAGTGGTGCAGTTTATCAAGGAAAAAACTGCTGAAATTATTAGCGAAGGAGAACAAAATCTTAAGGATGATGAACTCAAGAAAAAAATTGAGCGTAGATTGGGTAAAAAACTCTATAAAGTAATTCAGCGCGAGCCGATGATTGTTCCAGTTATCATGGACATGTAGTCTTCTCTTGCAAGTCAGGTGCTTTTCCTCTTAAATAGAAAGAGTAAGGGAATCAAAGCACTTGACTTGTATTAGTGTTTTGTGTTATATCCTATAATAAATAATTATGGCTAAGTCTAAGAGTAGAAGAAAAAAACAAGCAATTCGTTTGAAAATGAGAGCGGAGACTAGTCACTCAATTGTGGCAGTTTCTCTCATGTTGTTGGGTTTATTGGTAATTCTTTCTTTTACTGGTCGTGGTCAGTTGCTTGTTTTTATTAATGACTTTTTATCTTTGCAGTTTGGCTTGGCCATGCTGTACTTGCCATTTGTCTTTATTTCTGCAGGTTTAGTGATGTTGCGTAGCAAGCACGCTTGGTCCAAGCCCACTATTTTACTTGGAACTATTTTACTAATGATTGGTACTATGGGTTTTGCTAGAAGTGGCCAAGTGGGTGAAAGTGTCTTTTTTAATTTTGGTAGGCTTCTTACAGAGCCAGGTTCCTATGCCTTTTTTGCTGCAATTTTCTTAATTGGTTTCTTAATTCTTTCTCAATCTTCTTTGATTGAGCTCTTTGAGTTGATTGCTAAATTATTCAAGAAAAAAGAGAAGAAAGCTGATAAAGATATTTTTGCTGATCAAGTTTCTGAAAAAGAAATCAATAAAGCTAAAGGTTTCTCTATTCCAACATTTGGTTTTGGCAAGGATAGAGAATTAAAACAAGGATCTTCTTTCAATAAAGAGCTTGAGCAAGACACTACTTCAGCCAAGGCAATTATTGAGGACGAAATTAAGAAACAGACCTCTTCCAATATCAATACACAGGATCTTAATGGTCCTGAGAATCTAAATACTTCTGCTGTACCAATGGTTTGGGAATATCCGCCTCTTTCTTTGCTTTCGCAAAAAACTGGTGGCAAAGCCGATCGTGGTGACGTGAAAGGAAATGCTTCAATTATTGAAAATACCCTTGATTCTTTTGGTATTAGTGCCAAGGTAGTTGAATATAATCCTGGTCCAGCAGTAACTCAATATGCTTTAGATATTAAGGTTGGTACTCGCTTGGCTAAAATTACGGCTTTATCAACTGATTTAGCATTGGCTCTTTCTGCTCCAACGGGTCAAATTCGTATTGAAGCACCAATTCCTGGTCGCAATTTGGTTGGTGTAGAAGTGCCAAATCGTAGTGCTGAATATGTCACTCTTAAGACGATGTTGTCTTCTCCAGTAATGAAAAAACATAAGTCTAAATTAGCTGTGGCGCTTGGTATTGATGTATCTGGCAATCCTTCTGTGGTAGATATTGCCTCAATGCCTCATCTTTTGATTGCTGGATCAACTGGCTCTGGTAAGTCAGTTTGTGTTAATTCGTTTTTATGCTCAATTCTTTATCGTGCCACTCCAGAGGAAGTGAAATTGATTTTGGTAGATCCAAAACGTGTTGAATTAACAGGTTATGATAATATTCCACATTTACTTACTCCAGTAATTACCGAACCAGACAAAGTAGTTTCAGCACTTAAGTGGGCATGTGCCACAATGGATAGCCGTTACAAGATGCTTCAGGAAGTTGGAGTCAAAACTATTAGCGAATACAACGAATTAGCTGGTTTAGCCACAATGCCAAATATTGTAATTGTGATTGATGAATTAGCTGATGTAATGTTGTTTGCTCCAGCCGAAGTTGAGGATAGTGTAACTCGTATAGCTCAAATGGCTCGTGCTGTTGGCATCCACCTAGTTTTGGCTACACAGCGTCCTTCAGTAGATGTTTTGACTGGTTTAATCAAGGCAAATATCCCAACTCGTATTGCTTTTAACGTTACTTCTATGACTGATAGTCGTGTAATCTTGGATAGTCCAGGGGCAGAAAAGCTACTTGGTCGTGGTGATATGCTTTTCCAAGCTCCAGATAAACCCAAGCCAATTCGTGTTCAAGGCACCTTCGTTAGTACTCAAGAAGCCAAAGATTTAATTAATTTCATTAAGTCTCAGGGTCAGAAGCCTCAATATGAAGCTGATATTGTCAGTAAATATCAAGCTGGCAAAGTGACTGGAGGTAGTATGGGTGCTGATAGTAATGGAAATGATATTGATGATAAATGTGTAGAGGCAGCCAGACTTTTCTTGACTGCAGATAAGGCTTCTTCTTCACTAATTCAACGTCGCTTGTCGGTTGGTTATGCTCGCGCAGCCAGAATTCTGGACCAGCTTTATGAGCTTGGGCTAGTGGGTGCTCCAGATGGCAGCAAGCCAAGAGACGTCAATAACAACAAAATTAGAGAATTTTTGATGAGTAAGGATCAGAGTTAGATTTTTATTAGATTTTAAAAGTGGAGATGGCGGGTTATGACCCCGCGTCCGTATCCAGCTGTTCAAATAGCTTCTACAAATCTAGTTTATTTTTGATTAAAAATTAGTAAGTATTACAAACAAACTCTCTCTAATTTATCTGCGTTAATTTCTTAGAATTATCCGCCACGCAAAGGCGAATAATCTGCAAAGTGACTGGGTTTCCACTTATTTATTTGCATCACTCACACAAATAAATAAATGCCGGCATTAGCAATAAGCTAAGGCTGGAGCATTGAAACTGGCAATAAAATTACTGACAGCACTCTTTGCTTTTGAAATTATATTTTCGACAGTTATGTCTAGATCTTCTTTTACGTCTTTTGATCTGAAAGACGATTTGCGACTATCTAAAAGATGTTACGTCAAAGCAATACATCCCCTTTTTAAAGAACTAGCATCCATTATAGCATAAAATTAGCCATAAATCACTCCATTTTCGATCCGAGTGCTATAGCAAAAATTTGTTTTACTTGGGCGACTTTCAAGACTTGACTGGCAGAATTGATTGTAGCTCCGGTAGTGACAATGTCATCTAACAATAGAATTTTTTTGTTCTGAATCAATTGTTTATATTTTTCTTGAACAGTAAATAGATTTTGCATTCTTGCCAGTCGTTCTTCTTGATTTTTTATTGTAGCCTGAGCAAGAGTATTTTCTTTTTTAAAAAGTAGGTTTTTGACTGGTAAATTGGTGATTCTTCCAAGTTCAAAGGCAATTATTTGTCCCTGGTTGTAGCCTCTACTACGCAATTTATATGGATGTAAAGGAATGAAAGTGATCATATCTACTTGAGGAATTATTTGGTGACGGTATAGCATTTTGGCTAGAAAATAAGCGATGTTACGGCCATTTTCGTATTTAATTGCTTTAATGAGTTTGGCTAGACAGCCAGAAAAATTGGCCATAATTTGTAAATTATCAAAATAAATTTTATTTAAATTCTTTTTCATTTCATCTTTTTGATTTGCAATGAAATAAAATTTCAAATCGTTATAACAATTAGCACAAAGTGGTGGTCCAAGCTTCCCACAATTTAGGCAGAATTCCGGGAAAAACAATTCCAGAAAAAAATTTTTGATCTGCATTTTTTTAATTTTTACTGTTTTTGGTAGCAAAATTTGTAGCGGATTGTCTTTTGCCCAAGAGTTTCCTATAATACGGCCTAGTTCAGAGGACAATTAGCTCAGTTGGTTAGAGCGCACGATTCACATTCGTGAGGTCACAGGTTCGAGTCCTGTATTGTCCACAACGGCGAGTCTCAAATCGAGCGAAGCTCGATAAGCCCGCCTAGTCCCCGAAGGGGGCGACGACAATTAGCGAAAGGAACGTCTATGACACTAAAAGAACAATTGATGGAAGATATGAAGAATGCTATGAGAGCACACGAAGCTCTTAAGTTGGATGTGGTCAGAATGATTCGTTCTGAGATTAAAAATTTTGAAATTGATAATGGCGAAGCTGATGATGAGAAAGTACAAAAAATCATCAAAACTATGCTTAAACAGCAAAAAGATGCTTTGTTAGACTTCGAAAAAGCTGCTCGCCAGGATTTGGTTGACGAAACCAATGCTAAAATTGCTGTTTTTACTGCTTATTTGCCAACTGAATTGTCAGATGCTGAACTAGAACAAGTTGTTGCTGAAGTTTTGGCAAATGCCACAGTTAAGGATTTTGGTCCATTGATGGGTCAAGTCATGAAGAAGGTCGGTAATAGAGCTGATGGCGGTAGAGTGACTGCTTTTTTGAAAAAAGCTTTGACTTAAAATGCAAACCCAAACTATTGGAGATTTATTACGAGCTGCTAGAGAAAAAGCTCATTTTACTCTAGAGGATTTAGCCGCTGAAACTCATATAAAAATCGAGTATTTAGCTGCCTTGGAAGAGAACGATTTTGATTTTTTGCCAGCAGCAACTTTTATTAAAGCTTATATACGTAACTATGCCAGATTGTTTAAGCTTGATGAGAAGCCTTTATTTGCCATTTTGCGCCGTGATTACGAGGAGAGTGTGAAAGGACAGCTAATCCCTAGAGAATTTTTATACCCACAATTTAAAAAAAAGACATCTTGGTCTCCGGTGCGCTTGGTTCTTTTGTCAGTAGCTTTAATTTTTTTGATTTTTTTCTCATATGCTTCTTGGCAATGGTATCAATTAAGTCGTCCTCCAGAATTGGTCTTATCAAATCCTTTGGATGATAGCGAAGTATCTTCCAAAGTATTGATTGAAGGTAATACTAAGCCAGATGCTATTTTGACAATCAATGCCATGCCCGTTGCTCTTCGTGCAGATGGTTATTTTGAAACGGAAATTTATTTGCCTCAAGAAGGTACGAATACAATTACAATCAAGGCTAGTGACAAAAATGGAAAAACTACTGTTTTACAACGTAGTGTAAAAGTTAAGTTTTGATAAAAACTTCTAGCTGTGGCACAATAGCCTCATGAATAATGAAATTCTTCCTATCGTTTTAGTTGTTTGTTTGGTGGCACTTACCATTGTTTTGGTAGTAGTTGCCATTAATTTGATTGGCGTTTTGGTTGAAGGTAAAAAAGTTTTAAAAAAAGCAAATAGTGCTGTAGATAAAGCCAATTCTGTAATTGATAGTACACAGGAAAAAATTTCAGGAATTCTTAATCCTTTTCATAGTCTTAGTGCATTTGTTACAAACTTCACCGCTGGTCTCAAAGTGGCCGAGGGTTTTATGTCTTTTGTGAACAGAGATAAAGATGGGGCTAAAGAATCAAATAAAGAAGGCAAAAAACTTGATGTCAAAGACAGAGAGTAATTCTTTATTGTTATTTGCTGGTGCTTTTAGCTTGGGTGCTATTTTTTCTTATTTTGCTAGCGAAGCCGGTAGTAAGAAATGGAGACAACTTTCAGACAAATGGTTGGAGGTTAGGGATTATTTATATCAACAAGGGTTAATTGAAGATAAAAATATTTCTTTGGAAGATTTTCGTGATCAATATTTAAAGAAACTTGCTGACTCTTTTGCTAGCATGAAAGTTGCTTTTGAGAGCAATACAGTAGAAAAAGAATTGGCTCATCTTGCAAAATTGAGTCGACGCCGCGCTCGCAATAAAAAACACAAATTTAAAGGGATTTAGCTTTTTGCTTTGCAAAAAGCGTGAGTTTCTAAAATTCGCTAAAGCATCTTTTTTCAAGATGTTCAAAATATGCACAGCATCTTTTTTCAAGATGTTCAAAATATGCACAGCATCTTTTGTACCAGCTGCTTTTTGCTTTGCAAAAAGACAGGGTCCAAAATATAATAGCGACCATGTCAGACTTGTCTTTTATTCGTCAAAAATATTTAGCTTACTTAAGCACCTTAAATCATAAGATAGTGCCTTCTGCTCCTTTGGTGCCCGAAAATGATCCCACTACGTTGTTTTCTAGTTCTGGTATGCAGGCGATGATTCCTTATTTTTTTGGCGAAACTCATCCTGAGGGTAAGAGAGTGGCTGATTCACAAAAATGTTTTCGTGCTGATGATATTGAAGAAGTTGGTGACAATAGACACACTACTTTTTTTGAGATGCTTGGCAATTGGTCTTTTGGTGATTACTTTAAAAAAGAGCAAATAGGTTTTATTTTTGGTTTTTTAACCAAAGAATTAAATTTAGATCCAAATAAGCTTTATGTGTCTTGTTTTTCTGGCAATAAGGATCTAGGTATTGAGCGTGATGATTTTGCAGCAACGGAGTGGCAAAAACATTTTTCTGAAATGAAGATTGAAGCTAAGATTATTGCCAACCCAGAAAAGGGTTTGCAAGAGGGGCGTATCTTTTTTTATGGAGAGAAAAAAAATTGGTGGTCTCGTTCTGGTGTGCCAGCCAATATGCCTATTGGTGAATTGGGCGGTCCAGACAGTGAAGTTTTTTATGATTTTGGTGAGCAAACCAGCGAGTTAGCCAAAAAAATTCATCAAACTGAAGGTCCTTGTCATATTAATTGTGACTGCGGTAGATTTTTAGAAATTGGTAATTCGGTTTTCATGCAGTATCAGAAGACAAACAAAGGGTTTGAGCCTTTGGCTCAAGCCAATATTGATTTTGGTGGCGGATTGGAAAGAATTTTAGCTGCTTATCAAAATCAGGCTGATGTATTTAAAACAGCTGCATTTTGGCCACTGATTGAAAAGATTCAGTCTTTCACTAGTCATAAATATGAGGAAGAAGTAAACAAGAAATATTTTCGTATTATTGCTGATCATATGAAAGCAGCTGTAATGCTAATGTCTGATGGAGTTTTTCCTTCAAGTAAAGAACAAGGTTATGTGTTGCGTCGTTTGTTGCGTCGCGCTTTGCGTCAAGCAGCTTATTTGGAAATCAAACAAGAAACCTTGGTTGAGCTTGTGCCAGTAGTGATTGGTATTTATGCTGATTTTTATCCACATCTAAAGGATCAAGAAGAAAAAATTAGTCAGGTTTTGCAAGCTGAACAGCTTAAATTCAGTAAAAGTTTAAGCAAAGGTTTAAGAGAATTTGAAAGAATGGTCGTCCATCAAAATGAACTAACTGCTTACTTAGCTTTTAAACTTTATGAAAGCTTTGGTTTTCCTTTGGAATTGTCACTTGAAGAAGCTCAGGTTAGGGGTTTGGTGATTGAAGATAAAATTAAGGAATTATATGCGCAACAAAAACAAGCTCATTCTAATGATTCTAAATCTGGCTCAACTAGTAAATTTAAGAGTGGCTTAGCAGATCAAGGTGAGATGACAGTCAAATATCACACTGTTACTCACTTATTGCATGCGGCTTTACGTTTGGTTTTGGGTGAATCTGTTGAGCAAAAAGGCTCGAATATTACTGCAGAACGTTTACGTTTCGATTTTTCTTACTCCAAAGCTTTGACTGCAGAAGAAAAAACCAAGATTGAAGATTTAATTAATCAATGGATTGCTGCCGACTACGCGGTTAGTAAACAAACTATGCCAAAAACCGAAGCCTTAAAATCTGGGGCAGTAGCACTTTTTGTGGATAAATATCCAGATATAGTCAACATTTATTCTATTGGTCAAAATCCAACTGGGACCATGAGAGGAAAAGATTATATTTCTCGCGAGTTCTGTTCTGGCCCTCACGTAGAACATACTGGTGTAATTGGGAAAATTGTTCTTGCCAAAGAGAAAGCAGTGGCAGATGGCATTAGAAGAATATACGCTCTTCAAAAAACTGTTTAGTTTTGCTTTAATGGAAGAGTATGCCCGATCAGGATAAGCATTTCTTTCTTACTATTCTTTTGACCGACAAATATTTGCAGTCTTCCTTGGTTTCCAATAATGGTCAAGGAGTGCAGATTCAAGAATTTTCCAAAATTGCCAATTATTTTGATCGCCAAGACTTATCAGATCAGCTTGATAAAAGCTTGCAACAATTGGGGGAAGATTCCAATGAGGTTTCTGAAACTGTTTTTGCTTTTGATCAAACCTGGTTAGAAAATGGTGAACTTAGTGCAGATAAAAAAGCAGTTATCAAGGATGTTTCTGAAAAACTAAGTTTAGATGCTGTTGGACAGTTTAGTATTCCAGAGGCTTTAGCAGAAGCCAGGTTGATTGGTGATGAAAATGATTCTTGTTTACTGATGATTTTTAAGGAAAACATTTTTGATTTGGTTTTTCTTAAACATGGTCAATTCATTGATTTGATTACCGTTGGCAGATCTGGTGATGTTGTGGCTGATTTTTCTGAAATTTTGGCTAGAGCAGCTAAACACTTAGATCAAGATGATGGTAAATATTTTCCAAGTAAAATTCTTCTAACGTCAATTGCTCTTTCCAAGAAAGAATTAGATTCTTTGCATAGCCAATTGGCAAAAGTAGATTGGACTACCAATCCTGGATTTACTCAAGCTCCAGATATTGTTGCTTTGGAGGCTGATTATATGATTAAGTCTGTAAGCTTGAGTGCTGGCAAAATCTTTAGTAAAGAGAGTTTGCTGGCTAAAATGCCTAAAAAACAACCTATTGCTACTACCCCTCATCAACAAATCGAACAAAAACCACTAGTGAGCAATATTAAAAAAGTAGAAGAAGCCTCTGAAGAAAATGATTACGCTATTGAGAAGCCAAGTGCCAGTAGTTTTGGAATTAAGTTCGATCAAAATTATCATAAGAATAATAACGAGTCGTCTGATAATAAAGTAAGTTCAGAAGATATTGCTGCTCCTGTGGCTAAGCCAACAAAAAAACGTTCTCCTTTTGGAAGATTTTATCTTTACCATCAAAAAATGATTCTCTTGGGTTTCGGAGCTGGCTTGTTGGCGCTAATTTTAGCCTTTACTGCTTTTGCTCTTCTTTTTTCTAAAGTGAGAATTGTGATTACTCCAGAAGAAACTTTATTGCATAAGAACGTCACCATTACTCTTGATCCAAATATAGAAACTTCTGATTTCGAAGAAGCCCTGCTTAAGGCCTCTGTTCAAAATAAGGAAATTTCTGGTCAAGATGTTTTGGCCACCACTGGAATTGGTTTGGTTGGAGACAAAGCTAAGGGTAGGGTTATTATCTACAATAAAACTTCTCAAGAAGTTGAGCTGAAACAAGGAACTATTGTCAGCACCAATGACATTGAATTTTTATTGGATGAAACAATTAAAGTTCCAGCTTCAGTTGTTAAGCAAGATGGTTCTGGGGTGGATTTTGGTAAATTTGAAACCAATGTAACTGCTAAAGACATTGGTTCTGAAGCTAATTTCAACAAAGACACTAAGTTTCGAGTGGCTGATTATTTTGAAGATAAGTTTTCTGCTATTTCTGCCGATAATTTTTCTGGAGGATCTAGTCGTGAAGTTAGGGTAGTAGCGCAGATAGATCAAGATCGCTTGATGGAAAATTTAACCAAGAAATTATCGCAAGAGGCGGCCAAAGAGTATGAGACTGATTCTAAAGATGGCGTTTATTTAGTGCCAACTGGCAAGGTTAAAGTAAATAAGAGTGAGTTTTCTGCCAAGATTGGCGATGAAACAGAATCAATTACTCTAAGCTTAACGGTCAATGTTGAGGCAGTAAAATATCTTTCTAAAGATCTAAAAAGTTTAGGCTTGGCTTTATTGGAAAAAGATTTGCCAGCAGGTTATGTTTTTATGGATGAAGATCCTTCTTTGATGAGTGATAAGGCTCAGGCTGCTTCTGATTCTAGTAAAATTAAATTAACAGCAGATCTTAGTGCTAAAGCTGTAGCCAAAATTGATTTGAATTCACTGAAGCCTCAGATTCTAGGTAAGCCGTGGATTGGTGCAGAGGAATCTTTAGAAAATAGTGCTGAAATCAGACAAGCTCAGGTAATTTTTAATCCTCCATTTTTGATTAATGTTTTACGTAATTTGCCAAATGATCAAAACAGAGTCATATTGGAGCTAAACAAATAACTCCTATGTCAAAAGATCTAAAAATTAACAAGCAGGATTTGCTTGGAGTTTACAGGCAGGCTCTATTGAAGAATGTTTCTCTCGACGAATTGGATGAAAAAGTTCTGGATCTGGCCAAGCGCACTAGAGCCAATCAGAATTTTGAAAAAGAATTGGATGAAAAAATTGCTTCAAAATTTTGGCAGCGCATTCCTCAATTTATTAAAGTTGGCGCTGCCGCAATTCCTCTCATTTTGATTGGAATAGGTATTGTTTTAGCTGGAACTGCTGCCTGGCCAATTATCAGTCAATTATTACCAAAAAATAGCGACAATCAGCAAGCTACCAATTTATTATCACCTTTGTCAGCTACTCAGCTTGCTAATTCAAGTAATTTGGTTTTTGCAAAGGCCAATGTAATTGATGAGAATAAAATCGAGAAAAAGGCAGTTTTGGATGAGCCGATTATTTTAGATTATAGTTTGGATTACACAGATTTAAGTAATTGGTTTGATCAAGATTCTAGTTTTACTGATGGAGATTATAAGGTTGAAGAATATCGTTTAGATATTCCAGCTGTTAATTTGAGTAATGCTAAGGTAAGAGTGGGTGGTACTGATCTAAACAAGAGTCTTATTCAGTATCCTGGTACTGCTCTTCCTGGAGAACCTGGTGCTCCGGTAATTTTTGGTCATTCTGTCTTGCGTCAGTTCTATAACCCGAGTGAGAAAAATTCACGTCGATACACTTCTATTTTTAGTAAAATTATGACCTTAAAAAATGGTGATAAAATTTACTTGACTTACAATAATATTAAATATACCTATCAGGTGCAAAGTAATACGGAAGTTCAGCCGACTGATACCTTTATTTTGGCTCAGCGTTATGATGCTCGCCAACTGAAGCTAGTTACTTGTGTCCCAGAGGGTACAGTGCTGCGTAGAGGAGTAGTAATCTCGCAACTGATTAAAGAATAGAAATATAATGAAAAATTTTTTGAGTATTGATTATGGAACTAAGCGTATTGGTTTGGCTTATAATGTTTTTAGTTTGGTTGAGCCACTCATTGTGCTTGATGCTACAGACAATCCTTTAGAAAAAATCGCCAAAATTTGTGCAGAAAAGAAAATAGATCAAATTGTTTTGGGTCTTTCTGAGGCAGAAATGGCTAATAAAATTCAGGCTTTTGCCGTTCTTCTTGAACAAAAGACTCAATTGCCAGTTCATTTAATGGATGAAACTCTTTCTTCTCATGAAGTTGGAAAACGCATGAAAGAAGCGGGTTTCAAGTTAAAAAAACGTCAAGGAGCCATTGACCATTACAGCGCAGCCATAATCTTAGAAGATTTTCTTGAATTTTCTTCTCAATAAATTTCCATCGCTCTGGTTTTTATGCTACACTTTATGATCTGAGCTAAATATATGCTAAAAATGTTTAGAAAACTGCCAAAATTTTTCTTTTTATTTCTTTCTTTCTTAATGATTCTGATTTTTTTCTTCTTTTTTATTGTTAGTTTGTTTCAAGCTCAAACTAATATTGACCAAAAAAATGTGCGTTTTGTAATTCCTAAGGGTCAGGCTATTTCTATTATTGCTTCTAGATTGGAAGATGAAAAATTGATCAAGAGTAAATGGGCTTTTCGTTTTGTAGTTTATAAAAATAATTTAGCCAATAAGATTCAAGCGGGAAGTTTTGAATTGTCAGCCAATATGGATGTTTGGCAAATTAGTAATGCTTTGACCACAGGGACTGATGATTTGTGGGTAACTTTGCCTGAGGGTTGGCGTAGAGAAGAAATTGCTGATAGCATTAGTAAACAAGGTTTAGATAATTTCAAAGCTGAAGAGTTTTTGACTCTGAGTAAGGGTTTAGAAGGGCAGCTTTTCCCAGACACTTACCTGGTTCCAAGAGAAATTACTAGCGCTGCCTTTTTATCACTTCTTAAAAACACCTTTGCTTCTAAGATTACTACTCCTTTTGCCAAAGAAATTTCGGCTAGCCAGCTTAGCTTAAATCAAATTTTGACTCTAGCATCTCTGGTACAGAGAGAAAGTGCCAGTGAAGCTGAAATGCCTTTGGTGGCTGGTATTTTATCGAATCGTCTGCGTATTGGCATGGCACTGCAAGTTGATGCTACTCTGCAATACATAAAAGGATATAGTAAAACTGAGCTTTCATGGTGGCCAAACCCTTTGGCTGATGATAAGAAAATTGATTCTTTATATAACACTTATAAACATGCTTCGCTGCCACCAGGACCAATTTGCAATCCAGGCTTAGCAGCGATCAAAGCAGCTCTCAATCCTAGTTCAACTTCTGCTCTTTACTACATCCATGACAATGCTGGCAAAATTCATACGGCAGAGACTGTTGAAGAACATAATTCAAACGTAAACAAATACTTGCGTTAAGGCCAATTTGTTGCTATAATAGCCAATTGTCTAAAAAGGACTAAGTAAAAAGCTAGCAGAAAAAACAAAGATTGGTGCCTTTAGTTTTTATAAAACAACTAAGTAAGTAGTTTGTTTCACACAGCGTTATCGAGTATAAGCTGTGTTTTTTTGCTTCTGGCAACCATTTCTTTATTTACTTGTTCTTTGTTTTGTTCTTTTTAGAAATTTAATAGTAGCAAGAAGAAATAAATTAAGCATTTAAAGCTAAAAAGGAGTTTTCATGCCACAAAAAGCAAAACGCCAGAACTGGGGTCAAGAGCACCAAATTTTACCAACCTTAGATCTAATCAAACTTCAAAGCGATAGTTATCAGGATTTCTTGGATAATGGCATCGGTCTTGCTCTCAAAGAAGTTAATGGCGTTAAAGGCATAGAAGATTTCACCGGCAAGAACTGGTCTTTGACCTTTGGTGAATACCGTTTTGGTGAAGCTAAATACACTCCAGCTCAAGCTAAATCAAAAAATGTCTCCTATGACATGCCTTTGTATGTTCAAGCCACTTTACTCAACAAGAGAACTGGTGAAGAACGCACCCAAGAAGTTTTCTTAGGTGATATTCCAAAAATGACCGCTACTGGCAATTTTATTGTCAATGGCATTGAAAGAGGTATTGTTACTCAGTTAGTTAGATCTCCTGGTGTATTTTTCTTAGGTGAAGAAGATTCAGCCAGCAAGCAATTGCTTTACAAAGCTGAACTCCGTCCAATGCGTGGTTCTTGGTTAGAAATTACCATTAGCCGTCGTAGCGTGATTACTGTCAAAATTGATCGTCGTCGTAAGATGCCTGTAACCGTTTTACTTAGAGCTTTTGGTTATGAGAGTAATGATGATATTGCTGCTTTATTTCAAGATGTTTTGAAGAAAGATTCTCTTGAATTGCTCAACAATACACTCAAAAAAGATTCCACCACCAATCAAGCTGAAGCTTTGATTGAAATTTACGAAAAGATGAGACCTGGTGAGCCAGCGGTTCTTGATACTGCTCGTGAATTCCTCAACCACATGTTCTTCGATGAACGTCGTTATGATCTTGGTGAAGTCGGTCGTTACAAAGTTAATCGTCGCTTGAAGATTGAAGTGGATAAGAAAAAAACTATCTTAGATCCTCAAGATTTGGTGGCTGCTATTGCTTACTTAATTAATTTGCAGAATGGTGAGGGCAAGGTTGACGATATCGATCATCTTTCCAACCGTCGTGTTCGTCGTGTTGGCGAGTTGGTTGCCGGCAATGCTTTCCGTATTGGTCTTATCCGTTTGGAGAGATCTATTCGTGAGAAGATGTCTTTAACCAAAACTGACGAAATTTTAACTCCTTCAGCTCTTGTTAATGCTCGTCCTTTAATTGCTGCTGTTTCTGAATTTTTCCGTAGAAATCGCTTGTCTGCTATCTTGGATCAAACCAATCCTTTGTCTGAGGTGGACAACTTGCGTCGTTTATCAGTGATGGGTACTGGTGGTGTCACTCGTGAGCGTGCCAGTTTCTCTATGCGTGATATTAACGCTTCTCAATATTCTCGTATTTGTCCAATTCGTTCTCCTGAAGGTCCAAACATTGGTTTGGTGACTTATTTGTCACTTTATACCAGAGTTAATGATTATGGATTTTTGGAGGCTCCTTATCTCAAAGTGCAAAACGTCAAAGGTAAGATGAAGATTACCGATGAAATTGTTTATTTAAGTGCTGATGAAGAGGAAGATTATCGTATTACTCACGCTAGTGTTGAAATTAGTCCAGACAACTATATCACTCAAGAATGGGTACCAATGCGCTACAGAAATGAATTTATTGAAAGTTCAGTTTCTGAAGTGGAATACATTGATGTAGTGCCAAGACAGGTGGTTGGAAGCAGTGCTTCTTTGATTCCTTTTATTGCTCATGATGAAGCCAACCGTGCTTTGATGGGCTCTCATATGCAATGTCAGGCTGTGCCTCTGGTCAAAGCTCAAACTCCAGTTATTGGTACTGGTATGGAGGCTGAAATGGCTGTGGCTATGGGTCGTACTATTCTTGCTCCATTTGATGGTGTAATTGAATATGTTGATGGTAGTAGAATTTTGCTCAAACTAGACAAAAAACACCATGAAGCTGCTAAGGCTTTTGTAGAGGGTCTAAACAATGAGTTGATCACTTTCAACAAGGGTGTTATTGAATACAAATTGTCTAAATATGTAAGAACTTCTCAAAGTACTTGTTTCTCTCAGAGAGCAGTTGTTAAGTTTGGTCAAGAAATTAAGAAGGGTGATGTTCTAATTGATGGTCCAGCTACCGATCAAGGTGAGTTATCTCTTGGTACCAACTTGCTCATTGCTTACACTTCTTACAATGGTCTTGGTTATGAAGATGCTTTGGTCATTTCCGATCGTTTAGTGAAGGATGATGCTTTGACTTCCATCCAAATTAGTGAACATAAAGCTAAAGTGATGGACACTCGCTTAGGACCGGAGGAATTGACCAATGATATTCCAAACGTCAGTGAGACTTTCTTAGCCAACTTAAATGTGGATGGTATCATTCGTATTGGTAGCCACGTTAAATCAGGTGATATTTTGGTGGGTAAGGTTGCTCCAAAGGGTGAAACCGAACTCTCTCCAGAAGAGCGCTTACTTAGAGCCATCTTTGGTGAAAAATCCAAAGAAGTTCGTGATACTTCACTTCGTATTCCTCATGGTGAGGAAGGTGTAGTGATTGATGTCCAGGTTCTTGATCGTGACCTTGGTGATGAATTAGATCCAGGCACCATCAGAGAAGTTATTGTCAAAGTGGCTGAAATGAGAAAAATCACTGTTGGTGATAAACTCGCTGGTCGCCATGGTAACAAAGGTGTTATCTCCAAGATTGTGCCTGTTGCTGACATGCCTCATTTGGAGGATGGCACTCCAGTCGATATTATCATTTCTCCTCTATCTGTCTTGGCTCGTATGAACCTTGGTCAGTTACTTGAAACCCACTTGGGTTGGGCAGCTGATAAATTAGGTTATAGAGTAGCTGTGCCAGCTTTTGAAGAATTTGATGAAGATAAGATTTGGAAAGAATTAGAAAAAGCAGGTTTACCAATCTCTGGTAAAGCTCAATTAATTGATGGCTTAACTGGTGAGGCTTACCGTGAGAAATCAGTGGTAGGTATCAACTATATTCTTAAGCTTAGTCACATGGTTGAGGATAAGACTCATGCTCGTTCTACTGGTCCATACTCATTAGTAACTCAACAGCCTTTGGGTGGTAAAGCTCAAATGGGTGGTCAGAGAATGGGTGAAATGGAGGTCTGGGCTCTCGAGGCTCATCGTGCAGCCCATGTTTTGCAAGAGATGTTGACCATCAAGTCAGATGATGTCCATGGTCGCGCCAAGGCTTTTGAAGCTATTGTGAAAGGTGAGGATATTCCAACCCCAACCGTACCAGAAGCTTTCAGAGTGCTTTGCAAAGAATTAAACTCATTATCTCTAAATGTTGTCGCACTTGATCCAACTGAAGAAGAAGTTGATGATAAAGCTCCTTCTATTCCTAAGGAAGAAATGCTTATCTTGGATGACCTAGAGGATTCCAATATGCACGAAGAAACCGAAGGTGATCATGATCAAGAAGATGAGGAAGAAGATTTTGATGGAGATGACGCAGCCATAGATGGCGCGGTAGAAGAAGTTAGCGAAGAGGAGGCTTCAGAATAATTTAAGTAAATTTTTCGAAAGAACTAATATGAAAAACATTGTTGATTTCTCCGCACTACAAATTAAAATCGCTTCTCCAGAAGACATCGTTAGTTGGTCTCATGGTGAGGTCAAAAAACCAGAAACTATTAACTATCGTTCTCTTAAGCCAGAAAAAGATGGTCTCTTTGATGAGAAAATCTTTGGACCAAGCAAAGACTACGAGTGCTATTGTGGTAAATATAAGCGCATTCGTTACAAAGGTATTGTTTGTGACAAATGTGGAGTTGAAGTAACTGAAGCCAAAGTTCGTCGTGAGCGTATGGCTCATATTAAGCTTGCTTCTCCAGTTGCTCATATCTGGTTTTTTAAGGGTGCTCCTTCTAAACTATCTTTACTTTTGGATATTTCTCCAAGAAACCTAAACTCCATCATGTACTTCTCTCAATATATCGTTCTTGAGGTTGATAATGATGAGAAAAAAGTAGTTTTGGAAAGATTAGATATTGATCAGGTAGCTGCTGCCGATCAATTGCGCGATAACGCTGAAAAAGCTATCGTTGCTATCAAAGACACTTTAGACAAAGACAAGGCTTCTCTTGGTGAAAAAGTAAAGAGTAAAGAAGCTATGCAATTAAAAGTTGCTGAGCTCGAACTTAAAGCCAAGAACAAAATTGTTGCCAGTAAACAACAATTAGAAGTGCAGTTGGAGCAAACCGAAGAAATCTACAAAACCATCAAACAGATGGTTAAGAAAATCAAAGTTAAAACTGTTTTAACTGAAGATGAATATCTCAAACTCGATGAATACGATGCCGCTTCTCACTTGCAAGTGGGTATGGGTGCCGAAAGCATTTTAGCTTTGAGTAAAAAAGTTGATCTCGATGGCGAAGTTAAGGCTTTGAGAGATGAATTAGTTGAAAGTAAAGGTGCCAAAAAAGCCAAAGTTACCAAGCGTTTACGCGTGGTCGAAGGCTTCAAGAAATCTGGTATTGATCCAGCTTGGTTATTCTTAACCATTTTGCCAGTTTTACCTCCGGATTTACGTCCAATGGTGCAATTATCTGGCGGTCGTTTTGCTGCTTCTGACTTAAACGATTTATATCGTCGCGTCATCAACCGTAATAACCGTTTGGCTCACCTCATTAATTTGGGTGCTCCAGAAATTATTTTGCGTAACGAAAAAAGAATGTTACAAGAAGCTGTTGATGCTTTGATCGATAGTTCTCAAACCAAACAAACTCGTCGTCGTAGTAACCGTCGTCCACTTCGCTCTCTTTCTGAGATGTTACGTGGTAAGACTGGTCGCTTCCGTCAAAACTTACTTGGTAAGCGTGTCGACTACTCTGGTCGTAGTGTTATCGTGGTTGGTCCAGAACTCAAGCTTAACCAATGTGGTTTGCCAAAAGACATGGCTTTGGAAATGTTCAAGCCTTACGTTTTACGTGAATTAATTGTTAACGGTATTGCTCCAAACGTTAAGAGTGCTCGTCACTTGGTAGATCGTCGTGAACCTCAAGTCTATGCCATTCTAGAGAAGGTTATTGAGAACCACCCAGTTCTTCTAAACCGTGCTCCTACTTTGCATAAATTAGGTATTCAAGCTTTCTTCCCAGTTTTGATCGAGGGTAGTGCTATTTCACTTCACCCTTGTGTCTGTTCTGGTTATAACGCTGACTTTGATGGTGACCAAATGGCTGTTCACGTGCCTTTGACCAAACAAGCTCAACAAGAAGCTATCGATTTGATGATGGCCAACCGTAACTTACTCAAACCTGCTAATGGTGAGCCAATTACCGTGCCAAACAAAGAAATGGCTCTTGGCGCTTACTATTACACTAGTTTTGATGAGAGAATCGCTCTTTTCCCAACTATTTTGGGTAGCAAGAACGAGGCTTATCACTTATATCAAATTGGTAAACTTGATCTCCGTCAAAGAGTTAAAGTTTTCATGAAGCTCAAGGGTAAGAAGCAAATTGTTGAAACTAACGTTGGTCGTTTACTTTTCAACAGTGTTTTGCCAGAGAGCTTACGTTTTATCAATGAGCCAGTTAATGCCAAGATGATTAAGCAGATTGTTACCAAAGCTATTGAGACTGAAGACAACGAAGCAGTTGCTAAAATGATCGACAGCATCAAAGACCTTGGTTTCACTGCTGCTACCAAATCTGGTTTGTCAGTTTCCGTGAGTGATTGTGAAATGCTTGAGGAAAAAGATCAGATTGTGGCTGCTGCCAACCAAAAAGCTGAATTGATTCGCGATAACTATCTTCAAGGTTTGATTACTGATGAAGAGCGTCGCCGTCAATCCCTCGATGTTTGGATCAAAACCACTGACGAATTGGCAGAGAAAACCTGGAAAACTTACAGTGACGATAATTCAGTTAAAGTCATCATCGATTCTGGTGGTACTCGTGCTTCTAAGGATCAGGTTAAACAATTGGCTGCTATGCGTGGTTTGGTGGTTGATCCACTTGGAAACATTGTGGAAATGCCTACCAAGTCTAACTTTAGACAAGGTTTATCGATCTTTGAATACGTAACTTCCGCTCGTGGTTCTCGTAAGGGTTTGACTGACTCAGCTATCAAAACAGCTGATGCTGGTTACCTCACTCGTCGTTTGGTGGATGTCTCTCACGACGCCATCATCCGTCAAGATGACTGTGGCACCACTGAAGGTGTTGAGTTAGTTAGAGCTCCAAGAACCGATGTTTTTTACTACAGAATTCTTGGTCGCTATGCCAGCAAAGACATTAAAGTTGGTAAAAAGGTCGTGGTTGCTGCTGGAGATCTCATTAATGATGATTTGGCTAAGGAAATTGCTGCTTCAGATGTTGAATCTGTTTGGGTCAGATCTCCTTTGACTTGTCGTTGCAACAAAGGTCTTTGTATCAAGTGTTATGGTTGGGATTTCGCGACCAGAACTGATGTGGAAATTGGTGTGCCAGTTGGCGTTATTGCTGCTCAATCTATTGGTGAGCCTGGTACTCAATTGACTATGCGTGTGAAGCACTCTGGTGGTATCGTCGGTCTTGACGTTACTCAGGGTCTACCTCGTGTTGAGGAATTGTTAGAAGCACGTAATCCAAAAGTTCAAGCTTTGATCGCTCATATTGCCGGTAAAGTCAAAGTAGAAGAGAAAGATGGTGAGAATATTATCACTATCAAAAATAAAGATGGTGAAGAAGAAGCTTTCACTCTTCCAGCTACAGTGGCTTTACTTGTCAAAGACAAAGACTTGGTTTTTGCTGGTCAGAAACTCACTGGAGGTGGCGTAAATATTCAAGAATTACTCCAACTCAAGGGCTTAGTCTTTACTCAACAGCATATTATTGATCAGGTGCAGGAGGTTTATGAATCTCAAGGTATCACTATCAATGATAAACACTTTGAAGTAATTACCCGTAAGATGGGTGATAAACTACAAATTGAGCTTTCCGGCGACACCGATCTCTTGGTTGGTGAAGTGGTAGAGCGTGCTCATTTCATGGAAGTCAACGATAACATTATGGCTGCTGGTGGTGACCCAGCTACCGCAAGAGTTTTATTGCTGGGTATTACCAGATCATCTCTCTTTACCAGCTCTTGGTTATCTGCTGCTTCTTTCCAACACACCAAGCACGTTTTGACTGACGCTGCTTCTGAGGGTGCAATTGATTATCTAGAAGGCTTGAAAGAAAACGTCATCATTGGTCGCTTAATTCCAACAAGTGAAGAAAGGGCCAGAGCAGTAGTTTAGAAGTAATAATGAAAAAGTAAGGTAGATGTGCTAAAATCATCGCCTTAGATAAATAGAGAAATAAAATTATGCCTACAATTAATCAATTAATTAGAAAAGGTGGTCGTATCAGTAGAGTTAAGCGTATCAAAGCTACCGCTTTGCGTCGTAGTTTCAACTCCATCGATAACCGCCCAGTTGCTACCAATAGTCCTCAAAAAAGAGGTGTTTGTACTGTGGTCAAAACCATGACTCCAAAAAAACCAAACTCCGCTTTGCGTAAAGTAGCTCGTGTTCGCTTGTCCAACAAAATGGAAGTTACCGCTTACATTCAAGGCGAGGGTCACAATCTAGCTGAACATAGCATTGTTATGGTTAGAGGTGGTCGTGTTAAAGATTTACCAGGTGTGAAATATCACATTATTCGTGGTAAATATGACTGTGCTGGAGTCGATGGTAGAAAAACCAGCCGTAGTAAGTACGGAATGAAGAAAAGTTAAAGGAAAATTGTATGAGAACCAAAAAAGCTCAAGTTCGTGAAGTAGAAAAAGATGCTAAATACGGCTCCGTTTTAGTTCAAAATATTATCAACCGTAGTATGAGAGATGGCAAAAAAGCTGTCGCTCAAAAACAGGTTTATGATGCATTAGCTCTCGTTGAAAAAGAAACCAAACGTAAAGCTTTGGAAGTTTTGGAAGAGGCTATTGCCAAAATTCAACCTCAAATGGAAGTTCGTTCTCGCCGTATTGGTGGTGCTTCTTATCAAGTGCCTATGCCAGTGCGTGGTCGCAGAGCTAATTCTCTAAGTGTTAGATGGTTGGTTACTGAAGCCAACAAAAGACCAAACAAACAATTCCACAGTTATGCAGAAAAATTAGCTGCTGAATTACTCGATGCTCTCCTTGAACAAGGTGGTGCTATCGATAAACGTAATGGTTCTCATCGTATGGCTGAAGCCAACAAGGCTTTCTCTCATTTCAGATGGTAATCTTTCACTTTGGAAGTGCTTTATTATTAGTTAGAGAAAATATAGAATAATAGATCTATGTCAGATATTTCAAAGCAAAGACAAGTTCCTCTGGAACGCATTAGAAACATTGGTATTATTGCCCATATTGATGCTGGTAAAACCACCACTACTGAGCGTATCCTTTTTTATACTGGTCGCAACTATAAAATTGGTGAGGTTCATGAGGGTGCTGCCACCATGGACTGGATGGCTCAAGAGCAAGAACGTGGTATCACTATCGTTTCTGCAGCTACCACTTGTTTCTGGGAGCCATACTTTGAAACCACTCTTCCAAAAGAAAGATATCGCTTCAATATTATCGATACACCAGGGCACGTAGATTTTACTGCAGAAGTAGAGCGTTCTTTACGTGTTTTAGACGGTGGCATCACCGTTTTGGATGCTTCTGAGGGCGTACAGTCTCAATCTGAAACTGTTTGGCGTCAAGCTGACAAATATAATGTACCTCGTATCTGTTTTGTAAATAAAATGGATAAGTTGGGTGCTGATTTTAATGCTACTGTTGAAGACATTCGCGTCAAATTTGGTGTTAAGCCAGCTGTCATGGTTTTGCCAATGGGTGCAGAGAATTTCTTCGATGGTGTTATTGATCTTTTGTCTCGCAAAGCTTACTTCTGGGAAGATCATGAAGCTGCTACCGAGCCAGAAATCAAAGACATTCCAGAAGAATATAAAGCCAAAGTTGAAGAGGAAAGACTTAAATTAGTTGAATCTATCGCTGAAACTGACGACGCTTTGATGGAAAAATTCTTTGCTGAAGAAGAAATTTCTATCAACGAACTAAGAGCTGCTTTACGTAAAGCTGTTATCGGTTATAAATTAGTGCCAATTTTTGCTGGTTCTTCACTCAAGAATACTGGTATTCAACCTTTGTTGGATGCTGTGGTTGAGTATTTACCATCTCCAACCGACATTGATCATATCGAAGGCCATGTTCCAGGCAAAGAAGAAATGGTACAACGCCGTTTAGTTCCAGACGAAAAATTCTGTGGTTTGGCTTTTAAAATTCAAACTGATCCTCACGTTGGTAAGCTTACTTATTTCCGTGTTTACTCTGGTACTATCAAAGCTGGTTCTTATGTTTACAACTCTAGTAAAGATGTTAAAGAGAGAGTTGGTCGTTTGTTATTAATGCACGCCAATGATCGTGAAGAAGTTGCAGAAGCTAGTGCAGGAGAAATTATTGCTGTTGTTGGTCTTCGTGATACTAAGACTGGTGACACTCTTTCTGATGAAACTGCTCCAGTAATTTTGGAAGGTATTACTTTTGCTGATCCAGTTATTTCTTTGGCTATTGAGCCAAAGACTAAGTCTGATCAGGAAAAAATGGGTATGGCTCTCGCCAAACTTTCTGAAGAAGATCCAACCTTCAATATCAAAGTTGATCATGAAACCGGACAAACCATTATTGGTGGTATGGGTGAATTGCATCTTGAGATCATTGTTGATCGTATGAAGAGAGAATTCAAAGTTGATGCTGATGTTGGTAAGCCTCAAGTGGCTTATCGCGAAGCTATTACTTTGGCCGCTGAAGGTGAAGGTAAATATATCAAACAATCAGGTGGTCGTGGTCAATATGGTCATGTTCTTCTCAAGATTGAGCCAAAAGATCGTGGTACTGGTTACGAATTTGTTAATGCTATTACTGGTGGTACTGTGCCTCGTGAGTATATCGAGCCTGTAAATAAAGGTGTCAAAGAATCTTTAGATAGAGGTTTCTTGGCTGGTTATCCAATGGTGGATATCAAAGTCACTCTTTATGATGGTTCTTACCATGATGTTGACTCTAGTGAATTGTCCTTTAAGATGGCTGGTTCTCTTGGTATGAGAGATGCTGTCGCTAAGGCTGGCATGGTTTTAATTGAGCCAGTCATGAAGGTTGAAGTTAGCACCCCAGAAGAATTTATGGGTGACATTATTGGTGACCTTGGTTCTAGACGTGCTCAAATTCAAGGCACTAACCAAAGAGGTACCGTGGTGATTATTACTGCTTTAGCTCCTCTTTCTGAAATGCAAGGTTACGTTACCAATTTGCGTGGTATGACTCAAGGTCGTGCCAGTAGTGTAATGTTGCCAAGTCACTATGAGGAGGTGCCTAAGAATATCACCGAGAAAATCGTCGAAGACAGAAAAGGTGTTAAGAGAAGGTAATCTTAGGGTTAGATAGCTTGTTTTGCTCTTTTTTTTAGGGTAAAATACAAGCTCGACCGTGTTTTGCGTTCGTAAAGTATAAATTAGTAAATATATAAAGAAATATAAAGGAGAAATATTTATGGCAGATGCAAATAAATTTGTCAGAAGCAAGCCTCACGTTAATATTGGTACCATTGGTCACGTTGATCATGGTAAGACCACTTTAACTGCAGCTATCACTCAAACTTTAGCTAAGATGGTTCCATGTGAAACCAACAAAGCTATGGTTTATGCTGATGTTGAAAACAGTAAAGAAGAGGTTGCTCGTGGTATTACTATTAACATTAAGCATATTGAATACGAAACCAAAGCTCGTCATTATGCTCACATTGATGCTCCAGGTCACGCTGACTACATCAAGAACATGATTACTGGTGCCGCTCAAATGGATGGTGCTATTTTAGTTGTCGCTGCTACTGATGGTCCAATGCCTCAGACTCGCGAACACATTCTTTTGGCCAATCAAGTTAACGTGCCAAAAATCGTTGTTGCTCTTAACAAATGCGATATGGTCGATGACGCTGAATTATTAGATTTGGTGGAAGTCGAAGTTCGTGATCTTTTGAGTAAATATGGTTACGATGGTGACAACACTCCAGTTATTCGTGTTAGCGCTGCTAATGCTTTGGCTGGTGATGCTGATGCTCAAGCCAAAATTATGGAATTGATGGATGCTGTGGATGCTTACATTCCAGAACCAGTCCGTGATGTTGACAAGCCTTTCAGTATGTACATTGAAGACGTCTTTTCAATCAAGGGTCGTGGCACTGTTGTGACCGGTCGTATTGAAAGCGGTATCATCAAAGTTGGCGAAAACGTTGACATCGTTGGTATTCGTGAAAAGACTTCCTCCACCGTTACTGGTGTTGAAATGTTTAGAAAAATGCTCGATCAAGGTCAAGCTGGCGATAACGTCGGTATCTTGCTTCGTGGTATTGAAAAAGATGGTGTGGAAAGAGGTCAACTCTTGGCTAAGCCAGGTTCTGCTTCTGCTCACAAGAAATTTGAAGCTGAAGTTTATATCTTGAAGAAAGAAGAAGGTGGTCGTCACAAGCCTTTCTTCTCTGGTTACAAACCTCAGTTCTACATCAGAACCACTGATGTGACTGGTGAAATCAAGCTTCCAGATGGAGTTGAAATGGTTATGCCTGGTGATAACGCCAAGATGACTGTTGAGCTCTTGGTTCCAGTAGCTGTCCATGAGGGTTTCCGCTTCGCTATTCGTGAAGGTGGTTTAACCGTTGGTGCAGGTGCTATCACCAAAATTTTAGACTAATCATCTAAAATTACTGTAAAGTAAAAGAAAACCCCGCTGAAAGGCGGGGTTTTTGGTATAAGAATTATGCTTGCTCTGTAGTGTTTCTTCTGGTACAATACAATCCTCTCAATAATTGTGAGAGGATTTTGTTTTTTTGATCAAAATTATTAAATTAAATTTGCGAAAAAATACAAATTTCCTCTGTACAAGAGGGAAAGAATTAGTTATAATCGCGTTTTGTGATTTAAGATAATCACAATTTAAATAAGGCAATAAATTAAAAATAGTATGACTAAAAATCAAAACTCATACAAGATTAGAGTGAGACTCAAATCTTACGATCACCGCGTCATTGACGAGGCTTCTCGTAAGATCCTGCAGACAGCTTTATCTACTGGTGCCAAAATTATTGGTCCGGTACCTTTGCCAACTCACAAAAAATCTTTTACCGTTTTGACTTCACCTCATACAGATAAAAATGCTCAAGAGCATTACGAGATTCGTACTCACAAGCGTTTGATCGATATTGTCGATCCAACCAATAAGACCATCGATTCTTTAATGCACTTGGAACTACCTGCTGGTGTTGATATTCAAATCAAAATGTAGTTTTTTGGGCAGTTAGAAGTTCGGCTTAGAAAACCGATAACGTTATTTTGTTGACAGACAATGCTAAACACAATATTTGCTACCAAAATGGAAATGTCTCAAGCCTGGTCAGAGGACGGCAAGCGTTTACCAATTACCAAACTCAAAGTTAGTGAGAATCTTGTTATTTCTAAGAAAGAAACTCAAGATAAACAAACCACTTTTGAAATTGGTTATGGTCAGAAAAAATTGAAAAATGTCAACAAACCACTCAGAGAGCAAATCAAAAAGAGTGGTTTTTCTTTTGGTGTTAAACAAATCGAAGGTGTTAAATTAGTTGGTGAAGAAAATCCAGAATCAGCTTTAATTGTTGGTTCGGTTGTTTCTTTGGCCGATGTATTAGCGGTTGGTGATGTGGTAGAAATTCAAGGCTCTACTAAGGGTCGCGGTTTTGCTGGTGCTATGAAGCGTCATGGTTTTCATGGCGGTCCAAAAACTCACGGTCAATCAGATCGTGCCAGAGCTGTTGGTTCTATCGGTTCTGGTACCACTCCAGGTCGTATTTGGAAAGGCAAGAGAATGCCAGGAAGATACGGTCAGGAAACCAAAACTGTTGCTGGTTTAGTCGTAGTTTACATTGATGAAAAAAATAATGAACTTTGGGTTAACGGTCCAGTTCCAGGTTTTAACTCTTCTGTAGTTAGAATCATTAAAACTGGTTCTACCAAAGAAATTAAATTAAATTTAGGTTTGCTTGGTTTAGTTAAATCTGAGCCACAAGCTGCAGAAGTTGTAGAAGAAAGTAAATCATAATGCAATTGACAGTCATTGATTCTGCCAGCAAAAATGAAAAAGTCAGAGTAAGCGACGCTTTGTTTGCTAATTCTGCTTCTGATTTTCTTTTGGCTCAAGCTATTAGAGTTTATCTTAGTAATTTGAGACAAGGTACTGCTCATACCAAGACCAGATCTGAGATTAATAGAACCAAGAAAAAATGGTACAAACAAAAAGGTACAGGTAATGCTCGTCATGGTGCTCGTACCCCAAGTATTTTTGTTGGTGGTGGCGTGGCTTTTGGTCCAAGAGGTATTAGTAATTGGGCTAAAACTTTGACCTCCAAAAACAAACTTTTGGCTCTCAAAGTTGCTCTCACTGCTCAAAAAACTAATTTGTTTTTAAGTAAAGATATTTCTTCCTTAAAAGGTAAGACCAGTCAAGCTGCTACTCTTTTGGCCAATGTTGGCAAAGAAGACGAGAAAGTTTTGGTAGTTTTATCTAAGAATTCAGAGCTAACTCGTCGTTCAGTTCGCAATTTATCTAACGTCATCGTGATGACTGCAGATCGCGTCAACGCTTTGCACATTGCTATGGCCGATAAAATTGTTATTGATTTTACCGCCTTAAAAGTTTTGGAAGATAGATTGTTAAAAGTTAAAAAAACAACTATTAAGAAATAATCATGAACGCTTATTTAATTAAAACACCAGTTGTCACAGAGAGATCTATTAGCTTAGCTAAGAAAGAGCATGTCTATACTTTTGAAGTGGAGATGAGTGCTCACAAGAATCAAATCAAAGAAGCTATTGCTACTATTTTTGGTGTCAAGGTTCTTTCTGTTAACACTGTAGTTAGACACAGAGTTAAAAAGAAAACTGGCAAAAAAAGAATGAATACTGTCAGTCCAAAAACTAAGAAAGCTTATGTTACTTTGGCTGCTGAGAGTCACATTGATCTTTTTGATGTAGGAGGAGAAAGCTAATGTTAAAGAAAATCAAAGGCACTACCCCTGGTAAGAGACATCGTTTAGATATCGATCGTGCTGATTTACACAAGGGTCAACCAGAGAAATCTCTTTTGGTCAAAGGACATAAAAAGAGACAAGGCAAAGATGCTTCTGGTCACATTTCTGTGAGACACAGAGGTGGTGGTGTGAAGAAAAGAATGAGAGTAATCGATTTTCGTCGCGATAAGTTTGGTATTCCAGCTATCGTTAAGAGAATTGAATACGACCCAATGCGTAGTGCTAATGTAGCTTTGCTTTTCTATAAAGATGGAGAGAAGAGATACATTATTGCTCCAGAAGGTTTAGAAATTGGTGCTGAAATTGTTTCAGAAGAAAAAACTGAAATCAAAATTGGCAACTGCATGCAACTTAAAAATGTTCCAATCGGTGTAGAAATTCACAACATTGAACTTCGTCAAGGTAAAGGTGCCCAAATTGTTAGAGGTGCTGGCCTTGGAGCCATGGTTCAATCTAAAGAAGGCAAATACGCTATTATTGCTTTGCCTTCCAAAGAACACCGCCTAGTTAGTTTGGAATGCTATGCCACTATTGGTCGCGTTGGCAATCAAGAATGGAAAGGTATCAAATTAGGCAAAGCTGGTCGTAAGAGAATGATGGGTATCAGACCAAGTGTTAGAGGTACCGCTCAACATCCAGACAGTCATCCACATGGTGGTGGTGAAGGTCGTAGCGGTGTTGGTTTGAAACACGCCAAGTCTCCATGGGGTAAGAATGTTGCTCCAGGTAAGAAAACTAGAAGTACCAAGAAATCATTACGTCATTTAGTAAGAGATCGTAGAGCTAAAAATTAAAGTAAAGTATTATAAAATATGTCTAGATCAAGTAAAAAAGGACCATTTATCGACCCAAAACTTTTAAAGAAAGTTTTAGCTCAAAAAGCTGCTGGGGAGAACAAACCAATTAAGACTTGGAGTCGCGCTTGCGTGATTGCTCCAGAATTTGTTGGTCACACTTTTATGGTTCACCAGGGCAAAAATTTCGTTGAAGTTTTTGTTTCTGAAATGATGGTTGGTCACAATTTGGGTGAATTTGCTCCAACCAGAACATTTAGAGGTCATGGCAAGATCGTAAAGAGATTGTTGACTAAGACTTAAACTTTTTTTGGAAAACTAATCATGATAATCAAAGCAGAACAAAAAAATACCAGACAAACCTCACGCAAAGTGCGTTTGGTGGCTGATGTTGTTAAAAAGATGAGTGTTGCTGATGCTATCAAACACTTGGCTGTTATCGACAGAAAAGCTAGTCTTTTGGTTTTGAAGGTTTTGCGCCAAGCAGTCGCTAATGCCATGAATAATTTTCACTTGGCTATTAGCGATTTGGAAATTGATAATATTATCGTTAATGATGGTCCAGCCCTCAAGAGATGGAGAGCTGTGAGTCGCGGTCGCGCTCACACCATTCTCAAGAGAACCTGTCATGTTAGAGTGGATTTGAGAACTAAAAAAGAATCCAAGCCAACTGAAGTTAAAAAAACTGAAGTTGTTGCTGAAGCTCCAGTTGTCAAAGAAGCTAAGCCAAAAACTGCCAAAAAAGCTCAAGATGCTATTAAATTAGACCGTAGCAAGAATCAAGCTGCTAAATTGCAAGGTTCAGGTAAAGGTCAAGCTAATAAACTAATACAAAGTCAGAAAAAGGGATCTAAGTAAAGATATGGGACAAAAAGTTAATCCAATCAACTTTAGAACAGGTGGAATTTTCACTTGGAAATCTCTTTGGTTTGCTTCAAAAGCAGATTATGCCAACAGAGTTCTAGAAGATTATCGCTTGCGCGAATATTTAGAATCAAGCTTGGCCAATGCTGGTTTAGTTGATATTGAAATTAAACGTTCTATTAACAAATTGCTAGTTGTTTTATCTGTTGCTCGCCCAGGTGTAGTGATTGGTAAAGGTGGTTCTAACTTGGAAAAAGTCAAAGAAGGTGTGGAGCGTTTGATTAATGTTTCTAAAGAAAAAAGAGACAAAGCTAGAATTGAATTAAAAGTTGAAGAAGTTAAAAAACCAGATTTGAGTGCCAAGTTAGTTCTTGAGAGAATTATCTCTCAATTACTTGCTAGATATCCTCATCGTCGTGCTGTAATGCAAGCGATGGAAAAGGTGATGGCAGCTGGCGCCAAAGGTGTTAAAATTCAACTCTCTGGTAGAGTGGGTGGAGCAGAAATTGCTCGCAGTGAAAAGTATTTTCAAGGTAGTGTCCCAACTCAAACTTTGAGAGCCAATATTGATTATGCTGAAGCTCCAGCCAAGACTCGTTCTGGTTATGTGGGCATTAAGGTATGGATTTATAAAGGTGAAATAGTCTAGCAATGTTACAACCAAAAAAAGTAAAATACCGTAAGACTTTTAGAGGCAAAAATCGTGGCAAGGCCATGAGAGGTTGCGAAATTGTTTTTGGTGAATATGGTCTTAGAGCTTTAAATTTGGGTGAGATTTCTGCTCGCCAAATCGAAGCTGCTCGTAAGAAAATTACCTATGCCACCAAAAGAGAAGGAAAATATTGGATTAAGATTTTCCCTCACAAGCCTTTAACTCAAAAGCCACTTGGTGTCAAAATGGGTTCTGGTAAAGGTGCTATTCAGGAATATGTGGCCGTTATTAAGCCAGGATTTATATTATTTGAAATTGGTGGTGTTAGCGAAGAAATGGCCAAAGCAGCTATGCAAAAAGCCGCCGCTAAATTATCAGTTAAAACTGAATTTGTAAAGAAAAAATAAATGAAAAGAAACGATATTAAAACACTAAGTCAAAAAACAGTGTCAGAATTGGATAAGGAATTATCTAAATTGACTCATGAACTTTCCAACATGCGTTTGCAGAAAAAAGTTGGTAAGTTGAGTAGTGTGGCTAAGTTAAAGAATTTGAGCGACGACATAGCCAGAATTAAAACTGTTCTTACAGAGAAAAAAATAGAGAACAAATAATATGAAAAAGTTACAAGGCACAGTTATTTCTTTAAAGACCAAGGACACAGCAATCGTCAAAGTCGAGCGTATGTGGGCCCACCCTCTTTATCAAAAATTAGTTAGACGTAGCAAGAAATATGCTTGTGACTTTGATGCTAAGTTGGTTGATTTAGTTTTGGCTGATAAAGTTGAAATTATGGAAACTCGTCCTCTTAGCAAAACTAAAAGATTTAAAGTAGTCAAAAAAATTGGAAAATAAGCCATGATACAACTAAGAACCGTACTAGCCGTCGCTGACAACAGCGGTGCAAAAAAACTCAGAGTCATTCAGGTTTACGGTGGCTCAAAGAGAAGATTTGGTAATGTTGGTGATATGGTAATCGCTTCGGTAATTGCTGCTGATACCAATGGCACCATCAAAAAAGGTGAAAAAGTCAGAGCTGTTATCGTGCGCACTAAAAAAGAACAAAGAAGAGACAGTGGTGAATATATTCGTTTTGACGAAAATGCCGCAGTCATTGTGCAAGCTCGCAACAACAAAGAGCCAGTTGGCACTCGTGTTTTTGGCCCAATTGCTCGTGAGGTCAAAGATCAAGGATTTAATAAAGTTGCCAGTTTAGCTCCGGAGGTATTATGAAATTAAAAATTGGAGATAAAGTTTTAGTTACTGCTGGCAAAGATAAAGGCAAAAAAAGCGAAATAATCGCTGTTTTCCCAGCTGAAGATAAGGTTTTAGTCAAAGACGTTAATCTTTATTTTAAGCATGTTAAGCCAATGATGGATAGAGCTGGCGAAAAAGTTAGAAGAGAACGCCCAATGTCTGTTGCTAAAGTGGCTATTTTAAATGATAAAGATCAAGCTGATAGAGTTGCTTTTAAAGTAACTGCTGATGGCAAAAAGGAAAGAATTTTTAAGAAAACCGGTCAAGTTATTAAGACCGAAAAAGTAGCTACCGCTAAGAAGAAATAATATGAACCGTTTGAAGCAAAAATACCAAGAACAAGTGCTCCCAGTCTTGATGAAAGAGTTTTCTTACAAAAACATTCATCAAGTGACTAAAATTGAGAAAGTTGTTGTCAACATTGGTGTAGCTGATCCTCAAGAGCCTCGTGCTAGAGAAAAAATCATGCCTTCCATTGTCAAGCAATTTGAAGCTATTACTGGTCAACATCCTCAAGTTACCAAGGCTCGCAAAGCTGTTTCCAACTTTAAATTGAGAGCTGGTGATCCAATGGGTGTTATGGTAACCTTGCGCGGTGAATTGATGTGGGGTTTCTTGGACAGATTGATTTCAGTTGTTTTACCACGTGTTAAAGATTTCCGTGGAGTTAGTAGAACTGCTTTTGATGGTCAAGGCAATTATAGTCTCGGAATTGAAGAGCAAATTTCTTTCCCAGAGATTGAATTCGATCAAATCGATCGTATTAGACCTTTGCAAGTGAATGTTGTCACTAGCAACAAAAATGATAAAGAAGCTTATCGTTTATTAGAACTTTTAGGTATGCCTTTTAAAAAGGAAGAAGATAAAAACTAAGTATGGCCAAAAAATCAAAGATTGCCCAATCAAAAAAAGTTTTAGCCAAGCGTGAAGCTTTGCTAAAGTCTGGTGTCAAAAAAGTAAACAAAGTCTCGACTAGAGGTGTAAATCGTTGTAGAATTACTGGCCGTCCAAGAGGTTATATGCGCTTTTTTGGTTTAAGCCGTTTAACTTTTAGAGAATTAGCAGCTAAAGGTGAATTACCTGGTGTAGTAAAAACCAGTAAATAAAAATATGACTGATCCTATTGCAGACATGATTATCAGAATAAAAAACAGTGTGATGGCTGGTCACAAAGATCTTATGGTGCCTCATTCCAATATGAAGGTTGCAGTCGCCAAAATCTTGAAGGACTTTAATTACATTGAAAATTATGAAGTTCTTAGTAAAGAAGGTGATTTTAAACAAATCAAGGTTTCTTTAAAATATTCTAATAAAACCTCAGTTATTAGTGGGGTTAAAAGAGTTTCTAAGCCAGGTCGTCGTATATATAAGAGTGCTTCTGAAATTCCAAGCACTTTAAACGGATATGGTTTAACCATTCTTTCCACCAACAAAGGTGTTATGGATGGCAAAAGCGCTCGTAAACAAAACCTTGGCGGAGAGGTACTTTGCCAGATTTGGTAAAGGATTTGAAAAGATATGTCAAAAATTGGTAAAAAAATTATTAGTATTCCAAGTCAAGTCACTGTTTCTGTGGTTGGTGAGGAAATTATCACCAGAGGTCCAAAGGGTGAACTTAAATTGTCTCTCTTGCCAAATATTGAGGTAAAAGTTGAGGGTAATGAAGTCTCTTTGTCTCGCAAAAATGATCTCAAACAAACCAAAGCTAATCATGGTTTGTTGAGAAGTTTGATTGCCAATAATGTTTTTGGTGTATCTGAAGCTTACAAAAAAACTTTAAAGTTAGTTGGTACTGGTTACAGAGTCAACTCTAAGGGAGCTGGTCTTTCTATGACTCTTGGTTTCTCTCATGTAGTTGATGTTGAAGCTGTTGCTGGCGTTACTTTTAAAGTCGAAGGTAATGATACTATTCATATTGAAGGTATTGATAAGCAATTAGTTGGTCAAGTTGCCGCTAATATTAGAGGTCTTAGACCACCAGAGCCTTATTTAGGCAAAGGTATTCGCTATAGCGATGAAGTAGTTAAGAAGAAACCAGGCAAGGCTGCCACTAAATAATTAGGGAACAAAATGTCAGATATTAAATTACTTAGAAAAAATAGATTAAAGAGACAACAGCGTATTAGAGCTAAAATCTCTGGTAATACTGTGCGCCCTCGTTTAACCGTTTTTCGCTCCAATGAGCACGTCTCATTGCAAGTAATTGATGATAGTACTGGCAAAACTTTAGCCAGTGCTAGTGATTTGGTTAAAGATAAAAAGGTTGCTGGCACCAAAACTGAAAGAGCCATTGCTGTTAGCAAATTGCTTTTAGCTGATTTGAAGAAAAAGAAAATTAATAGTTTAGTTTTTGATCGTTCTTATTATAAATATCACGGTAGAATCAAGGCTGTTGCTGAAACTCTTCGTGAAGGTGGAATTCAATTATAAAAAATATGGCAAGAGATAATTTTGAAAAACCAGAAGTTAAAGAATTTGAAGAGAAAGTCATTCAAATTTCTAGAGTGTCTAAAAAAACCAAAGGTGGCAACAAAGTTGGTTTTTCAGTATTGATGGTGGTTGGTGACAAAAAAGGTAAAGTTGGTGTAGGTCTTGGTAAAGCTAGTGATGTGCTCTCTGCTATCAAAAAAAGTATTAAAAAAGCTAAGAAAAAAATGATCAGTGTTCCTCTTGATGGAACCACTATTCCTTTTGCTATCACTGTCAAAAAAG
This sequence comes from uncultured bacterium, assembly GCA_903842795.1. Classification (GTDB taxonomy): domain Bacteria; phylum Patescibacteriota; class Microgenomatia; order UBA1400; family PJMF01; genus UBA1364. Next base: position 50,589 of record CAIMNJ010000018.1, on the reverse strand, counting down.
GTGCTGGCAAGGTTATGATGAAGCCGTCAACCAAAGGAACTGGTGTTATCGCTGGTGGTCCAGTCAGAGCTGTTGTGGAAGCTGCTGGTGTCAGAGATATTGCTTGCAAGATCATGGGTAGTGATAATCAATCATCTTCAGTTTACGCTACTTTTGAAGCTCTCAAACAAATTTCCAAATTAGTGGAGATCAAAGGCATTAAATTGCGCTCTATTTCTGATATTGAGGAAGAGGAGAGAAAGAAGATGGAAGAATTGCAGAAAAAAGCTAGTGAATCAGCTGCTAAGAGTGAGGCTGCTACTAAAGAATTAAAGAAAAAAGAGGCACCTGTTGCCAAGAAAAAAGCTAGCAAATAAGGACTCTAAAAATGTCGATTTTAAATTTAGTTAAAAAAATTACCACCAGACAAAGCAAACGCTTAGGCAGAGGCTACGGTTCTGGTAAGGGTGGTCACACTTCTTCTCGTGGTCAAAAAGGTCAAAGAGCTCGTACAGGTTCTAAAGTTCCTCTTTGGTTTGAGGGTGGTTCTTTGCCTCTTTCTAAGAGAATTCCAATGTGGAGAGGTAAAGGTCGTTTTAAGAGTTTGATTTCTACTGCTGAACTCACTATGAGCGATCTTAACAAGATTGAATTGACTGACATTACCTTAGACTCTCTCAAATTAAACAGAATTATCGATAAAAGATTTAAGAGAGCCAAAGTTATTAGCAAGGGCAAGTTAAACAAAAAAGTTAATTTAAAAGGCATTGGTGTCTCAGAGTCTGCTCGTAAAGAAATTGAGGCTTTGGGCGGAGTTATCGAAAACTAAAAAGCGACTTGCTTTTGTAGTGATCTTTAGCTTAGAATATTAACTTCTTGAACAGAAGTGATAGAAAAAATTTTAGATAAAACTCGAGCAATATTTTCCAACCAGAAGCTCAAAAGCAAGCTCTTATTTACCCTAGCAATTTTTGCTCTCACTAGAATTCTTGCTCATATCCCAGTTCCAGCCGTTGACGTTGCTCAACTTAAGTTATTATTTGCTTCCAATCAATTTCTAAACTTTTTGAATATTTTTTCTGGTGGTACGCTGGCCAGGCTTTCCGTTGTTGCTGTTGGTATTAATCCATATATTACTGCTTCTATTATTATGCAATTGCTGGGTATGGTTTTTCCAAAAATCAAAGAAATGCAGAAAGAGGGTGAAGCCAGCAGAGCTAAGCTCAATCAATATATGCGTTTAATGTCTGTGCCAATTGCGGTGGTACAGGCTATTTCGGTAATTGCTTTGCTTAACTCTCAAAATTTATTAGTTGGTGCTAGTACTGCTAGCTTGATGGTTGTTGTAGCCACTTTGGTGGCTGGTTCAATTGTGATGATGTGGCTTGGTGAAATTATCAATGAAAGAGGAATTGGTAATGGTATTTCTATGATTTTGCTTGCTGGTATTATTAGCCAAATTCCTTCTAGCATGGCTTCTTTATTTGCACTAGCAGATACGATTTCTCTTACTTCTTTATTGGTAACTGCTGCTTTAGTGGCTGGAGTAATTTGGACAGTGGTTTTTATGAACGAAGCTACTCGCAAGGTGCCGATTCAGTACGCCAAGAGAATTAGAGGTGGCAGACAATTTGGTGGCCAACAAACTCATTTGCCGATCAAGGTTAATGTGGCTGGTGTAATGCCAATTATTTTTGCTGTTTCCTTAATGATGGTACCCTCTTTTATTGGCAGATTGCTAGTTTTAGCAAAGAATGAATCTTTAGTAAGTTTGGGAGAAAAAATTACTGTAGCTTTTGCTCAAACTTCTTATATTTATTTGATTAGCTATTTTATTTTGGTTTTTGTTTTTAGTTATTTTTCTGCCATTATTTTCTTCAATGCTGGCGATATTTCAGATGAATTAAAGAAAAGTGGTGCCTTTATACCTGGAATTAGACCAGGCAATCCCACCAGAAAATTTTTGGAGTTTGTGGTAACTAGAATTACTTTTGCTGGAGCTATTTTCTTGGCATCTATTGCAATTTTGCCTTCTCTTGCTCAAATTATTACTGGCATTAATTCTTTAGCCGTTGGCGGAACAAGTATTTTGATTGTGGTTTCTGTTATTTTGGAAACCTCAAAGCAAATCAACTCTCAGCTCTTGAGTGAAAACTATGAAAAATATTCCTAATTTATTAGATTTAATTAGCAGAAAGGCAGTATGCAATTAGTCTTGGTAGGTATTCAAGGGGCTGGCAAATCCACCCAAGGAAACCTCTTGTCCGAAAAATATAATATTCCCTATCTTTCTTCTGGTCACGTTTTTCGTGAAATGGCCAAAGAAAAAACTCCACTTGGTCGTTTCTTAAAAGAAACTCTCAATGCTGGTTACTTAATTCCAGATGATAAAACCGTGGATATCGTCATGGAATATTTGCAAAAACCAGAATATTCTAATGGTTTCATTCTCGATGGTTTTCCTCGTACTGTCCCTCAAGCTGAAGCTTTTCAACAATTTACCAAGGGTCAAGAAATTACTATTTTGATTGATGTATCGGATAAAGAAGCTTTATGGAGAATTTCTGGTAGAGTGAGTGATCGTGAAGATGAAACTTTACAAGCTATTCGTAAAAGAATTGATCTTTTCCATGAAAAAACTTCCAAAGTTTTGGATTACTACGCAGCTCGCAAGCATTTAGCTGCAGTAGATGGAGAAAAGAGTGTTGAAGAAGTTTTTGAGCAAATTGTAGAAAAAATTGAGAACATTCAAGCAAAAAATCATTAATTTATCCATCTAGTCAGCTTTTTGTCTGCTTGGGGGTGATTTATTTTTAAAATCTGCTATAATATTGCGGTTACTTTGAAAATATAATCATATGGGTAAAGTACAAGATCATAAAAGAAGCTCAAAAGTCAAACGACAGGTTGACTTCACACTACATAGTGCTGATAGTCAGACTGATCGTTTTGAAATTGTTGGTGAAGTGGTGGATTGTTTGCCAAATACCATGTTTAGAATTATGGTGACTGAGGCAACTGCCCCACAAATGGTTGGTAGAACTTTACTTGGTACTTTGGCTGGCAAGATGCGTCTCTATCGCATTCGAGTTATGCCTGGTGATTATGTTAAAGGTTATGTTTCCAAATATGACCTTGGCAAATGCAAAGTAACCTACCGAAGTAGTAAAGAAAAAGTATAAATCTAAATCCGCGAAAGTAGGGTTTAAAGTCGCAATTACCTCTTTAAAAAATTGCTTTTATGAGGTATATTGCAAGCCTGTTGTTATTATTATGAAAGTCAAAGCATCATTAAAGAAAATGTGCATCAATTGCAAGTTTGTGAAACGCAAGGGTAAATTGTATGTTATTTGTACCAACCCTAAACACAAACAGCGTCAAGGATAATATTTATGCCACGTATTGCAGGTCAAGATTTACCAGATCATAAGAAAGTGCCATATGCACTGCGTTATATTTTTGGCGTTGGTCCAAAAATTGCTGATGATATTGTCAAAAAAACCAAAATCAATCCAGACAAGAGAGCTAATGAATTAACTTCTGAAGAAATCAACAGAATTCAAGCTGCCTTGGATCAAGTCATGATTGAGGGTGATTTGAGAAGAGAAATTAACGATAACATTTCCCGTTTAAAAAGAATTCACGCTTACCGCGGTTTGCGTCACATGGCTGGTTTGCCAGTCAGAGGTCAAAGAACCAAATCTAATGCTCGTACCAAGAGAGGTGCCAAGAAGACTATTGGTGCTCTTAGTAAGGAAGCAGCTACTAAAGCAGAAGCTCCAGCAAAGAAATAATAAGTATATTTAAGTTAATGTTTTATGGCCAAACAAATTAAGAAAAATCAAACCAAAAAAACTAGCCGCGTCGTCCCATCTGGACGACTCTATGTTAGTGCTACTTTTAATAATACTTTAGTGAGTATTACTGATGAACAGGGAGCAGTCTTATGCTGGTCAAGTACCGGCGAAGCTGGTTTTTCTGGTTCTCGTAAATCTACTCCTTATGCTGCTACTGTCGCTTTGGAAAATGCAATTAATAAAGCTAAAAATTACGGTATGAGTAAGATGGATGTCTTTATCAAGGGCCCAGGTCCAGGTAGAGATGTCGCCCTCAGAGTGTTGCGTGCCCAAGGAATCAAAGTTTCCATGATAGCCGACCTCACTCCAGTGCCTCACAACGGCACAAGACCAAGAAAGGCTAGACACTAATATGGCAAGATATATTGGCCCAAAACAAAGATTACAGAGACAAATTGGCGAGGATTTGGGTCTTAAGACCAATGCTCTCAAAACTGCTCGTAGATTGGCTAATAGACCAGGTCAACATGGTGCTAAAGGTCGTCGTAAACTTTCTAACTTTGGTATTCAGCTCAAAGAAAAACAAAAATTAAAGTACATTTATGGTGTTCTTGAAAAACAACTCAGAGCTGTTTATGAAGAAGCTAGTAAGAATCCAGCTGCTACTGGTACTGCTATGCTTAGTTTCTTAGAGAGAAGATTCGATAACGTTGTTTATCGTTTGGGTTGGGCTCCAACTAGAGCCGCTGCAAGACAATTAGTCAATCACAACCACTTCACTTTGAATGGTAAAAAAATGAATATTCCTTCTTATCAGGTGCATGTGGGTGATGTTTTGGCCATGAAAGCCAAAACCGCCAAAATCCCAGTTGTGGCTGAAGCTATGAAGCAAGAAGCTCATTTACCAGCTTGGTTAGAAGCCAAAAACGGTGCTGCTCACATTGCCAAATTGCCAGTCAGAGAAGATATTACTGAAAAAATTGAAGAACAATTAATCGTCGAGTATTACAACAGATAATAAAAATTACGGAAACGGATTCTTCGGCAACGAAGGAGATGAAACAAAGGAAAAAAATGCCAAAAACAATCAAAAATTACGCAGTCATGAATCCAAACTTTACTGTGGTTGAAGTAGAAGCTAGTGCCTCTCGTTCCACTATTGTGGTCGAGGCTTTGGAGAGTGGTTATGGCCACACTCTTGGTAATGCTCTTCGCAGAGTTTTACTCACTTCTTTGCCAGGTACAGCTATTACCAAAATTAGTATTGATGGTGTAACTCACCAATTTACTTCTTTTGAAGGAATGACCGAAGATGTTGTTGAGTTGATTCTAAACTTAAAGCAAATTCGTATTAAGTCAGAAGGTGCTGAATCAGGCATTTTACGCTTAAATGTTAAAGGTGCCAAAGAGGTTACCGCTGCTGATGTTGAATGTGAAGCTGGTTTTGAAATAGTCAATAAAGATTTGTACTTAGCTACTTTAGCTAAAGGCAAAAATTTAGACATTGAGATGGTGGTGGAATCTGGAGTTGGCTATAAGCTCGCTTCAGAAACTGAGACTGAAGCTGTTGGTCAAATTGCCATAGATTCACTCTTTTCCCCAGTTATCAAAGTTTCTTATAAAGTTGAGGCCACTCGTGTTGGTCGTCGTACTGACTTCGATAAGATTGTTTTTGATATCGAAACTGATGGTACTATTTCTCCTATAGAAGCTATTAAATTGGCTTCTGAGATTTTAATCAAGCAATTTACTCAAATTGTTAACCCAGTTGTTAAAGAAGTCAAAGAAGAATTGACCAGCATGAGTCCAGAAGAAATTGAGACCATGAAATTGACTGTTGAAGAGCTTGATTTGCCAACCAGAATTGCCAATGCTCTTCGTAAAGGTGGTTTTGAAACTGTTGCTGATCTTACCAGATCTCCAAAAGATGAAATTTCTAGAGTTAAGAATTTAGGTGGCAAGAGTATCGATCTCATTGAAGAGGCTCTTAGCAAAAAAGGAGTCGTCTTAACTGATTAAGATTTCTTGAAAGTAGAATATGAAACATAGAGTAAAAGCTAAACATTTCAATAGAGACGTCAAAAGTCGCAAGGCTTTATTGAAGAATCTTTTGCGTGATCTTTTTGAACACGGTGAAATTAAAAGTAGTGAAAGTAGAACCAAAGAAATCAAGAGATTATCTGACAAGATGATTTCTACTGCTCAAAAGAATACTTTGGCTGCTCGTAGAGATTTGCACAAAGTTTTTGGTAGAAGAGATGTTGTCAATGCTTTGGTAGATAAAATTGCTCCAATGTTTGGTAGTAAAAAATCCGGCTTTTCCTCTTTGGAAAAAATGGCTGCCAGACGCGGTGATGGTACTGTTCTTTATAAATTATCTTTACTCATTGGTGATAACAAACTCACTTCTTTGAAAAAAGAAAAAGTTGCTGCTACCAAAACTGAAGTTAAAGCTGTAAAAGCTGATAAGCCAGTTGAGAAAAAAGCTGCCGTTAAAAAGGTTGCTGCTAAGGCTCCTTCCAAAAAAGCTAAAAAATCAGAGGAGACCAAATAATGTTTCAAAAATTTAAATCTTTTATACAAAAGAAAGAAGAAGTTAAAAGAGATTGGTTGCTTTATGATGCTTCTGGCAAAGTACTCGGTAGATTAGCTACTGAAATTGCTGAGAAATTAATTGGCAAAGATAAAACCACTTATACTCCAAATGTTGATGGTGGTGATTATGTTGTTTTGATCAATGCTGAAAAAATTGAAGTTACCAAAGACAAAGCTTTGAAAAAAGTTTACTCTTGGAACACTGGTTTTCCAGGTGGACTTAGACAGCGTAATTTTTCTGAAATGATGTCTAGAAACCCAGAAAAATTAATTAAAAGAGCTGTCAAAAACATGTTGCCAAAAAATAAATTGCGCGACATCAGATTAAACAGACTGAAAGTTATTGTTGGTAGTGAAAATCCATATCAAGGAATGATAAAGGCTAAATAATATGGCAATAAGAATGAACAAGAAAAATACTAAAGCCAAAAAGGTAATTAAAAAGATTATTACTCCAGTGACTTCTAGTAAGAAAAAAGCAGCTGAACCAGAAAAAAATTTTAAAATTGCTAAAAGTAAGTTTGTTGAAGCTGTTGGTCGTCGTAAAGTTGCCATTGCTAGAGTTCGTATTTATGAAGGTCAAGGTGATTTTGTAATTAATAATTCACTTGTTTCTGAATATTTTGCTGGAGTGAGAAATGCTCCATCAGTTTATATGAAGCCTTTCGAATTAACTGGTACTAAAGGTAAATTCTCAGTTACCGCCAAAATTAATGGTTCTGGTGTAGCTGCTCAATTGGAAGCTTTTGTGAATGGTTTAGCCAAGGCTTTAGTTGCTTTTAACCCAGAATTCCGCACTTTCTTGAAGCCAGCTGGTTTATTGACCAGAGATGACAGAATGAAAGAAACCAGAAAAATGGGTATGGGTGGTAAAGCTAGAAGAAAACGTCAATCTCCAAAACGTTAAACTTGTTTTATTTTTTTAAAATTAAAAAACCCGCTTTTTCAAGCGGGTTTTTGGTTTTTAATTGATAGAGACTACCAAATCTCTTTTTTAAGAGGTTTGCCAACACGGAAATTGATAACCTTGTGTCCTTTGACTACTTGTCTCTTAGCTTTGTCGCCAAAAGGCTCAACGTGCTTATCTTTGACTTTGCTAATATAGAAGGTGCCAAAGCCTGAAAGAACAACTTTATCGCCCTTTTTTAAGCTACGGATAACTTCTTCGAACATTGACTCCACTGCTTCGAGGGAAGCTTTTTTTGTGAGATGGGCTTTTTTGGCAACGACATTAATCAAGTCTGACTTAGTCATAGCACCTTTCTATAAATAATGGCTCTTGTGAACCGTGTTAAATATTATTCCAAGTGTACTATTTTGATTTAGTAAGTCAATGAGTAATTAAGTGAATTTTAGTTGATATAACAAGACAGTTGAGACTCCAAGCATATCAAAACCAACATCTCTAATGGTGGGATGTCTGCCAGCGACAGTGCTTTGGTGTAGTTCATCAGAAATAGCATAAAGGAAGCTAAATAAAATTGGGAATAAATATGTTTTTTTAGTTATTTTATTGTCAGTGGTTTTTAATCTTGCTCTAAACAGTAAACTGTACAGAACAGCATAGACAAACATGTGAGCACTTTTTTTGAAAATAAATTCAAAAGTTGATTCTTTGAATCCAGGCAAAGATGATTGAGCTGATAAAAAGAAGATTAAATATGCCCAAACTAGAACTGGTAAATAAGCTGATAAATATTTTTTAATGATGTCTATTTTTAATTTTGACATAGAGCAGAAAAAAAGAACAAAAAACAACCAAAGAACTTCCAATTATAGCATTAATGATGTTTACTTGTCCCTGATTTTGTCCTAAAAAAACTAAACGAATTCTTCTATCAGTGAATTCTTTTTCTTGAGCAAGTAGTTGAATTTTATTAAGATCATAATTGAAATTGCTGGATTTTATTTTTGTTTCTTTTTTTAAATTGATTTGAGCATCATCTGTTTCTTTGGTTTGGTTTGCGATTTTAGCTTGAGTTATTGATGAAGAAGATGGACTAGGATCTGTAGGTGAGCTATTTGTTGCGGTGATGCTTGGACTAATGCTGATTTCTTTTTCTGGATTGGTTTGATTGCGACTGGGAGTTTCAATTGCAAAAATATTTGTTGCAATACTTCTTGCAAAACTAAATCCCTTTTGTGTTTGTGTGTATGAAAAGGAATCAATGATATTGCCATTTGGATCTTTGAGAATAACGCTATCTTGGTCGTTATTTAAGCCACTAACTTCCACAACTAGAATTTGATTGCTAAATTTTTCGTTACTAAATTTATAAATTTGATGGTAACTGTCAAAAATGGTGTAATTGTTTAAATTAAAATTTTCACTTATCTGCTCGTTTGCATAAAACTCAATCCACTCACTCCCAGACTCTGGATTTGGATGAATTTCATTAATAAGCATAGTGATATTTTTATATTGATTAGTTGCAAAAAGTGTAACAAAAATTATTTTGCTGTATCTTGAAATATGACAACATATAGATTATGATCTATATGTTATGAACACCAATTCGCATTCGCATTGTAGCCACTGTTTTAGCAATTTAGCGGTAGATTCTCGCATGAAAGTTTTTCTATTTTTGAAAGATTCTGGAGCAAAAACTGTTTCTGAGATAGTAGAACAAACTTCGCTTAGCCAGCCAACAATTTCTTATCATTTAAAAAACATGCAAGAAGCTGGTCTTCTTTCAAAAAAAAGAGTCGGCAAGGAAATTTTTTATGATGTAAATAAAGAATGTCCACAAAATAATAAAATTTGCATGCTTAAACAAATGGATTTTAATAGATAACTCAACAAAGGACTTCCGTGTTAAAAATAAAAAATCTTCAAGTTTCTTTAAATAAAAAAAATATTTTGGATAAAATTGATCTATCTGTAAAAAGTGGTGAAACCCATATTCTCATGGGTCAAAACGGAGCTGGTAAAAGCACTCTTGCACAAAGTATCATGGGCAATCCGAATTATTTAGTTAAAGGTGAAATTAATTTTAACTCTCATGATTTGCTTATTCTTGATCCACAGCAAAGAGCAGCTCTTGGAATATTTTTATCATTTCAGCAAATTTTGGAAATTCCTGGAGTCAAAATTTACGATTACCTAAAACTACTTTATAAAAAGAGTCATGAAAAAAAACTAACTCCAATTAAGTTTAAAGAGTTTCTTAAGGAAAGGATGGAAATTCTTAATTTTAATGAGGATTTCATCAAACGCTCTTTGAATCATGGTTTTTCTGGTGGTGAAAAAAAGAAGATGGAAATTTTACAAATGCTAATTTTAGAACCAAAGCTGATTATTTTAGATGAAATTGACAGTGGTTTAGATGTTGATGCGATTGAAGTAGTGGCTAAAGCAGTTAATTTTCTTAAAAAAGAAAAACAAAGTTCTGTTTTATTAATTACTCACTATTCCAGAATTTTAAAATTTTTAGAAATTGATTTTGTTCACCTACTAAGTAGTGGAAAAATTATTAAAGAAGGCGATGCTTCTTTGGTAACAGATATTGAAAATAAGGGTTTCGCAAGTTTCTTAAAAAAATAACTTATGAAAAAAAGCAATTTAAAGAAATTGAACGATGCCTACGCCGACCGCTTTGGTTTCTCTATGCCTGAGAAATCTTTGATTAATTTCGGTTTTGGTTTATCAGAAAAAGTTATTGCAGCCATCTCAGATGCTAAGCAAGAGCCTACTTGGATGAAGGAATTTCGCTTGCAATCTCTCCAAACTTTTTATCAAAAGAAAATGCCAAATTGGGGGCCAAGTTTGGAAGAAATAGATTTTGATAAAATTCGTTATTTTATTAAGGATACTGACATAGAGAAAAGAACTTGGAATGACGTCCCAAAAGAAATTAAAGATACTTTTGATCGTTTGGGCGTTCCACAAGCAGAAAGAGATTTCTTGGCTGGAGTTAAAGCTCAATACAATAGTGAAGTAGCTTATTCTTCTTTGCAAAAAGAATTGGATGAGCAAGGAATTATTTTTTGCTCAATGGAAGAGGCATTACAAAAACATGAAGATCTTTTTAAAGAATATTTTGCCAAATTAGTTCCAGCTGCCGATAATAAATTTGCTGCTCTAAATAGTGCAGCTTGGTCTGGAGGTTCCTTTGTATATATTCCTCCAAATACACATGTTAAAAGACCTTTACAGAGCTATTTTCGTATCAATGCTGCCAGAATGGGTCAGTTTGAAAGAACTTTAATTATTGCTGATGAAGGCTCAAATGCTCATTATGTGGAAGGTTGTACGGCACCTGTTTACAGTGAATATTCTTTGCATGCGGCAGTCGTGGAAGTTTTTGTCAAAAGAAATGCTCGTTTTCGTTATACTACAATTCAAAATTGGTCAGGCAATATTTATAACTTGGTAACAAAAAGAGCTAAGGTCTTTGCTGATGGTGTGATGGAATGGGTAGATGGTAATTTGGGTGCAAAAACCACCATGAAATACCCTAGTTGTTTTTTAGTTGAAGAAGGTGCTTATGGAGAAATGCTTTCCATTGCTTATGCTAAAAACAACCAGATCCAAGATACTGGTGCAAAAATGCTACATTTGGCTAAAAATACTTCTTCTAAAATAATTGCCAAATCAGTTAGTATAGCTGGTGGGAGAAGTAATTATCGTGGTTTAGTTTATGTTTCCAAGGCAGCAAGTAATAGTAAAAGTAAAGTAGAGTGTGATGCTTTGATTTTGGACAGCAAATCTGCTACAGCAACTTATCCTGATATGAAAATTGCAGGTGATAATGCAAGCGTTGCACACGAGGCCTCAGTAAGTGAGATTGAAGAAGAAAAACTATTCTATTTAATGAGTCGAGGATTGAATAAGATAGAAGCAATGACGCTTTTAGTGGCAGGTTTTATCGAACCGATTGTTAAAGAGTTGCCACTTGAATATGCTGTTGAGCTAAATCGTTTAATTGAATTAGAGATGGAAGGGAGTGTTGGCTAAAATATGCAAACAGTCTTGCTTCAAAATCAAAAAGAATTTTCTTTGGAACCAAAACAAAATACTTTGTACTTGGTTCTATTGGATAAAGAATCCAGCATTGGCAAAATTAAAGTCGATCTTTTTTTTAAAAAAAGTAATTTAAATTGCCAATTATTATTCATTGGTATATTAAAAAATAAAAGTAATTGGTATTTGGAAAGTAATATTAAGCACTTAGTTCCAAAAACAAGTTGTTTAACTGAGGTCTATTTGAGCCAATCAGATGAGTCGAAAGTTGATTATCTTGGTCAAATTCTTATAGAGCAAAAAGCTTCACAGACTAAGTCTTTTTTGAAAGAACAAAGTTTAATAGTTGGTGATGCAGTTTATAATCGATCTCAGCCAGTTTTGGAAATTTTAAATAATCGTGTTAAAGCTTCTCACAGCGCTACTAGTAGTCGTTTAAATGAGGCAGATCTTTTTTATTTAATGAGTCGTGGCTTTACCAAAAGTGAGGCAGAAAAAATCTTACAGGAAGCTTTCTTTAATAAGATTTTAGATTCAATTAAAAATAAAGAAGCAAAGAAAATGATTGAGGATTATTTATGTTAGATATATTAAAAATTAAAAGTAATTTTCCAATTTTTTTCAATAATAAAAAGTTAGTTTATTTGGATAGTGCTGCAACTAGTCATAAGCCTCAGGTAGTAATAGATAGAATTTCGCAATTTTATAGTAGTGAAAATGCTAATGTTCATCGTGGTATTTACGATCTTAGTGAAAGAGCTAGTGAAGCTTATGATGCTGCGAGAAAAAAAGTAGCAATGTTTATTAATGCGAAAAATAGTAGGGAGATAATTTTTACTAAGGGCACCACCGAATCTTTAAATTTAGTTGCTTATAGTTATGCTTCAAATGTTCTTAAAAAGAATGATGAAATTTTGGTGAGTGATTTCGAACATCATAGTAATTTTTTACCATGGCAAGATGTTTGCAAAAAAACTGGAGCAATTTTGAGAGTCTTGGAGAGTGATAAATTTGGCAGAATTACCAAAAATGAATGGCAAAAAAAATTGTCTACAAAAACAAAAATAGTATCGATAGCACATGCAAGCAATGTTTTTGGGACAATTAGTAATATAAAAAAAATTGCTGAAACTGTTCATCAATTTGGAGCGGTTTTGGTAGTTGATGGGGCTCAAGCAATTCCTCATTTAAAGGTTGATGTTCAAGACTTGAACTGTGATTTTTATGCTTTTTCTGGTCATAAAATGCTTGCTCCAATGGGCATTGGTGTGCTCTATGCAAAAGATAAACTTCTAGATTTAATGCAACCGTACCAACTTGGTGGAGGAATGATTGAATCTGTTTCTATGAAGGAAACTTTGTTTGCACAATATCCAGAAAAATTTGAAGCTGGAACTCCAAATGTGGAAGGTGCAATTGCTTTGGATAAAGCAATTGATTATTTGTTGGATATTGGTATGGATGAAATTAGAGAACACGAAATTGAGTTAAGCAAATATTTATTGGATGGATTAAATAAAATAAGTAGAATTAAAATTTTTGGAGAGATTGGAGCAGAAGGGCGTACCGGTTTGGTTTCTTTTTATGTTGAGGGTGTTCATTCTCACGACATAAGCGACTACTTATCAAAATCTGGTTTAGCTTTGAGGTCAGGTTTTCATTGTGCTATGCCACTGCATCAATCTCATAGATGCGGAGCAACATTGCGTGCTTCTTATTACTTGTATAATCAGAAGGAAGATTTGGATTTTTTACTTATAAATTTGAAAAAAGCAATTAATTATTATGGATGATTTATACAGAAGCGAATTGATGGAGGTTTATAAAGACCCAACTTATAAGGGTAATTTGACATATCCATCGATTGTTTTAGATAAAACTAACACTTTTTGTGGCGATCATGTTCATTTGTCGTTGTTAATTGAAAAAGGTGTAATTAAGGATGCAAAATTTGATGGAGAAATGTGTTTTGTAAGTATAATTGGCGCTGATTTTTTGTTGGAAGAAATTATTGGCAAAAATATTGAAGATGCTAAAAAAATTGATCAAGAAAAAGTATTAAAATTAATTAATTTAAATTTAACTACCAGTAGAATTGCTTGTGCCACTTTGACGTTAAAAGCCTTGCAAGAGGCTTTAGATAAATATGAAAAATAATGTAGTTGATAAAGATACGAGCATTTATGAGCTAGTCACCATTGACCCAGAGTTAAATGATGTCCTCTATGAGTATGGTTTGTATTGTGGAAATTGCATTGCTGCTTCATGGGATACCTTGGAAGAAGGTGCTAAAATGCACGGTTTGGAAGACGATGAGATCGAAGAGTTAATTCAAGAATTAAATAAAAAAATGCCGCCGATGGATGATTTGAAAAAATAATTATGAAAAAAATTTATTTAGATCATGCTGCCACCACTCGCACTAGGCCAGAAGCAATAGAGGCCATGCTTCCATATTTAAATAACTTTTATGGTAATGCTGCTTCTATTTATGAACTTGGCAGACAAAGTAAAAAAGCTATAGAAACTGCAAGAGAAAAAATTGCGGGTTTATTTAATGTCCAACCAAAAGAAATTTTTTTCACTAGTTCTGGAACGGAAGCTGACAATTGGGCTATTAAAGGATTGGCTTATGCTAACCAAAAAAAAGGGAAACATATTATCACTTCCAAAATTGAACATCATGCTGTTTTACATAGTTGTCAATTTTTAGAAAAAAATGGTTTTGAAGTAACTTATTTGCCAGTTAATAGTGATGGTTTAATTTCTATTGCTGATTTGGAAAAAGCAATTCGTAAAGACACCGTTTTAATTTCAATTATGTTTGCAAACAATGAGGTTGGGACAATTCAACCAGTTTCTGAAATTGCTAAATTGGCTGATAGATACAATATCATTTTTCATACTGATGCAGTGCAAGTGGTTGGTAATTTGGAAATTGATGCCAACAAATTAAGTTTAGATGCAATGTCTATATCTGCCCACAAATTTGGCGGACCAAAGGGGGTTGGAGCTTTGTATTTACGCGATGGTATAAAAATAGAAAATTTATTGCATGGCGGTAGTCAAGAAAGAGATTTGCGTGCTGGTACTCAAAATGTGGCTGGTATTGTAGCGATGGCCAAAGCTTTGGAATTAGCTATTAATGATTTAAAAAATCATCAACACAAGCTAACTCTCTTAAGAGATAGGGCTATTTTGGAGATACCAAAAATTACCAAGGGAATAAAGTTAAATGGCCATAGAGAAAAAAGGTTGGCTGGAAATATTAATTTTTCTTTCCCAAAAATTTCTGGTGATTCTTTATTAATGATGTTGGATATGAAAGGGATTGCTGCTTCTAGTGGTTCGGCTTGTAGCGCCTTATCAATCGAGCCGTCACATGTTTTATTAGCTATGGGCCTTGATCGACAAATGGCTAAGAATGCAATTAGATTCACTTTTGGCGATGAAAATACTGATGAAGATTTAGATTATTTACTAGCTGTTTTGCGAGAAATTTTTTCAAACACAAATATTTTATGAAAAAGAAAGTAATGATCGGTATGAGTGGTGGGGTTGACAGCTCTGTGGCTGCCGCTTTGTTGAAAGAGCAGGGGTATGATGTTGTCGGGGTGACTATGCAAATTTGGCAAGATGGGAAGAAAGAAGAAAATGGTTCCTGTTGCTCTTTGTCTGCTGTAGATGATGCACGACGTGTTGCTGATAAATTAGAGATCCCATACTATGTCCTAGATTTTAAAGAAAGTTTTGAGCAAAAAGTAATTAATTATTTTACAGAAGAATATCTAAAAGGCAGAACCCCAAATCCTTGTATTGCTTGTAATCGTTATATTAAATTTGACGATTTCTTGAAAAGGGCTTTGGAAATGGGTATGGATTACATTGCTACTGGTCATTATGCTTCTGTTGTCAAAAAAGATGATCGTTATTTGCTAAAGAGGTCAGCTAGTTTAAATAAAGATCAAACTTATCCGCTCTATACTCTAACCCAAGAACAATTGGCCCACACAATTTTTCCTTTAGCTAGTTATGAAAAAACAAAGGTGAGAGAAATTGCTGCAAAATTAGGTTTGGGAGTTGCTACCAAACCAGATAGTCAGGATATTTGTTTTGTTAGCAATCATGATTATGCTGGCTTTATTGAAAAGCAAACAGGAGTACCAAATCAACACGGTAATTTTATTGATAAAGATGGGAAAATTTTGGGCAGACACAAAGGTATTTACCACTACACTATTGGTCAACGTAAAGGTTTGGGAATTGCGACTGGTAAACCAATTTTTGTAAGTCGAATTAATGCAGAAAAAAATGAAATTGTTTTGGGTGATGAAAAAGATATTTTATCTAACAGTTTAATTGCTGGTGATTTGAATTTTATTGCAGTTGATAAATTGTTGGAGCCAACCAAAGCAACTGCCAAAATTAGATATGGAGCTAAAGAAGTTGCAGTGACAATTTTCCCTCGCGGTAAAGATGAGGTTGAAGTGGTTTTTGATCAACCGCAAAGAGCCGTAACTAATGGACAATCAATTGTTTTTTATCAAAACGAAATTGTTTTAGGTGGTGGAATTATTAAATAAATGTTTTATGCGTTGCATCTTTTGCACCAGAAAACAGGGTCCAAAATTCGCGTTGCATCTTTTGCACCAGCTGTTTTTTGCAATATTGGGATTGCAAAAAGACAGGGTTCAAAATATAATTAGTTAATGGATGCTGACAGAAGATACAATGGCAATTTCGCCAATTGACGGTCGCTACAGAAAAAAGACAAGCTCTCTTCGCACCCATTTTTCCGAAGCAGCTTTAATTTCCTTTAGAATCAAAATTGAAATTTCCTATTTACATGCTTTAGCTGAATGTGGAATTATTCCAACTTTGCAAAAAAAAGAATTAAACATTTTTGCAAAATTAAAAGATGTTGATGCTTTGGCAATTGGCAGAGTTAAAGAGATTGAAAAAATAACCCATCACGATGTTAAAGCAATTGAATATTATTTACGTGAAGAGTTTGAAAAAAATAATCTCACTTACTTAATTCCTTTTATTCACTTTGCAATTACTTCAGAAGATATTAATAATTTAGCTTATCGATCAATGCTCGCAGGTGGTTTGCAGGAAGTTGTTTTTCCTAGTCTAAAAGATGTTGTAGAAAAATTAAATAGCCTTATTGTGAATTATGTAGCTTCGCCAATTTTGGCAAGAACTCATGGTCAAGCAGCTATTCCCACGACCTTTGGCAAAGAAATTGCGGTTTTTGTAGATAGGATTTTGTTAATTTTAGAAGAATTGAAAGACTATAAATTTCATGGAAAATTTTCTGGAGCAGTGGGTGGTTATCAAGCAATGCAATTGTCTTTTCCAAAAATTGATTGGCAAAAATTTAGTAGAAAATTTGTAGAAAGTTTTGGATTTAATTTTGTTGAAACAGCTACGCAAATTGCTCCTGCTGATGATTTGGTAAAATTATTTTCAATTTTTTATCGAATAAACAGTGTTTTTATTGGATTAAACCAAGATGTTTGGCGTTATATTAGCGATGGGTGGTTGTTGCAAAAAGGCAAGGAAAAATTTGTTGGCTCTTCAACCATGCCTCAAAAAATTAATCCAATTGAATTTGAAAACTCTGAAGGTAATTTAATTTTGGCCAATTCTCTTTTGGAAGCTATGATGCGCAAGCTACCGATCAGTCGTTTGCAAAGAGATTTATCAGAAAGCACAGTCCTTCGCAATATTGGTGTTATTTTTGCTCATTGTCTTTTGGCTTATGATAGCCTCAGTGGCGGTTTGGCTAAGCTATCCTTAAATGAGGGAGTTACAATCCAAGCTCTACAAAATAATTACAATATTTTGACAGAGGCTTGGCAAACTTTGGCTAGAAAAAATGGTGACCAAGAAGCTTATGAAAAAATTGCTAAATTGGCTAAAAATAAAAATATCACCAAAGAAGATTGGCAAGCATTAACAGAAAATATGGGTGAGCAACTGCAGAATTTGACTCCAGAAAAATATCTTGGTCTTTCAGAAAAAATAGCTCTTGATGTGTCTAAGAGAACTGAAGACTTTTTTAGTAAATATTCCCAATACAAATTACACAAGAAAGATTAGCAATGGCTAATAACTTCCTGAAAATCAAAAAAGCTGTTTACAAAGAAGGACAGCTTTATAAAACTGATTATAAATTAGTGAGCAATCCATTTCTTACCAAAGGGCGTCGAGCAAATTCCATCGCTGTAGTAGGTGGTGCCTTGGGTGACGAAGGTAAAGGACGTGTCACAGATGAGTTAACTTCTCTTTTTCTTAAAAAACAAAAGCAAGTAATTCATTACCGTGATAATGGTGGAGCCAATGCTGGTCACACTATTGCTTTTGGTGATAAAAAAATTGCTCTACACCAACTTGGATCTGGTATTTTGCAAAAAGGTTGTACGGTAATTCTTGGTAAGGAGATGGTGCTCCATCCGCAAGATTTGGTGATGGAGATAAAAGAAGTTAGAAAAGTTTTGGATGGCAAAGAAATTCCGGCCAAATTATTAATTGACGAAATGGTTCTATTATCTCTGGATACACATCGCGCTTTTGAAGCAGTACTAAAAATGAAAGCAGATGGTAGCAAAGCAGCCACTGGTAGGGGAATTTCTCCGGCATATGCAGACGTAATTTATCGTAATCCTCTGCGTATGCGTGATTTGTTAGCTAAAGATTGGAAGAAACGCTTACAAACACATTATGAGCACTATCAAATGCTTTCAGCTGGTTTTGGTTTTAAATTAAGCGAGGTGTCAGTTCCAAGACTTGATGGATCAAGTGTTGTAGTTGGTGATTTTGCACAATTTGCCAAAAGCATTTCTGACAGTATAAAAATTCTTGCTGAATTTGTCCAAGATGTGACTAACTTATTGTCCAAAACTTGGAATTCCAAGGTGCCAATGGTTTTTGAAAAAGCTCAAGCTTTAGGCATTGATACTCGCTATGGAGTTTATCCTGATGTAACAGCTTCAAATTGTGGTTTTGATGGTATTTACTCGTCCACTGAAGGAATAGTTGATGACCGTTTATTGGCAGTTAGAGCTGCAACTATTAAGGCAACTTATACTTCTAGTGTTGGTACCAGAAAATTACCAACCATGATGGGCAAAGAATTGGCAGAGCGTATTCGTGAAGATGCTAATGAATATGGAGCCACTACTAAGAGACCAAGAGATATTGCCTATATAGATTTACCTATGCTTTCTTATTTATTTAGAGTTGGCAAAGTCGAATATTTAACTCTCACACATTTAGATATTGCTTATAAGGAAGTGCCAATCAAAGTTTGTGTGGCTTATGAAATTGATGGTAAAGAAGTGGCCTACAGACCAGATCAGGAATATCTAAATCGTGTTAGTCCTAAGTATGTAGAGCTACCTAGTTTTGATGGCTCTGCGCTCAGTAAAGTGAGAAAAATTAGTGATCTTCCAAAAGAAGCTTTGCAATATTTGGCTTTTTTAAGTCAAAGTTTGAATGTGAAGTTGCTCATGGTGAGCGTGGGTCCAAAGAGAGAGCAAACAATTAAATATTACTAAATAATAATTAAAAACAAGGAAAAGACCGCTTATGTCCAAAAACTTTTATCAAGCTCTTGGAAAAACAGAAGCTTGGCCTAATATTAGTAGTGCTCATCCAGCAAGTTTGACTTATGACGATGTGCTTTTGGTGCCTCAAGCCAATACAAAAATTGGCTCCAGAAAGGAAACTGATTTATCAGTGCAATTTGGCCCATTTACTTTGAGTAAACCAATTGTAACCGCCCCAATGGATACCATTAGTGGTGAGAAAATGGCTCGCTTAATGCATAAAATTGGGGGTTTAACTTTCATGCCTAGAGTTTTTATCGATGAAGCTTTGGAGGCTTGTAAAAACTTACAAAAAGATAAAATCAATGCCGTTTATTCCATTGGTTTGAAGAACGCTTTTGCTGATGCTCAAGCTTTCAAAAAACTTGGTGCCAAAGTTTTGCTTCTAGATGTTGCTCATGGTGGTATGCAAAGTGTAGTTAATGCTGCTGCTGAAATTCAAGATAAGCTCAAAATGACGGTTATAGCAGGCAATATTGTTAGTTATGATCAGGCAATGGTTTATAAAGAAGCTGGATTAAAAATAGCTAGAGTTGGTGTTGGTGGTGGTGGAATGTGTATTACACGTTTAGTGGCTGGAGCTGGCTTTCCACAATTGTCAGCAGTTTTTGAAACAGTTGAATCTGGTTTGGATGTAATTGCTGACGGTGGTATTCGTAAGCCAGCTGATTTTGCTAAAGCAATCGCTGCTGGAGCTAAAGTTATTATGGTAGGCTCGATTCTGGCAGGTACAGAAGAAACCCCCGGCAAAGTTATTGGCGGAGTAAAGAAGGCTCGCGGTCAAGCTTCTGAAGATTATATGAAAGATAATGGTTCTAAAATGGGAGAGTTTCGTAGTGCAGAAGGCATTATGACCATGGTTCCATATAAAGGTCCGGCAGAACTAATTATTGATGATCTAATTGGTGGTTTGCGCAGTGCGATGTCTTATGTTGGTGCCAAAGATATTCAAGAATTTCAAAGCAAAGCTCAATTTGCCGTTGTTTCACAAGCAGCGCAGGGTGAAGGGGTGGCTCATATCGAAAGAAAATAGTCTTTTCTAAAGATATGGCTCATGTTAAAATCTCTAACATTATGTCATCAGAAGAAAGAAAAAAAATGAAATCAAGAGAAGCTAGTTCTGAGGTTATTAACCAAATTAGAGTAATGTGGGAGGCCATAAAAGACAATCCTGATGAATGGTTACAAGATCTGAATGGTAATATCAACTTTGTAGCTGGAGGTGGTTTGCCTTTGGTTTTTGGTGATATGAACTCTGAAATATATCAAGCTCTCGATCAGGCATTAAGAGAAAATGGTGAATCAGTAGATATTGCTGGAGTTAATTTTAAACGTAGTGAGTTGGAGGTTCTTGGAGCTTTTTATCGCTTCCTTAGTTCAAGAGGTTATAGCTTACATTGTATTGATGAGCGCTTGGAAGATGACTTGGATAATGTTGAAGTTCAAGTTCATGAGCATTGTGGAGCTTGCGCTGCTACCCATGCAGTAGTGGAGGAACATTTAACTAGTGGTAGACATGTTGAGGACATCTTGTTGACCGATCTAGGTCAGGAAGCTGCTGGCAAGCAACAGGTTTATGACAGTATGCCTCATCATGTTTCTTTGACTGTGTTTATTGATTTTAATGGTGATGATGCAGTGGCTGATCCAAGCAAAAGAGCTGAGTTGCAAGAGCAAGACGCTTTGGCTTTTCAAGTTTCTTTGCAGGTGGACAGAATTAGAGAATTCTTATCACAAGGTAATACCAAATTAAAAAATGTTTTGCTGGATTCTTTAGTTAAATGGAATGTACAAATCGCTCGTAATATTATTGGTGGCGGTCACAATGATTTGCGTGATCACGCCAACGAAACAATCTTTGTTTTGGACAAGCGTGGAGCAGATGCCGATGATTTAGTTTTTGCTTTGATGAATAGAATCAAAAAAGTTCAACACGCAGAAGAGATTGTGATTGATTAATATTTTGCTCATTGTTTTTTCTCCTCTTTTAGCACTACTATAAAAGTGCTGTTTATGAGTGAGAAAAAAAGAAGTTGTTTTATTCCTCCCAATATTATTGGAGTTGATTCTCCAGCAGGAATGAATGTGATTGTTGAACAATATTGTGATAGCGGAGCTAATGTGATGGAAGCTTTTCGCGATGATTTGCCTCAACAAAATGGTTACATGGGTAGTGTTTTCAAGGGTTATGAAAGTACTGGTCGAGAACCATTTACTTTGCAAGATATTGTTGATTTTATGAAAAGTCTATTGGGACACAAAAAGTTTAAACAGAACGCGCCAATTGTAATTAAAATTGTTGGTGAAGTGGAGGGTTACCAGTCACCACGTAAACATTAAAATTTATGTGCGGAGGTGACTCACCCTGCGGGTATTACCCAGGTGCTTCGCTAATCGCTTGCACTTGGTGGCAGGATTTAAAATAATCCTTTTCACCCATCCTCATTATCAATCAATTCTAGCTACGCTAAATTGCTTGCTAATGCGGAGGTGACAGGATTCGAACCCGTGAAGCCGTAAGGCTCACGCTTTCCAAGCGTGTGCAATTGACCACTATGCGACACCTCCATTTGTTTTTTAAGAACTGTCAAATTATATCAGAAAAATTATTATTTTTTTGTTTATTCACCCTTAAATAATGATCTGATTTTTTCTTTAATTATTCTAATAATTGCGCTGGTAGGAATAATGTCAATTTCTTTACTAATGAATTCTTCAGTCTTTTTTAGACCTTTCATCTCTCTTTTGCGCTGATACATAAGAGCGTCAGAAATTGCTCTAGTATCGTACAGGTCCCTTTGATTTTGTTTTCTAAAAACGGTTACTCAGTGAGCAAAACTAATATTTTCTTCAGGAATAGATGACTTGGGGGCATTGTTACTAATTTGATCCATTCTTTTTTGTAGATTTTTTTCAAAATCGTGATCATTGTTGTTATTTTCACAAATTATCAAAAATTCGTCCCCTCCAATTCTAACCAAAATGTCTCCTTTTCTCAGTTGAGATCTCATATAGGCAACAAAATTATTAAGAAGGGTATCACCTTTAACATGTCCAAGAATATCGTTAATTGGCTTTAAGCCATTAATATCGATATTAACTATGGCTATTCTATTATTATCACGATTAACATCAAATTCTTCAGTAGCATATCTAATAAAATAACGAGTGTTATAGCAACCAGTAAGATCGTCCGTAAGACTAACTTCCTTAAGATGACTAATAGTCTCTTTATCCCTCTCTCTGAGTTGATAGGCTCTATTGGCAGCGTCAATTACACTGTTGATTATAGGTTGCTCTTGTGCGCGTGGTTCTGGTTTTTTGCCACTATCGGCAACAACCCAGTCTTCACCGGTTCTTTGCGCGTAGCTTGGATTGAGGCCAGCTTGATGGTCTATCATATTGATAATTTATTATTAGCTAAATTAAACAAAAACGCCAGACCGAAGTCTGGCGTTTCTAAATTTTGATCTAAAGATTAATATCTGCGATCTCTATTTTGTGGTCTACCACCACCGAAGGAACGGTTGTCTCTTCTTGGGAAACGATCGTTTCTTGGCTCACGAGGTCGAGCGATATTAACAACCAACTCTCTCTCTTCAACTACAAAACCAGCCATCTTATCGATAGCAGCTTGTGCAGCAGCTTCATCGGCAAATTCTACAAAAGCGAAACCCTTAGAACGGCCGGTCATTCTATCAGTGATTAAACTGACTTGGGTAATTTCGCCAAATTCAGAAAACAAGCTTTGTAAAGCATCTTGGGTCATGCTGAAAGGCAAATTACCCACGAAGATCTTTTTCTTGTTTTCCATGTTGTCATTTTGATCTGACATAAATATGGACTCTTCTTTCTTGAGCTTGAAGGCTCAAGACAATTAATACTAGAGGATATTATAGCTTTAATTGGCTAATTAGATAGTCCTAATCCAAAACCTGGTAGCCAGCGCCAATAATGGCCTTCTTGAGGGCTTCTGGACTGGTTTTTTTTGAGTCAAAGTAAACAATTGCTTCTGCTTTGGCGTAATTGGTTTTGGTTTCAATGACGCCGTCAATTTCTTCCAAAGTATTGTCAATTGATAAAGCGCAGCTACTGCAATGTAGACCAGACAATTTAAAAATGGCCTTGGTTCCTTGTATGGTTTTTTTCTTAAATAAATTAAACATATGTCCTTTATTTTATTAAATTACTTCCATAATACCAGTGTACATACCCATCGAACAGGAAAAAATGAATTTGCCTTTTTCTGTAGGGGTAAAATTAAATATTTTGCTAGAACCAGCTTTGACGAAACCTTCAATTTTAAACTCATTGAAGACAAAGTCTGAAGCACAAGAGTATGTTCCTCCATTAGCGACAGTCAACTCAACTGGAACGTCTTTTTTGACTTTGAAATATTTGGGTACATAACCGCTATTTTTGATTTCTATTGTCACTTTTTGCAAGTTGCCAACTTGTTTGATAGCTTGATTTTCTACTGTTTTTTGCGCAAATCTTTCATCAGAAAAGAACCAAGTGACTGCATTGGTCATTTTGCCAATGGTGATGGGTGAGTTGAGAACAATTAAGGCAGCATTGAAACTATAAATAGCCAAGGCAATCAAAATGGCGGCGGCGGTTTTATTAAAAATTTCTCGCCATGTTTCTGTAAGTTTGGCAGTCACAATTCCAAGTAAAGCAAAAAGTGGCGAAGTGCCAATGACAAAAGTACCCATAATCAATGCACCTTGAATAGCACTGCCACTGCCAATAGCTAGGACTTCCATGCTTTGGGTGACGCCACAGGGAATAAAAATACTGAAAAGTCCCAATACAGCTGGAGCAAAGATGGCTTGGTTTTTGGTTGAATTCTTGACAATTTTTCTTAAAAATTTTGGCGGCTGAAAAGCTAAATGACGAAAGATTGGGTGGACATCTAAGAAGTTCATGGCTGTGGCGAACATGAATAAAGCGGTGAAGATTTGTAAGGCAACTTTTGTGCCTTGGTTGAGAGCAAAGACTGCTCCCAATCCACCAAGTAAAAATCCCAAAATTACGTGAGTGATAAATTTGCTGCTTAGAAACATGGCGACAGGCAGCCAATCTAATTGATCAATTTTGGTCAAAGTTTCTTGATTGGTCTTTTTGTTTTGTTTTTCTTTTTCTTCAATTTCTTGTTTTTTTTGATTGGCAATAATGCTAGCTAGCAATCCACCTTGTACTGCGGCGCAAGAAACACCGCCAGTAGTTAGACCAGTAAAGAGAATTGTCCATAGGTTCATAAGTTTGATTCCTTAATATATTTACTTGGATTTTCCTTGAATTTTTTCAGGCAACCTGAAGCACAAAAATAATAGTTTTGACCGTTGTATTTAAAATGATAATTTGCAGTTTTACTGGAAACGCGCATTTGGCAAATTGGATCATGAGTGATTGGCAAAAGTGTGTCGATGGAATTTTTTAGTTGTTTCAAATCATTATCTTCTTGATTTTCTTCAATTAAAAAATCTCTAATTAATGAGCAAGCTTGGAAGATATTTTTGTGAGCAAGTTTGTAAGAAATGGTTTTGCCCTTTTTGCTAGCTTTGACTAATTTAGCTTCTCTCAAAATCATTAGATGTTGACTAACATTGGCTTGAGGCAAATCAAGCATTGAATATATTTCTCCAACACACATCTCTTGATCTTTGAGTAAGTAGATTATCTCTAGACGGCGAGGGTGAGCTAATGCCTTGAGAGTATCAGCATAGATGGCAAAAGTCTTGCTATACATATTCGAATTTTAGAATATGTATAAGCATAAGTCAATGGAACTAATTCAATAAATATACCTCAAACATTTCACTGCCAGAACTACTGTGAATTTCTTCAACCTTTTTGAATTCAGGGTGCAAAGAGAAATACTTATTTAATCTTTCATTGCAACTGGTGCTAAAAATAAAAAGCGAATCCTTAAATTGTTTACTATCTGGATAATTGCCAGGATAGACACATTCATAATCGGTAAAACTAATGTTATCTACTTTTTCCAATCTCAAATCAAAGCCAAATTGCTTGCTTAGATTTTTGTCAAAATTATGACTGTAGAAAAGATAATAAATAGCAATTTCTCCGTTTCTTTCAACAAAGATTTGCTGGTACTGATCCTTTTTATCTAGCAAAAATTTTGCCAAATTATCATAGCCTTTATTACGATCAAGCTCATTATATTTATCAGCGTGCATTGCATATTTATTCCAAAAATAAATTGTTTCTAAGCCCATCATCAAAAACAAAAGCCAATTAAAATTGATTTTTTTCCACTTCAGATTTTGTAGTGTAATGAAAGGGATGCTGGCTAAAAGACTTAATGTAAATGCCATCAAAGCAGTGCGATGTAAATTTGGTGCATCATCGATAGTCAGAGCTCCAGGAATTGGAATTATGGCCAACAAATATAATAAGAAGATCAAATATTTATTTTTAGATTTTTCCAAATTTATCGTTTTCTTTCCAAGAATGATGAGAGAAATGAATAAAAGCAAATAAGAGTAGTACCACAAGCCTTGTTCTGGAACTTGATATCTTTTTGGCAAACCACCCATGGAGAATAAGAATTCAGGAGAAAAATATTTTAAATATTGTTTGATAAATTCTCTGGTAAACATCAAGGGTTTGTTGAAGAAAATTTTGGATTTTAGGACATTGCTTTGACCTTCTTCAGCCAGAAATTCTCCTTGCATTGGATAAACCAAACTGGTGGGGCTAAAAATGCTGGTTTGTTTGAAACGCCCTTTGCCCCAATTGGTTTGGCTAATTAATCCGGTGAGGATGATGCTAATAATCGCAAAAATAATTAATAATGTTTTGGTTTTTCTTTGCGAAGCAAGCAAAAAAGTAGGCAATAAAAACAATGGAATGAGAATTCTATAAGAAGCATAAAAAAGATAGGTGCCAAGTAAGATTAAAAATGACGAAATTAGTAATAAAACTCTATTTTTTTCTATTCCTTGAATCAATAAATAGAAACCCAAGGCAAAAACAGCCATTGCGGTGACACCCTCAGCTGTAGCTCGTGACAAGACAATGTGCCATGGAAAAATGGCAAGAGTGAAAGCACTAAATAACGCCATTTTTTCTGATTTAAAAATTGCTTTGCCAAGCAGATAAATTAAATAAACCGCCAAAACACCAAACAAAGCGATCGGAAATCTCATGGCTAGTTTATTAAAGCCAAAAACATAAGTGGTCAATCCAGAAAGATACATGGGAATAACATTTGGATAATCTCCAAATTTATCAAAATATAAAATTGGCCATTTGTTGCCATAGAGATCTACAGCATTTTGCCAAATGAAACGACCAACATAAGTATTGGTAATTTCGTCGGTGTGAGCATTAATTGGTAAATTTTCCAAATTATAAAAACGCAGAAAAGCTGCTAAGAACAAAATAAAAAGCAAAATCAATTTATTTTTCATCAACTCTATTTTAGCAAAAAATCTAGACAAAATTGCTCTTCCTTTGTATACTAACCTTTAGATTAACAACTTAAATCAAGAGAAATGGTGAGGGAACTAGCCCGCTGACCCATTCAACAACCGACCTTGTAAGGAGGCACGGTGCTAACTCTAGCTCGCAAGAGGGAGATTCGCTCGTTTGAGAAAAATTCAAACACTCTTCTGCGGAGTGTTTTTTTATTTCTCCCCAATTATTAATCAGGTTAATCTAATTTGAGTCGTAGGCTCAAGAGGGGAAAATATGTTTGACCAATTTACTTCAGAATCAGTAGCTGCTGGTCATCCTGATAAAATTTGTGATCAAATTTCTGACAGCATTGTTGATGCTTGTTTAGCCGCTGACCCAAAAAGTCGTGTGGCGGTAGAAACTTTAGTGACCACTAATAAAGTTGTTTTAGCCGGTGAAATTACTTGTGCCAAAAAAATTGATTACGAAAAAATTGCTCGCCAAACTATCAAGAAGCTTGGTTACACCAATCCTGACTGGGGTTTTTCTGATCAGGCAGATGTTGAGATTTATATTCACCATCAATCAGCCGATATTTCTATCGGTGTAGATGACGGTGGTGCTGGTGATCAGGGAATTATGTTTGGTTTTGCTTGTAACGAAACCCCAGAATTAATGCCAATGCCATTAATGTTGGCTCATCAATTTGTGAGAAATATGGATGAGGCACGTGAGAGTGGCAAGATTGCTTATTTACGTCCAGATGGCAAAGCTCAGGCAGTGATCGATTATGCCGAGGGCGTACCACAGAAAGTTTCAACAATTATTCTTGCTGTTCCCCACGATCCAAAAATCAGTAAAGAGCAATTGGAAAAAGATTTGTGGACAGAAGTGGTTGTACCAGCTGTGGCCAAATATTTACCCAAGCAAGTTTTAAATAGAGATGAAGTGAAATTGATAATCAATGGCACTGGAGCTTGGGAGATTGGCGGCCCAGCCTCAGATACTGGCGTAACTGGACGTAAAATCATTGTTGATACTTATGGCGGCATGGGCCGCCATGGTGGAGGTTGTTTTTCTGGTAAAGATCCAAGTAAAGTTGATCGCTCTGCTGCCTATGCTTGCCGTTTTTTGGCTAAAAATATTGTAGCCAAAGGTTTGGCAGATCGTTGCGAATTACAAGTTGGCTATGTGATTGGCCAAGCCAAGCCAGTTTCTTTTAACATCAAAACTTTTGGGACAGCCAAAGTTAATGAAGAAGAAATCAAAGCCTATGCTTTTAGTTTGCTGGATATGTCAGTCAGAAACATCATTGAAAAACTCGATCTTCGTAAACCAATTTTTGCCAAGACAGCAGCTTATGGCCATTTTGGCAGAGAAGGCTTTAGTTGGGAGAAGGTGGTTTGATTTTTTTACTCTTCTCTGAGTGGAATAATTTGTATTCTTTGATCAGGTTTAGCATATTTACTCCATTTTTCTTGAGCTTCTTCAAGGGAAGTTAAATTTTCTGGTAGTTTTTGTTTGGTTTGATCCCAGACTAAGATTTGACCACCAGCCAAGTGAATTTCCAACCAAAAATGTGGATCATTTTTATCGTTGATACCACAGCTAAAAATAAGCAAGTTATTTGGCAATTCATCTGCACGATCAATTAATTCATCTATAATCGCGTCTCTCGCTTTTATGCAATCTTCAAGTTTATTTTGTGCGGTTTCTTGGTCTATTTCTCCAATAATTTCTGGTATATTTCCAATCATATTCTTCCTTTCTACTTCGCAAAAGCAATAATTAATGCTCCTGCTGTCATCATAACGGCACCAATGGCGCTGTAAATAGTAAATTGTTCTTTGAGAAAAATAGCTGCAAAAACCATGGTGATAATCAGGCTAAGCTTATCGATTGGCACGACTTTGCTGGCTTCACCAATTTGTAGAGCTCTGAAGTAAAAAAGCCATGACAAGCCAGTGGCAATTCCAGAAAGAACTAAGAATAGCAGAGAATGCTTACTGATATTGGCAATTTGGTGAAGATTTTTTTGACCAATCACAATTCCCCAAGTAAAGATTAAGATGACGCTAGTACGAATGGCGG
The DNA here is from genome assembly GCA_903842795.1 of uncultured bacterium. Classification (GTDB taxonomy): domain Bacteria; phylum Patescibacteriota; class Microgenomatia; order UBA1400; family PJMF01; genus UBA1364. The sequence continues at coordinate 22,123 of CAIMNJ010000018.1, read as the reverse complement.
TTGCCAGATTGGAATTAATATCTTTAATGCCAATTTTGGCCAGAATTGATGTGAGGGCAGCAAAGGCTGCGGAAAGCAAAGCGAAGATAAACCATTGCATATGGCTTTATTTTACTCGCAAAATTGCTTGACTGACAACTTTTGCAACATTTGGCTCAAATGGCTCAGGAATAATTTTTTCTGCATTTGGTTCTTTTACCAAATCAGCAATAGCTTGCGCTGCTGCATGCTTCATTTGAGTAGTGATTCTTGGCAGACGACCATCAACAACGGCACGAAAAACACCAGGAAAAGCCAAAACATTATTGATTTGATTTTTAAAATCACTGCGACCAGTAGCGACAATAGCGGCGCCAGCTGCCATAGCTAAGTCAGGCATAATTTCTGGTTCAGGATTGGCCATGGCAAAAACAATAGCATCTTTGGTCATGCTTTTGACCATATCTTGAGTGATGAGGTTGGCTCTAGAAACGCCAATAACTACGTCAGCTCCTTTAATTGCTTCTGCCAGCGAACCGCCAACTTGGTTTTTGTTAGAGTGGGCCGCAATACACTGTTTATGTTTGTCTAAGTCGGTTCTAAATTCATTAATGGCGCCTTTACTATCAATCAAAATTAAATCTCCAACTTTTTGTACACCATCAACTTTGCGACAACCATTGCTGTCCATTTCAATACCAAGGAGCATAAGAGAAACAGCCATGCCAGCGGCGCCCGCACCAACAACAACTACTTTAAGATCTTCAAATTTTTTATCAATGACTTTGGCAGCATTATGTAGAGCAGCAGAAACAACAATGGCAGTGCCATGTTGATCATCGTGGAAAACGGTAATACCAAGATCTTGAAGTTCGGTTTCAATATCAAAACAGCGAGGGGCAGATATATCCTCGATATTGATGCCTACAAAAGATGGAGCAATATGACGAATAAATTGGGCAATTTCGTGTGGGTCTTGAGTGCTAATAGCGATTGGCACAGCATCTACGCCAGCAAATTCTTTCATGAGTAGAGCCTTGCCTTCCATCACAGGTAAAGAAGCTTCGGGACCAATATTGCCAAGTCCAAGGACAGCAGAGCCATCAGAAATAACGGCAACAGTACGACCACGAGAAGTTAGCTTGAACGATTCTTCTTTATCTTTTTCTATAACACGACATGGTTCAGCGACTCCAGGAGTATAAAGGAGAGAAAGATCGTGCTTATCCTTTACCTCGCAAATAGCTATGGTAGCCAATTTGCCAACGTGTTGACGATGGATTTGAACAGATTCATCATAGAGTTTTTTGGACATAAGCGACCATTCTAACATCAAAAACTTTACTAGCAAAAGCTGAAAAATAGTTGAGTAAAATTATTGAATAATTCTTACGCCACCCAAATCTTCAAAGCTAAAATCATGTTTTTCATGGACAGAGCCAATGAAAATATTGTTGTGTGGTACACGGTAGCGATTTGAATAAGTCTTTACGACTTCTGGTCCAAAAGCTAATTTCGGTTCAATATTCAAGTCAATATTTAGTTGCTTGAATACGCCAGCTTCTTTGAAAAAATTGACGTATTCACCAAAAGTTTTGGTCCATTTTTTGGCTACTTCTACATCTGGCTGACAAAAAACCACTGTAATGCGACGGCTAGTTTCGTTTTTACGAATGTATTCTAATGATTTGTAAAGTTTTTGTGGATGATGAGCAAACAGGATAATTCTTGGGCCAATAACATGATTGAGCCATTTGTCCATTTTTCCATGCATCCATGGCCAACGCTTAGAATATTTAAGAATGGCTTCCAAGATATAATCGCGATAAATCATGCCTTGGGTAATAATTACTGCGGGCACAAAATAAATTGAAAAATACATTAAGTTTTTTGGATCAATTAAAATGTTACCAACAATACCGGCCAAAGTTGCCAATGCTGCTAAGATGACATAGATTAGTGGTCCTTGATAAGTTCTTTTGAGATCAGAGCGTGTTTCACGCAAGATCAAATTACCAATGGCAAAAAAAGTCATCACTCCCAAAAAGCTAATTGTGTAAACTCCAGCAAGAGATAATAGATTGCCTTTGGTCATAAGAAGAATAGAAATGCAAAGTAGAGCAAAGGCGATAATGATTCTATTGGCATTCTGGTTTCTAGCCTTTAGTTTTGGCAGGAGAAGTGTGCTGGGCAAACAGTGATCAAGCGTCATTCTATAAAGAAGGCCAGTGGCACCAACAAAACTAGCTAGGACTGCTCCAGATAAAACCAAGAAAGCATCAATTACAACTAAATATTGCAAGCCTTTACCACCAAGCAAACTAGCAGCTTCTGAGAGAACAAAATCTTTTGAACTGGCGATAGCAGGCAAATTTAGAGTGGCCAGAACTACGAAAGTAATCAGTGGATTAAAAAACCAAACTCCCATTAACATATTGCGTAAGGTTTTACGAAATACTCCAGGTTGTTGCTCTTCAACAAAATTAGCGCTACTTTCAAATCCAGAAACTCCAAGTAAAGAAGCTGCAAAAGCGAAAAACAATAATTTAGCAGCACCTTGTTCTCTAAACATGTTTGTAGTTGCAGCAAAATTTTCTGGAATTAATCCCCAGCCATTATTAACGATAGAAATAATTCCTAAGGCAATAAATAAAAACATAGTGAGCAGGTGAATGCCAAAAATTATTTTGGCTACTTTGGCGCTATCTTTGACTCCAGAAATAGTTAGAGCGGCAAAGAAAATAATAATGCCAGCTGTTAGTGGAATAACTGGAATATTGTGCATTACTGTGTGTAGATATTCGCTGGCAGTTTTGGCAGAAATCACGCTGGTAGCCACATAAGACAAGATGGTCATCGCTCCGGCGATAGCAGCTGGCGATTTACTGGTGGCATTTAGTAGACAGTTGTAAGCACCGCCATTAAGGGGTAGAGCTTCGACTACTTCTGTGTAAACATGCTTATAAAAAAATAGCACCATGACGATGGCAAAAAAGACAAATGGTGCCCAGGCCCCAGCAAACAAAATGGCAATTCCAGAGACATAGAGACAAGAAGAAAGAATGTCGTTGCCAGCTATGGCAGTAGAAGCTAATTCAGACAACTTGACGTGTTGATGAGATTTATCTTGGGCAGACATCTTCTCTAGTATGAACAAAAAACGTCTAAGAGGCAACTAGAGTTTTTAATTGAGGCTTGTTTTTTATTATTTGTTAAAGTATACTGTACTAGTACATGAGAACACTATCTAGAATTATTACTGATTTAAAGACTGAGCAGCAAGCTGATGATTTTTTGCTTAGTCTTTTTACGCCTGATGAATTGTTAGAACTTAATAAACGTTTGCAAATTGTCAAATTACTTAAGCAAGGTTTATCACAAAGAGAAATTGCTCAAATTCTCAATGTGGGTGTTGCTACAGTTAGTCGTGGATCTCATGAACTAAAAATTGGTAAGTTTAAATTTTTACAAAACGCTTCTCATAAAAAATGGTGGGGTTAGCCCCAGCCATATTTTCTATTCCAATTTAATTTATTTATTACACTCTTAGTGAGTGTTATCTTTGAAAGATTTTATTTATGAAAAAAAATATTTATAAAACTGGTTTTTTTGGTGAATTTGGTGGATCATTTTTGCCAAAAGAGTTGGAAAAAGTTGTTGCTGATTTAGCAAAAACTTATGAAAAATTAAAAAATGATCCTGCTTTCCAAGCAGAGTTAAAGCATTTTTATCAAGTTTATGCTAACCGTCCCAGTTTGCTTTACTTCGCCAAAAATTTAACGACAAAACTTGGAGGACCAAAAATTTATTTGAAAAGAGAAGACCTCAATCATACTGGGGCTCACAAAATTAATAATGTGATTGGTCAGGGTCTCTTGGCTAAACACATGGGAAAAACCAAACTAATTGCTGAAACTGGTGCCGGTCAGCATGGTGTGGCCACTGCCACAATTGCAGCTTATTTGGGCATGCAATGCGATATTTACATGGGAGCTCGCGATATAAAAAATCAAAAAGCTAACGTTTATCGTATGAAAATTTTGGGAGCAAAAGTTATTCCAGTCACCCAAGGTCAAGGAACACTCAAAGATGCAGTAGATGTAGCCTTGCAGAGTTTTCTAAGTGATCATCAAAATACTCATTATTTGCTTGGTTCTGTAGTTGGACCACACCCCTATCCGACAATGGTGCGCGATTTTCAAAAAATAATTGGTCAAGAAATTCGCTCTCAATTGCAGGAAGCTGAAAATTGTTTGCCAACTGCAGTGGTTGCTTGTGTGGGTGGTGGTAGTAATGCTTTAGGCGCAATGTATGAATTTATTAAAGATGTAAGTGTGCAATTAGTAGCAGTTGAACCAGCTGGCAAAGGTCAAAAGTCTGGACGCCATGGGTTGTCTTTGGCACTTGGTCAATCAGCAATTCTACATGGTTTCAAAACCTTGAGTTTGCTGACCAAAACTGGTGAGATTGCTGAGTCTTACAGCGCAGCTTCTGGCTTGGATTATCCTGGGGTTGGGCCAGAACTAAGTATGCTTAAATCTACTGGTCGTTTAAGTTTGGCCGCTATAAGTGATGCAGAGGCGGTAGCAGCTTTTGTAGAATTGGCCAGAACTGAAGGGATTATTCCAGCATTAGAATCAGCACATGCAATAGCTTACATTTTGAAGTATGCCAAGAAATATAAAACTAGCGACGTAGTAGTAATTAATCTTTCTGGTCGCGGAGATAAGGATGTGGAAAATATTTATGAAAATTTTTTAAATTGATTTTTCTACTTCTTTGAGTCGAAAAGCAACAATTTTTTTAATTAAATCATAAGGTATTTCTTGGTTATATAAAAATTGAATAGTGCCTTTGGAAGTTTTGTAATTTTCCAATTCTTTGGTAAAAGCAGAAATGGCGCTAGGAGTTGGGAAGAAACCAAGGTGATTTTTGAAAGCGGCGAAATGAACAACGTGTGTTTTGTTTAAATTAAAAGTGGGAATGCCATAACTAATGATTTCTTCTGCTTGCGGAATGATTTCTTTAATTATGGCTCTCACTTTTTGTAAGAGTAGTTGTGTTTTTTCTGGAAAAGCAGCGATGTAAAGGTCAATGGGGTTTGGCATATTGACTGTGCGGAGGGACAGGGATTCGAACCCTGGATAGTTTTTACACTATGGCGGTTTAGTAAACCGCTGCACTCGGCCACTATGCGATCCCTCCTTTTGATTTTAACAAGGCCTGATTGTATCAAAGATTACTTATTAATGACAGCTTTTATTTTCTTCTCACTAAGCATTTTGTTGCTTATAAAAATAATTATCACCCAAGCAATAATAAGACCAACAATAGTGAAAAGTGGTAATTGTTTAGTGATGACAGCGTAGGCAATTCTTAAGCCAATGGTGTGCGAAAGAAAAATTAGATAAGAATTCTTTCCACACCAAGCAAGAAATTTAAAAATAGTTTTTTGGAAAAAATTATTGATATTAATTCTGGTGACGATCAAAGCAAGATTAAAACTCAGACCAAAAGGAATGATTAACAATCTTGTAAATTTTAGAGCTGGCAATGGATCGATACCAGAATTAATTTGCCTTAAGCTGTCGAAAGCAATGATTGCAAAAAAAATAAGACTAAGTGGCCAAGCTAATTTGATGATTATTTTTGGTAATTCTTGAATTTTTAAGTAAATACCAAAAACAAAGTAAAGTAACCATGATAAAGACAAGACGTATTCAAAGCGGTCGCTGTTAGTGATTTTAGAAGCATAGAAAGTGAAAAGTGCGATTTGGATTGTTGCTGCACCAAGTAGCAATAAATTTGGTCTTTTTCTTAGCAACCATAGTAATGGAAAAAGAGCATAGAGTTGAAAAATGACTGGCAAAAAATATAATTGATAGTCTGCTTGGCCTAGAAGAAATTGCACAACCAAAGAAATTGGTTGGTTGCCAAATGACCAGGCTGGAATAGATTTGATAATCAAAATTGAAGTGATGCTCCACACCACATAAAGTGGAAATAATTTCCAAATTCTTTTTTTTAGATAATCGGCGTAAATGATTTTTTCTTTCTCATATTTAAAGGCTAGGCCATATCCAGAAAGCATAATAAAAGCTGGCATACAAAATCTAGCCAATTGGTCCAGCGAAATAAAAAATATTTGCTGATCAGAATGATAGATGCCCTTTGGGTAGGCAAGAACATGTAGTAGAACTACGGCAATAATGGCAAGACCTTTGATAATATTGGTTCGATAAAGTGATAGAAAAATTTTTTGCACAGTTTTTGATTATATTGTTTTTAAAATATCAAGCAAACTTTCATTTAAAATGACATCTTTTCTTTTGCTTGGAATTTCTATTTGATATTTTTTATCTGGACAACTAACGCTAATTTTTCCACCAGCTTTGGCAAACAATTCTGGATAATTCTTTTCAATTTCCTGAATTTTATTTAATTGTTTGTTATTAAAATTTAGAGTTGTTTGTCTGGTTTGTTTATACCAACTAGAGATGTATGGATTTAATGAAGATTTTGTTGAGATATTTTTTCTTTCAACTTCTAAATTTAGCCATTCTCTGCCATTGGTTTTATTTTGCAATATATCTTCTGCAACAGGATAAAGATTATTGATTACTTCTGCAAAAGCAGAAAAATTTTCTGGAGTATTTTTTAAATTTGTTAAATTTAAACGAGTATATTCAACTTCTGCAAATTGAGAAAGAATTATATTTTCGTTTGTAATTAATTTGCCCTTTTCTTTAGAAGATTGAAAAGAGAGATTGCAGTTTGGTTCAAAGTCTTTAACTACGAAATTCCATTGCCAGTTTAAAAACCATTTATTTTCTATTCTTTTTAATGTGGTTGGGTATTGATTTGTTATGTCTCCAAATTCTGTTTCACGGTTTATTGTGACAATGGCATTCAGTTCATTTTTCCACAGAGAATTTTTTTCAAAATTTATATCTATTTTCTGCCTATTGACCATCAAATTTTGATCAATTTCTTTATTTAAAACTTTATGGAATTCATCTCTGCTTAATTTTACTGATTGAGGATTTAGAAATGAATAAACTTCCTGATAATGACTTTCATTCCAATTTTCTTTAATTTGAGAGATTGTATCTTCTGGTCCAGTTCTGAAGAAGATTATTAATTGTCCAAAAATAATTGTTAGCAATGCTAATAATACAAATTTTCTTATTTTGATTTTATCGATAAAGATGGTTATCAATATGATTGATAGTATTGGTATCAATGGAAAAAAATATCTGGCTCTAAAATCTACGAATAACAATAGTAAAGAATATAAAAATGAAAAAACAATTAAATATTTTTTTTGTAAATTATTTTTTATTTTTTTTGATTTAAAAAATGAAAAAATAAAATAAACAAAAATTATTGGCCAGAGAATTGTCCATTCTAAAACTTTTATTTTATTTCCATTCCAATATTGGCCAATGAAAATTGTTGGTAATAATTGTAAAAATGTGTGATCACCATTTGAGTTGGCGTAGAATTTCATGGTCCAATAAATTGAACGTGCCCATTCAATTAAAGAGTGACCCAATAAAAAATATTGTAAATAACTTGCCATATAAAATATAAAAGCGATAGAACTCATTAAGAAAAAATTTAAAAAATCTTTATTTTTATAAAAAAACCAAAAATCTGTTACCAATAAAATCGGTACAAAAAGTGGAAATTTTGTGGCAGCAAATCCACCAAAAGCAATTCCAGAAATTATCATTAAAATATTTTTTTTATATTTATTGTTTGTATTCTGATATTTAAACAAACAATAAATATGCAATAGCAAAAAAAATGTTAATGGTAATTCCAGCATGGTAACTGAAATTTGAGAAGCAAAAGCGGGAGAAGATGCAACTAGTATTCCAGCTAAAATTGATATTTCAATGTTTTTGGTTATTATTTTAGACAAATAAACTGTCAAAAGAATAATCATAACAAATAAAATTAATGAAACAATATATGGGTTATTGAAATAAATTATTCCAAGAGCATATAGATATTTTCCAAGAGGAGGAACTTCTGGATTAATGTTAAACGGATTGTCTCCTTTAGACAGCCTTATTGCGGCAACATAATAGAGTTGGTCATCAGAAATTTTTCTAGTGCTTAGGGGGATTGACCATTGAGAATGAGCAAATCTATCCAACAAATAATTTGTATCTTGCTTATTTAGCAAAAAATGTCTGGAAAAGTAAGTTGCAATGCAAATGATTAAAACTAATAAAAAATATGGGAAAATTTTTTTCATAGAATTAATTCTGACACTATTCTATTAGCTTCTAATCTAGATTGCACTATATAAATCAAATAATTATCAATATAATGAATTTTGTTTACAATATGAATCCATTTCGTCGTTTAGCAATAATTACATTTGTCACAAATCTTATTTATTTGATTTGGCTTTTATTTACCAAATCAAATCCGCTATTTGTAATTTTGGAAGCAGGAATAATTTTATTAACTTTTGTTTTTATTTTTAATAGTAGAAAAAGAAAATACGTGTTAAGTGGAGGTCCGCACTCTATTAGACCAATTGTGGATATATTTTTGACCATTAAAAATGAAGACATTAAGCTTTTTGAAAAAACTCTCAAATCAGCGACTGAAATATTTTATCCAAACAAAAGAATTTATGTTTTGGATGATGGTGGTAGAAAAGAAGTCAAAAAATTAACTGAGAAATATGAATGTACTTATCTTTCTAGGGAAAATAGAGAATTATTGCCTTATAAAGCTGCCAATTTAAATTACGGCCTGAAAAATGCTTACGGCAATTTCATTTTGACCTTAGATGCGGACATGCAAGTCAATCCAAATATTCTAGATGAATTGCTTGGGTTTTTTAAAGACGAGAAGCTTGGCTTCGTGTCTACGAGACAGGGTTTTGATGTAGATAGAGATGATTTTAATCATGAAAATTTATTTTACGAATACATGCAAACAGGTAAAAATAGTTATGGAGTGGGAATTAGTTGCGGTTCAGGAGTAATTTATCGCAGATCAGCATTAGATAAAATTGGTGGTTTTCAAGAATGGAATATTGTCGAAGATTTATGCACCTCTTATGTTTTAAATAGCAGTGGCTATTCATCTGTTTATGTTTCTCAGAGTTTTACTCACGGAGATGCTCCGACTGATTTGGCGGCCATTTATAAACAACGAGGCTTATGGGCTCAAGATACATTACGTCTTTTAATTTATAAGAATCCACTTTTTAGAAAGGGATTAAATTTTTCTCAACGTATGCAATATTTTGAAATTGGTTATTCATATATTGTGAGTGGCTTAATTTTTCCAATGATTTATTTAATGAATATTTATTCTTTGTTAGCTAACGATCCGATTATTGTTTTAGGTAAGGAGTGGTACTTATTATTGAGAATTCCATCTTTTTATATTTCTTTAAAAATGTTTTCGAGCTTTTCTAAAGGTACAGGATCAATGAAAATGTGGGCTGGACTTTTTCCTATTTACTTTAAGGCTTTTATCAAAGCTCTTCTTTATAAAAAACCAATTTATAAGGTGACACCAAAAGGATTAAAACCAAGAAAAAATATTGTTTTGGTTATTCCTCAATTGTCTTTTTTGATTTCAGCTTTAGGTGCAGCATTTTTCCATTTCTTCCATTATGGTTTAACTTGGGTTCTGGCCATAAATGCCTATTGGGTTTGTGTTATGATGTATTTTATGTCGATGGTTATTTTTAAAGCTTTTCCAAAGAAAACATTATGAAAAAAATTCTCGTTATTGAAGATGATCCTAGTTTACAAAAAACCATTGTTGCTAAGCTAAAAGCTAGTGGTTACGAAACATTGCTTGCCGGCGATGGTGAAGAAGCAATAAAAATTTTCAAAAAAGATCAACCAATTTTATTATTGGTAGATTTAATTTTGCCAAAGAAAAGTGGCTTGGAAGTAATAGAAGAAATTAGAATTAATCAACATTCAACGGTGCCAATGATTGTCATCAGCAACTTAGATCAGCCACAAGATTTGGAAAGTGCTAGAAGATTGGGTGTTAATGAATACGTGGTGAAATCAAATATTTCTTTGCGCGATCTGGTAGTTAAAGTAGCTGAATTGACTAAAGATTTGTAAAATTTTAGTCAATAATTCCTGCCAAACTCTCCGCCAAATTTTTTCCATTGCTCGGATCAATGCCTTTAGCTAAAGTTGCCAGTAATTCTGCTTTTATTTCTTCTGCTTCCTTTTCATAACCAGCATCAATTAAATTTTCTAAACTTTGTCTGGCAAAAAGTAAATTAATTTTTCCAGATGTTCCTGGGTTATTGAAAAAAGTGCCGCAGCTGATTTGTGCTGCCAGGGCTGAAGCCTTGGCAGCTAGCAATGATGTTTCCATATCTATAGATTTGTCGCTACTAAATCCTTTATGATAAAAATGTTCTACAAAATTTTCTGCCAACTCATCTTCCCAACCATCATCTAAATTTTGATTCAAAATGTCAGTGATTTGTTGATTGAGATGCTTTAAACCTTCAGAAAAATATCTTTTCCAATTGCCATCTAAACCCTCATCACAAGGACAGGCGCCATGCCATCTCACTAGGTTTCCGTGTGGGCAACTCCAAGCGCTGCGTTGATTTAATTTGCCACTGCGATAATCAGTTTCTTGCCAAATGTCTTGAAGATCATTGATACTGGCTATTTCTACACCGTTGCTTGGCAGGCTTGTTTTGAGCAGATAATCCAAAAATAAATGGGCAAATCGATCATGGTGTCCAAAAGTTTCTCCATCAGTCCAGAAAATTAGTGGTAAAGAAGATGGTAGCTGCATGATTTTTGGAATAATAATTGAGCGAGTATATTCGTCAGCATTGCCTTTATTAGCAAAAGCTAAGCTAGAAGAAATTGGGCGATCAAATGGGAGAGCAGTGATGCTTTCACCATTATCTAAATTTATGATAATTGGATGATTGTCTGCTTCTCCGCCAGTATCATAGATTTGTTCTGGAGCACACAGTACTCCTTGATAGCCAACTTCAACCAAAACTTCCAGTGTTTCATTGTCGAGAGCTGTTTCTGGTGCCCAGAACCATTGTGGGTTTACACCTACATCATTAGCAAAATTATTGAAACCAGCTGTGATTAAAATTTTTTTGTCTTCTCTAGATAAATCTGGAAGTAAGACATGAAGAAAAGGATCTCCAACACCTCTTTCTCGCATTGCTGCTCTGAGTAGTTCTGCTTGTTCTGGAGCGATTTCATTCATTTCTTGGCGAATAGTAGAAAAAAAATCGAAAGAAGCTAAATCTAGTGTTCCATTCTCAATTTGAGGAATATAGCATTGTTCAGCAATGATTGTGTTCCAATCTGTTTGGTTTTCTGTGAGATGTTCAAGACGAGAATGAGAAGCTTGACGAGGGGGTTGATAAAAATGTTCACCAGCGACTAAGAATTTTTCATTGTTAGCCATAGCTGCGGAGACAGTGGGATTTGAACCCACGAACCCCAAATTGGGGTCAGGTTTAGCAAACCTGTGCAATTGGCCACTATGCGATGTCTCCTTTTAAAAATGCAAACCAATTATATCAGGAAATTAATGCATCTCTGAACTTCTTTCTTTCAAGAAGTTGCGCCAGTCTTCAATAATGCGAATGAGTACTGAAAATGGCATATCTACGATGGCGGTAAAAAAAGCAGAGAATATATTATACTTTTTCCATTTGTCCGCAAACCATTGTCCGATTTTGGCAAGAGGAATAGAGAAAAGCTCTAGTACAAATTCCACGAAATTCGCACGGTCTTCAATTGTAATTTCCTTAGACTTTTGTTTGATGGCCATGGCAGCAAAAACCACCATTGCTACATTAACGGTGTCAACATAAACAGAAGTAATTGGAACATTGCCGATTTCGAAAATCCAGAAAATAAATCTCATTGAGAGTGCGCCACAAATTATTGAGATAGCAATAAAAATAAAATTTAAAATTTTATTTTTCTTGCGACGAAAATCGACTTCATAAACATCTTCACTAGGTTGCTTGTAAATCACTTTTTCTATTTCTTTTTGTACAACTCTTAAATTGGCGTCTTTTGGTGGTCTAATAATGATAACTAAAATAAACATTACTAAACTTGGAATTAACATATCTACGAAAAATGACATAATTGTCCATTTTTCTCCAGCCATTTTGGCAATTGGACCTTCAAAGATAATGTAACTAGCGGCTCCAGAGGCGAAAATTGATAAGGTAGAATAAATGGCGCTGCGGAATAAACGGCCTTTCAAGCTAGCTTTTCTTTTGAAATATGCTTCACTGACCATTTTTTTTAATTCTTCTGTATCAGCAATTTTTCCCCTAACTGCTTCTGGGGTATTATTTATGCTGTCTAAAACGTCACCGATAATGCGATAAGCAGCATCGTATTTTCCAGCTAATTTAAAAAAATGTTTTCCTTCTTCACTGTTTAAGTCGTCATCAATTTGTTGACGAATTTCAAAAACTTCAGCCGTAACTTTATTGATACTTTCATCTGTTTCTTCAATCCAAAATGGATATCTAATTTTGATTACATTGTATGAAATGATTGGATCGTCAAATACATAAAGGGTGCGCATACTGGCGATATAAATTTGAATTAAGCGATCTAAGTCGCTTAATTTTGTGCTAGGCAAAATTCTATTGCGGTCATAGATGATGTTGGTCATTAGGTTGAGCAAGGCATTTTCTTTAAATGCTGGTGCTAAAACCTCTTCAATTTCACAAGCAGCGATTTCTAGCATCCAAGTGTAGAACTCCATTTTATTTTTGACATGTTTTTTGCTTGGAGCTCCAGGCATATTGGTTTTATCCAAAATGCGAATGTACTTTGCTAGGATATTTTCAATTTCTTTTATTTGTTTTTTGGCAATTTTACCATTGTCAAAATAACCACTGCGCATTAGTTCCAAAATCATTGGCTCAGCCATTTCAGCGGCATTTAAATCTGGTAGAATGCTTATCCCATATAATTCAGAAATTAAACGGCGCTTAAGAATACGCTCAATAGCTCCTCGGCGCAATAAATTTTCTTCTTTCCAATCAATTACTTTTCTGATCTTTTCGTAGGTTTCGGCGATTTTTGAGGCTAGCTCGTCAACTTCGAGCGGGGAAATTATTGCTCTATGTTTGTACTCCCAATCCATTTGGTATTGTTTGGTGTATTCTTTGGCATAAGAAGATAGTTCTTTCAGAACGACTGGTTTTTTTTCTTCTGCTTTTAATACCTCTGGTTCAACTTGAGCTTTAACATCTGACATAGATAACAAACTAGATTATAGCAAATTTTTCTTTATAATGGGTAAACATGCCTGATAAATATACAGCTGTTTGGGTTTCTCACACTTCGATTAGTGATTTTTTACAATGTCCAAGAGCTTATTATCTCAAGAACGTTTATAAAGATCCTAAAACTCGCCACAAAATTCAATTAATGTCTCCTCCATTAGCTCTTGGTCAAGCTGTTCATTCAGTTTTAGAGTCGTTGTCTGTTTTGCCTGGACCAGAGCGCTTTAAGGAGTCTTTAATTGCTAAATATGAACGAGCTTGGAAGCTTGTTTCTGGAAAAAGAGGTGGTTTTTTTGATGAAGAAACAGAGCAACAATACAAAAATCGTGGTGCAGAAATGCTTAATAAAGTTATGGCTAATCCTGGTCCTCTAACTGGCTTAGCGGTTAAAATCAAAGACGAATTGCCAAGCTATTGGCTTTCTGAAGAGGACAACTTAATTCTTTGTGGCAAAATTGATTGGCTTGAGTATTTGAAAGATATTGATGGTGTCAATATTATTGATTTTAAGACGAGTAAAAGCCAGGAAAATGAAAGCTCTTTGCAGCTGCCAATTTACCATTTGCTGGTGCACAACTGTCAACATCGCCAAGTAAGCAAAGCTAGCTATTGGTATTTGGGTTTGGATCAAATAGTGGAAAAAACTTTGCCAGATTTAGAAGAAGCTAGAGAGCGAGTTCTTAAGATTGCCAAAGAAATTAAGTTAGCTCGTCAATTGGAGCGTTTCAAATGTCCTCATGGTGAGTCTGGTTGCTTTGCTTGTAAGCCATTTGAGCAGATCATCCAAGGCAAAGCTGAATTTGTTGGTGAAAATGATTACCGTTGTGATATCTATGTGATGAGAAAATCTAAAGCTGACTTATCTAAAGAAGAAAATAGCGAGCTGATTTAATTTTTGACCAAAGCTCCTATTTCTCTCATTTGTCCAATCGAATAGAAGTCTGTAAATTTTTTATCATACCCCTCCCATGGATCGTGCATAATATACTGTCCATCCTTTTTTTCTTTGATGACAATAAAATGAGTGCCATATGGGCCAGCAGAAAGTTTAACAATAACAGGGTTTTCATTGAGTTTGCTATCAAGATTACTTTGTGAATATGGATAAATTTGATAGTGATAGCCACTTGGTGCCGACCAAGGTCTTAAGATATAGGCAGTGTTAGAAAAGAAATAACTGTTGTTACTGGCTATGGTGATTGGATTAACGTTTTCGCCAAATTTTTTCTTCATCATGGCAATGCTACTTACCAAGCAGCCAACATCCATGATGGTCATATTGCTGTTGCCAATTAAATAGGTAGCCCATCTTTGATCTCTTTGACTAAAATACCAACCATCTGGACTATTTTGCTCTGGCAATATAGAACCACCTTTACTACTAGAAAAAGCCTTGAGTGAATTTAGTTCTGCTGTAGCTTCGGCTAATTTTTGCTGATAGATAGACTCATTATTTTTTGTTTGTTTAAGCAACTCATCCTTACTAGCTTTTTGTGAATCTAGAATATTTTTTTGATCCTGTAAATCTTTCCTTTTTAGTTCTACTTCTTTTTGTTTAGTTTCTTTGAGTTCTTTCTGTTGGTTGTAAGTGAGACGCTGTAGCTCGGTGCGTTTCATTAGATCTAGAGTTTGAGTTTGAGTAATGTTTATGTATCTGTATTGACTAATAAAATTGTTGAAAGAATCTGCAGCAAATAAGTTATTTTTATATGGCAAACGACTTTGTTTGTAACTTTCTCTAATTCTTTTAATCAAAATACCACTCAGTTTGTCTAGAGAAATGGCAAGTCCCTCAATTCTTCCAGAAAGATCGTTAATTTCTCTTTCTAAGGTATTGATTTCTGCTACTGTTTGTCTAATTTTAACGCTTTGTACCCTAATCTGGCCGTTAATAATATCTATGGCTGATTGCAAAGTGTTGGCAGCTGAGCGAGTGGAGTTGATTTTTTCTTGCCAGCAGCTAGCGAGGTTGCTTAAGCAAATTGAATAATTCTGATCATTTTCGTTACAAGAATATTGCTGATCACAGTCTTGAGCTTTAACTGTTGCAGGCGAAAACAAAAACAACGCTAATAAAGTAAACAAGAAGCGTGTGATTTTTTTCATTACTTATTTTTTTAGCATGCGCGCTACAGCGCTGTAACTTGCCACAACTCCAAGGAAAATTGCTGCGCCAAAACCGGCAGCAAACTGATAGGCAAAAAATTGCCAAGCAATGGGGAAACTAATGATTCCTACTAAGAAGTTTTTTAACCATGGAGTGATGTACAACATCATGGCGTAATAAATGGCAAAAGCTAAAACACTAGCAACGCTACTAGTAATCATTGCTTCAAACAAATATGGTTTGCTAATGTAGCTGTTATTAGCTCCGACAAATTTCATAATTTGTATGTTTTTTCTTTTGGCTGATACTTTCATGGAAATAGTGGTCATGATCATGATGAATGAGGTAATTGTGAGAGTAATCAACAAAAATAAACCAACGAGGCGCATCGCATCGGTCCAGCGAATTAGGTTTCCAACAACATCTTCTTGTAAGACTACGTCTTCAACACTTGGTTCTGTTTTTAGATCATTTCTAATTGCTTCCAAACTTTGAGCATTAGCAGCAGCCACTTCAATACTAGAGGGAAGAATTTCTTCAGTTACTAGTTCCAAAAGCAAAGGATCATCTTGATTTTCTTTTTGATAAATTTGCAATGCTTCTTTTTGGGTAACGATTTTGATACCGCTAACATAACTTTTTTCTTGCATTTTCTTACTGATCAATTCAAGATCTTCTGGTTTGGATTCTAGTTTGAGAAAAGCAATTACTTGCGGTTGAGTTTCAAAAAAAGACAAAACTTTTTCACTGCCAATGCTTAGCATTGAAAAACAATAAGCAATAAAAAAAGTAATAGTCAAAATAAAAATAGTCAAAATGCTTTGATAAGGAGAGCGACGAATGGCTACAAGGGCAGAATTAAGTGCTTTCATCTTTTTTCTTTTCCTCTTTTTCTTTTTTGCTAGATATTTTTATTTTGAGTTTGTGTAAACCTAATTTTGATTTTTTTTCTTCTTTGTTTTCTTCTGTTTCGTTGTTTTTTTCGCCAATTTCTTTGGCCAACTTTTCTTGTTTTTCTTTGACTTTTTCTCTTTCTTCGTCAGCTTCATCATTTTTTGGAGGATTTTTTGCCTTTTTCTCTAAATGAACAATTCTTTCTTTTTCCAACTCGTCCAAAACCAGTTGATCATGAGTAGCAAAAAGCATAGTAGTGCCAAGCTCATTAATTTTTTTGAGAAGCTTGGTGATTTTGATGCTGGCAGCACTATCGAGGTTGCCAGTTGGTTCATCAGCAAAAATGATTTTTGGAGCAGTGGAAAGGGCTCGAGCAATGCTGACGCGCTGAGCTTCTCCGCCGGAAAGTTGCCTTGGGAAATACATGGCTTTATCTGCTAGACCAATTAAATTGAGTAGGTCAGTTACCCTGCTTTCTATCTCTTCTTCTTTTTTGTTGCAAATATATAGGGGTAGAGCGATATTTTCCCAAACATTCATATCTTCTATGAGTTTGTAGTCTTGGAAAACAACGCCAATCTGGCGACGTAAGCTTGGAATTTCTGATTTTTTAAATTCACTAAGAGGACGATTTTCGAAGGTAATCTCTCCGCTAGTAGGAGAATATTCCTTGATAAGTAGCTTCATAAGAGTGGTCTTACCAGCTCCAGAGGCACCAGTTATAACTACCAAATCTCCCTCATTTATTTCTAAATTAAGATCAACAATTGCTGTTGGTTCATCAGCAAAATACTTACTTACAGATGAAAAAATTATCATGGGCACGAGGTCTATTTAAGCATGTTTATTCTAAAGTTTGAATAGGAGCTTCTGCCTTTGTGCTGATGACTTCAACTCTACCAACATCCATAAACCAACCAGCTTTTTCTGCCTTGTGAGTTTCGCCGTAGAGCTTGACCTGCATGCCAATTAGTTTGTCTAAATCAACTACTGAAGAGGTGAGAGCTACGGTTTGTGTTTTACCACCTTCTCGCAGTAGTTTGTGTGAGCCTTCGCCTTCAACACCGCCTTTTTCTAGATAGCCAGTTGCGTTATCGGCAAAAGTACTTTTGTCTTGTACGCCAAAAACATCACCATCTTTAACTTGATTGGCATTGATTGTGATGTTTTGCACTTCAACTGGTTCAGCCTTTTTATTTTTGAGTTTAAAAGCGCCATAGCCGGTAATGGTTCCAGCAATGACTGAGATTATGCAGATAATAAAAAAGATTTGTTTATTTTTTTTGCTCATAAGTTCATGATTTTGCCCTATTTGCATTGTTTCGTCAACTTGATTTTCATCGTAAGCATTGGTTGGTTGAGAAGTTTCTTTGTGTTGTTCTTGATTTTCCTGCAATTGCATTTTGTACATATTTATTCATTTTAGACCAATTGAGACAAAAATGTTAGTTTTTTCTGTAATGAATAAAACTCATTACAAATTGGTCTAGATCGCCGTCCAAAACTTCACCACTTTGGCTAGTTTCCACTTCTGTTCTGGTATCTTTGACTAGTTGATAGGGATGCAAAACATAATTGCGGATTTGAGTGCCCCAACTAGCATTTTGATGTTGGCCTTTGGCTTTTTGCAATTCATTCTCAAATCTTTCTTCTTCAATTTTGGCCAATTTTGCTTTGAGCATTTTCATTGCTCTTTCTCTGTTTTGAATTTGACTGCGTTCTTCTCTGCACTTAACGGTAATATTGGTTGGAATGTGGGTTAGTTCTACGGCAGAATTGGTTTTATTAACTGACTGTCCGCCAGCTCCACCAGCTCTAGTAAAATTCCATTCCAAATCAACATCTTTAATTTCTATGTCATTTTGTTGGTCGAGAATTGGTAAAACTTCTACTAAAGCAAAAGAAGTTTGTCTTAAATTGTCTGCATTAAACGGACTTTGACGTACTAGACGATGAGTACCCTGTTCACCTTTGAGGTAACCATAGGCATATTCTTCTTCAATTTCAAAGACAGCTTCCTTGATACCAGCGTCTTCACCTCTGATTTCTCCAACAAATCTGTATTTCCAGCCTTTTCTTTCGAAATAGCGCTGGTACATTCTCTTCATCATTTCTGCCCAATCCATTGCTTCGGTTCCACCTTGTCCGGGATGGATAGATAAGATGGCATTGGATCGATCATATTTGCCATTTAAATATTGCTTGAGTTCAGCTTCTTTAAAAAGTTTTTCCAAAACTTTTGCAATGCTGCTGGCATCATCTGCTAGGTTTAATTCGATGGCAGCTTGTAAGTCATCGTTTAGTTTTTCTAAATTTTCAAAATTTTTAACTTCTTTTTGCAAGCTTGAGAGTTGCTGCATTTTATCGCGAGCATCTTCTTGTTGCCAAAAACTTTCTTTTTCACTTTCTTTTTGTAAGTTTTCGATTTGCAATTTTTTTTGTGCTATTTGCGCATCTGTGAAAAGTTTTTTGCAGTTTTGAATTAGTTCTTCGTGATCCATATTATGTTTGTATTCTAATTGATCGAGACAAGTTGGTCACTAATCAAGTTGAAATCTCTACTTTGTTGATCAAAATTAATTGTGTAATTAGTTGGACTTAGTCCTGACTGTTTTTGGATGTATATTTGTTTTTTTTCGTTAAGTTGTAAATGGCTGTTTAGTGTAATTTCTATTTTTCCAGAATGTTTGCTAAGAATTGGTATTAAGAAGCCAATTTCTAGCCATTCACTGCCATTGTCAATTTTCATATTTCTTTGATCAATTTTTTCTTTTTCTATTTCCTGATTATCTATTTTTATGTTTATTAGTTCTGTAATTTTATTGGTGTAAATTCTTTGATAATTGATATAAGGAAAAGTAGAATTATTTTGAAAATTAATGATGATTTTTTCTTGATTTTGGTTTATGTTAATGGCGACTTGGCGATCAATAAATCTATTGGCTTTATTGATACCAACATTGCTTTCAACTAAATAATAGTAAAGTTGATTGTTTTTATTTATCATTTGACCATCTGCTTGTCTTCTTGCAAATATTTCTGCAAGTTCTTGATCTTGGCTATAGAATTGCACGTTCTTGCTTTGGATGATTGAAGGTAGCATAGCAATGAATTTTTCTGGTTGTGATTGTATTTTTTTACTCAATTCGATCTTAAAAATCTTTAGAAAGTGATTAAGGAAATTAATTTTTTCTTGTGAACCTGGAAAAAATTCAGCACGATCTTCTCTAGCAATTTGAGCGAAATTATTTTTATTGACTGTTTTATCATAGTCTGGCAGGTAAATTTCTCCAGTCAGTTCAAGCAATTCTTCTATAATATTTAAATTGACGGCAATAACTCCTTGGTAATTTTGTTGTTCTATGTTTTTGAAAAAAGAAATGATTTGTTTAGCGGAATCTGGAAAATTTGGCCACCAATTAGCATCTACAAGCCTCATGCCTTTACCAGAACTTAGATATTCATTTAGACCTTTTGGTGCTTCTATAAATCCATTAAATTGACCATCAGGCGCATAAATGTCTTGGATTTTAATTGGTTCTAATAAGCCGTTTTTGGTTTCAAGAATAAAAAATGAACCCATAAAGCCACCAGTAGCTCTAATTTCATCACTGTTTTGTAAAATGACAATATATTTTTGGTTGATAGTTAAAAATTTTTCAATGATTTTTGTTGCATCTTGCATTGCTGTCTTAATTTCATTTAATTCTTTATCATCAATTTTATTTAAATTATTATTTATTTTTTGTAAATTCAAAATAATTTTTTTTGGTAATTCTTTATCTATGTATTCGCTATTAATGGTTTGTTGTAAGTATCTTTCAGAATCTTTTTGTAGTTCACTAATTATTGGCAATTGAGCAAATGAGGATTCCCACAAATTTATTATTGAGATTTTTTTGAAAGTAATTAAATTGATTGCTTTGGGTAAGAAAATAGCTGTTTTGCTGATTCGACTTGCTTTGTCAAAGTTGACTTGACGAGCATATTTGTAAACTAAATAATTCTCTAAAATACTAGAAATTAATAAAAAAGTGAAAATTAAAATAATAGTTAAAATGATGAATTGTTTTTTCATTTTAATTCACTGATTTGGATATAAAGATTTGCTAATTTTTCAAAACTATATTCTTTGGAAAGTTTAAAATTATTTTCAATTATTTCTTTTTGATTTCTGATTATCAAGTAATTTTCAAATAAGCTTTTACTATTGTCATTACAAACTATTGATTGAGCAAATGGACTAAGCAATAAATAATCCTTTTTGATTTCATTTTGATAAGCACTCAATACGATATTTTTATATGCCATGGCTTCTAAAATAGCTAGATAACCGCCGGCAAAACAAACTTGTGAATTTGTTAAATGTTCTTTGATGTCTACAAAACCAAGTACTTCTCCGTATTTTTGGCAGTTAGATCTCATTGGCCCATCGCCGCAAAACTTAACATGAAAATTTATTTTTTCTTTAAATAAAATATCTAGAAATTCCAAAAAAATTTCTATACCAGTATCTTTTTCCAGCCTGCCTATGTATAGGAAACTATTTTTTTCTTTATTACTGATGGAAATTTCTTTTTTTGGAATTTCTACACCGCCATAGCTCAAATAATTGTTTTTATTTTCCAATTTGTAATATTTATTTATATAGGCACCAATACTAATTGTTTTGAAAGAAAGAAATTGAGCTAATTTTTTATAAAGAATATTTTTGAGTGGAATTGGAAAAATTTTTTCCCAACCATGGAATATAGTAATAATTCTTTTTTTTGGGAAAATTAATTTGAATGGTAAATAATAAATAAAAACGTCATGAATAAAAATAATATCAGCTTTTTTGATTGAGTTAATTTTTCTAGCTAAAGCAAACCAAATTTCTAATAACCCAAAGATTTTTTTTGGCTTTTGGTTCGGTAAGATTTCTTTTTTGCTAACAATTTCTATTTCCCATCCTTTTTTTTGCAAGAATGGCAGAACTGAAGCAATGTGTTTTTCTACGCCTCCAAGATTTGGCAAATATGATTCTGTAATTATCAGTGCTTTCATCGCAACTCAGGTTATAATTAAAACATGTACGGTTCGACTGATTATAGAAAAATCTCTGTTTCTTTGATAGCAACAGTTTTTAATGAAGAAAATAATATCAAGGATTTTCTGGAAAGTTATAAAAAACAAGCTTTTTTAGCTAAAGAATTTATTATTATTGATGCTTATTCAACAGATCTTACATTCAAAATTATTCAAGAATTTGCTTTAAAAAATAAGAATTTAAATATTAGATTTATACAAAAGAAAAGTAATCGCAGTGAGGCGCGCAATTTTGCGGTTTCTTTGTCTAAAAATGATTTATTAGCATTTACAGATGCTGGCTGTTTACTGGATAAGTTTTGGCTTGAAGAGTTGGTAAAAGAATTCAAAAGATCAGGCTTTGAAATTGTGGGAGGATTTTTTAGTGGTTTGGTAAAAAATAGTTTTGAGTCAGCAGTGACTCCATATTTTTTACAGCTCAGTAAAAATGTAAGTGAAAAAAATTTTTTCCCTACAACTCGTTCTTTATTGATAACAAAAAATATTTGGAATAAATATGACGGTCTCAATGAAAAATTGGAATTAAGTGAAGACTATCAGTTAATGCTTCGTATAAAAAAGAGTGGATCTAAAATTGCTTTTGCAAAAAAAGCTTTAGTTTACTGGTATCCGCCAAAGAATTTGAAGGAATTTGCTAAAAAGATTTATTCTTTTGCTAAAAGCGATGTTGAAGCCGGAATAATTAGACCAAAAGTAATTTTGATCTTTTTAAGATACTTTTTATTTTTATTTTTACTATTTTTTAA
>CAIMNJ010000017.1 GCA_903842795.1 uncultured bacterium | reverse complement strand
TTTCTAACACAATGACAATTGGAACCACTCCAACAATATCTGTTCAAGCAGTTGGCAACAGTGGTGGTGCTGGCCCAGCAAACGTTGGCACTAATGGTGGTGCTGGAGGAAATGGAAAAATAGCCATTAGCTACTCCACTTCTCTATCTGGAACAACTGCTCCAGCAGCTACTACTGCTGAAGTTCCTACTTATCACTATTCCATGTTCATTTCTGACGCCATTGCCACTCCAAATGCTGTCAGCTTCGACAAACTTAAGTGGACTGCTGACCTTGACAATTTTGGCCTAGTAGAGTTCCAGACCAGATCTGGTGCCACTCCAAATTCCACAGACAACTCTTGGGATTCTTGGAAACCAGTTAGTGCTGGAACAAATTACTTAACCATTGATGATGCGAACACTCACACCAATTGGACCAGCAACTCTACAGGAACTCTCAGCGTCAACGATGGAGACATTACTCGCAATGTAGATTTCTTTGAAGATGAAGATGAGAGTACTGTAGGTAATACTACCAAACTTGTGGTGAGCTCCAACAACACCGGTGTGGTCGAAAGAAATGTTGGATCTCTAGATTTGAGTAGCTATGACTATATAACCTTCTGGGCTTACTCTAGTCGTAGTGGTGATAG
The DNA here is from genome assembly GCA_903842795.1 of uncultured bacterium. Taxonomy (GTDB): domain Bacteria; phylum Patescibacteriota; class Microgenomatia; order UBA1400; family PJMF01; genus UBA1364. The sequence goes on along the minus strand of CAIMNJ010000017.1, from coordinate 53,937 downwards.
TATCACCCTTGGCATTGGTGAAAATGAGGCTGAAGAACACCAACAAATTTTTAATATTGACGCTGTTAACACTTGGCAAAAAATTTACTGGGATATTAGCAAAATTCCAGATTATGAAAAAAATGCAATTAAATATATTCGCGTTACCCCAACCTTTAGTGGTAGTGGCTACAATTTGTATTTTGACAATATCAAGGCAGAAAAATTAATGTCTGACCCCGCTGGTTCAACCATTGAATCCAGACCAAATGAATATATTCAATATAGAGCTATATTAACCAGCACAAGCAATGGTCATCACCCAACTGTTTACAATGTTGACCTAAACTGGAACAACGGCTACAAGGTCGAGCAGGTAAATAGCAACACCGTTCGTCTCTATAACTACACAGGTGAAAGTCAAGACATGCGTTTTGATGTGATTGTTTTCGGTGCTGACTTAGCTGAGTGGTACACAGTAGAAGATCAAAGCATTGGCCCAGCAGATTTAGTTGCCATCACTGGAGAAATGGATGATTATGGAGTACCAATTCTACGCAAAGCAATTAAGAGCAATGATCCAATGTTGATCGGTGTCATCTCTACTCAGGCTGGTACAGAGCTTGGTATCAAAGCAGATAATCGTCGCCTACTCGCACTGGATGGTCGTGTACCAGTCAAAATTGATTCTGCTAGTGAACCAATCAAAAAAGGAGATCACTTAACTTCATCAGGCAAACCAGGCTTGGCTCGCAAAGCTAAAGTTGGTGAACTAAGTATTGGTAGGGCTTTTGAGGATTGGAGTGTCAGCACTGGCAAGGATCGTATCTTAGCCATCGTTAATGACACCATGGCTACCCCATCATTTGGACAACAATTGGTGGATGGCGTAACAGAAATATCCAGTCTACTCAATCTTAAAATTCAAGATGGCTGGCAGGTAGTCAATCACGGCACTGGCGAAACAGTTAAATCTGCTGCTGCTCTAGCTCAGGCAATTATTGGCAAACTGAAAGTTGGTCAAATGGAAATTTCTGAGATTAAAGCTCCAGAAGATGGCAAACTTAGTCTTGAGGGAAACAATATTTCTATTCAACTCAACGATCAGGACGCCTCTGGCAGCAGTGCTTTGGGTAAATTAATTATTCAAAACAAGGATGGTGAAGTAGTTGCCAGCTTCGATAGTGAAGGAAATGCCTCAATTAGCGGGAAATTAGATGTGGCTGGAATCAGTAAACTAGGCAAATTAATTGCTGATGAGGCTTCTATTAATTCTCTTAATGCTGATAATGCCTCCATCTCTGGTGACTTAATTGCCAATAATATTCAAGCTGGCTCAGCCAGATTAGATGAAATCGAATCCAAACTTGCAAACCTAGAAAATGCCAGTATTAGTGGCACTCTTTATGCTAATAATATCCAAGCTAATAGCATTCAGGCTGACATGATTAGTGGTCTTGAAGAAAGATTAAGTAGCAAAATTGCTGAAACCCTACAAGAGCCAAGCCTGCTCGCTTCCATTTTTGGCAGTCAAGCCAAGCAAACTGAAGAGTATCTAAACCAACTCAATGAAGAGCTCAATTACAATATTGCTACCGAAAGTGCTGACCTAAACCCATCAAGCCTAGCAGATATTGAACAAAACACTCAAGATCTAACCCTGATTGCTGACAGCGCCTTTGTAAACCAATATTTTGAGGTGAATGGCAATGCCTTTATTGCCAAATCTCTTAAACTTGGTCAGAGCCTGATGGTCGGCGATAATACTATAGTTGCTGATGGATTTATTAGCTATCAACCTCAGGATACTGAAGACTTTACCTTCTCTATTCAACCTGCTGGCATGGGTAAACTATCTCTCATGGCTGGGCTAATGCAGCTCGATCATAATGGTTTTGTCAGCATCAACGGCGACTTAAAGGTAGCTGGTGCAGTGGAAGTGGCTGATGACCTCAAGGTCAAAGGCACTTTACTAACCAATTTAATTAGCGCAGACAGACCAGGAGAAAATATTCAAGTGCAGCTAGCTACTATTGATCCTCTGGCTGAGATTGCCTCTGATTCAGCCTCACTAAATGGCAAAGATCTGTTAGTGCAAAAGAGCAACTTTGAATTTATCAACGAGAATAAAACCCCGGTCGCCACTTTCTCTTCCAACGGTGACCTTGCTTTGACTGGATCATTACGTTTGGGTCAAAACCTAGAAATTGCTAGCGAATCTGGCGAATTAGTTAACGGTCGTAGCGCTGGCCAAGCCATCCTACCTGCAGGTAGTAATGAGGTGACCATCATGACTGATAAATTGGAAGAAAACAGCATGATCTATGTCACTCCAATGAACTCCACGAACAATCAGGTGCTTTATGTCAAAAACAAGATCACAGATAGTCCTTTTACCCCTGAAAATGAGGCTCAATTCACAGTAGCGATTGACTATGTTTTGGGTCATAATGTTGTTTTCAACTGGTGGATTATCCAACTTAATTAAGCTTTTTTATTAAAAATAGCAATGCATAAACTGCTGAAAAAAACCAAAAACCAGCTGCTCAGTTTTAAGAGAAAAAGCTTGTTTTTTTTGCATTTTAAACACCGCTTAATTCTGGTAATTTTCGGCTTTATTGCTTTGGCTTTGCTAATTATTTGGGTCAGAAATCTTCCCCCCAGAGCTCCAGAGTTCAAAAAAAGTTCTTCTACTATATATACTTACGAAGCCAAGAATAAAAATTTTCAAAGCGGCATTGGCATTAAAGACAAATCTCCAATAGTATCATTTAGCGTAGCTAATGATAAAAATATTACCTTCCTCTACCAATCTTCAGGAGAAAACCAGCCATCAATTAGTTCTCGCGGCAAAAATCTGACTTTTACAGAAATTGAAAAAAACATCGATTTGAAATACCAAACTTTGCCAACTGGTATAAAAGAAGAAATCGTTCTCAAAGAAGCTCGTCAAAAAGAAAAAGAAGCCAATGTTTTTATTTTCGGTGCCAATTTTCAGGGAGCCTATCCAAAAGAAATGATTAAAGGCATGGCTGCTCCAGTTTTCTATGATAACAATGGAAATTATCTCTTTCATTTCGAGAGACCATTTGCTGTTGATGCCAAAGGCAATCGCACAGACAGCATTTCTTTACAAATCGAAGACAAAGCTAGCTCAAAAATCCCAGATGTTAAAAAAGATGATGCTGGCGAAACTCCTTATCTAATCCGCCTGACCGTAGACAGTGACTGGCTAGATAGTCCAGATAGATCATATCCAATCATTATTGATCCAACAATTGTCCATGACACATCTTCAGAATTTGCTGTTGGTGCATTAAATAGAATTAAGGATACCGGCTCTGGAGCCTCACCGGTTTTGGAAAGTTATTATCAAGAAATGATGGAAGACATTAATACCGTTGGTCTTTGGCACATGAATGAAGCTTCTGGCGCAGTTTATGACTTTTCCAATAATGGAAACACACTTTCACAAGTTAGTACTTCAGTGGTATCCGGAATAATTGGAAATGCTAGAAATTTTACAGGAACCAGTTATTTAAGATGTAACGATGCTAATTGTGGAGGAATTGGAGAACTTGATGTTGGAACAAGCCCCTGGACAATTGAGGCTTGGATAAAGACATCTGCCTCTGCAACTACTCAATCAATCGTTTCAAAAGCCACAACTGGAGACTTGGCTTATCAACTTGTAATGGTAAACGGAATTCTTTACGCAAATGTCACCAATACAGCCGGAACATGGGATGCGCAGAGAGTTGGAACAACAAATATAGCCGATGGCAATTGGCATCATGTTGCAATGGTTTTTGTTGGTTCAACTAATTTAGATATATATGTTGATGGAAAAATAGACAACAGCACAACTCTCACTGGAACTATTCCTTCCATGATAAGAGATTCTGCTACATTTTTTTATATTTCTACATACGATGGAACTAATCAACCATTTTCTGGAACAATTGATGAGGTTCGTGTTAGCAGAATGGCTCGCACTCCAGAAGAAATTGCGGCGGCGGCCTCACGTCGCCAATCAGCCACCTTCACTTCTAATGTTATAGATTTGACTGGTGTCAATTCTTGGAATTCTCTCACTTGGTCTGAACTTGGTGTTTCAACTGGAGACGGCGAAACACTTAAAAATACAGCTAATTTAGTTACACAATGGAATTTCAACAGCAATTCTGGCACCACTACAGCTAATGACTCCGGATCATGTGGGGCTAGCTGCAACGGAACGTTGAACAATTTCATCTTTACTTCCAGTCAGGACCAAGACAATAGCGCCGCTGTTGCTACCGGCGGAACCATTACTTATTCTGGCGGATATACAATTCACACTTTTACAGGAAATGGCACCTTTTCTCCATCAATAAATATGAATGTTGACATACTCGTGGTTGCTGGAGGTGGTGGAGGTGCCAATACTGGCTCAGGTGGAGGCGGTGGAGGTGTTGTCTATAACACTAATTATGCTATGACTGTTGGCGGATACTCTATAACAGTTGGAAATGGAGGTCCTGGCGGAGCCACTACAGCTGCTCCTGGAACCAAGGGTAGCAACTCCATCGTGACAAATTCTCTTACGACTATAACTGCTGAAGGTGGTGGTGCTGGCATTTCTCACGGCGGTAGTGCTGGTGGCAATGGTGGTTCTGGTGGAGGTGGTCCAATTAAGACAGCTGCTCCAGCAGCCACTGGAGGAACTGCTTCGCAAGGATATGCTGGAGGTGCTGGCTTTGTTGATGCTGGTTGGGTCGGTGGATCAGGTGGAGGTGGAGGTGCCGGTGGTGTTGGTTCAGCTGGCACAAATGCAGCTGGCTCTGGCAACGGAGGACCAGGTATTTCTAATTCCATTACTGGCACTGCTACTTTTTATGCTGCTGGTGGAGGTGGAGGTGAAGTAAACGGAACTTATGTAGGTGCTGGTGGCAGTAGCATTGGAGGTAACGCTGTTCTTAATGCTGCAGGAGGAAATGGCGCAACAAACACTGGATCTGGAGGAGCAGGAGGATCATATAATGGCGGAGTGTATACCAATGGAGGTGCTGGTGGTTCAGGTATTGTAATTATTCGCTATCCCACCAGACCTTCTGGCTGGACTGCAAATAATAAAAAGTGGGGTTCTGGGGCTCTGTTGTTTGACGGATTAGATGATTATGTTAACATTCCAGACAACAATGCCTTGTCTTTTGGCAATGCTGGAACTGACACGCCCTTCTCCATCAGCACTTGGGTTAAACCTTCTTACTTGGCTGGAACTAGTGATGGCAACTGGATAATTTCAAAGCGCGATGCAGGATCAGGAGATGAATACCAATTGGTTTTTTGGCAAAAACAAATTTCTACTGCGGTTTTCACAAGTAACGGCAACTATATTGGACAAGTCACTAATAAATCTTGGGATCCTGGAAATTGGTATCACATCGTGATGACCTATGATGGCTCCAAAACTACCGGCGGCATAAAAATTTACGTCAACGGAAAACTAGAACCAACAACTGCAACCACCGGTGGAACATACACCGGCATGAACAATAGCGCCAACCCTGTTCTAATTGGCAAAGCTAGCTGGAATAGTGGACTCGAATTTGATGGAGTTATTGATTCTACTCAAATATTTTCTCGTGTTTTGACTTCTTCAGAAATCCTTTCTAATTACAATGCTGGCCAAATTGAATTACAAACACGTGTTGGAGAAACAACGAATGCTGATGATGGCAGCTGGGAAGAATGGAGACCTCTCACAACAGAAGAGGTTCTAGATAGTCTTGATGCTTATTCTCCAGCCGGTTGCTCTGGCGGCACAAGTATTGATGGTGGACGTATTTTTATGTTTACTTCTAGTGGAACTTTTACCTGCACAGGCAGCGGCACAGTTGAAGTTTTAGTAGTTGCTGGCGGAGGTGGTGGTGGCACCAATATGGGTGGTGGAGGAGGTGGTGGTGGCGTAATTCACAACAAACTGTACTCTGTAGCTGCCAATACCCCAATTACTGTTACAGTCGGTAATGGCGGGGCTGGAGCGCCAGCTGGAGTTGCAGCCGCGCATCCAACCGCTCCAGCATCAAATGGTCAAAATTCAGTTTTTGGCTCTTTGACAGCGATTGGTGGCGGAGCTGGCGGCACATCTCCAAATTCCACCGGCATTGCAAATGGTAGTAATGGTGGTTCTGGTGGAGGCGCCTCTGGATACAACAGCGATTCTTCTGCACCAGGAGCCCATCCTGGAGGAACTGGCGTTGCTGGTCAAGGATTTAGAGGTGGAGCTCAAGGAAACGCATACTATTCTGGAGGTGGAGGTGGTGCTGGTGGAGCTGGAGCAGATGGAAACAATAAAGCCAATGGAGGCATTGGCTACTATAGTGACATTCTTGGCACTGGCTATTATTGGGGTGGCGGTGGAGGTGGTGCTGGCTATAGTATTGCTGGTGGCAATGGTGGTTATGGTGGAGGTGGTGGAGGTGCTGGAGGTACTACAATAGGAGGTAATGGATACAACAATGGCGAAGCCGGAGGTGGAGGCTGTACGGTTTGTTGGACCAATATGCCAGGAGGCAATGCCGGAGCCAACACTGGTGGTGGAGGTGGAGGCGGTGGTCACTTCTATTCAAACAACAAAGGTGGCGACGGAGGAAAAGGTATTGTTATAGTTAAACTTTCTCCCCTCCTCAAAGACACTGTTGTAAAAACAGAAGGAACCGGATCTCAAAAGTTGGCACCAAAGACTTCCAATACTGATGATTCTGTTGTTGGTTTATGGCATCTTGATGAAACTGGTGGCAATGGGGCTTATTTAAAAAATAGTAGTTCTTTCCCAACCTACAATATATTCAGCTATACAGGAGCAGATCAAACTTACACCGTTCCTGCCAATATCAATTCTGTAAAAATTAAAATGTGGGGTGGTGGTGGAGGTGGCGGCAATCTTGGAGGATGGTCTTATGGATTTCCAGGCGGTGGAGGTGGATATACAACCGCTGATCTAGCTGTAACTCCTGGTCAAAATTTAACAGTTATGGTGGGAGGTGGTGGACTAAATGGTTCTACTGCTAACACAAATCCAAGCTATGGAGGAGGTGCTAGAAGTTGTAATACTGGCACTGACTGCAGATACGGTGGTCAAGGTGGTGGTCGTTCAGCAATTCGCATTAGTGGAGTTGATTACATTACTGCTGGCGGTGGAGGTGGTGGTGGATCTAGTCGCGTTACTACTGGTGAAGAAGGTGGACACGGAGGTGCAACCGGATCTGCAGGCTTATCAGCTACAGCCGCAGCTGGTGGAAAAGGCGCAACTGCTATAGCTGGAGGTGCTGGAGGCACAGGTACAAGTGCTAATGGTAGTGCCGGCACACAATATGCTGGAGGAAATCCAGCGTCCAATTCTTACGGTGGAGGTGGTGGTGGTGGATATTACGGTGGCGGAGGTGGTGGATATGGCGAACCAAATGATATGGGTGGTGGAGGTGGAGGATCTGGTTACATTGGGGGTGCTGGTGTCAGCAATGGTGAAACACGCGGAGGTGGAAGTCCAACTGTTGTTGGTGGTGGTTACATTCAAGCCAATCCAAACGATCCATACAATGGCGGATTTGGTGCTGGAGGTGCAGCTGCAACTAACGGAGCAAATGGAAGAGTGATTATTATCGAAAATAATGGACCAACCAATCATGGAACCCCAATTGGAACAACTCCAACTGATGGAGTTAGCGGCAAAGCAAGAAGCTTTAATGGGACCACTGATTACGTTCAACTAAGCGCCAATGGATTGAATTCACAAACTTTTACTGCTGAAGCCTGGATTAAGGTGCCTGGAAATCCAAGTTCTGGAAATAGATATATTAATTATGGTTCTCTAGGCAGCAATAATGGTGGTTTTATTATGGGAATAGATACCAGTGGCTTAATAAGATCTTATTTAGACAGCGGATGCAATGCTACCTGGGGATTGCTTAACAGCACGATATCTGTCGCTGATAATAAATGGCATCATACTGCCATGACTTACGATGGTACAACTAGATCAATTTACATTGATGGCGTTCTAAATAATTCAAATACTTACGGATATTGTGCCAATCCTAGCAGCCCTACCCTACAAATCGGCAAGGCAACGTATGGATCAACAGAATACTTTACTGGCTCCATTGATGAAGTTCGCATTAGTAATGTTGCTCGTACCGCTGACGAAATTGCAGAATCATACCGCATGGGTCGAGATCAATACATTAATGAAACTATTAACAGCACCGATCTTTCCGGAAAAACCACAATCCCCTTCTCAATTGCTGCTGACAAACCAGGGACATATTTGACTACAACTATCGGCGAATCAGCCTTCGCAAATTACCAACCAGATTCTAATACTGCTGGATTGTGGCACATGGATGAACAAACTGGAAACAATGCATACATTAGAAACAGCGGAAGCAGTAGTAATCATGGCACACCAACTGGCACTACTTTTGTGCAAGGAAAAATTGGCAAAGCAAGAAAACTAAACGGAACTAGTGATTACATTACAATTCCAGAGAACGACTCTCTTGATCCTGCGAACATTACACTAGAAGCATGGATTTATCCAACTGCACTACAAAATGGCAATTTCATTAATAAAGGAGATAATTCTGGATATCGTTTCCGCGTTACAACTGATGGATCATTGCAACTTCTGGATCGTGGTGCCACAAACAGCTTAAGAACAACAGCAAATATTGTTTCAATAAATAAATGGTATTATGTGACTGCCACTGGAGATAGTAGCGGGTTAAAAATTTACGTTAATGGGCAACTTGTGGCAGCTAACAATTCAGCTTATGGTAGTCCCAACACTTCAACTGATTTAGTCTTGGGAAGATTTGCTGGGGCTTCAGAATACTTCAGTGGGATAATTGATGAAGTTCGCATTAGTAATATTGCTCGTACCGCCGACGAAATTCGCCAGGCTTATGAAAGCGGTCTTCGCAGCCATTCTGTCACTATAGATTTTGCTGCAATCTTAGAATCTAGCGACATAATAGATGATATAAACGACACTTCATTTACTATAGATAGCCGTGGCTTTGGAGGAAGTAATAAAGGTAGTAATTTATATGTTGGAGATAAAATTATTGTAAAAGAAAACTATGACGGTGTTGAGTATGTTGCTCAGGGAAATGTTAGCTCTATTAATTCAAGCACTGGTGCTGTAACAGTTTCATCCTGGGATAGTGGTTCTACCTTTTCAAATGTTGGATTTACTCCGCTCGCCAATGTTTTTAAATGGCAAAAGGAATACTGGAATATCACTGAACCATTAGATTCTCATCTAAACACTAGCACCAACCTTAGTCTGAGAATCACTAACGGAAATGAAGGTCGTACCATTTGGCTAGACGACATTAAAAGCGCTGGAGATTATCTCACTAATCCAGCTGGATCAACAATAACCAGCAGCACTAGCAACAGATATTTTCAATATCGAGCTATTTTTAACTCTAGCAATGAGTTTGTATCGCCTACATTAAGCAATGTTACCTTAGATTACGTTGCCAACGCTATTCCTACTACGCCAACTTTAGTTTCCCCAAGCAACGGAGCTCTTGACCGCAATTTAACTTTTGGATTTGTAACCAGCACGACCGACACAGATGGAGATTATTTACGCTACAAAATTGAGCTTTGCACTAATGTTGGCATGACTACCGGATGCCAAACTTTTGATCAAACAAGTTCACAAACTGGTTGGAGTAATCAAAATGCTCAAAGCAATACTGCTTATGCAAGCGGTTCACAAGCAACATATACTTTGCAATCAAATTTGGCAGTTAATACAACTTATTATTGGAGAAGCTATGCCATTGATCCTGCTGGAACTAACATTTGGTCAGCCACGCAGGGATCTCCGTACTCTTTCACCACTTCTACCTATCCAGATGCACCAACTTCACTTTTGACTGAAGGGCTAACCAATCCAACTGCAATAATTGATCAAACTCCAGAATTTTCAGCCATTCACAGCGACAGTAATGGTGACGACTCAATTTACTATGAAATCGAAGTAAATAATGCTTCTGATTTTTCTGGAGTGGTAATGTGGGATTCTGGAAAACAAAGCATGACTGCATCTTCAAGTGGTATGCGTTCTCAAGATTTTAGCTATGCAGGAACCACTCTTCCATTTGATGGTGGCACATATTATTGGCGTATTAGATTTTGGGACATTTTTGACTTAATTAGTCCATGGTCAGCTTCAGCAAACTTTTCCATGAACAATATTCCAAATGCTCCAACCCTAGATTTACCACTCAATGGCAATACAAATACTTATTTTAGGCCAACATTGATGACTACTGCCAAAGATATCGATGGAGATTATTTACGCTACAAAATTGAGCTTTGCACTAATGTTGGCATGACTACCGGATGCCAAACTTTTGATCAAACAAGTTCACAAACTGGTTGGAGTAATCAAAATGCTCAAAGCAATACTGCCTACACAAGCGAGAGTCGATCTTCTTACACACTACAAAGCGACCTACTGCCAAATACTACCTACTACTGGAGAAGTTACGCCATTGATCCTGGAGGTAGCAATAGTTGGAGCGCCACCCAAGACACTCCACGTAGTTTTGTTACTTTGTCTGCTCCATTGGCTGCTAGTTCTTGTTTTATCCGTGAAAGTATTAGAGACACTCAACTTGCTATTGTCTGGACAGACAATGCCACAAATGAAAATTTCTATGAAGTTCAACGCAGTGTTGACGGTGGATCATGGGTGACTTTTCAAACCAATCTACCAGCCAACACAACCAGCATAATTGATAACACTGTTAACAATGGCCACACCTACAAATATCGTATTGCCCCATATTTTATTGGGCCTTTCTACTCTTCTTGGTGCGAAGCTAGCAACTTGAATCTGGGATTAGGACTTTTTAATCTCGGTGGAATAAATGCAGCTGGAATAAACTTCAATTAATTGGCTAATCAGCACAAATATAATAAGTTGAAGCCACTGGTGCCGGTACATTGCAGTGTTCTACGCTGGCGGTGATGTCTGAGTCAGAAGCATTTTCCAAAACTGTAGAAAGCAAGAAATCTTCACCTCCAGACATTTGCACATAATCAAATTCGTTGTTTGGAATCATTTCTTTCATATATACATTACTGCCAAGAGCAAAACCATCATCTTCATTTGGGCAAGTCAGCGAGCCATCCACTCCACAGGCAACAATGTTGCCGTTGTCATCGTCAGGAGGATATGATTGGAAATCGTTATAATACATTCTTATCGCTGCCTTGAGTTGGCGTAAATCGTTCTTACGAGCACTGTCTCTAGCACGAGCACGAACTCCAATTAAGTTTGGTAATAAAACTGCCACTAAAACACCTAAAACGGAAATTACTACCAATAGTTCTATTAAAGTAAAAGCATTTCTTTTCATATTTTTACCAGCTATCCACCACATTTGGAGCAGTCGTGGTGTTGGAACTCATTACAATATAATTACAAGTGTTGGCTGTTAAAACATAATCAATAATGCGACAAGAAGTACCGCTATAATAAGCCGGCTCACCATCAACATTTTTGACAACAGCATCATCTTCCAAGTTCTCTAAATAAGCAAAAAGACGAAAAGTTTGTCCCTGAGCATCAGCCAAATAAAAATACTGGCTACCACCAGGATCTAGCGGCATCTTTGCCATATATAGAGTTTGGTTGGTGGTGTTTTGCCAAACATCACCCCATTCACATTCCTCAGCTGCATTTTCACCACAACCAAGAATTTTTCCTGCTGAAGCATAAGGATAATGTTTGTAGTCATTATAATAAAGCTCAAGCGCTTTGCTTATACTCTGAATGTCTTGCTTGCGGCGACCATCTCTAGATTTTTGTTGTACACTACCAAAAGTACGCAATCCCAATCCAACCAGAAGAGCCATAATTGCCATAACCACAAGCAGTTCAAGCAAAGTAAAAGCTTTTTGATTTTTGGTTGCTTTCATAATTATTGTTTCTGACAAGGTGTCTCGTTATAACATTGGGTAGCAGTAGTAAATGGACCCATATCACAGTTATTACCTGGCACCCAAACATTGCAGTCTTGTTGAGTGGTGTAAGCAGAATTAGCACAACAAAAACAAATGTGAGTGTCACAATAAGAATCTGTGGCAGTTGGAACAGGAGTGGGAGTGCTGGTGGGAATAGGAGTATTGGTGGGAAAAACTGCTCCTTCCAATACCAATGGTACACCCTCAGCTATTCCATAAACATAGTTGAAGCTATTTTGAAACTGAGGATTGCTTTCTGGAATACCACAACCCATCTGACAACCGAGCTGTGCAACTATCGGATCGGAAGTATCATCCAGTCTGCTCAGAACTCTATAACCTTGACTATTGTCGCCATTCCCTGGAAAAGGAATGTATAGGTATGGTTCTCCAGTTACAGGATCACAAGGAACTTTGCTTAAATAAGGCATTAAAGAATTACCACTACAATCTGCCAAAGCAGCTTCCTCTGGGTATTCCTGATGATCGTTGTAATAATCCTCAAAAGCCAATTTAATATCGCGTAAATCACTTTTTCTCTGAGCATCTTTGGTTCGATTTATATCGACATTAAAAACTCTAAAAAGAGCCAACAAGATAAGCATCAAAAGTGCCACCACAATCAAAATTTCTATTAAGGTTAGACCTTTTTGCTGCTTCACTTTCATCTTGTTATCATTTAATCTTAACATTAAGATGAAAGAAAATAAATTAAACACTTTTTTTACTTGGTTCCTTGTTTCAATGGTGTTTCTTTTACCAACTTTTTTCTTCCCATATGTTTTCAATCCCTTAATCAACAGTAAATTGTTGCTGTTCTTTTTATTGGCATTTGTTAGTATTTTTGCCTTCATTGCTCAAAGTTTGCAGAAAAAAAGCTGGGAATTTGTAAAAAATCCTCTCACTCTTCCCTTGATTGGATTTGCTGGCCTGACAATAATTTCTAGCTTGGTTAGTCATCAATACTCCAGCAAACAATTCTTGGGAATGGGTGGTGCTTACCTTAGTTTTGTAATAACAATATTGCTGGCACCATCATTGTTGAAAGAAAAATTTAGCAAATATTTTGTTTTGTCATCCAATATTGCCGCAATCATCTTGAGTGTCTTGTCTATCTTTCAACTTTTTGGTCTAGGCATTGGTCCAATCATCAATAAACTAAGTGTTTTAGACCTGCCAAATACGATGGGTTTTTCCTTGACCGGAGCAGCTTTTGTAACGATTCAGTTCTTGTCAGTGGTTCTATTGAGTAATGTTTTTGATCAAAAATCTTGGAAAGATTCTCTTTTTAATAAAATAACCACCGTTCTGATTGCTATTGCTCTAGGAATCAACATTTGGTCAATTTTGCCAAAAGGTGAAGCAAGATTCCAAAGTCTTTCACTCAAAAGCAGTGCCAGCATTGCTTCTGACAGTTTAACTTTTACCAAAAATGCCTTGTTTGGTTACGGTCCAGACTCTTATGGCAACGCCTACAACATCCTCAAGCCAATTTGGGTTAATGGTTTTAATTATTGGAAATTTACTTTTGATTCTGCCTTCAACTTGCCATTAACCATTATTGTTAGCACTGGATTAATTTCTTTCTTGGTTTATCTGATCTTTTTATGGAAAGCTTTTGTTACTGTAAGAAAAAGCGACGATCAAGAAATCTTTCTCAAGGTTTTTATTTTATCTACTCTTGCCTGGCAATTTTTAGCTCCAGTTAATTTGCCAATGCTTGGCCTACTTGCATTAGCACTCGCTTTTTTCATCACTGCCTACAACAGTCAATTTCAAATTGTGAATTTTAGCGTTCATCGTCTTTCTGATTTATTAAACAGAGGTAAATTAGCCAAAATAAGAAACTATGTCTTCTTAACCAGCAATGTGCTCATTGCAGTCGTGACTGGCTTGGCAGTTTTTATTAGCGCCAAAACATTCATTGCCTACAATTTGCTTTACAAGAGCAATGTTAGTGTCACTAAAAATGAAATCGCCAAAGCTTATGATTACCAAAAAAATGCCAAAATTTTGGCTCCACAGATTGACTTCATCAGAAGAAGCTACTCTCTAACCAACTTGCAAATTGCCATTGCTTTGTCCAATAAAACCAACATTACTCCAGCTGAGCAAGAGCAAGTTCTACAATTGGTAAATCAAGCCATTAGAGAAGCTAAGGCTGCCACTGTCCTTGATCCTCAAAACTACCAAAACTGGTCGGTTTTGGCTCAAATTTACATGCAACTGCTAGGCACAACCGCGCAAGCTCAACAAGAGGCTTTCAACTCCCTCGCTCGTGCAGCTACCTATAGCCCAAGTGACCCCGAGTTAAGAATTGTGCTTGGCCAGCTTTTCTTGAATACCAATAAATATTCCGAGGCCATTACTTTCTTCAATCAAGCGATAGAGAGAAAACCAGACTTATTTATTGCTCACTACTATTTATCCAAGGCTTTAATTGCCAATGGCCAAACAACTGAAGCAAAGAGTTCTCTGATCAACAGTTTAAATTTATTGGCTAAAGACACTGAAGAATACAAAGCTGTAGAAAAAGAATTAAATATGCTTTCCTCTCAAATTGAGAGCAACAAAGCAAAAAAAGAAATTGCACCAACTGCAGCTCCAATAAATCAAACAATCAATAATAGTGCCTCACAAAGTTCTGGGCTATCTAATCTATTAGACAAACAAGCCACAGAAAACGTTATTCAAGATGGAGCGCTCACTTCTGATCAAAACCTAGTTGGCAATTAATTTGTAGCTTGTCCTAGCTTTTGTAGAACTAAAGTGTTTTGGCAATCGCCTTTTTGACATCTTCTAGCCCGTTATTGGTAAATGTGCTAAAAAATATCAAATTAACATCTTTGTCTATAAAATAAGATCTAAAGACATCTATCTGTTCATTAGTATATAAATCTATCTTGTTTAATGTCACAATTGAGGTTTTTTGAAGCATTTTTTGATCATAATCACTTAATTCTTTACGCAGTTGCTCGTATTGTTGCCATAGTAGTTCGGCTCTTTTTTGATCACTCAGACTTTCATCAAAGATAACTTCTTCATCCAAAAAAAGAATAAACATTAAGCTCTTGCAGTTTTCAATGTGGCGTAAAAAGTCTAAACCAAGACCTTTACCCTCGCTAGCTCCCTCAATCAATCCTGGAATATCAGCTATTACGAGTTCGTCTTTGCCTTGACCGGAGCCAAGATACATGATGCCAAGATTTGGTTCGATTGTGGTGAATGGATAGTTAGCAATTTTTGGATTGGCTTTAGTAACCTTAGATAGGAAAGTGCTTTTACCAGCATTTGGAAAACCAACCAAGCCCAAATCAGCTAAAAGCTTGAGCTCTATTTGAATTAATTTTTGCTCTCCAGGAACACCATATTCTGCTTCCAGAGGTGTAGTTTTCACAGAAGATTTAAAATGCACACTTCCACGACCACCATGACCACCTTCACAAACAATAAATTCTTGATCTGGTTCTTGAAAAACAAAAAGCTCTAATTTATCTTCAAGAGGCTTAAGCTGATCATCTGGGTCACGAAATGGAATGCCTTGATTTTCGGTTTCCAAATAATATTTGCCTCCATGTAAGGCTTCCTCTCCCAATAAAGTATTGTTTCTTTTTTTTGCAGCAATCTTATTTTCTGCGAGCAAATAAATAACTGTCCCCACAGGTACTTCCAAAAATTTATCAGCACCCTTCTCTCCAAACATCTTGCGACGACCACCATGACCGCCATTATCAGCTTTGACCAGTTTAACACCAGCATAATCACGTAAAGTAGTTAGTCCTGCCTTGCTGCGAATGATAATTGACCCTCCATCACCACCATCACCGCCGTCAGGACCACCTTTGGCCACAAATTTTTCTCTGCGAAATGAAACTTTGCCATTGCCACCATCACCAGCTGCTAGAGTTAATTTAACTAAGTCAATCATATTAATCTTTCTTTATTTCAAGAAATTTGCTGGATTCAGCAAAGCTCCACCTTGTCTAATTTCAAAATGCAAATGAGTACCAGTGCTGCGACCAGTATTACCCATCTGTCCAATTACATCACCTCTCTTGACTCTCTGGCCAGCTACAACCTGAATCACAGACATGTGTCCATATAGAGTAATATAACCATTTCCATGATCAATCATTACTCTGTTACCATAGCCAGAATTATCTGGCCAACCAGCAACTTTGACCATTCCAGCATCAGCTGCCAAAATTGGTCCAGCAGCACGGTTGGCAATATCAAAAGCCTTGTGAAAGAAACTAAAACCCTGAGTAATTGTTCCTGAAGCCGGCCAAATAAATGATCCTAGTGCAGAAACTGTACCAGCATCTGGAGTCAAAGATCCGTATTTGGCTTTACCAGCCCCACTTGGCAACTTCACTTCAGCCTTTTCACCTTCTGGAACCATTAAATATTGCCCCACCACCAATTCAAAAGTTTCATCATTTAAAAATTCATTGAAAGGATAGTCAACAATCATCTGCACTTGAGAACCATCTAGACCATATTTTTTACCAATGGAATAAATTGTTTCTCCACGAACCACTTTGTGACGAACTCCATCTACCGGCAAAATATTTAATTCTTGACCAGGTTTAATTTTTGATTTATCAGTTAAATTGTTTTCCCACAAAATAGTACTTTGCTTCAAACCATAACGTTCCGCAATGCTAGAAATGGTTTCTCCATCAGAAACTACATGGGTAATAATTTCTCCACCTCTATATTGACGAACTTCTTCAGCCTGAGAAGTGTAGAAGTCTGGAGCAGCCGCAGTAGCAGTGGAAAGAATTGGACTAGCCAAAACTTTTTGCTGATTATTATCATCATTTTTACTTAAAAGCCTTGGACCAAAAGTTACCATCAAAAAAGTTAGTCCGATGGTGCCAAAATGCAAAAAGGGCTTAGTGTATTTGCCTCTTTGCATATAAAGCATGTCAACCAACTTATCTTTAAAGTTTTCAAACCAAGCAAAAACACTATATATTCTGTATTTGAAATATGTTCTAACAAAAAGACCAAAAGCTCTTAGATCAGTAAACAACAAGGCAAGTTTACTTAAAAACTTACCATTGTGACGACTGTAGCTGATTCTCCTCTCAAACAAAAGCACTCCGCCTTTCTTCTTTCTTTTTAACCCTTAAGTGAGGCCAAAAACTCTTTATTACTATCACTTCTCTTGAGTTTTTCAATCAAGGTGATGGTACGCTCATCTTTATTTAGCATATCAAGCATACGATGCAAAGTAATAATAGCCTGGTATGTAATAGGATTAATCAATAAATCATCGCGACGAGTTCCAGATTTTTGTACATCAATTGAAGGATGAATGCGTCTTTCAGCTAAACCTCTATCCAAATGAATCTCTTGGTTGCCAGTACCTTTAAATTCCTCATAAACAAGATCGTCCATTCTTGAACCAGTATCAACTAAAGCGGTACCAACAATTGTCAAAGAACCTTGGACTTCAAAATTTCTAGCTGCACCAAAAAATTTCTTTGGTGGGAAAAGAGCTGCTGGATCAAAACCTCCAGACAAAGTACGGCCAGAAGTTGGCATTGCTAAGTTGTAAGCTCTGGCCAAGCGAGTGATTGAATCAAGCAAAATCACTACATCTTTACCTGCTTCCACCAATCTTTTGGCTCTTTCCAAAGCTAATTCGGCAACACGGCACTGATCCGTAGCTGGCTCATCAAAGTTACTAGCAGCCACTTCTCCTTTGCCTTTGGTCAAATGATCGATGTGACGACGAATGTCAGTCACCTCTTCTGGTCTCTCACCAACCAAAACAGCCATCAAATGAATGTCTGGATTGTTGGCTGCCACACCAGTGGCGATATCTTTTAGTAAGGTTGTTTTACCAGCTTTTGGAGGAGAAACGATTAAACTACGTTGACCTTTGCCGATTGGGGCAATCATGTCAATAATGCGTAAAGACAATGGCTCCTTGCCAGTTTCTAATTTGATCTGACTATCTGGATAGACTGGAGTCAGAGCTTTAAATTTGACACGCTCTTTCTTGGCAAATTCCTCAACAGAAACGCCATTAACCTTATCTATCTTGAGTAAACCCCAAAAGCGTTCGTTGTCTTTTGGTTTTCTGGCTGGACCGGTTATTACATCGCCAGGACGAAGCTGGAGACGACGAATCTGTGAAGTAGAAATATAAGCATCGCGCTCTGATTCAGAAAAGCCTACGCGTAAAACACCATGACCTTCTCTGGACATGTCCAACACGCCTTCGATTAATTCAGATGGACCTTCTTCTTCCTGATAACTGCGGTTTACCTTATGTCTAATAATTCTGGGATTAAAACCAGTACTATGAGATTCTTGGCGAATATCTGACTTATCTGTTGCAACGACCTGCTCTACAGCCACTGGAGCCTGCTCCAAAGATGGTGGTGGAACAACCTCAACAACCTTTTCTTGTTCTGTAACGCTAGTTTTTTTAACTGGCATAAAAATTATCGAACCTTTCTATTATGAAAAATTACTGTTTTACTGTAAATCATATTTATATTAATTTGAGTGGATTGAAAAAGACATTTTGGGAAAGCAGAATACTAATCCATTATGTCAAAAAAACAAAAAAAGGCAATCCCCCTCTAAATTTGCCATAAAGACTTTTTTAGATCAACCTTTTCACCAATAAAAGAAACTCCTTCTTCTATTAACATTTGTTTTTTTTGAGGCAATTTTTTAAGACCGAAAAATCCATTTAGAGATCCATCTGCTGCCACTACTCTATGACAAGGAACAATTGGAGCAAAAGGATTGCTGCGCATAAAACCGCCTACAGCTCTTGCTGCTTTTGGATTGCCAGCCAATCTGGCTATTTGTCCATAAGTTGCAACTTTGCCTTTGGGAATTTTTTTAGCTTCCTCGTAAACACGTTCTTTGAGGGTCATTCTTTCTAGTTTAGCACATTCTCCAGAGTATTTAGACTTAAAAATCCTCAGCGGGAGCTCGGTTGCCTGCCCAACTACCGAGCTTCCACAGAAGATTCTTATCTAATTTGATCTAGATAGAAATATTTAAATATAATTTACTATTCGGGAAGTGGATGATAACCTATAAACAATAAGTTATCTGTGAAAGATAACCACAACAAGCTACATTGTTATTCGTGATTCATCAGCGGTAATAATGTTCGCTACAATCCATCTTGTTTAGGTTCTTGACTGCCTTAAGAACAAGACTTAAACGGGATGGATTTTTTTATGGTTCGTTTAAAATTTTGCCACTCTTTCCTGAGAAATAGCTGAAAATTTTGTCTCCCCTTAAAGAAAATTAATCACTTTAAAGAACTATTGGTTATTATAGTCTGTTCTATAATTTTTTCAATCATCAATTGTATCCTATAATTTTATTAGACATTTTTAACAAAAGACCTATATTTTTATATTAGTGCAATTTATTGAAGTAAACCAACAAGTTTTCCACACAATAACACTTATAAATGTTTTTGTGGAGAAACGAATAACTCCCATTAAGCCGAGAGGATGTTATCTTTTCTGCAATTTGCTATACTAAACAAGTGTTAAAAAATCATATTTTACTTGAGATCAGAACCAGCAAAGATAGTGAAGAGACAGAAGAAACAGCCGTCCAACTTTTTTCTACTCTGCCAAAGCTCAAAAACAATATTTTCAATAAACTACTTGGACAAAATGAAAGTCTGAGTTTTGAAATTATGGTGCGCGAACAAGCCATTCACTTCTTGGCTCACGTGCCATTACGTATTTTTGAATATTTCAAGGGGGCAATCCATGCCAGCTATCCAGAGGCAGTCATCTCTGAACTATCTTTTGATCCTGTAGATTTTTTCTTTACATCCAAGAAATCCTTACGATTAGCTAGCCTTAAATTAAAGAATCACAGCTATCTACCACTCAAAACTTATCAAGAGTTTAAAGAAATTGACCCTCTTTCTACCCTAATGTCTACCCTTTCCAAAAATGAAGGAGAAGACACCATTCTCATCCAAATGGTTCTTGATAATGAAAATGAGTATTGGCCACAAAAACAACAACTTTCTAAAGAAAAGCTAGAAGGACACCCTCAAAAAGCATTAATTGAACAGAAAATGGACAAGAGAGCCATTAATGCTGCCTTCAAAATTGCTGTATCCACCGATGATCACAAAAAAAGCAAACTATTAATGGAAAACATTGCTGCTGCCTATCAGGCCATTAGTCAAAGTGAGAGTAATGCCTTAAAACTTGGTAATAGATATATCTTCAAAAATAATTTCCTCAAGAAAATGAGTAAAAGAAGCTTTAGAGCTTCCCCTCTTCTCAGCCTGAGTCTGGAAGAAACGGCAACTCTTTTTCACTTGCCAAGCAAAAAACTCAGCAATATCCACAATATTTCCTGGGGTAAAAAAATTCTGGGTGAAGCTCCAGAAAGATTGCCAATCATTAGTCAAAACACTCCAGAAGAAATCAAGAAAGATGTTAATGTAATCGCCGAAACAGTTTATAAGAACAGAAACACCAAGTACGGATTACTTCGCAATGATCGCCGTCGTCATGTTTATGTCATTGGAAAAACAGGCACTGGTAAATCCACTCTACTGGCCAATATGGTCATCAATGACCTTAAGCATAATGAAGGTCTTTGCGTGATTGATCCTCATGGTGACCTGGTTGAAACTTTATTAGATTTTATTCCAAAACACCGCATTAACGACGTTGTTTATTTTGACCCTTCAGATCAAGAAAGAACGGTTCAAATTAATCTTTTTGAAGGCGAAAACGTAGTCCACCGTGAATTGATTGCCTCTGGTATTATTTCAGTTTTTCAAAAGCTTTATAGCTACTCTTGGGGTCCTCGACTTGAATATATTCTGCGCAATTGTTTGCTTACTTTGCTCAAAAGTAAAGAAGCCAAACTATCTGACGTCTTGGAACTTTTAACCAACAATAAATTCCGTGACAAAATAGTCGAAAATCTCGACGATCCAATTCTAAAAAGCTTCTGGATTAATGAATATAACAAGATGCAAGATCGCCAACGCCAGGAATCAATTGCCTCCATCTTAAACAAAGTTGGCCAATTTGTTTCTTCTCCGATAGTTCGTAATGTCGTAAACACTAATCAATCTTCCTTTAGTATTGAGGAGTTAATGGATCAAGGCAAAATTTTGCTTGTCAATCTCTCGCAAGGCAGACTCGGTGAAGATAATGCCACTCTGCTTGGGGCTATGATGATCACCAAAATCCAGTTAGCTGCCATGGGCAGAGTTAATATCGAAGAAGATAAACGCCGTGATTTCTATTTGTATGTTGATGAGTTTCAGAATTTTGCCACCGATGCCTTTATCAAAATTCTCTCGGAAGCACGCAAATATCGCCTCAACCTTACCCTTGCCAACCAATATATAGACCAGATTCCAGAAGAGGTGCGTAATGCCATTTTTGGCAACTGTGGCAACATTATTAGTTTCGTGATGGGTGCTGGCGATGCCACTTATTTTCAATCTGAATACGGCAACCTCTACAGTCAAGATGACCTAGTCAATTTGGACAAGCATCAAATCATTAATAAAATTTCCATTGATAATGTTTTGAGTCGTCCATTCCCTGCTTACACCTTAGCACTTGCCAAAAGTAGCAATCAAAACCGTGAGAAAGTTATTCGCAATAGTCGCGAACGCTACGCAAAAAAAAGAAATCTCTAATTATTAATCGTTTTCAACAGACTTGGTCAAAAGTCTGAGGTCTTTAAGTAGTTCTCTAATGTTGGAGTGTGTTTCGCGGGAAATGATTTTTTCAAATCCCAATCTTCGGGCTTCTTTTGCCCTTCTTTCAAAATATGGAGTTTTTCTAATCTCTCCAAGCAAACCTATTTCACCGATAAAAACAGTACTTTGAGGTATTTTTTTACCCGATAATGAGCTTGCTATGGAAATCGCTAAACCAAGATCTACACTGGCTTCTTTAATGCGAAAACCACCTGCTACGCTAAGAAAAACATCGTAGAAAGCCAATGGTAGACCAGCATGCTTCTGCAAAACCGCCGATAAAACTTGAATTCTTGCCAAATCTACTCCTCTACCAACTCTGCGTGGCATGGCTAATTGCGATTTCACCACAAGTGCTTGCACTTCTGCCAGTAGCGGTCTTGTTCCTTCCATCAAACAAACAGTCGCAGCTCCAGTTACTAACTGATTGGTATTTTCCAAAAACAATTCGCTTGGATTATCAATTTCTCTCAAGCCATAATCTTCACTTTGAAAAAGACCCACTTCATCAGTAGCACCAAAGCGATTTTTTAAAGATCTTAACATACGTAATTGGTCTGATCTTTCGCCCTCTAATAGCAAAACTGTATCAACCATGTGTTCAAAAACTTTTGGTCCAGCAATCACCCCATCTTTAGTGATATGGCCAATGAGAAAAGTAGGAATACCCAAAGCTTTCACGACATTAATGATGCGATCAGCCACTTCCCGAATTTGACCCACACTGCCACTTGCTCCTGTTAAAAAACTAGTCGACAAAGATTGAATGCTATCAACAATTAACAAATCAGGCTTTTCTTTTTTAATTAAAACATTAAGCTCATCAACATCAGTAGTTGTAATAAAAATTAAACTATCTCCGATATCTTCCCTAGAAGAGGCATTCTCGGTTTTATCCAAAAAGCGATCAATGCGCAAAGAAATTTGACCAGGACTCTCTTCACCAGCTACATAAAAAATTTTAAGTTTTTTTATTTTCTTTGGAGCATCTTTACGCAAACGCAAAATTTGCAGAATCATTTGGGTTAATAAAGTAGATTTACCAATTCCCGGCTCGCCGCCCAAAAGAACAACCATTCCTGCCACCAATCCACCACCCAAAACACGATCTAATTCACCAACACTAGTAGAAAAACGTTGTTTTGAGCCACTGACGCGCTCCACTTGAGAAAAAACTACGCGTTTTTTGGCAATTTCATCATCGCTTAAAGTATTTTTGATCTGCGAACGTCTACTGACATCAGCTGTTTCTAAAATTTCCTCCACCAAAGTATTCCAGCTACCACATTCAGTACATTGCCCCATCCACTTCGGAAAACTAGCTGCACAGTTTTGGCAGCGAAAATGAGATTTATTTTTGACCATGATTTTTATTTAACAGCGCCAACGAAAAGAGTGTCGCCACTGTATTGCCCTGTGACAGTTACAGTTTTACCAACATATTTGGATAAATCAACTACGTAACTATCAATTTCTTTGGGAGTTTGTCCAGCTTCTTGCAAAGTAAAAACACCGCCACTAGAACCAATTTTGCCTGTTTTGGTAGTAGTTCCAGATTTTTCTGTGGCACTAGGATTGGTAGTTTTAGAATTAGTCTTAACCTGAGCAGCTGGTGCTTGGCTGGCATTTTTCTTGGCATTTTGCACAAAAAAATATAGACCTCCACCAACCAATGCGACCATTACCAAAAACATAATGAGAGCTTTTTTCATATTCATTGAGTGATAAAAATCACAGTCCTTTCTTTTTTAGGTTTTGTATTAATTTGCTAGAGGAAAATTCAGGATTAAAATCGTGCACTACTACTAGCTTAGCAGTAAATTCAGATAAAATCATTTCCTTCTCGCGCATGAATTTTGTATGCGACGAAACTGCCATAAAATTTGGCCTAATCTTAGAAATCAACTGACGATGATCATCTGGCTTAGAAAACTGTTCCGGTAGAATAAAAATGAAATCAGCTATTCCCCATTTGTCTAGATTTTTTAGACGAATCTCCTGATTGTTAATAGGTCTTTGTTGACCCTTCATTTGTCTTACACGAACATCTGATTCAATACCAACTATCAATAAGTCACCAATTTCTTTTGCTTTGGATAAAAAAAGATGATGTTCTTCATGAAGTAAATCAAAAACTCCTGTAACCAAAGTTAAAGTTTTTTTTGCTTTGATTCTATTGATCAGAAAACCATCTAAATCTTGATTTGTAAGCGTCATCTTAGAATCCAAGTTTAACATGTAGCGACTTTGAAGTACAATTAGCCTCATGAAAAAAATAGTTGTCATTGGAGGTGGAACAGGTAGTGCGGTTGCCTTGTCTGGTTTAAAGAACTATAAAGACATTGATTTGAGCGCTGTGGTAGTTGTTTCTGACAACGGTGGCTCTACCGGTCGCCTTAGAGATGAGTTTGGATTTTTACCAGTCGGCGATTTGCGTCAATGTATTGCTGCTTTAGCAACTGGTGAAAATGAAAAAGAAATTCGCCAGCTTTTACTCTATCGTTTTGATAAAAATTCAAGCCTACAAGGACACAATCTTGGAAATCTTATTCTCACTTCACTTGAAAATTTAACTGGCTCCGCCAGCAAGGCAGTCGAAGTTGCATCAAAGATTTTTCGTATTGGCGGCCAAGTCTTGCCAATTAGCAATGATATCGTTAATTTGGTCATTCACTACTCAGATGGGACCAGTGCTGTGGGAGAAAAAAATCTAGATGACGCTGCAAATGGGGGCAAAAAAATACAGAGTATTTCCCTAGATAAAGAGGCTTTTATTTATGAAAAAGCTGCTCAAGCAATTACTGAAGCAGACCTGGTTGTTTTTGGCCCAGGAGATCTTTATGGGAGTCTTTTGCCCAACACTCTTGTTAGAGGTTTTGAACAAGCACTTAATGACAATAAAAAAAGAGGTGGAAAATTTGCTTACATTGGAAATTTGATGACTCATTACTCACAGACCAACAAAATGACGGCCAATGATCATCTCTTGGAAATTGAAAAATACTGTCAAAGAAAAGCAGATTTTGTTTTGATCAATAATAGTCAAATACCTACAGAAATCCTCAAGCTTTACGAAAAAGCAAATGATTTTCCAGTTGTTGATGATTTACAAGACACGCAAGAAACAAAAATCATTAGAGGTGATCTCATCTTAACCACCATGATTAAAGCAGAAGAAAATGATTCAACCCCAAGAAGCTTAATTCGTCACCACAAAAAGAAATTAGCCGAAAACCTACTCCAATTAATTTAGTTTTTTGGAAACTTGCTTTACTTAGAGCTATACTTAGCTAAAACACTATTTACTCCAGTGACGGTAGTTTCTAAAGCTTTTTCAACGTTTGTACTTGATAAGACTGCATTAACGGCATCCTCATAATACTTAATGATTTGATCATTTAAACCATTGTCGTGAGTAAAACTAGACATATACCAAGATTTAGCTAACGGAGCATCAGCTACATATGAAGCAACTAAAGGATTGCCTTGCAATTCAGCAGCCATGTCAGTGCGTGGATAAATCTCACCAAAAGCCCGATATTGGCTGGCATCGTTATAAAATTTACGCAAAACTTCTGGAGTGGATAAATATTTCAAAAAGCTCCAAGCTGCATCACGACTCTTACTCTTAGCGCTTACGCCTTCTGCCCAAAAAGTTGCCCAAGCTGCTGGCTTTTGAGTATCAAGCTGTGGCACTCTGGCTACAGCGAAATCTAAATTGGGATTGAGATTCTTAATATCGTGAGCTCTCCATGAAGGAGCAAAAATCATTGCTACATCACCTCTGGCAAAAGCTGTGGTGGAATTTGCTAAACGATCAGACCAAATTTTATCCTGCTTGATAAAGTTAGTGTAGAAAGTAATAGCATCCTTAACATATTGACTGCCAGCCTCAGCTGGATTTCCGCCGTTTTGAATAATAAGTAAAGCTAAAATATCAGAAAAATGATCGACATTACCAGCATTGCCAATTGCCAATCCAGCACGAGTAATATTGCCAGCCTGTCTCTCTGAAACATTAGCTGGAACAGTCAGTTTGTTGGCTGCAGTACGCAATTCCGCCCAAGTTGTGGGCACATCAATATTGGCAGTCTTCAACATTTCTTTGTTATAAAAAAGAGCTAAACCATCATACATGAGTGGTATACCAACAATATTTCCGCCAACCTGTAAGTTGTTGTAAGCAGTTGGATAAAAAATTTGCTTGTATTCGGCCACAGTCATAATCGAAGATGGCATTGCAGATAGGTCGGCACTCAACATTGGCACCCAAGCCACATGATAGCGAAAAATATCTGGACCATTACCAGAAGCGATGGCCTGCTGCAATCTTTCTCTATAATCTCTATGCGATTGTTTACGATAATCTATTTTGATTGTTGGATTTTTACTTTCAAAATCAGCGATCACTTCTTTTAAAATCTGACTATCTTCCCATAGCCCCCAATAAGTAATTGTTGTTGCTGGAGCAGTACTGTCACCACTAACATTGGCTGAATTGCTGGCTGATTTATTTGTGCTAGATGACTTCGTGGTAGTTTTAGAACTAGAACTAGTTGAAGTTTTTGGCTTAAATAAACTAAAAAGTAAACTAGTAATCAAAAACGCAACTAAGAGTGCTGCGCCGATCATCACTGGCTTGGGTAAAGACTTAATTTTTGCTAAAATTCCCCCTCCCTTTTCAGATTTTTGTGGAGCTGATACCGGAGCTGCAGTTGAAGATGTTGAAGCCGGAGCTGCTGCAATTGAATTTGTAACTGGAGACGTGGCTTGAGCTGATGGCACAGGCGCTGGAGATTGCGCCGGTGCCGTTACCTGTGGTTTATCTGGAGTTTCTGGAGTTGATGAAACACCATCTTTGACCTGAGTTGGAACAGTAGCGACAGGAGCAGATGGTTTATCATTGCTTAGAGTCACCTGACCTAAAGGTCCGCTTGGTCTACTAGGGAGTGGTTGTTGTTTTGGTGGCTCTGGTTTTTTTAAACTATCTTCCAAAGAAGATTTTGGCGCCGCCACAGTCATATTTGGTGGAGTTCCACCAGGGTTTTCTCTTGAGAGTCCACCTGGAACCACTTGAGTTTGACGAATTTGCATTGGTTTTTGCTCAAAAACAGATTGTGGCCCAGATTGGTTTGGAGCTGCACTTGGAGGAACAGCTACATTACTTTGAGAAGAATTATCTTGTGGTTTTTGACCAGGTAAATTTGGTTTTGGTAAGTTCTGGCTTGGCATATCAACAAACTACAAAGTACAATGTAGTTCATTGCTATTATGGATAAAATTCATTCATCAATCAAGCGCAGCTTGGAACAAAAGAACAAGAATCTCTACCCACTTTCTCTTGGTCTTTCATTATTAATCATCAGCTTGTGGCTTATTTTTGTTTATTTTCAATATTATCAAGATCGTTTTTATCCAAATACGTATATTGATGATGTTAATTTGTCTGGATTAAAGAAAACTGAAGCCAAAGAAAAACTACAAAAGTCACTTAAAGGAAAAATAGATTTTTCAACAGATTCTCTAGTTTTGTTTTATCAAGACAAAAAAATTGAAACGAAATTAAAAGACCTGGAAATAAACAACAATTTAAACGAAACTTTGGAAAAAAGTTTTGAAAGTGATCATTCGATTACTGGAATCAAAGAAATAAAAAGGCTAATTTTTAGTAATTTCTATGCTAATAGGAATTACGTTGGATTAAGTTATAACAAAGAAAAAATCGTTACAGAGGTTGAAAATCTTAAAAAAAGCGTCGATTTTGTTGGAGAAAAACCAAGTGTAAATATAGTTGGAAAAAACATCAACATTAATAAAGGAAAAACCAGCAATGAACTATTGGTTGATGAAACATGGCAAACACTGCACCAACAATTTTTAAGTAAAAACTTAAGAGACTTAAGTGGCAAAGATTTAGAAATTGAAGCAATTGTCAAACACTCCATTTCCTCTCTTGAAGATGGCCAGCTTGAAACAAGTGAAAATAGAGTAAAAAAATTTATCGATAAAAAACTAACCCTCAAATATGAGTATCAAAAAATAGAAATAGAAGACGACCAACTAATTAACTTCCTTTTATTACCAAAAGACTTTGATCAAGAAACAATTGTTTCTTTCATTGAAAAATTAAAGCAAGGAATTGATCGACCAAGTAAAGATGCAGCTTTTATTTATGACCAAAATAGCCTAAAAGTTGAAGAGTTTGTGCCAGATGAAAATGGCTTAGAAGTCGATGAAGTAGCAACTAAAAAAATTATTGAGGATTTTCTAAACCAAATTGAAAATGACAAAGAAGGCTTTGATGTTTTTGCTCTGCCTATGCAAAGCTCTCAAGCCCAAAAAACCCTAGAAAAAACCAACAATTTAGGTATTAAAGAAGTGATTGGTTTTGGGGAAAGTTGGTATTATCACTCTATCCCCAATCGTATTAGCAATGTTGCCTTAGCAGCTAGTCGTATTACCAATCACATAGTCAAACCAGGAGAAGAATTTTCCTTCAACGACGTAATTGGAGAAGTTTCTGATAAAACCGGATATAAAAGCGCTTATATTATTGAAGGTGGTCAAACAAAATTAGCTCCAGGCGGAGGTGTTTGTCAGGTTAGCAGCACGCTTTTTCGCTCTTTACTTAATGCTGGTCTAGAAATTACTCGTCGTTTACCTCATGCCTACCGTGTTTCTTATTATGAAATTGGTAATGAGCCTGGGTTTGATGCTACCGTTTTTGAAGATGACATAGATTTGCGTTTTGTTAATGATACCGACAGCCACATCTTGATTAACTGTCAAACCAACAGTAAAGACTTATATATGTTCTGTAAAATCTACGGCACCAGTGACGGCAGACACACGGAAATTGTTGATTACAAAAAATGGGGTCAAACTCCTGCTTTACCGACAATTTATATTCCTGACCCCAGTTTGAAACCTGGGCAACTCAAGCAGATTGACTGGTCAGCGGCTGGCATTAAATCTGAATTTACCAATATTATTTACGACAAGGACAATCAGATTGTTCGTAAAGATGTTTACAAAAGCAATTACAGACCTTGGGCAGCAAAATTCTTACAAGGAATTTAAGTTCAACAACAGCTTTTGAAAAAGTTATTTTTTCTCAATATTAAAAAAGGCAAAACCACTTTGTGGAATAGAAATATAACCTGGTGCGCGAGTGTTAAAAGTCTCTTTAAATTCAGCTCCAGACATACTAATAGTGCCGCGATTGGTTAAAAAAGTTACTTCTGATGTATAGCCACTATCATTATGTTTTGTTTGCACCGAACTAATTGAAACAACAGGATTATCTACAAAATTACGTAGTTCAGACATACTGTATGGATTACCAGATTGACCACCCACACCACATTCACCAATGGTAACCGGTAAAATTCTAGAGGTATCAGCTCCGCGCGGATCTTTACGCACCAACCAAGCATTGAGAATATCAGACATCTCTTCTTGTGAAAGCCATGGATAACGACCACAAGAAGAAGCGTCGTTGCGATAACCATTACGATACCAAGCCTTATAAAACCATGGAGAATTAGCCAAGCTCTCATAAGCTCGACTCGTCCAATCTCCACCACCATTATGATCGGTTGTATCCCACCCATAAGTACTAAGGTACCCTCCCGCGGTAGAAGAGTAAAAAGTCACCACATCTTCCAAAATCATTCCACGAGTATCGTTGACTGCCTTCTTCCATGCTTCTGGAGGATTGGCAGCCTTACTACTACTATAAACTTGACAAGCTTCAGTGGTGCAAATTGTCTTGTTATCAACCTTATAGCGATAAGCAAAAGTACGGGCCGCCACTGCTTGAGCTCTCAATGCTTCTTCTGGCCAGTCTGATGGCATTTCTGCAATACCATATAAATATTTGTCTTCCAAAGAAATACTCCCCACTCCACTTACAGAGATATCTCCGCCCGTATCCTTAGAGACTGGTTCTTTACCATAGTAAGCACTAAGAATTTGCTTGTAGTTCTGACCAGCAGAGGCACGGGCTTTGGCGCCATATTGGCTCATACCCTTACGATGAGTGTAAGCACCAAAAGCAAAAACAGCAAAAGAATTAGCTGGAGCTTTTTCTCTAAATCCAGCAATTGACCCTTCATAGTCTGATCCTATTGGCACGCTGCCAGCGCTAGTAACAAAGCTACCGCTACGAGCAGCTAAAATCGCCTGTTGCTTGGCAGAAAGATCGGCAATTTTACCACTAAGTTCTTTTTGATAGCTTTTAGCTTTAGCAATTTCTCCTTTAAAGAAATCTGCTTGCACATCTAATTGCTTAGATAAGGCAGCTAAACGAACCTGATCCGATTCAAGTTTTTTCTTGTCAGCACTTAGGTTACTAATTTCTTCCGAAAGAGAACGAATTAAACGATCATCTTGTGCTCTAGCCGATTCTTGATAAGCCAAATCTTTAGTGAGTTGACTAGCAGTTTGGCTAGAGAGAAAAAGGCTTAGTGGGTTAAAAGTGCGCTCTCTTTTATATGATTGCGCCACTCTGTTCGCAAAAATTTGATAATGATAAACCAGATCTTTTTCCCTATTCTCAATACTGATGGCTAAATCAGCGGCTTGTTTTTTGGCTTTTTCAATGCCCGCTCTAGCAGAATTTATACGTGCTTCCAAATTTTTAACTTCTTTTTCCAGAGGAGTGGTGGCACTTTCTGACATAGCCTTTAGTTTGGCTAATTCATCGATTTGGGTCTGTAAGTCGCTGATCTCATCTGCTCTAACACTAAATATTCCAGGCTTAAATAAAATAAAACCAGTAAAAACAGCGGTAAAAATCAACAAAAAAAACATAAATCTGCGGGAGAAAAACATGTCTTCATTCTACTAAAGAAATAAGCTAAAATATAAGGGTGAAAAAGATGAGAAAAATTGCTCTTGGTTTTTTGTTCTTATGCATTGCAGTTTCTTTGAGTAAAGAAAAGGTTTTTGCTGGCGACCCAGCGCCAATTATAGAAACTTCCCAAGTTTATCAAACTAGAGACGGCAAAAGCTGTAGTTTTTTTAATGGTTGTGTAGAAGCTGGAACTGATGCTACCGTCAATTTATCTGGTCTCGCATACAATAATGGACTACCTTTTCCAGATGGCGCCAATGTTAAAGTCAGAATTAATGGTAGCAGTGGTTGCAGCGACTGGCCAGAAATTGGCTACACTGAAGCAGTTGTTACTAATGGCTCAGCAAACCTAACCATTCCAGGAAGTGAAATTAAGGGCGGCTGTTCTTACGAATTTATTGTCCACCTTTCTAATGACTATGATGGCCAAAATGGCGGTGAGAATAATACTGTTGTTGTCGCCAGCTCCACTATGGTGCAGGCTCAATGTGCTGCAGAAGAATGCAATGAAAATTTAGACAGCACCTCCAACTACGAGCTTTGTGCTCAAATCAAAACTGGCACTCCTCAATATGAAGCTTGCGCCACTTGTTTCAATGGCAATGGCATCTGGACAGCAATTGGTTGTATTCCTAGCAAACCAGATGAAATCATCAAAGTTGTAATCACCATTGGTTTGGCACTTGGAGGTGGTGTTGTTTTAATTATGATTTTAGTTGGCGCTTTTATGTTATCTGTATCTCAAGGTGATCCAAATAAAACCAAGGAGGCTAAGGAAAACATCACTTCTGCAATTATTGGACTTTTGTTTGTTATTTTTTCAGTTACTATTTTACAATTTATTGGTGTATCGATTCTGCACATCCCAGGATTTGGAGAATGATCATGAAAAAAATTATTAGAACCATATTTCTACAAATAGTTTTTATTTTTCTTTTTGCTGGAATTGCTAAAGCAACCGAATATGGCTGTGGCGAAACTAATGGTAGCGCAACTGTTCCAGATGGCGCAATCTGCAATTGTCCAGGTGCACAGTGGGAATCATATGAGCAATGGGATATCATTTGGACTAACCGAGGGATTTGTTGCGGCTGGGTACAACAAGGTGATTCTTGGGATTCATGCTTAACCGCCAACCCAAGCGAAACCACTGCTTTCTGTGGAGAAACCTATGCTGCTGGAGCAAAAGATTGTATCTTTGGAAATACCACCGTTAGTGAACAAACTCTAGGCAATCTTAATCCTATTTCCGTTGGTGGTGGTGATGCTGACCTAACTACTCCTGGAGGAATTATTTCTAAAGCTTTAGGCAGTTTTGTATTTCCAATCGCCGGTATTATTTTGTTTATGGTTTTATTGCTCGGAGGCTTTCAAATGCTCGCTGGAGCAAATAATTCCAAATCACTTGATGAGGGAAAGCAAAGAATTACCGCTGCTATTATGGGTTTTATCTTGCTTTTTGCGGCCTATTGGATTGCTCAACTACTAGAGTTGATTTTTGGAATTCGCATTCTTTCCTAGAACCCCTATTATTAGTATAATCAAGTCGTGTTAAATCGATTTTCAAAAAAAGCGGTTTTGGTTTTGTTTTTGATGGTTTGTTCCGCCTTGCTTTTTCCAAGTTTGGTTTTAGCCGAAGACTCCCCCGCTCAATCAGCAGAATCAACAAGTGCATTTACACTCATGCCAATGTTTTTGCCAAACGGTACTAGTTACAGTACTGAAGAAATTTTGAAGGCCATGGTCAAAGATCAGGGCTATGAAGCTCACTGTGCTGCCATGCAGTGGACAATTGATAAAAAATTGCTTGGAGACATCAATAAGTTTTTTAGCGGAGATGTTCCACCAGAAGAAAGCTTTTATCACGGCCTTAATCCAACTATTTTTGATGGTGTTGATCCATATTTGGTCGATATGAGTAAGGCTCGCATTCCTATGTATCGAGGCATGGAAGACAAAAATAGCACCCAAAAAAATAGTTCTCTGGAAGGAATGTTTGGCGCTAATTATCAAACAGCTCAAAACAGTTACATGCTTAATGCTGCTGGCGTTGGCAAAAGAGTCTTATCTTCTTATCAACAATGTCTAGCCAAAACTCAAAATATTTTGGCTTCCAAACTTATTTGTGATGAAGTTACCGATGACTGCACTATTAATAAAAAATATAATTTTAAAATTGCCGTTGACCAAGACGGTGGCAGCAAAATAGTCACTGATGGTGAAGCTGCCAACATTACTTCAGATCAGCACATTGTTGATGTTGACTTCAAAATTACCGATTTACTTGATTGGGTGAAAGAAATCAGACCAGAATTGGAAGGTGAAAAACTCTATCAACAAGTCTGTTTTGATCTTACTGGTGGTGACAGCAATACCCAAACAATTGACTATAAGCCACCAACGGTAAGTCCTGACAAAATAGCTAAAACCAGAGAAGCTATCGGTCGCATTCCAATTGATTTGGATACGCTTTATCGTATTGCTTTCTTAGTATTAGTGCCCACTCAAGATCCGGGGAAAGATGATGATGGCGATAAGTTTTATTTCCTACAAGAAGATCCACAAATAGACGCTCAAGTTCATGCCCCAATCTTTATCGCTTTTAAAATCCCAGATTTTGGCACCAACAAATCAAGAATTGCTGGCAACATTGACACTCTAGAACTTACCAGAATGGTCATTCAGCCAAAAGAACAAAATGACAAAGACCTGAAAGATCAAGCTGACAGAAGAGAGTTGCTTTACGAATTAGCACAAACTCAGCCAGATCCAGTTATTCATTGTCCCTATCCAAAATGTGGCAAGCCTTTGGAAAAAAGTCTTATCAGTATCATTAATGGCGCTTCTCTAAAATGCAAAAACGACACTCTCAGAGTGATTGAAAACACCACTAGCGAAACCGGTGAACAGATTGATATGTCCAGTTTTGCGATCAATGAAAGACAAGCCACCGCAAGTGGTATTGAGCTTGTTTTTAATCAAGAAGACCTAAACTGGGAAGCTGCTGGAGATCTGTTCACTCCCGCTTCAAAAGAAATGAAGCAATATAGTTACAGAAGTTCACCCAACAAACAATTAGTTGATCAGCTGAAAGATAAACACATTACCCCATTCGAATGGGAGCTGGTCGTAGATGAAGATCGACCACCACTAGATCCACCAATGATTGTTAATGCTTATCTTGTTTTGCCAGTAGGTGAAAATATTAAAGATACCAATAAGGCTCTAAGTATTTTTTGGAGTGAAGAGGATTTTTTCAATTTAGTCAGAACAAATATTATCGAAGATATGACCAACGATGACGGCACCAGTAAGATGGGTGCCATTCCAAAATATTACACCATCAAAGGTGCTGATTTGGGCATCGGCGCTTCACAAGAAATCCATCCAATAGATGAATGTCTGCCAGAAGAAATTTTTAAAAATGGAGTCTGGACAACAATCATGAAATGTTCTCACTATGCTTTCGGATTTGGCTTTAGCGATATCACTAGCAGAATGGAATCTTCTAGTAAGGGTAATTTATTGCTTCCAGATTTTGGACTTGGTTTTATGGTGCGTAAAATCCAGCAAAAGCTACGTAACACATACAATCAAACATATGATTACATTCTCTCCTGCCAAAGAGTTGAAGATATGTTCCTTGGCCGCTGCAAAGGAGATCCAAAAGGTGCTGCCAATCAGTCTTTTTGTAATGGTGAAGCTTTTAAGAACATTAAAGGCCTGCCTCCAGCAAGTCAAATTCCTGAATTTGCCAAAAATATGTTCAACTCTGACATTGCTCCAAGAATTACTCCTGAACTAATTGAAGCCTATGAATATGCAGAACAAGAAACAGGCATTCCTTGTGAGGTGGTGGCTGGAATTCACTGGACTGAAGCTGGACTCGATCCTAATGGCTCTGTTTTTAGTGGCGCACCACTTAGCACTAGTCTCAAAGAAGACGCAAAAGCTGCCATGGAACACTTAATTAAAGATGATTGGCCAGGAAATTTTGATAAAAACAACATCCAATATGAAGATTTGGTTGAAGCTATTGGTAACTACAATGGCCCTGGAAATATGAATTGTAGTAGCGACATGGACAATAATCCTAGAGCAACAAGATGGCGCGAAGGCGGCAAATGCGAAGCACAATTTCCAGCAGAAGATCACCCTCATCCAGTTGCTTGGATCGACGATAGACACTCAGACATGGATTTAATTTATTGCATGGATTTCGCTGAATTTAGCTGTCAAACCGAAGGCACTGACTACGAATTGGAACAAATTGCTCAACACATTAGAGATTTTATGGCTCAAAGCAACTCTCCAGATGCTTGGTCTGAAGAAAAAATTCAAGCTCATTTGCAACAAGTCAAAGAACATTGTTTTGCCAGTTCTAGCCTATGCCAAAACCTAAGCGATGGCAGCAAATACGTAAAATACGAAAGACCTGGGTCAGTTACAACTGCTATTCTACTCAACGAATCAGGTTCAGGAATGGCTGCACCTTAGCCATTACTTGCTTTATTATTTTGCAATTTAAACAAACGTTCTGCCCCAAGACTCATTAGCTCCGCTACTGCCAAAAAGGTATTAGCGCTGACTTTAGAAGATTGCAACGCTTTGGTCTTGTTTTCTATTCCATAGAGTAAAATTGTTGGAATATTGCTTTTAGTAAATAAATCCTCACTGTCTTCATATAAATTTTTGAGCAAACTAAAAACAGCCTCGCAATAAGAGCTCGTCGCTGAAATGTCTAAATTTAGACTACCAAAATCAGGAATGAAGTCATTGATCGTTACCAAATGGTTGTCGGTACCTTTATATAAATTCTCATAAGCAAAATATAATTGTGATAAATTTTCCAAATTCTCTACTCCACATAAAATTAACAAATCCACTTCTGTGCCCGCATAAGAAAACTCCACGCTTGAGCTTTGTAATGGTTGAGAGCCTTTTTTTGGCTTGATGGTTAGATAAAAGCGCTTGTCTTGTTCACCAATATAATAAGAAACATTTTCCACCTGGTCTTCCTTATATGGAAAACTGATGAGTAAATTTTCTTTGCCAAGTTCTTTCTCAATTTTTTGCATGTCCACTAAATTTGCAATTTCGGTCGGAATTTTATGTTTAAACTTGGGACTTAGCAATCTAACTCCCATTTTTGAAGATAAAAAAAGAAAAAAACCATAACTGGCCAGAAATAAGTCAAGATTTTTGGTTTCTGGAAAAATAACTAAAGTATTTTTGCTAAGCGCTAAAATTTCTTTAAATCTATCAGTTTGTGCTTGATCGATCATTTATGATAGTTTTAAATGTTTTTATGAAACATGTCAATAGATCTGAGTAAATAAATTTGATTTATCTTTTGCAGTTTTCCTCTACTTAATTTAAAATATACTTGTTATATGTTGCAGCAAAAAACCTCTCGCTTGCTTTTGATTTTGTTTTTTGTCTTTTCATGCTTCTTTGCATCTGCCAAACCAACTAGAGCTGCTGGAATTATTGATTATTTACAAAATATTTTTACCAATGATTCTACAGAAAAGAATGTTAAATCTTTTTCTAGCAAAAATGCTGATAAAGAGAAATTTGACGCTGAAAGTCTTTCTAATACGCTTAGCAACATCAATCTTCACTCGGTTGGTATGGCTGCCATTCCCAAAGACGGCAGTATTCCTCAAAGTACCATGAAAGAATTGGAGAAAAAAATTGGCTATGGTGTTCTTGGAGACATAAATAGCGGCATCGTAGCCATGTACACTCCTCCAGCCAGTGCTCGCACCTACGTGGCAGACGTTATGAAATCAGCCAAAATTATTCCAGAAGCCCAGGCTCAAGGTCTTGGCTTTTCTGCTCTTGATCCAATCCTTGAAACTTGGAAGGCTTTTCGAAACTTAGCTTATTTGTTTTTCGTAGTCGCTTTCTTGGTAATTGGTTTCATGATTATGTTCAGAACCAAAGTTGATCAGGCAGCCATCACTGCTCAACAAGCTATTCCCAATATCATTATTGCCATGCTGGCCGTTACTTTTTCTTATGCTATCGCTGGTTTTATGATCGATTTGATGTACGTAATGATGTACATGTTGGCCGGATTTTTCACCGAGGGTCCACAAATTGTTACTCACAATATCTTTGGTTTGGTTGGTTTAATGTTTAAGGGTACTACCGGAACCACCCAAAACGCCATCGAGCAATTCATGGAGGATGCACTCAACATTGGTTTGGTTGGCGAAGCTATTGCTTGGATGTCAAGTTTACTGGGTACCGTAATTATTGGTATCGCTATTCTTTTTGCTAGTTTCAAAGTTTTCTTTGAACTAGTCAAAGCCTATGTTGCTGTCCTTATTCAAATTATTTTCTCCCCTATTATTTTGATGATGGGTGCCTTTCCAGGCAAAAATGTTTTTGGTAAATGGATCAAAGATCTAACTGGTAATCTCATCCTTTGGCCAGTAGTTTTACTTTGTATTTTGGTACAACGCATGCTCACTGCTCCAATTCGCAGTCTTCAAGGCACAGGCCAAACTCTTGATGCTGCTTTTGGCGGAGGTTTTATGCCACCATTCTTGGTTGGCCAAGGACAAGGCTCAATCGTGCCAGTTATTCTTGGTATTGGTGTTTTATTGGTCATCCCAGAAATCATGCAGCAAGTCAAAAAAGCCATGGGTGTTGAAGACGGCATTGCTGGACAATTGGCAGGTAGTGCATTTAAGAGAATGAAAGAAGGCACAATCACTGCTCCACTGATTACTAGTGTTGCTGAAGGCGCTTATGGTGGAATTAAATCAGGAATCAACTATAAGAGAGATTATGGTAGCGGTGCCAGCGGCATGGATGTACTAAAACATGCTTGGACTGGATATCAGAGAAAAGGTGATCCAGAAGCTGGAATTCCCGCCGTAAACTTTGGTGGTGTGACTGGTTCTCATCAAGACTTGCCTGAAGGTATGGGTGGGGCCAAGAAGGGTTTTGACCGTGGACAAGCCATTAGAGTACAACTTGACCGTTTAGTTGAAGGTAGAGCTTTTGATCCTGAAGATTTAACTAAGATGATGAGAGATTATTTTAATAAGAAAAAATAATTTTTAAAAATTAAATTTTTCAATATTTCTACATTTCTACTCTTTTAGAACTTTTTTGCAAATTAATGAAGAGATGAGCACAGATCTTTAGTCATCGTGTTTGTCGACATCGATTCTCTCAAATGGAGCTGGTAAATGAGCGGCAACCATTTTCCCAGATTTACTATCATATTTCTTTCCATATAGCATAGCTTCGTAAGTTTTAATATCTGGATCTGGGTCAAATACTTGGCTAATCAATTTTACATTCCAAGTTAAATGGCCAAGTACTTTGATTCCGGGAATAAGCTTGAAAGGAAACTTTTTTTGTTCAGGTACATTGCCATCAGCATCACAATGCTTGTAATTCCAAAGTGCCTCAACGTATTCAAAAACTTCTTTACCTCTTGTTCCTGTAACAGTAGCTTCTTGT
Source organism: uncultured bacterium (assembly GCA_903842795.1). GTDB lineage: Bacteria > Patescibacteriota > Microgenomatia > UBA1400 > PJMF01 > UBA1364. Next base: position 15,841 of record CAIMNJ010000017.1, on the reverse strand, counting down.
GGACCAAGACAAGGATTCATGCCTTTAAAACCATTACGTCCTTTTCCATAAAGTCTACCGCTTTCATCTGGCTTAGACATCTTATCGAGTACCCAAGAAAGAACATAGGCAGCATCTCCACTAGACAAACCTCCGACCTCAGCCGTATGTTTAAAACCTTTTTCCAACTGTTCATAAAGCTCGATTCTGGCATCAATACTTGTTGCTTCATATTCAATAAAAATTCTTTTAACAAAGTCCCAAAGAGCATTGGCTGCCAACGTAAGATGATTATATTCCCTTAATTCTGGAATTCTGGCTTTTTCCGGAGTCTTAACACTACTCATCTTAGCCTGGCCAATATTATCACCATAAACTTTTCCGATTAAAGATTTTTCTTTACCCTTGCCTTCTGCCACATCAACAATGCTTAGCTTATCTGGCAACTCCTGCATAACTCTAGTGGTAAAAGCATCCCAGGCTCTAATAGAGGTAAAAAGATTGGCAAAGTTATAAAACATCGGAGGTTTTTGGGTTTGGGTGTTTATTCTCTTAGCTTTTCCATCTAAAGATAACAACAACGAATCATTGGTCCAACCTAAAGCTTTCTCCTCGTCAGAAAGTTTCCCTGGTTTTATTTTATAATCTTTACCGTTGTAAAGTTCAGCATAACCTTCGAGTAAAGCTCTCTCATCAACTGACATTGCAACCATACTAAGAGCTGTATGGAAAACAGATGACCCATACGGCATTTCCGGAATCACACCAACGTTTTCTTCTCCATCGCTATAGACTTTATCGTATTTAATTACCAAATCTCTAGCTCTATTTAATCTACCAGCTTGACCCTCTGCACCATAAGCTCCTTGCTCAAACTCTTTAAAGAACTTAAGCATGTAATAATAAGCTGTATCAGAGTTAGCATAGCGCTGAGATTTATGAACAATAAATCCTGGCATATCAAAAATCCAAACATATGGAATATCTTTATTATTAAAACCATGAGCAGGAGCTTGAGTTCTTTCCTGTCTAACAGCCAAAATATTAGTTAAGAATGGAAAACTAAAGAAAAGATAACGAGCGTACATGTGCAATCTTTTTAAGTCTTTTTCGCCAAGTTCAGTATTTGGATCTGGAAGATCTATTCCTTGGAGTTGCTCGAAAGAAACTTTTCCACCGGTTCTTTGAGTTTCCAAGTCTTCTAAAAGTTTTATAACATATTTTTTCAAAGCATCTTTACCAGTATCACTGGCTAAGGTTTCGTAAGTAAAACGATGATCATATTCATATAGAGGAATATCTCCAGAAATAGCAGCATCTCCATCATAAAGTCTTGCTCCAATTTCAGCACCATTTTCACTGATCAGTTTAGTAGCTCTACTACCAACAAGTAACTTGTCCATTCCATTGCGCTTTACTACTCTATCATTAATCTTTTTTGGAATTGGACCAGAATAAGGCTGATCTCCCTTCTCTAAATGCGGTGTTTGCTCTATGATTTCAAAACCACATTCTTCTCCATTAGCTGGATTAAGAGACACCTTTAAACGACTGCCGTATAAAACAATTATTTCACCATGTCTTTTTATTAAACGATCTTCAGTTATATCTGGAATAACTCCATTAACTGTATCATCATAATCAAGTAAAAGCTGATCTCCCGGAAGTAGGTCTTGAAAATCAGAATCTTTGCGATCACCAATTAAAATTACTTTTTTTCCATTTCTCAAAACTACTCTATCATTTACAACATCTCTACCAATAACTGCACTAGCATCACCCTTTTCCAATCTAATTGGCTTATAAACTTTTCCTTCTTTTAAAGCCGGTTGGTCCTTCATTCTGCGCATCACCTCATACAAAATTCTGCCATAGCGTGGATGAGCAAAAGTAGTCAAATTGAGTCTTTCCTTAGAAATTTGCAATTTGGCCATAACTGCTTCAAGCTCAGTGATACGACCTTCTGCCACACCATCATCTTTTCTTTCCTTACCCTTTTCATTCAATTCTCCGAACAAAGCCAAAATTTGCAAATCTGTAACAGATTCGCGCACATCTAAATCTGAAAAATAACGAGGCACTTCGACGACTTCTTCACTGCCATCAGGTTTAGTAACCCTCACTTTACGCATCTCATAAATTGGCACATCTATCATCTTTGGAGAACCGTCAGGGTTAAAAACTGGGTTACCATTCTTTTTTTCTTGTTCTTTACGACTACCAAACACAACTGGATCACTACTTGTTCCAGAAACCTTGTCCTTATCTTTCCAAAGTCTTTGAATCAATGCATCAACTACTTTACGATCATTATCATCAGACCATTGATCATGAGTACCATTATAAAAAGGAAGTTCTTTAGTACAAACATAATCAGCAAGATCAGCCAAAGTCATTTTAGATACATTTATAAGCTCTTCGTTTTTATCAATTTTTACTCCCCATTCTTTAAAAAACTTAAAACGAATTCCAGTTTCATTCTCTGCTAAAAGCTTTGTTTTAAAAGCTTCATACTTGGCTTTACCGAGAGCATCTGTTTTCAATCTTTTAGCCAGCTCAACTAAAATAGACTTAAGGCCGGCATTAAATGTTTCATGGATAAAAGAATCTTTATTATGAGGATCACCTTTATTAATGCCACTTAACTCCAGCTCGGTTTCTATCTCAATAATTAACTCTTCAATTTCAGCCTCTTTCTTTGCAATCCAAGTATCAGCTGTTTCAAAGCCTTGTGCCTCTGGTTGTGGTGGAGCTATATCATCAGGCAAAATCATAGTCTAACTAGATGCGGATATTATATCATTTCTTACTATTTAAAGGCCAATGGTGAAAAGAATGGTGAAAAGATATAATAAAAACCAAATGGCAGATGGAGAAATCAATCAGAAAACCCGTATTGAGCTAAAAAAACTGGCCGGCATAGACAGTTTAAACGCTGCTCAAATCAACGAAATTCTCGTCAAGAGTGCTTATTGGATTACCAATTTTTACTCTGAAGCTGCTGGCGATAAAAAAGTCAAAGGCGAATTCGCAGTTGAAGGTTTTAGTTATGGTGGCGAGTTCGACCTCAGCACCGCTGAGGATATTCTAAGCGGCATAGCTCCACCAAGAGGAAAAGTTCCATATCTTTTTCTTTCTGATTTGGTTAATTTTGTCGAACAAATTCGCACTTCACTAACAACCAATAAAATTTCGCTAAACTCCATTCAAAGACAAGAGCTTGATAAGCTTGAAAATACTTTTGTTTTGGTTGGAGTTAATCCTGCTAGCAATAAAATTTCTGTCGAAGATTTACAAAGAATTGAGTATATAGATTATTCAAGAAGAATTGTTGAACGCATCAAAAAAATTCATGAAATTTTACGCCCCAGTTTGGGAGTAGCAGAAATCAAAATAGAAGAAAAAAAAGAAGAAGCTGTTGTAGCTGGTGGTGGAGGTGGTGGAGGTTTTAGTTTGGCTGGAATTTTACCTGACAGAAAAAACAAGCAACCAGATCAAGAAAAAAACCAAAAGGAAAAACAACAACCAGATCGTCAAAACAAAGAACAAACTGAAAAAAAACCCATCAAAGTTGCTGAACTAGATCCAAATTCCAAGCTTTACATTCAATCACTCTCTATTATCACAATCAACCAGGCTCTTGGCAAATATTTCAACGCTGAGTCATTAGCCAAGTTAGGTCTTCCACCAGGAACGCAAGTAACTTTTGACCAACTACCATTAGAAGTGCGTAGACAACTAATGGATCGCGCCTTCTTGCAAGTGGAAGGTTTACTCTTGAGCGGCCAATTCTCGCTAGATAGTTTAATCAAAGAGCAATCACAGAGAATTATTTTTAGTAGCCAAGCTGCTCTTGGCTTATTAATGGATGTCCATGGTCTTAAATTACTCAACGATGCAGTACGAGACATTGCTAAAGGTGGTGAAAAAACCATCAAAAAAAATGAGCAAGAAATTTTAAAAGACAAACAACTAAGTGAAAAAATTAAAGCTGAAAAAGAAAACGCCCTCAATACTAAAAAAGCTCAAGAAATCCTCGACCAAAAAGGACAAACTCCAGACTTTGCCAAAATTATCGAATCAGAATTAAATATTGTTGGCGACGAAACAAGACTAGAACAAGTTTTAATAGAAAAATTAAGAGGAATCGTTGGCGACCAAGACAATGTTAAACTTAGACTAGCCGCGGACAACATTCGCCCAATAATCGAAGTTTTTATTCAGCAAGGCCTCCCACCAGAGTATTTAATACCCAATGCTAAAAACTTTGACTATAACAGGTTTGTTAATATCTTTGGCAAAAGTCTAGATCAAGCCGACTTTAATGCGCATAAAGAAGAATTAGCCAACCTAATTATTTTTTATTGGAAAAGAAAAAGAGCCATTTGGGCCAGAGAAATTCGTGAAGAATTTATCCAAGAAAAATATACCCCTGAAGAAGCACAAAAAATCCTAGCCGAAATTAAAAAAGATCCAAAAAAACGCGCTCAACTCCGCAATCTTGGCACTCTCAACTACACTTATGGAGGTAAAGCAGTTGCAGAAGAACTCGCAGGTCAAGTAGAAGACGGAGAAAAAACCCTCGATAGTATAGAGGCTGAGCAATTTGAAGCTCAACAAAAAGAGCTAATTGAAAAATTCCTAGAAGAAAAAGTTGCCAAGCTCAATAAAGAAGAGCAACAAAAAACTCTCAAAGTTTATTTTGACATCTACATGCCAGGAGTGGAATTCACTGAATACAACATTCAGATTTTCCAAACCCAAATCGTTCCAAAAATAAATCCGATGGATTTTTATATGATCCAAGCTGCAGAAGAATTTGGGCCTGGAGCATTTCGTCAGGATGGAAGTGGCTACGTTCAAGAGTCTTTTAGAGGCGACCCACTAGCTGGATATCATGGTACTAGCTTTCTTGATAGTGCAATTGGTAGAAAAGGCAAAAAACTAGCTGTTGAAGCACTTGATCAAGGTTTATATCTTGCTCTTGATGCTGCTGGCGGTTGGGGTGAAGCCTTGCGCGCCGCCGAGGCGGCGGCGCCAATAATTAAACAAATCAAAGACAAACTCATTGAGATGGGCTTGGAGAAAATTCTTGAATTTCTCAAAAAAAATTGGCCATGGCTGGTCGGCTTAGCTGTTTTAGCAGCCTTAGGCTCAATGCTTCCGCTTCTTTTGCTTTTAGCACCTGCAGCAATTTTATTGAGAAATGGTTGGACTGGAATAAAAAACTTTTTTTCTGGAGCCAACAATGCTGCTGGCAGAATAAGCCAAGGAATTGGTTTTGGTGGCGGAGGTGGTGGCAACGCAGGTATATACGGCCAAACTGGAATTCAAGGTCAAGGATTTGGTTCACAAATGCCTCAAGGTGCCAAAACTTTAATGAGTCAATTTTCATCTTCTGCTATGGTTACCGCCGGTCAAGCTGTTGTGGTGACAGCTGGAGCCAGCACAGTTTTTATGTTTATTTATCAAACCAGTCTTAATTCAGCTTTTTTAACTGACTTTCCAAAAAATGAAGCTGAAATTATTAATAGCGTAGAAAAAACATCCAAATATGCTGAAATTGACAAGACTGCTGTTATCACTGATGGCTGCGCCAATCCAGAGAATGATGGTGCAAAATGTGAGAATCCATCTTTTCCAGTCACAATTGAATACACTGTCACCATCAAACCAAAAGAAGATTTTTCTATTCAAATCACAGACATAAAAGATACTATCAAATTTAATCAAAGCGAAAAGGGCTGGGAAGACGCTGGACAAAGCATGCCAAATATAGAAGAAGAAAGGGTTTTGGAATTTGACTATTTTAAAAATATTCTCAGTGAACAAGGTGGTTTTAGCACTATTCCGCTAGATACTTCTCCTGTTCCAACAATTGGAATTGAAACTCCAACAGATCCCACAACAACACCCACACCAAATACAGCTGACGGAGTTATTGTTATTCCTGCTGGCAGCAGTTTAACTTTTACATACAAATTGGAAAATTTAGGCCCTGAATACAATCATTTAGCAATTCTTAACACTATTGAAGTAAATTTTTATTATCAAAATTCCTACATGTCCGGTACTGACAATGTGATCACGGCAGCTAGAGTCTGTCTTGGAGATTGTAGTGCTGGCGCTGGGTGCTGGCCAAGCACTGGAACCATCTGGCAACTACCATTTGGTGATTATAGCCACAGTCCTCCAAATGCTGGTGGTTATGGCGACAGTTATGATATTGGTTGCGATAGTTGCTCTGGAGCGGCTATTTATGGTCCCCCCGTTTACGCTAATTTTGATGGCAATCTTTGCTTTGTAAGATGTGATGATGATCAATATGGCTGCCGCTATATTTTAGAATTTCAAAATGGCGGGCAAACCCTGTATGAAGACTTCGCTCACTTCCAAGAGCCAAACCCCAGTCTCAGTACGCCAGGATCATGCATGCAGGTGGAAGCTGGTTTTATGATTGGATTTATGAGTAATAGAGGTATAGGCGATGTTCACTCTCACTTTGGAACTGTCATTGATGCAGGAGGTGGATGGTGGGGCTCAAGACCAGCCAGCTCAACTATTGAACAATTAATGCCGCCTACAGACGAAGGACATTATCCACCACAAGTCGGAGATCATGTTACAAGTTGTTATGATCAATAAAAAATATGCCAAACCCAACAGCCCAAACAATAAATGAAAAAGATCATAAAGCAAAGAACAAAAAATTTATTTTTTTAGTCATTGTTGTTTGTCTTATTTTATTAATTGTTAGCATTATTTTTAGTATTCTGACCCCAATTAAAGAAAAAATCGTCGCTAATAATTTCACTTTCAATAATTACAACGATACTCAGACTACTTTTAAAAAAGTTTCTTATTCTGGAGAAAAAATAATTATTCCAGAGAAATTTAATATTTATCAGGCACAAAACAATGCTGGCTTAGCAGAAGAATTAGCAAATAGATTAATTAACGATTATCAACTTAGTGTTAATGAAAAAATCCCCAACTATTGGGTTGGTGAAAAAAATGCTTTGGCCAAAAATGACTATGAGCATAATTATTTATTTACCGAAGCAGCTAACCAAAATGGCAATAGTGAACTAAAAATTATTGTAGATGAGGCGATTAATGTTTGTCTTAATTTTTATAAAAAATATAACATTTCAGCCAAACTATTACCGCAAAAAAACGATATTCTTTATTTAAATAGCAACTTGGAACAGATTCTTGTTGCCAAAAAAGATGCTACTTTTTTACAAATACCACTCACTTACGAATTAGATGGATATCAAGTTTTTTATGAAAATAAAAAAGACTATCCGTTCTTTTGCCGAGTTGACAACATGTATACCATGCAAAGAGCGGTTTTTAGAGATTTTTTTCAAGAATTTTCCATTTTAAAGGAATTACCCTCTATCTCTATTGATCAAGCAATTAAAAAAATCAAAAATGGTGAAGCTTCAATTATTGATGCAAAAAGCAAAGTTACGCCATCTATTGATCTTAACTGGATCAAAGAAGCTGATCTATATTCAGCCAGCATTGATTATCGTTTTGATGAACAACTCAAAATTGTTTATCCTTTTTATAAATTTAATGCCAAGTTGACCAATACTGCTGGATTAAATATTGAAGCCATTATTATTACTCCTGCAGTTGAAACTGCTAAAGAGAAATAAAAACCTGCTAAAATGGAGTAGCGATGAAACAACATCCAATTCCACAAGATATCACCAACTACAAATTTCATCTCATTGGTCAAATGACTCTTAAACAATTTGCTATTTTGGCTGTTGGAGTTGTACTTGCTTTTGTAATTTACAAAACCAATCTAATTGGAATTGTTAAATGGCCACTTATCCTTTTATCTGTTGGATTTGGAGCATTAATTGCCTTTGTTCCGATTGAAGAAAGACCAATGGATCATTGGATTAAGACATTTTTTAAAAACATCTATCGCCCTACTAAGTTTTTTTGGCGCAAAGCAAATAAAGTTCCAGATTTTTTTAATTATAAAATCACCAGCGTTCAACAAGACTTTTTTGCACCAAATGTCAACCTAAATCCAGCAAAAAGACAAAGAATATCTGAATACATTAAAAGTATTCCTGTAGATGAACAACTTGATGACTATGATCTTGCTGAAAATAATAAAATTAATGATATTTTAAATGACTTCGATAAAGTTCAAGTTGCTAAAGAAGATATAGAAATTGAAGAGAAAAAACAAGAAAAACCAAGCCTTAAAACCAGAGTTAGAAAACTTAAATCTCCACAAATCCAAACTTTTGTTGCTAGTAGCGAACATCTACCAAACCAAATATATGGATTAGTTGTTGATGATAATGGCACTGCTATTGACCAAGCTATAGTAGAAATAAAAGATCAAAACAACCAAAGCTTAAGAATCATGAAAACAGATAAGTATGGCAATTTTATTTCCAGTAAAACCTTAGAAAATGGAGATTATTTTGTGGAAGTAGAAAAAAACGGCGAGAAATATTCAACTCACCAGATTAAATTAATTGGTGAAATTCTCAATCCCCTTGTAATCAAGCCATAAAATTTAGTAAACTAATTAAGGCTCATGAGCGATAAAGTGATTAGTTCTACTACTCAAGAATTTCTTGATGTCTATGACATTGTCAACGACATGGTTTTATTGAAGGATGGCACAGCAGCCATAATTCTTCAAATCGGTACAATGAATTTCAGTTTATTGGCTGAGCAAGAACAAGACGCTGTTATTTTTACCTATGGATCATTATTAAACTCTTTAAATTACCCAATTCAAATAAATATTCAGTCTCAAACAAAAGATGCTACTAAATATTTAAGACTTCTTGATGAGCAAATTGCTAAAGCCAGCTCTGATAGAAAAGCAAATTTAATTAAAAAATATAGAGATTTTGTAGCTGCCTTAATTAAAGAAAGAAATGTTTTACAAAAACGTTTTTATATTGTTGTTCCAGCCACTCCTGGAGAAATGGGCTTAATCACCCCTTCAAGCGTTCTTCCTGGGAAAACAAGTTTTGATATCTCAATGGTAGAAAAAAGCATATTACTTGAAAAAGCAACTAATTTATTAGAGCCGCGCAAAGATCATCTTACCTCTCAATTCAATCGTCTTGGTCTTTATGCAAGACAACTAGCTACACAAGAAATCATTCAAAATTTTTATATTAATTACAATCCTGAAGCAGCTGAAGGACAAGAAATCAGCAGCAGCGAAAATTATACTACTCCTCTAGTGAGAGCGAGTTTTGGAGGAAAACTTATGCAACCAACAACAAACAATCCCACCGCGGAAGAAATCATTAGTGGCAACCCTGCCCCAACCGCCGCTCAAGCCAATCAATCAGTGCCAGCTGCAGCGCAAACAAACCCAGTAATTCAAGCCGAACCTGTAGTTCAACCAGAAGCTCAGCCTCAATCTCAGATTCCAGTCACAGCTACTACCCCATCAATGACTCCAGAGACACAAATTACTCCTCCAACTCCAGCAAGCGAACCAGTTTTAGTGGAGCAACAAACTCAAGTTTTGCAATCAGTTGAGCCAGCTCAACAAAATTTAACCAATGCCTCAGAATTACCTTCCAATCCTGTTTCTAGTTCTACTATTAGCCCTGATCTTAATACAGCTATCAACTCTATGCCTGATTTAAGTGCTAATACGACTGCAGAAATACCAGCTCCAAATAATGTGTTTCCAGAAGAACAAAAGGTTGAGGAAAAACAAGATCAACCAGCAGAATTAGACTTAAATTTAAATGCCGACCTAATTGCCTCCAATAAACCACAAAGCGACTCTAATTCAGATTTTACACAAAACTTTGTTGAGGAAAGCGTTTCTTACGATGCTGCAGAACAAAACAACTCTCAAGCAGATTCACAACCAAACATAAGCGCTGGTCAAAACGAACCAGTAAGTGATTTTGCTGAAGAAATAACACCACTACAAAACAAATTTAACAGTCAAAATGATAGTTAATAAAAATGTTTAATCTATTTGGTAAAAAACCAGCAGTGACTTCGGCAGATCAAAATAAAATTGATGTCGAAAAATACACTCAAGAAAAATTGAGTGAGTTTTCTCGTGGCTTAGTTACAATTCAAGATATTATTGCCCCAGAAGCCATTGAGGTTGACTTTACTTATCAAAAAATCAACTCAACTTACACTCGTACATTGTTCGTGGCCGGCTATCCAAGAGCAGTTCCAGCAAACTGGCTATCTCCATTGATTAATTATCCTCAGCAGGCAAATATTTCTATGTTTGTTTTTCCTTCAGATACCGGCGATATCTTGGATAATTTAAAGAGAAAAATCACTGAAATGGAGGCGGAAATTACTTCTGACATTAGATCTGGAAAAATCAGCAATATTAATACTGAGATCAAGCTAAGCGATGCGCGTGCTATGCGTGAACAGCTTGCTGCTGGTTCAGAAAGATTTTTCCAATTTGGGCTTTATGTTACTGTTCGCGCTGATAGTAAAGAAATTTTGGATAAAATCACCAAAAGCATTCAAAGCACTTTAGGCGCTTTAATGATTGTTTCTAAAAAATCAGCTCTACAAATGGATGAAGGTTTTAAAACCACCTTGCCAATGGGTGTAGATCGTCTTTCTGTAACGAGAAATATGGATACTACTTCCCTAGCAACCACTTTTCCATTCACATCTTCTGAACTAACCATGGAAACCGGTATTGTTTACGGAATAAATGAACACAATGATTCTTTAGTAATTTTTGATCGCTTTAAGATGGAAAACGCCAACATGGTGATTTTCGCCAAATCAGGTGCTGGTAAATCCTACACTGTTAAATTGGAAATTTTACGACAACTCATGTTTGATGCTGAGGTCATTGTTCTCGATCCAGAGCACGAATATGAGGAGCTTTGTAAGATGGTTGGTGGAGAATATATTAATTTTACTTTTGGCTCTAAGGCCAAAATTAATCCTTTCGACCTTTCCAATGTTTATGAAGAAGGTGAAAACGAGCTTGGACAGAAAATTTTATCTATTCACGGCTTACTTAAAGTTATGTTGGGTGAGATGACTCCTCAACAAGAAGCTCTGCTTGACCGATCAATTATTGCCGCATACAAGGCGAAGGGCATCACTCCTGATCCTGCCACTCAAAAGAACACTCCTCCACTCATGGAAGATTTGTACAAAGCTTTAATCGGTATGGAACAAGACGAAAGTGATGATATTGCTGCTCGTTTGGAAAAATTTATTACTGGCTCTTTCCGAGGTATTTTTGATCAAGCTTCAAATATTAATATTCAATCTCAGTTTACGGTTTTTTCAGTCAAAGAAATGGAAGAATCTCTCCGTCCGATCGCAATGTATGTAATTCTTGATTTTATTTGGACTAGAGTAAAAAAGAACCTTAAACGCCGTATTTTAGTAATTGATGAAGCCTGGTATTTTATGATGCATCCAGATAGTGCTGCCTTTGTTTATTCCATGGTTAAAAGAGCTCGTAAATACTATTTGGGTATTACTACTATTACCCAGGATGTGGAAGACTTTTTACATAATGACTATGGCAAAGCTATTGTGTCTAATGCTTCTATTCAATTTTTAATGAAGCAATCAACTGCTTCTGTGCCAATTCTAACTCAAACTTTTTATTTATCTGAGGGTGAACGTCAGCTATTAGTCTCTTCTGATGTGGGCGAAGGAATTTTCTTTGCTGGACAAAACCATGTTGCTCTCAAAGTTATTGCTTCTCCAGATGAACATGCGGTTATTACAACCAATCCTGAAGAAATGCTTCGTAAAAAAGACGAAAAAGAAACCGTTAAAGCTATGAATTCTGGATCCAATCCTAGGTCTGAAAGTTTTGAAAGCTATAAAAAAAGTAGAGAATTAAGAAAACAGCGTTTAATTAACAGTTCTGACTATAAAAGCAACAACAATGATGAAAAAAAAGTCGCTCCAAGCTGGCAAAATCCAGAAATAGAACTAAAAGAAGATCCTCTAAAAGATGCTGACAGATATGCTGAAAAAGCTTTAGAAGATAAAAATCTTGAATTCAACGCCGATAAGGAACTTGACCAAAGAGATCAAATCAATCAGAAAAGCGAAAAGCCTAAACAAGATTATAAAATTAAAACTATCTTTGATGACTCTGATAAAAAAGAGGTAAAACCAGATCAGCACGGTATTTATAGTATTAATGACTACAAGCCTCCAAAATAATATCGAATAAACTGCCTCTTGCTAATTGTGGAAAACTTTGTGTATAAGTAAGCGCTAGATCGTTTGTTTACTGCCCCACCCTATTTCTTTTTTTTATCGGAGAAAGACAAAAACAATGTCAGAGCAGGTTTATGATTCAGAAACAGTTAAACAAATTTGGCAAATGGCCAAAACAGACCTGGAAGCCAGCTTGAGTCCAGCGTTTTTTAACACCTGGATAGTTCCTAGTCCACTCACCTCTATCAGAATTGAAAATGATCAAAAAGCGATTGCTACAATTGCTTGCATGACTGCTTTTCACGTAACCAATCTTAAGTCTAATCTTTATTCTCAAATTAAAATTGCTTTAGAAAAATACATCAACAAAACCCTAGAAATAGAATTTATAGTAACTGACCTCAGACAAAATAATAGAAATAATATTGATAGTTTTAAAGTTGTAGAAAAAAAACAACCAGAATCAAACAGTAATCCTAATAATAATGCAGGCTACGAAGAAATTAATAGAAATAATTACAGTGATTTTAAAAATAATTTACTAATTAATAAAAGTTTTGGTGACAATAGCGCCAACAAGCAATCCCCTACTGTTGAAGAGCTTTTTTCTCAAGCAAATATAAATAATAATATTTTCGACAGACTAAAAGTTCGTGTTTCTCAAATTGGTCTTCGTCCAGATTACACTTTTGACAGTTTTGCGGTCTCTTCTAGTAATGAAATGGCTCACGCAGCAGCAACTGCTGTCGCTAATAATCTTGGAACCAGTTATAACCCATTATTTTTATATGGTGGAGTTGGTGTCGGTAAAACTCATCTAATTCACGCTGTTGCTCACCATGTTTTAAAGAACAATCCTGATGCAGAAATCATTTATGCTTCTGGAGAGCAATTTACTAATGAAATAGTTAGAGCAATTAAAAGTCACAACACACTACAGTTAAAAAATAAGTATCGAAAAACAAATTTATTACTTCTAGATGATATTCAATTTATTGCCGGTAAAAATTCAGTTCAAGAAGAATTTTTTCATACATTTAACGCTTTAACCTCGATTAACTCACAAATCATCTTAACTTCTGATCGCCCACCTCAAGAAATTAGTTTATTAGAAGATCGACTACGTTCTCGTTTTGAAGCTGGATTAATGATAGACATTCAACAACCAACCTTCGAATTAAGAACAGCGATCCTATTACTTAAAGCTCAAGCTAATAAATTAGATATTCCTATTGATCTTGCTCAAAGGATTGCTTCTCAAGTCGACAGCGCTCGTAGAATTGAAGGAATTATAAAGAAGATCAGATCTGCAGTAGAATTACAAAATTTAGCACTAGATTCAATTTTAATTGATAAAATTTTACAAAATGAAGTAAAACAGAATCAGCAAAAAATAATTAAAGCTAAACCTCAAGATATTATAAAAACTGTGGCCAATCACTTTAGAATGAAACAAAGTGCAGTCAGAGGTAAAAGAAGAAGTAAAGAACTGGTAAAGGCTAGGCATATTGCAATGTATTTATTGAGGAATGAGTTGCAAATTCCTCTAGAAGAAATAGGACAATGGTTTTCTGGTAGAGATCATAGTAGTGTTATTCATGCTGTAAAGAAAGTTGAACAAGATCTAATTCTAAATCAGAGTGTTCAACAAGATGTTTCTGCAATGAAAATGTCATTAATAGCTATTTCAAATTAATTGATTTATCAATATAAATAAGTTTTTATAGCTTTAAAAATATAACTTATCAACAATTGTGAATAAGTCGGTGAATAAAAAGTTAAAACATTGTTAACAAAAATTTAAAAAGTTTATAGGACTGTTGAAAAGTATTAAAAATAATTAACATAAATTCACAGACTTAAACATTTTTTTAAACAAAAAAAGAGAGTTTTTAAACATTGTTTTTATTAAGCGTAACCAGATTAAAAATTTCGAAATATAAACTTATTCACAACCCCTACTACTACAACTACTAAAAATATATAATTAAATAAAAGAAAATATGAAACTAAACGTTTTACAAGAAAACCTAAAAAATTCTCTCAATTACCTTCAAAAAGTAATTCCTAATAAGCCACAATCTCCAGTTTTGTCGTCAGTTTTATTGAATGTTAAAGAAAATAAATTAACTTTATCTGCTACTGATTTATTTCTAGGAATTAAAACAGAATTGGTGGTAGAGGCAGAAGAAGATGGTGAGTTAATCGTTAATGGCGAACTATTTAAAAGCTTGATTAATTCATTAGAATCAGGAAAAATAACTTTAGAACTAAAAGATAGTTCTCTAGAGATTATTCAGGGAAGAACAATTAGTAAACTGTCTTGTCAAAAGAGTGATGAATTCCCAACTTTTCCAATTGTTGATGGAGATTCTCTCAATTTTAACTTATTAGATCTGGAAAAAATTCAGAGTTTAGTGACTTTTTGTTCTAGTGCAGATCAAAGTAGACCTGTACTAACTGCCATCTTGCTTAAATTTAAACAAAATGGTTTAGAAGTTGTTGCTACAGATGGTTTTCGTTTAAGTAGTTTAATGTTAAACAATATCAGTTCTAGTCAGGAAAAGACGATTTTAGTTCCAGCAAAAGCCTTAAATGAGTTGTATAGAATAGCGAAACAAATTGAGGTTAATGAAATTAATTTATTAGTTTCTGATGAATTAAAACAATTATTATTTAAATTTTCTAATATAGAAATGTATGTTCGCTTAATTGAAGGAGATTATCCTCCTTATGAAAGAATAATCCCTCCAAATTTCTCTTTAAACATAGAATTTGATAGTGAAGAGTTCCTTATTCAATTGAAAAGAGCTGCTATTTTCTCAAGAGATGCATCTAATATTGTTAAACTTAAGATTGAAAAAGATAAAATGTTAATAAATTCTTCGTCTCCATCTTTTGGTGAATATTCGGGTGAAATAATTATTTCCAATAAAACAGAATTAGATGGAGAAATTGCTTTTAATGTTAATTATTTAATTGATTTTATTAATGCGGTAAAACCAGAATCTCTAGAATTTGGAATGAATGAAAGTTTGAAACCCGCAATATTTAAAGATAAAAAAATAAAAGATTATTTTTATATAGCTATGCCATTTAGAGTTAATACTTAGCCTTTAAATAGATATTTTATATGATATAATCTCTACCTTATGAAAAGAACTTGGAATCCAAAGAAAAAAAAGAGAATGAGAATGCATGGCTTTTTAAAAAGAATGCAAACCTCTATGGGACAAATAGTCTTAAAAAGACGTCGTGCTAAAGGTCGTAAAAGATTAGCTGTTACCAAACACTGGTAAATTTAATTAAATGTTAGCTAAAAAACATCGTTTAAATCTTTCTTTAAAGGAGAATTCTTCCATATTTAAAAAAGGAGAATCTAATTTTAGTTATTCTAAGTTTTTTTTAGTTCATTCTAGAATAAATAGTATTTATTTAAGGTTGTCTTGTTTGACTCCAAAAGCAACCTTAAATACAGCTTCCAAAAGAAATGAATATCGTAGATTACTCTACTCTTTTGTAGAGAATGAAATTTTAGAAAATAATTTATCTCTATCTCTTAAAAGAGATGTTGTTATTATTCTTAAAAAAAACTTTTTAGAAAATAAAGAAATTCTAGAAAAAGATTTTAAGAAAATAGTCAATAAAATAAATGAAAATAAAT
>CAIMNJ010000016.1 GCA_903842795.1 uncultured bacterium | reverse complement strand
GGTGCAACAAGAAACTCACAAAAAGAACAAGGATTTTTTGACGGAAGATTCGTTTCAAGAACAGAAAAGTCTAAAAAGGACTACAACAGAAAGCAAAAGCACAAAAATAAAGGTTGGGAGTAATTTCCCAACTTTTTAAGTTTTTAAAAACTTTCTTTCTATAGGTTGGCTAAACCAAAACGGATCCGAACAAGTCAACCCATTTCCCCCAAACCCACAAAGCCCACTTATAGAAAAATAAAAAACAAAAACTTAAAAAGATCTTTTTTTTAAGTTCCCTTTAGTTTTCTTTCTATGTTAATATAAACCGAAAGAAACTAAGATATGAGCAAGAATTCACAAACGATTGAGGCAATTACAGATAAAATGATTGCAAAAATGGAACAAGGAAAGTTGGTATGGAACAAACCTTGGAAAGGTGCAAAGTTGCCACAGAATTATATTTCAAAGAAACCTTACAAAGGTTGGAATTTGTTCACAACTTTGTATAGTGGTTTTGATAGCCCTTATTGGCTTACAGCAAACCAAATAAAGCAGTTAGGTGGTACGTGGAGTGGTTCTGGAACTTTAATTACTTTTTGGCAAATTGGAAAGTACGAAAAGAAAAATACAGAAACAAACGAAGTCGAGGAAAAAACTTCATTCGTATTGAAATATTACTACGTTTGGAACGCTGAACAAATTCAAGGAATTGATTTTAAAACAGACGTTACTAGCACAACTGAAATACAAACGTGTGAAGAATTGGAGCAATACATTTACAATATGGAAAGCCCTATTAACATTAAGCACGTACAAAGCGACAAAGCTTATTACAGCCCAACTTTTGACTATATTAATATGCCTTTGAAAAGTCAATTTGTTGGAACGGCTGAATATTATTCAACGCTTATTCACGAAGTTATTCATTCAACTGGACACAAGTCACGTTTAAATAGACTTTCAATAAACGACGGAAAGTTTGATAGTAAAAAACATTCTTATTCTTTTGAAGAATTGGTTGCTGAAATTGGAGCAAGTTTTTTAAACGCTATGTTTGGAATAGCAACCGAAGAAAGTGAAAATAATTCTTCAGCTTATTTGCAAGGTTGGTTAGAAACATTCAAACAAGATAAACAAATGTTGTTTAAAGCAGTTGTTGAAGCCCAAAAAGCAGTTAATTACATTTTGAAAGATGAAGCACCTAAAGATGAAATAGGAGAAACTCAAATTAACGCCCTTAAAGAAGCATAGAAACATTAACGCCCTTAATTAAACCCTTTGCATATGCAAGGGGTTTTTAGGGGTTTAAAACGTCTGTTTAGGGGTCTAATTTAGGGGTCTATTCTAATGGTGTTAAAATTGCGCCCTAAATTAGCTTTTAGCTTTGGGGGCTACCCAGGGTGTCACGCATTTTTTTCCCCAAAATTTTACCAAAATTCTCAACCAACGTATTCACCTAGAGTATACCCCAAAAACCTTTTAGGGTGTCATACAACACTCTCAAAAAAATTTTTTCCCAAAAATTTTC
>CAIMNJ010000015.1 GCA_903842795.1 uncultured bacterium | reverse complement strand
CCGATCTAATTATAATTCCTGGTGAAGTTCCCAATAAACCACCCCCTTGTGGGTATTCAATTCTAAATTGTAAATCCCTGTATAAACTACCTGTTGCGAATTTATCACCCTTATTTTTTTCTTTGGGGTTACCATACGGAAACTGCCTTTTAAGCATTTCTTGTCTAGTTATTTTGCTAAGCCATTTAATATCGAAGAGTTAGAGGCTAAGATTAAATTTCTTTTACAAAAACACTATAAAAATAAGCCATTAAACAAAATTAAAAGTGATTTGGAAATTTGCTTGTTTGCAAGAAAAATATTTTTAGGTGGTGTAGAAATTAAACTTAATCGTAAAGAATTTCTACTTTTGGAATTACTTTTTAAACACGATGAGCAAATATTTAGTAAGACAGCATTGGCAGAACACATTTGGACAAACCAAAGCGCAATTGAGGGCAATACCATTGAAACAACGATTTCCAGTTTGCGAAGAAAATTAGGTAAAGATCTGATCAAAACAGTCAAAGGAGTTGGCTATTCTCTTAAAAAAGATTAAATTTATTCAGAAAAATTATAATGTCCTTTGCCTCCAGGATAACCACCCATCAAATGTAAGTGTAAATGATGGACATCTTGAACACCTCTGCCAACATTCATAAATAGTTTGTAGTTATCACTAATGTTTAGTTGTTTGGCAAGTAAGCGAGCAGTTTTTAGTAGTTTAGAATGGAAATGATCATCGGCCAAATCAACTTCTTCTAGAGTGGCATAGGCTTTTTTGGGAATGATTAAAACATGAACAGGAGCCTTGGGATGAATGTCATTAATGGCAATAAAGTCATCATCTTCAAAAACGATTTTAGCTGGAATTTCGCGATTAATAATTTTAGTAAAAATTGATTCAGACATATTTATTTATATAACTTTTGGATAAGGTGAATAATACCCTGTAAGCTAATGGAGCTAGCAATTTGATTGCGATGCTTAATGGAGCCATTGAGCAACATTTTGCCGCTAGCGTGGTAAAACCAGGTGGCCTTTTGATCAATTTCTTTAATAGCTTGATAAAGTTTTTCTAAATTAAATGAAGCATCTGGTCTTACTTTGATGCGAATATGGCCATACTCGCTGTCTTTGCGCACTGCCAAAACATAGCCTTTGACTTGGGCGAGCTTAATGGTTTCATCATTTTGAGTTTCAAGTCCTAGGCATTTACCTTCTCCAATTTCAAATTCCACACCTTTGGTTTGAATGATTTCTTCTGCTTTGAGACGATTGGTCATTTCCGCATAGGCGCAATCCAGAGCACTCATGCCAAAATGTAATTGCGAATCATCATTGTGTGGCTCGACTGATTCGTGACCATGAATTAGTTCATGAAGAGTAAAAACAAAACGACTTTCTTTTGCTTCTGGCCAGTCAATTTCTCCAAAGTGATCAACATCGACGACTATTTTGACAATTTCTTTTAATGCGAAATCATCAACAATTTCCGGTCTAACTTCTTTGAGATAGTCAAAGACAAGGGTGGCAGCACAAATCTCTTTACTGGCTCTTTCTGTTTGATGGTGATCAAATTCTCCAAGTCCAGTATCAACATGAGTTATTTCGTGAAGCTGACAGTTAAATTCCTTTTCCGCTTCTTCCAAAGAAATGGTGTCGCCAGGATTGACGAAGGCAACTTTGGCGCTTGCATACCTTTGGCTATCGAAACGTTTTAATAGCCAAACTGAAGTGATGGCGTCCAAGTCTGGAGCGTGATGAGTAACAATTAATTTTCTAGGAATAGAGTTCATGAGCTTATTCTAACATCAGACTGTAGGAAAAATCTTTTGAAAAGCGAAGAGAAACAACACCCACCAAAACCAGCTATTTTGCTTGGTTTTAGTGGGACCCCTCACCGGGATATATCTAGTAATATATATTTGTTTATAGAAAAATATACAAGCAAAAAAGACTGATGTTTAGATATATAATTTATATGTATGGCTAAATATATATTTAAATATAGGATATTTTTTTCAAGCAATTTTTGCAATAATTTGCCAAATAAATTTGAGTATCCACCAAAGCAAACGAAATGGCAAAGTAATAATCTGCCAAATGAGTGGCACTCTATCATCTTCTCCTCTAACCCACACAGAAATTACTAGCCAATTATTTTCTTTTGGCAAATAAGAAGCAATTGCCTGATAGCGGCGATCCCCAATTTTTTTTAAAAACTTAAATTTATTTTGACCTAAAGATATTTTTTTATCAGGATTGAGAACTAGCTTTTCAATGCCGCACAATTCCATTTTTCTTAATTTCGCTCTATCTATGGCGTGAGTGCTAAGTATAACCTTGGGCATGTTTTTTTGTATTTTGTGGCGCCGCTCTCGGCGCCACAAAATTATTTAATTCTTAAGTCTTTTGATAACTTCTGGTAGATCGATTAATTCACTATCGGTTTGATTACGCTTTTTCCATTCGATTTGCTCTCCATTTCTAGTAGAAGCCACTAATCTAATTGGTAGGCCCATCATATCTGCTGCGGCGAATTTACTGCCAGCAGATTCGTTTCTTTCGTCAAGAAGAACACTTATGCCTTCTTTTTGTAGTGCTTGATAAATATCATTTGCAAAGTCTTCTGCTCCATTAAGAGCGATAAGAGCAACATCAAAAGGAGCAATGCTTGCTGGCCAAATAATGCCTTTTTCATCATTGTATTTTTCAACAATCACTCCCATACAACGACTCACGCCAATGCCATAACAACCCATAATTGGATATTGCTTTTCACCATTCGCATCGACAAAAGTTAGATCAAAATCTTTGGCAAATTTTTGACCAAGATCAAAAACGTTACCTACTTCAGAGGCACGTCCAGCTTTGAGTGGGGCGCCACATTTGGGACATCTATCTCCTTCTTTGACTTTAGCAATTTCTGTGTTGACGCAATAATTACATTCATTGCAGTACAAAATATCATCTTCACCAGCATCGGTTAGTACCATGAATTCATAAGAAATTTTTTCAGTGAAGCTACCACCAGAAGCCTCTGTGACTTTGGCAGTAAGACCTAATTTCTTAAAAATTCTTAAATAGGCGTCTTTGACATTGGCGTAAAATTTTTCAAAATCTTTTTGATTTTCATGGAAGCTATACATGTCTTTCATGAAAAATTCACGACCACGCAAAATACCTGATTTGGCGCGTAATTCATCACGATATTTCCACTGAATTTGATAAAGAGCTAAAGGTAAATCTTTGTAAGAATTAATCAATTCTTTAGCTAATGGAGTGACAATTTCTTCGTGACTTTGACCAAGAGCATATTCTTTGTCTGTGCGACTTTTGAGTTTAAAAAGCACGTCAATTTTGTTCCAACCATCAGTGGCCAACCAATTGGCTTTGGGATGAAGAGCTGGCATCAAAATCTCTTGGCCACCGATAGAATTCATTTCTTCACGAACAATATTTTCAATTTTGCGCAAAACACGTAACCCTGTGGGAGTGTAGGTGTAAACGCCAGCCATTAATTGACGTACAAAACCAGCTTGTACCAATAATTTATGATTGATGGTGTCTGCATTGTTTGGTGCAGTTTTACTAACTTTGAAAGGTAATTTTGATAATTTCATAAATTTTAAATCCAATCTGTTAAGCTATTGGTGAACAAAGAAGCTAAGCTGATGTGCTCTAATTTTTGTCCATTTTCTTTTTGAGCGATTGAATCGCTAGTGATGACTTGATCAATTTCGCTTTGATCGATCACGTTGAGACCATCGTTGCAAAAAATGCCATGAGTGGCCATAAAAATAACTTTTTTGGCTCCTTCTTTTTTGAGTAAAGAGGCGCTTTTGGCAACTGTGCTGCCGGAGACAATTACATCGTCAAAAATTATTGCATTTTTGCCTTTTACTTCTCCGCCGTGCAACGAGTGAGCAGTGACAACGCCAGTTTTGATGTCACGACTTTTATCAATATTTAATAATGGCAAATTGAGTGCTTTAGCAAAGGCACGAGCTCTCTTGAGTCCGCCAAAATCTGGACTAACAACCACCGAATCTTCTAAGTAGTTATTTTTTTGTAAATAATCGATAAAAAGTTTTGAAGCTGAGAGATGATAAGTAGGAATGGAGAAAAATCCTGGAATGCTGGGATTATGCAAATCTAATAAGAAAACACGACTGACGAAACTATTGGAAATTAAATCAGCAATGACTTTGGCAGCAATAGCTTCACCTTCGCGAAAAACTTTGTCCTGCAATGAGTATCCCATCCAAGGAATAATGATTGAGACTTCTTTAGCACCAAGTCTTTCTAAGGCATCAATTATTAGTAATGTTTCAATAATGTTTTCGTCTACTGGTTTAGAAAAAGATTGGATAATGCAGACTTTTTGTCCACGAACTTTTTCTTCATCTCTCACATAAATTCTTTTTTCATCATTATTGAATTTATCAATTTCACAATCAATTAATTGAGTATGAGGGTCTTTGGCTTGGAGAGTTTTGACTAAATCTTGGGCAAGTTTTGGATTAGATGAGCCAGATATGATATTCATGGCTATATTGTACTACATTTATCTAGCATCTTTGAATTTTTTAATGGCTAGTTCTGTTGCTGCGACAGCCATTGCTACTCCGAGCCCTCCGACTAAAAAATCATTAAAGCCTTCTTTGTTGTGAGGGAAAGTTTCAAATAGCGCGTTGAGGGTAAGAATTGAAGCAATTACAGCCATGAAAGTTTTTTTGCTAATTTTTTTGATTTTTTCATTATTTCTGCTCAAAGTATTAGCTATTTCCTTGCCAAAAACCGCCACAATTCCACCGGCAGCAGAAAAGCCAAAATTACCCATATGTCTGACAAAAGGACCAAGTGCTTCTTGCAACATTTTTCTTCTCTCCAAATCAGCTAAACCTCCGTTTGGATGAGAATAAAAATCAAGCATAGCAATGGCAACAGTTAGTAAAACCAATACAACAGTAGCATCAATTTTTTTCGCTTCTTTTTCTAAACTGAAATTCTTATCTTTCTCCATGATTTCGGAGCATTATATCAAAGTATTATTTAAAGTGAGTCAGGTGGGACTCGAACCCACGACACCCTGCTTAAGAGGCAGGTGCTCTAACCGACTGAGCTACTGACCCGTGTTTTAGACCGCTATTATATCACTTTCTTGCCATTTCACGGTGTGCCCCTAGGGGGACTCGAACCCTCATCACTGGTTCCGAAGACCATTACTCTAATCCATTGAGCTATAGGGGCTTTTGGTTTAATTGCGGCTTATTATAAGGCTAAAATCTCTCTAAAAATAGTATATAATCGCCTTGTTAAAATTATTTTGTTTTTAAAAGTTTTTGATTAGCCGAGATGGCGAAATTGGTAGACGCACACGTCTCAGAAGCGTGTGGAGCAATCCTTGGAGGTTCGAGTCCTCTTCTCGGCACGAGGTTTATCGCTTATAATAGCGCAGTTAGAGCCCGGGTGGCGAAATGGTAGACGCGCAGTCTTGAGGTGGCTGTGAATTTATTCATGGAGGTTCAAGTCCTCTCCCGGGCACATTTCAATTTTTGTCACTTTTGTGACACAAATTGGAATAAGCCGGGAGCATAATTTGAACCTTGGTTCAAGTCTGCACTTCGAGTACCGTAAGGGACACGAGAAATGCGTCCAGAAACGAAGTAGTCTGGGACACCTCTCCCGGGCACATTTTAATTTTGTGAATCAAAATGGGCAATTAGCTCAGTTGGTTAGAGCGCATCGTTTACATCGATGAGGTCACAGGTTCGAGCCCTGTATTGCCCACGAGGCGCACTGCTAGTAATTTAAAATAAATTCGTTAAAATATAAAAATGCTTACCGACGCCAAGCTAGCCAAGTCGGTCACGGCACATGTCTGAAAAACATGGGATCTTGGTTCGATTCCAAGGCTTGGCACTTTGTTCTTTAAGAAATTATTTACCCAAGAAAGACATTAACATCTCTTTGAGAAAATTGAGAATCGCTTTGAAAATATCGGCGCCAATCATAACTGCTTTGGTGGCAGCTTGTTCAGCGGTTCTGGCAAATATTTTGTTTTTTTGATTTTGAAATTCTGAATAATTTGGCATGCTATAATTATATGTCGTACTAGGGTAAATTAACAAGCGAGAGTAGTTCAGTGGCTAGAATGTTTCCTTGCCAAGGAAAAGGTCGCGAGTTCGAATCTCGTCTCTCGCTCAGATAAAAAACGATCCAAAATGGATCGTTTTTTTGTTTTCACAATACGTCTATTTTTCTTTTTAGTGTACAAAAATTGTTCTAGTGGTAGAATATACAAATATGTCAAAAGATATCAAAACTATTGTAGAAGAATTAGAAGTCGCTGCTCAACCTTTTCTTGATGAACTTAAAGCAAGGCAAATGGAAGGTCAAGCCGAGCAGATTTTGGGTTTAATTAAAGCAATTGAGAGTAATGCTCTTAATAGCTGTGCCTCTTTATATCTTTTATTGCAAAGTGAAATGTACGACGAAATTGAAAAAGAAGGTGAAGCTGCAGCTGAGAGTTTAATGTTTTTATACAATCTTATGGCAGCCGTTTATGGTGGTGCCGTTCTTGAGATGATCTATGACAATTAAGTATATCCCAGCTGACTATGGAGAAACTGTTTTGATCTGGTTAAGTATTTACGAGGCAGTTATGGCCAAAGCCAAAGAGCTTGGGTCTGAAGATCCAAACACTGAGGTTGTCATTCAATATGAGGGTATTGCTCCAGGTGGAACTTACGCGGGTCAAGAAATGGTAGGTGTCACCAAGCAAGATCAAGAACTTGGCAGAACTGGTGCAAGATTTTTTTACTAGAATACGGAATTATTATTCAGCTTTTTTCCTAGTTTTCTTAATTGGAAAAACCCAACCATCTTTTTCTGCTCTCTGAGTATTGCGTACAGCGGTGACGCTCATTTCTCTATCATGAGAGTCGTCCCAGTAGATTTTTCTCTGTGACAATTTTTTCCCTCTAAGTGCAATGGCTTTTTTAAATGAACTCTGATCTGCCGGATATTCAGCGTGAGCTTCTGCTAGATCAGGAAAAATACCGTTTGTTCCGGCTTGAGCATTTTTACAAATAGTTAGAGCATTTTCTGGAAAATCCGGATCTACTCCAACTACTTCAGCAT
Source organism: uncultured bacterium (assembly GCA_903842795.1). Lineage (GTDB taxonomy): Bacteria > Patescibacteriota > Microgenomatia > UBA1400 > PJMF01 > UBA1364. The sequence continues at coordinate 45,051 of CAIMNJ010000015.1, read as the reverse complement.
AGCGAGGAGGAATAATTTGGTGAACACACAATTCCCCACCACATTCGTGAGGTAGTGGATAATTGCATTTATTCTTATCTCGCTCCACAATGGCATCTCTTTGTTTTTTACTAAAAGCAGCCAAGCTAGATAAAAAAGCAGCTGCAAGAATTCCCCATGGGATAACTTTTTCCAAAAAAGAGTTCTCTTTGTGAGATGACTTTTCTAAACTACTCATAGTAGATCTTATTATACACTTTTGGCAGACTGTTCTCCTTGCTAAATCTCAAGTAAATCTCCATAATGAAGTTGTGAACGAAGGGGCGTTGGATAAAATTATTCCCAGTGAACTCACCACGAGAAATGAAAAAAATTTCACTTTTGGGGAGCGTCTTTCTATTGGTATAACCAAATCAGTTTTGAGTCTTGCTGATGCTTCAGAAGTGGCCAAGACTTATGCAGAAAAAATTGGTGTTAATGTCGAGTATGCAGATTATTGGTTAACTTACATTTTATCTGAACTAAAAACTGGTCTAGCTGGAGAAAAAGGTGGTTGGGGCATTACCTATGCCTTTAATTGTATTGATACCATTAAGCCAGAAGTAATCAGAGAAAATTTTATTGCTGATATGCTTTGGGAAATGTACAAAGATGTTGGTAAAAGCAAACAGTTGGCTGCTCTTAAAATGACCACTGGATTTGATGAGCATAGTCAGCTAGATAAGTTAGATTTTCATCCAGACATTCGTAATTGGCCTCTTACGATTAGAGTTTTTAAGCAGCCAGATCATGGAGAACCAACAACTTTTGTTGATGTAATCATACAAAAAGATGCTTGTGAGCAGACTATTAAAGATCGAGATTTTCTTGCTGGTTTTGAGGGTTCTGTTTTAGAAAATCCATTTGCACTTGTAGAATGGCAAAAAATTATTGATGGAGAAAATGTTTTGCCAGAAGGTGTAAAAGGAATTCTTATTTCAGAAGAAAGAATTTTAACTGATTGGTATACAGAGCCATCTAAAAATGATGATGACGCTGTTAAATTGGAGAGTGATTTTTATTCCAAACCAGATATTGTGATAGGTTTAAAAACAGAGACTTTTAATCCTGGAAATGCTTTTTATGATCCCCGCCCCACCCTGGTTTTGAGTATAGATGAGGAAACCAATGCTGTTTCTTTTAAATTACCAACACACGTTTCTTTTGATGGTAAAGATGTCACCAATGCTTGGAAAGATATTTCGAACAAAAAAATATATAAACATTTCTACAAGAGAGTTAAGCCAAAAAATGACTTAAGATTTACCATGAAACAAAATGGTTTATTTGAATCAGAAGTCTTGCCGGTTAACTCTTGGCTAGCTAATCGTAATCAAGATCAAGGGATAGATGGAGGAAATACTCATCTTATTGAAAAAACACTCAAATCTGAACCATTTGAACATGAAGGGACTAAACAATTTGCAGAGCTAATGGGTGTTCGTCGTATTCAAGCTTCTAGAGACTTGCCAGATTTTCTTCTTGATCTGATCAAAAAATTTCGCAAACAGCCAGAGCTTTTGGAAAAGTATGGAGATATTAAAACTAGCACGCTAATCATGATTGCTCTTTATTTGGTTGATGGTAGGTTACCAGGAACACCAATTGATCCAGATGATGGTCGTTTAGGCATTACCAGTATGGGTAATAAGATTTTGGAGCCGCTTTTGGCCTCAAGAGAAATATTAACTTCAAATAGTGAAAATTTAGAAAGGCATTTGGTTAAAGTGCAGATGGCAGACATTTGGCTAAACATGATTACTAATGATCATAGTTCCAAAGAAGCTTTTACCACTCTCAGAAATTATTTAAATAGTATCTCTAGATATAACTTTGCCAATTTTGACAATGAAATTGAGGAAGTTTTACAAACTCAAAGAGCTGATCAATTAAAGCTTTCAATCATTGATAGAAAAGCCTTGTCTTTTTTAGACAAGGTTATGCCATTTTTGGAAAAAAGTAAAAATAAAAATGAATTACTTTTCCAATTAATAAATTGGATTTTACCAACAGAAGATAACACTGCTCCACTCCCAGATATCGATGAATTTTTACTAAATTTATCTATGAATCAAGATGAGGCAGAGTCTTTTGCGGGTGATTTAAGAGAAATAATGTCACTTACTCGTGGAATAGCTTATTCCAAGGATGATAGTAATGAGCTGCTATTTAGACTTAAGCCAATCTGTACTTTTCATAGCGAACTAGCAAAAAGCCAAAAACAAAATGCTATTTTTTTGGAGTCGGTTGATGATTTGAGAAGACTTTTAGAAGAATTTACTGCAGAAGAAGAATTTGTTAAGAAGTTAGAAAAAGATTTTGGCAATCTCAACAGTACAGAGCAATATATGTTTTTGAGCAATAGTGATGGTTTGTTTACTGATATTGAATCTGATCAAATTGCATTGTCTACAGATCTTCTAGTAGAGGAGGTTTTAAAATTAGTTGATGAAGATAAAAAAAGGCCTATTTTCGAGAAATTTCGTAAGGCTTTAAAAGGAGTTTTTAAAGATAAAAACTCTAAATTAAATCCCATGGAATTTCCAACGTCAGGAGCTTCAATGGATTTGATCTTGCGTAAGCTCAAAAATGGTTCTAAAAAAATTCCTTTTGGAACAGCAACGCATTTAGAAAAAATTTATAGGGAAATAGTTCCAGCTACTGAAGGTATTCAGAGTGTTGTTGGTCACATTGATATGATTTTTGGAGCTCTCTATGAAATTGCAGATATGGAATTTCAATCTGAGGAAGAACGTATTGAAGCCTTAAATGCCACCTACGATTCTTTGAAGATTCTTACTGATGATAACTCAGTTTTTCCAGTTTGGTTTGTTTATTCTAAAAATGACTGGCCATCAGATAAGTTAGCACTTAAAAGATACCTAGGAGAAAAAAGAAGGAGTGCTTTTAAAGATGTAATCCGCGCTCATAAAAGAGCTGGCTTATTATATAAATTGAAAAATTGGGAACAAAACGTTATAGATCTTGATAGTGTTCAAGTTCATCATTTTACAAATGATGTAATTGATGCAGGAGTCAAAACTTCCAAAGTAATCGACATGATGAGTAGAGATGTAAGCAGAGCTGCATCATCAATTAGTGCCAGGCTTAGTTCTGCGCAATTTTTGGAAAGCACTGCCAATGTTTTAGCTCCAGAAATAATGGCTGATTTAAGACCGCTTTCTAATGTGTCGTCTCTTGGAGCAGTAGAAAGTCAAAGAGACTTAGATGTTGATGTTATTTTTCCAACTGCCAATGCTGGTCATAACACCAATGTGGGATGGGGACTTTATGGAGATGTCCTAACTTATTCGTGTTCCGCTGATGATCCAAAAGAATTGGTGGAAGTAGTTTTGCCTTTTGTGAGAGCTAATGATGAGTTGGTTAACGCATTATCTCAATTTGTTTTTACAAGCAGAGGCTCAGACTTAACCAAAAAGTTTTTAGAAATGATAAGAGATAGGAGCTACCTATGTGCTACTGAGGAGGTTAATTCTGAAGAAGAAAAGGATGAGAAACGCAAGCTTAGAGAACAAGGTTACATCTTGGGAAGTAGACAGAGAAAAGAGAACTTTCAAGCCTCAGCTAATATGACCAATCGCTTAGCCATGATGGAAAATGATAATTACTTTTTACAAATTTTTACCGATTTTTGTAATGAAGTTTTAAGTGGTGAGCTTAAAGTTGCTCCAGAAGTTTATGGCCTAATAGATAACTATGTAAGATCTGGCTTTAAACAGACTTGGGAAGCTCATGCTCAATATCGTCTAGCTCACTTCTCCACCGAGATGCTAAATGTTCTTTTTATTTTGCAATCTGGTCTTACGCCAAATAAATCCATGGAAAAATTGCGTGAGTTTATGCAGATCAATCAGAAGGATTTTAGAGCCGCAATTGAAGAGCTTACACTGCTTTATAAACAGCAATCTGACGAAAAAAGTTTCTTACCAGAAAAGAAAACTCCTGAAGCGGTAATTGTGGTTGAAGACAAAATCAAGGATGCAGCTCTAAGAATGCTGGAGGAAACGAAAAAACTCATATGATAGAACAGACAAAAATTCAGGAAATTGCTGGCGCTCAAGAATATGAAAGGATTATTCTTGAATTGAGCAGAAAAATGCGCACTGCTTTGAACAAAGAAGACATTACAGTAAAAAAACAAACTTTAGAAAATCTTGATGCTGCTTTTCTTAATGCTGATTTTCGTAAAAGATTGTTCAAAAATCTTCCAGATTTTTTTCACAATCTAGAGCAGATTGACCACAGTCCAGAAGAAGAAACTGCAGCCATTCTTTTTAAAGAAAATTTATTAATAGCCTCAATAGTAGCTGAAGTTCATCAAAATTTTTCTACTCATCGTGGCTACAGCTTAATTGATATAGAAGAGCATATTAGATCTTTATGTCCAGTTGAAGATAGCTATCAAAAAGCTTTTCTTAATCATGTAACTTTTCAAGCCATTGATTATTTGACTAAACTACCAACCAATCGAGAGATGATCGGTCAATTAGAGCAAGAAAGAATTAGAGTAATTGATGTAATGCTTGATCAGCAAAAGCGTTCGATGGACTACCAACCCTGTCCAAGAAACGATAAAGAATTTTTGGGCAGCCCATCTCCAAATGAAAGCGTTGATGCATGGCATGACAATTTAGATACTTACAAAAAACCTTTAGATCAGTTTCTTGATCGAATGTCGGCTTTGGCAGAAAAATTGCATAGGGAAAAACGTACTGATTTGTTTGCTCATTTTTGGGTGGAAAAATTAGGTGATCAGGACAATCCTCAATATGCTCTCAAAACTTTTGGTTTAACAAATCATGATCCAGCAGGAGAAGATGATATTGGTTTTGATCGTACCCCAGTGGAACTGACCATTATGTTGACTCCAGCTGAAGCTTATGAGCTTCTTCGCTTGGAGCAATTTGGCAAAAATGCAAAAGAAATGGTTAAGCAAAAGGCTGAAGCCTTGTTTTTACAAAAAACTTTTTCTGCCAATGAGCCAGTTGGTTCGTGGGAAGATTGGTCAAAAAGAAGAGAGGCTAATAGTTTGTCTGGTTTGCCTAATTCAGGCAAACAACCGTTTCATATCATGATCCATGGTTGGGGCGGCATACCTTTTGTTTGGGATGAACAAATTAGTGAGACAGTTGCCAATCTAGCTAAGCTAAATGATCCAACTTTAGCCAATCAAATTTGGTGCAGTTTTGGTTTGCAAGGCTCAATGATGAGTATTCCAGAATGTTTGTTTACTGAAAAGGGAGAATTTGATCGTCAAAAACTAAAAGATTTTCAAGAAGAAGATTTATTGTTTCAACCAACTCAAGCATTTTTAGAAATCACTCGTTCGATGCATCGTATTCAAAATCGTTGTGCTCCAGTTAGAAATGCTGAGGGCAATCTAGTAATCACTAGAAATTTTACTAAAAACGAGCACATTTTGAGTGACTTGGTTGTTTTGCAAAAAATTAGCACAACCAAAGAAGGATTTTTTATTCCTACTGGCAAAATTGATTTTTCTTTGGCAGAAATAGATTTGTTTCATGAGACCTTAAAAAACCATCAAGACATAGTCAATCCAGCTTTGGAAAAAATTAATGAGCAATTACATAACCTAGACTTTGAAATACTTGAGTTTTTTCAAAAAATATATGGTTTTCCTCTAAATAGATTTAGGCAGTCTTCGCCAGCATTTGCTGCTATAGAATCTTGGCGCACAGAGTTTTACATTGATTCTGAAAAGGCATTAGATAGAGAGAAATTGGACAGGTTAGCCAAAGAAATTATTAGTTCATCCTTTTTTGATCAAATGCCAAACTTTGATGAGCTTTTTAGAAAAGAACTTGCAGAAGCCAAAACTAGCATTTTAAATTCTAAGCGTGAAGTAAAAGCTAGAGAGACAATTGCCAAAGTGCGTCAAGGTGAAACGGTCAGCGATGATGAATTAAAAGCGGCTGCAGAAACAATTGCTTATTATTATCAATCAAATGATAGCGATTTTGCTATAAGACTTTTTAAAGTTCTAAAAAACCAACAAGCCGGTAAGCTCCAAAAAGGTGTAGGAGTTAAATTGTGGGACACTATTTCCAACTACCTAGACAGAGAGCCACCAATCAAAAAATCACTTCGAAACAGAATAGAAATGATTTTGGAAAAAAATGGAATTCAATTATCTTTGGACCTAGTTGCAGAAATAGATCAGTTTTGGAATTTATTATTATCTGAAGAAGTAATTCCTCCAGAAAAAGAAGAATCTTCCATTAAATTAATTTTGGATAAAGTTCAAACTGTCTTAGACGAATACAAAAAAAATAAAATTGAAGAATTTGTTGGTAATACTGAAAAGTCTATCAACATTTGGGGTGAAAGAACCAATCCATTAAGAGAACTTTTATCCAGCCAAAAATCAGAGATAGATAAGGCAGAAGATTATTGGAAAGAAAATTTAGAGAAAATCCTTTTTGTTCGTACGGTTGGAATTGAAACAGATTTAGATCTCTTAAAAAGATTTAAAGCAAAAAATCCAGATCAAGAAGTAACTAGTGAGCTTTTGCGCCAACTTCGTCCAGAATTAGGCTATCGTATCGATCAACTCAAAAATTTAGCCAAATTAGCTGGCTGGGATCAAAATGATTACGCCATTAATGATGAAGATTTTTTGCAAGCAATGGTTATTAAACATCGTTTGAGTCAAGAACTTGACGAACCAAGACTTTTTTCTCTGGCAGAAATTGCCATAAAGCAACACACTTTGGCAAGCTTGACTGAATTTTTTGGTCACTCTATGGGCGGAAAAATTGCCAGGGCTTTAGCAAGAGGCTTGAGACCAGACTCTGCAGTTAAGCCTTCTCCACTAGCGCAGCTTTATCGTAGTCTCAACGTTAGTCCTAAAAATGTGCAATTTATTGCCAGCAACGAAGTAGTCCATGGATCTAGACTTACTGCAGATGAAGAAGCCAAAGCGATTGACTGGATGGGAAAAGATCGCAAAGATATGGTTACCCTTCACTCTCGTGCAGTTGGTGGCTTTTTAGTGCAAGGAAAAAGCATTCTCACCAATCCAATAATTGGTGCTCTTGGTCAAACTTTTGGAATAGAAAGAGCAGTTCTTCTTTGGTATATGGGGGCAATGAAATCTGCTACTCCACTTTTGATGCATGAGTGGGTTTATCAGCAGCCATCGCAAATGCAACAACAAATTGGTTCTTGGTTGCTGCGAAACATGCCGTTTTTTATTAGAGATGAAAATACCCTCAATGAAGACCGCTGGTTAGCTAGCAGAGGCATTGTTGTGCCACAAATAGGTATGGATGATAATATTCTCTGGCCTGGAGATGGAGTTTTGGGCAATCGCATGGTTGGCTCAGGCGAAGATGCAATTGCGATCTCTGCAGGCCTCAATCATTATCCAGAATCAGATCAGATGGGCCGAGCTTTGGCCATAATGCGTTTACTTCGTAATCAGGCAGTAGCAGATAGTGCAGGCAAAGATTTATTAATCAATTGGAATGAATTAAAAGCACGTGGTTTGCCAGAAAATGGGATAACTCCGGAAGAAATCTTTCAAATTTTTCCAAGGTTAGTGGATTTGGAGCCAAAAGATACTAGATCAGGAATGCTTAGTTTTGATTTAATCCTTGAAGAAATTAAGGCAAAATTGCCAAAATTGCCAGCTAAGACAAAAACTAAAGTTCAAGAAGAAATTGATTTAATTAAATAGAAAAAGACGAGAAAGATTTTACTGTCTTGGAGGGCGCGCGAGCGCGCCCTCCAATCAGTTCCGTGCTGTTACTTATTGATCCAATTGGACATTGGTGGCTCAAAGCCAGTGGGAACATTGTATTTCCCAAGGTAGATCCGTACGTAGTTCTCGGTTCCACCCAGGGCGATGTCCCACATACATTGGTTGGCAATTTCGCCTTCAGGAGTTTGCTTGCTAAACAAGCGCTCCATTAGGGCATCAGCCATTACCGTTGCGTGAGCTGTTTTCTCAGCCCAGGTTGTGCCCTTGGTGCTGGTGTAGAGGTGTCCCTCACCAGTCACGATGCCATTGGGGCAGAGCCGGTCCAGATAAATTTCTTGGCTGGGGGCCATGAAGATCTGGATGACGCCGCGACCGTTGTCCATCATGCCGGGATGAACAGTTGGTTCATTTTTGTCCGCACTCTTTTCACAGGTGACGGACATATAGGCGGTTTGATTCGCCTTGGTCGTGAAAGGTGGTAAAACTTCTCCTACCTTGGCGGCAGTTTCCACCATTCCTTTGACCGAGAACCATTCCTGTTTGTACCAGGATTTATACATGATGGCGTCTGACCAGTTACCTCTGGGAGCAGAGATCAGCTCCCAACCTTCTGGGAGCATCTGTCCAAAGTTATTGTCGCCGATCCACTGGGTGGACAAACGACTGAGGTACAGATTGTAATCTGCGCCGAAGTAACTGATGGCCATCTGCTTGGCCAATGCTTCATCGCGCACTCCCTTAAACTCGTAAAAGTAGAGGGGGTTGGCTTTGGTGATGCCTGGCGCCTTGATCTCGTAGTTTGGGGCCACGAGGACAGCGTCAGAGCCAGCGATCAATACGGTGTAATAGTTGCGCGCCGAGGGCGTGTGGATATAACCGTATTCATAGCGCTTGGGCATGGGCGGCAGAGTTGGCTCAACCGTTGCTGTCACATCTGGGGTTAGTGTGAAGCGTTTGGTGGGTTGAGGAAGCGGTGTCTGCGTTGGCGTCTCGGTGAGAGTCGCTTGAGCAGTTGGTGTGCTGGTTTGCTCTGGATTGCTTGGGGCACAGGCCACCAAAGCGAGCAAAAACAACACGGTCAGGATGGAGCGTAAACTGAATTTGGGGAACATTGTAGTATCCCTTTTTCATTTTCTCCGAAAGATTAGTGACATAGCAGTTTTCAATCCTGCTCATGGAGAGTGCCCTTTCGGGAGCACCCACCTTAGCAGGACTGACTTCTTTCTCGTCTTGTTAAAGATCTCGTTACATATAGAATTGCCAGACGCAAAAGCCTAGTCTCCCAGATGTAACGAAGGATCAATTGTAGCAAATTAAGGCCAAAATGTCAATGTTATAGGACTAAGAGTAAGCCCATTCACAAACTTTTTTAGTTTTCTTACAATTTTTGAGGAATTTTTGAATTTTAGGAAAGATGGTGGCAAAAAGTTGTAATACATTTGGTTCTACTCCAGCTTTGACGGCTAAATCCATGTATTCACGAGCAGTTTTTTGGATATATTCTTCAAGCTCTTGGTCGTTGTGGCTTTCGAAACCAACTCCACCAAAACTAGGAATAAATTGTTCTTTGGCAAAATGTCTTTTACCGTGATCGCTAATAACCTGAAAAACTAAGGCGCCATATAGCAAACGACGAGTGTAGATTCTTTCAAGAGCCTGTTCTTCTACTTGGTTATTCATCCAATTGTAGCAATCTTCCAATGAAAGATGCTCTTTTTGATTGGCAATCTCTCGTAAAAGTACATCGCTACCTGGAGTCATAGCTGCCAGAAACATGGCCCATACCAAAGCCACGCCTTCACGATATTTTTGAACTGTTTCTGGTTTCCAGTAACTCTCTTCTTTAGAAATAGTCTCCCCTTCCAGATGGTTGATACTAGCAACAAACCAGCTTAAGTTGCTTTTTTGTCTTTGTTGTTCTTTTTCATCTTTTATCTGGTTAATACGCTCAATAATTTTTTTCAAACTTTCGAAATATTTATTATAATAATCCTCTGGTTGATGGTTTTCTTTTTTATCAGTTTTATGGATTGGTCTTGGATCTACGCCAAAATCCCAGAAATCGTCCAAATTCATGCCAAGCTCAACGCCAGCAAAAATCATTTGTGCTTCCTTGATTAATTGAGGGGCAATAGCTAAGACGCCAATATCGGTCACAGCTAGAGTTGGGGTGGGAAAATTAAAATTTTTTAGACTCTCTTTGATGTTCATTTATATATTATATACTATTAACTTAATTTTTTCTAAGCTTTTTCTCAGTAAAAATTGTAGAATGAAACAATTATGAAAAAATCAGCTTTGGTCGTCATATTTATAACAGTTATAGTTTTAGGAGGCTTCTTTTTTTGGCAGAATAAACCAAAGGGAAAATCTGCCAACAGTCCTCAAGTTGAGGCTACGCCAACAACTGTAATTAGTAAAACAGAGCCAACTAAAACAACTATTGCCGCCACCAGTTCACCGGCCAAAACAGTCAAGACCGCTGTCACTTCTGCTCCCACCGCTACGCCAACTCCAACTCAAGCTGTCAATAATGCAAATAGTGGTGTTTTTACCATGGAGGAAGTTGCCAAACACAATACAAAGGATGACTGCTATTTAGTGATTAAGAATAATGTTTACAGTGTTTCTTCATTTATTTCTGAACACCCAGGTGGACCAGGAAAAATTATTAGTAATTGTGGCCAGGAGGTGACTGGTATTTTCGCTGATATCCACTCTAATGCTGCTTGGGATTTACTCAAGAATTACAAAATTGGTCAACTTTAAGTTTATAATCTAGTTATGATGTTATATTTTGCTGTTTTTCTTTCTACCCTACCTTTCTTGTTTCTTTTTACACAATTCAAGTTATTGGGAGAATTTAGCGCAGCTTTTGCTAATATTGCCGGTTTGCTTGGTGTGGTTTTGATGTTGTGGCAGTTGATTCTTGGAAATCGCTTTGTTTCTAGGAGAATTAGCAGGGATTACTTGGCTATACTTAAGCTACATGTTTTTTTGGGAGTTTATGGTTTCTTCTTCGTGATGACTCACCCTTTTTTAGAAATGTTGGCTTATGGAGAGAAAATTACTTTCTTTTTTATTCCCAATTTCGCTACTGAATTTGGTAAGCATTTAATTCTTGGTCGCATGGCTTTTTATTTATATCTGCTTTTGTGGGTAACTAGCGCTTTGGTGCGTAATAAAATTTCGCGTCGAGTGTGGCTTTGGTTACATTATTTGTCTTATCCAATTTTGTTTTTTTCGTTCTTGCACGCAGCTTCGATTGGCACCTTTCTAAATACTTTTGTTTTGCTAAAAGTTTACTTCTTTATTTTGATGGGTGTTTTTGGCATTCTGGTTTTGTATCGCCTGAGTCAATTGTTTGATGTGGGTAAGTTTCCTTATGTTTTATCTACCAAGAAAATTAGTGCTGCGGGTGTAACCAGCTATACTTTTTCCCCATTGGCGACAAGTCTAAAAACTCAGGTAGGACAATTTTTCTTTATCAAGCCAAGTATTTTTGCTGCCAGTCACCCTTTTACAGTAATGAGTTTTGATGAGAATTCTGGTGATTTAACTTTCTCTATCAAGGCAATTGGTAATTTTACCAATAAATTAGAAAGCATTGCTGTAGGACAAACTGTTTTTCTAGATGGACCTTATGGTGTTTTTACCAAAGAAGGTCAAAACCATGAACCAAAAGTTATTTTGGCTGGTGGTATTGGCATCACTCCTTTTGTGGAGTTGATTAATCGTTTTGGCGATGTTAATACTAAGCTTTTTTATTCAAATCGTCGCTTAGAGGATATTCTTTTGCGCGAGCAATTCAAGGCTCAATTAGGCGCTAACTACATCGATGTGATTTCAGAAGAAAAAGTAGAAAATGAACCTGTAGTTGCAGGTAGAATTACAAAAGATGTTCTTTTATCTAATTTGCCAGAAGATTTTATCAACAAAGCTAACTTTTTTATCTGCGGTAGCCCAAGCTTTATGGGTGGCATGATGACAGTCTTGAAGAAGTTAGGTGTTAATAAAAAAAGAATTTTTACTGAAGAATTTTCTTTATAATTTTATTGAAAATTTATGCAAGTACTCACTTGGAATGTTCGATTTGAAAATAAGGCTATTTTTAAGGGTCTTAAATTTATTTATTCACTAAAGCCTGATGTTATTTGCTTGCAAGAGTTTCCTCAAAACAAATTGCAAGAATTAATCGAGAGTACCGAATATTACGTTAGTTTAACTGAAGATTTTATTAGTTATCACAAAAAACGCAAAAAAAAGCAAAATGGCTACATTGTTACTTTGACCAAGAAAAAGCCTAGGAAAACTGAGGTTTTTAGCTATTTTGAACAAAGTCCAAGTTCATTACTAAATCTATTTTATAAAAAGATAGCTAGGGTTGATGAACAGCATAAGGCTTTGAAAGTAACTATCACTGATAAAAATAAACCACTTAAAATCATTAACGCTCGTCTCTCTTGTGCTGTGCCGAGCTTGGCGAGATTGATGCAGCTTGGTAATTTATTAGAGCAGGCAGATAATCAGACTATTTTTACAGGAGACTTTAACATTGTGGATGGTTTGGTTTTTCGTTTTTTGACTGGTTGGTCCAGAGCTTACACTTTACGTGATTATAAGACCAAAGAACGGGAAAAAGCTGAGGCACTTTTTAGCCAGTATTATCTTAATAATATTTTCGAACGAATTCGTACTTCCATCGCTCCATTTCCGCATCTACAGCTCGATCATATTTTAGTTCCCAAAAGTTTCAAAATTGCTGCCAGAAAAAAATACAAGAAGACTTATCGTTCAGATCATCACATCTTGTCTGCTATTTTTGCAGATACTTTTTCCAAGTAGTGTAAACTGTACGAGAAACGATAAAAATTGGTACTGCCAAGAGAGCGCCTACTACTCCAAAAATTTTGGCACCAATCAAAATGCCAAGGATAGAAACCAAAGGATTAATGTCGACATTGGTTTTCATAACTTTTGGTACGATAAGATTGTTCTCTAGTTGCTGGACTATGATGTAGAGTGCAGTTACCAACAAGGCACTTGGCCAACCAAGAGTAAGAAAAGCCACTAAAACTGCTGGTACAGCAGAAAACAATGGGCCAATATTGGGAACTACTTCTAGGGTGCCAGCAATAATTGCCAAAGGCAAAGCATAAGGAACCTTGAGAATCAAAAGTCCGATAAAAGTCATTAGACCAATAATGGTCATTAAAATAATTTCACCTCTAATCCAATTGCCAAGTTGATTGTCAACTTCATGAAAGAAAGTCTTAACTTCATCAACTCTATTTTTGTTGATTAGGCCAGCAATATCTTTAATCAATTTAGGTTTTTCTAAAGAAAAATAAATGGAAACGACAATAGTAGTGATGGCCACAAAGGCTCCGGAAAAAGTGTTGCTCAAGATGGTGAAGGCGGTGCTAACAGAAGTGCCAAGCGCATCTAGTAGGCTCTTAATACTATTAAAATTAACCTCAAAGTTTTTGAGTTGTCCTTGAAACATGCTTGGCAATTGAATGTTGTAAAAAAGATTTGATACTTCTTTGATTAGTGGTGGAAAGATGAAAGCCAAGAACAAAGAAATTGTAGAAATAAATAAAGAATAAACAATCAATACTCCAAAAATTCTATGTAATTTGAGTTTGTTTTCTAATTTATCAATACCTTTATTGAGCCCTACACTAATTATGTAGGCAATAAAGGTCATGAAGATAATGGCCTTAATTTGCATGGCCAACCAAACACCAGCTACAAACAAAGCGGTGAAAATGACAATAGAAGGAGATATTTTAATGGTTAGTTCGTTTTTGGAAGATGTATCTGACATAGTTTAAATATAGCAGGCTTGAAGAATTTTTGCCTGATTAATTTTTATATTAATATCATTTGGATCGATCAAAATTAGATTTGGGCGTTTTTTCCACCAAGTATCTTGTCTTTTGGCATATTGAATTTCAGCTGTTTGCCATAGTTCAAGGCAAGTAATTTGATCAATTTCTCCTTGGATAAATTTACTTAGCTCTGCAAAACCAGTGCTAGAAGCAGCTAGAGTATTGCTTTGCCCAAGTTTTAATTGTTTATCTACCTCTACTTTTGCCAGCTCAAATCTTTCAGTTACTCTTTGTCTAATTTTTTGTTCTCTCGTCTCTTTATTAATTTGCAAATAAAAAATTGGCAAAATATTGGCACTTTGTTTGGTAAGAAAATTAGGATGTTTGGTGGTGAAATGAATAATCTCAATTGCACGTATTAAGCGACGTGGATTATTAAGATCAGAGTTATTCATGCTTTGCAATTTGATTTTATCTAGTTCACTAAGCTCATTTTGTAATTCTGTTACGCTTAATTTTTCTAAGTTTTCACGCAAACTATGATTTTGAGGGATATAAATATTTTCCGCTGTTTCCAGAACTTGTTGTTGATAGAAGCCGGTGCCGCCCACCACCAACAAAAAGTCATTTTCACCTAAATTATTTTTAATATTTATAAACAATTGTTGAAAATGTGCTACTGACCATTCTTCTGTTGGTTCAATTATGGAAACACCATGTAAGAAAATATTTTTGTCCTCATTCTGAAAAAAAGGATAATCGAATTGCTCTGTTTTGTGCTTTGTAAAATCACTAGGTACATCAGCTCCAGTTAGGTTTTCCAAATCACAATAAACCTGACGTGAATCAGCAGATAATAAATGAATTTTTTGGTAATGCTTGTCAGACAGTAAAAGCTTGGCTAATTGCAATGCAAAAGCAGTCTTGCCGGTAGCAGTTGCCCCCACTATTGAGGCTATTTGATTTTGTTTGATATTGTTTGACATATTTATTTTTGTCAAAATTAGGCTTGATGTATCAACAAAAATTTTCTTGAGTCCAAATTAGCAGAGTCTTGCCTCGTCTGCTAAGTGTAGCCTTATACTAGACGACCTTAGGCCTCTCTTGCAAATGATCTTTGTTAATAATTTGATCTAGTTCATCCCAGCGAGCCTTCTTGGTCACATAGGGCACATCATCCTGATAAATTTTCTCCGACATGGTGCCAGGACGAGGTGAATAAATATTTACAAACCCCACATGCCAACCGACCTCTTTAGCAAGGGCCACGGTGTCAGCAAATTCTTCATCAGTCTCACCAGGAAAACCGACAATTAAATCAGTGCCAAGAACTAAGTCAGGAATTTTCTCACGCAATTTTTTGACCACGAGCAAATAATCTTCGCGGGTGTAGCCACGGTTCATACGGTGCAAAACACTGTTGCTGCCCGATTGCACTGGCAAATGAATAAAATGATCAATTTTGGGATTGCGAGCAATCTCCTCAATTAATTCATCATGAAAGTCCCACGGGTTGCTACTGATAAAGCGAATAATTTTGATGGGTTCAAATTTGCTAATGGCTTGCAGCAATTTGACGAAAGGTGGTGTGCCTTTGACATTAAGATACTGAGATTGATTGGTGGGTAAATCTTCGCGTTTAAGCGAACCAGCAAGCATCATTTTGCGAGCACTAATGCCCACTCTTTCTAAGCCCCAAGAATTCACGTTCTGGCCAATGAGAGTGATTTCAGTATAACCCTCTTTGGCGAGCCCACTAACTTCTTCAATAATGTCTTCAAAACTACGTGAAGCCTCGCGACCACGGGCATAAGGCACAATACAAAAAGTACAGAAAGAGTTGCAGCCAGTACTAATTGGCACAAAAGCATGATTCTTATCTTTGCGCACTGCTCTTTTGGCAAAAGCCATTTTGTTGGTGGGCATAAATTCATCCACCATCGGTAACATTTTATGTAAACGCTCTACCCCGTGATGCAACATGCAGCCAGAAAAAACCACTTTTGGCGCAATGCATTCCTCTTCTTGAAAATAGCTTTGAATTTTATGCAAGAAAGCACGAACACGATCTTCAGCGCGTTTACGAACACTGCAAGTGATGAGGATGAGTTCTTCACACTCTTGCCAGCTTTCTGCTGGGACATAACCATTGTCCAAATACATTGCAGTTAGGCGCTCAGCATCGCTTTTGTTGGCTTGGCAGCCATAGGTTTGAATAAAAAATCTTTTTGGCATCATTTTGCTAGCAAATTACTAGTAGCGTATTTTAGCATTTGTCGAGGGCTTTTCCTTGACAAAAAACTACTAGACTCATGTTAGAATAAACTCGTTTTGAAATGGCGCGGTACCAGAGCGGTCCAATGGCGAGGTCTGCAAAACCTTCGTTCGCGGGTTCGAATCCCACCCGCGCCTCAACTGGCTGACGTGGGTCGGCTGAATTAATAAAAATTAGAAAGGTTTTTCTCATGAAAATTGTTTCTTTGCAAGCTCAAGAAATTTTGGCTTCTGGTGGCTATCCAACCATCGAGGTAACTGCCGTTTTGGAAGATGGCGCTAAGGGCGTCGCTTCTGTGCCATACGGCGCTTCAGCCGGCAGTCACGAAGCAACCGTGATGATGGATGACGACAAAAGTCGTTGGGGTGGTAAAGGTATGCTCAAAGCCATCGCCAACATTGAAACCAAACTTGCTCCAGCTCTGATTGGTTTTGATGCCTATGATCAAAGAGGTCTTGATGAAAAAATGATTACTATGGATGGCACTCCAAACAAAGCCAATCTGGGCGGCAATGCCATCTTGGCTATTTCTATTGCTGTAGCCAATGCCGCTGCTAATAGTAAGAAAGTCGAGCTTTTTCAACACATTATTGAAACTTTCCAAACTGGAGTGGATTTAAACAAATTACCACAACCAATGGTGGTCGCTATTGAGGGTGGTAAACACGCTGATGAAACCACCGATTTGCAAGAGTTCTGTTTTTCCGCTATTCGACAGGGTTCTTCTACAGTGGAAAACGTTCGCATGATCATGGAAACCTATCACCAACTTGGTAAAGTGCTCAAGGCTAACAAGCTTTCTACCAACGTTGGTAACGAAGGTGCTTTTGCGCCAAATGGTATTGCTAGTAATGAGGCTCCTTTCGCCTACATGCTTGAAGCCATCAAAAATGCCGGTTATGTACCTGGTCAAGATATTGGTTTCTCTATTGATGCCGCTGCCAGTGAATTTTACAGTGACGGCAAATACAATTTGAAAGTCGAGAAACGCTCTTTGACTGCCGATGAGTTAATCGCCTATTACGCCACTTGGATGGAAAAATATCCAATTGCCACCATGGAAGACATGCTTCAAGAGGATGATTGGGCTAATTGGCCAAAACTCAAAGTGATTACGGATCAACACAAAGTTGCTTTGATTGGTGACGATTTGACCGTGACCAACGTGGAAAGATTACAAAAAGCTATCGATGAAAAGGCTATTTCTGCCATTTTGATCAAGCTTAACCAAATTGGTACTTTGACCGAAACTGTAGATTGCTGCATGTTGGCCAACAAAAATGGCTTGATGACCACTACTTCTCATCGCGGCGGTGGTGAAACCAACGACGCGACTATGGTCGATGTGGCTGTGGCTGTGGGTTCAGCTTTTATCAAAGTTGGTCCAACTCGTGGCGAGCGTGTCGCCAAGTACAATCGCTTAATGGCAATTGAGAGAATTGTAAGAAAATAAATTATTGTAAAAAGATAAATTTATGCAAAATAAAGTCGCACTAATCGTTTTGGATGGCTGGGCTGTTAATAAGGACTACGCTGGTAATGCCATTTCTCTGGCCAAAGCGCCTTTTTGGAAGCATTTGTGGGCAGATATGCCTCACGCTTTGCTTGAGGCATCTGGAGAAGCAGTAGGTTTGCCAGATGGCCAGATGGGTAACAGTGAGATCAATCATGCTGCAATTGGTTCTGGCAGAGTCATCTATCAAGATTTGGTGCGACTTAATAAAGCTGCTCGCGAAGGCGATTTCGCGCGCAATGAGGTTTTGGCTGGGGCGATGAAGAAAGCCAAAGACCAAAACTCTACACTACATATCATGGGTTTGTTGAGTCCTGGTGGGGTGCATTCTCACGAAGATCATATTTTTGCCTTGTTGCGTGCTGCCGCAGAACTTGGTGTGCAGAAAGTGATGATTCACGCCTTCACTGATGGCCGTGACGTGATGCCAGCGAGTTGTGCTGAGAGTTTTGCCAAGTTGACTACTGTTTGTGCGCAGACCGGTGCGCAATTGGCGACCATTGCTGGTCGTTATTATGCTATGGATCGTGATCACAATTGGGATCGTATTGACCTGGCTTTTCACGCTATCAAAGATCGTGTTGGTCAAAGTTTTACTAATGCCGATGAAGCCATTAAAGCTTCTTACAGCGATGGTAAAAATGACGAATTTATTGTGCCTTGTTTGATTAACGTAAAGGATGAAGCTGCTGCTAAAGTGGTTGAAAATGATGTGGTCATTTTTGCCAACTTCCGCAATGATCGTCCTCGCCAATTGACGGAGAGATTCTTGGAACAGGGTCCCGCTAATTTGACCTTTGTAACCATGACTTTATACAATACTGAGTACAAAAATGTTTTGGTAGCTTATGGTCCGCAATCAGTCGATCAGACTTTGGGACAGGTGCTTTCGGCGCACGGTATTCACCAACTTAGAGTAACTGAAACTGAGAAATTTGCCCACCTCACTTTCTTCATGAATTGCAAGCGCGAGGAGCCCTGGCCACTGGAAGATCGTTTTATGTTTGATTCCAATAAGGTGGCGAGCCACGATTTGAAGCCAGAGATGCGAGCCCTAGATATTGCCGGCAAGATTGTTGAAGAAATGAATCTTGGTCAGCATGAGGTGATTTTGTCTAATATTTGTAATGGTGATATGGTTGGTCACACTGGTAATATTCCAGCAGCAGTAATTGCGGCAGAGACGGTGAGTCAGGCTTTGGAGATGATTGCTAATGCTGCCAAGGCAAATGACTACACTTTGATTGTGACAGCTGATCATGGCAATTGTGATGAAATGCTAAGTGATAGTGGTGAGGTTTTGACTCAACACAGTTTAAATCCAGTGCCTTTCATTGTGATTTCAAAAAACTATTCACAGTTAAAACGCGATCATGGCATTATGGCTGATGTAGCGCCTACCATCCTCAAGATGCTGGAGATCGAACAACCAGCTGAAATGACTGGTGAGAGCTTGGTTTAACTGCTTCTTAACTCGTAGTTGGTGTATTTTTTCAAAAAGGCTTATACTTACCTTTAGATAGCAATTAGCAGAAAGGTAAATTATGTCTGGTTATAGTATTCAATTGGAACAAGCTACTCTGGCTAATGATAATTTCCGTAAGGTGCTCTACACCGCTCCACATTCTCAGCTCGTCTTAATGTCTTTGCAGCCAATGGAAGAAATTGGTATGGAAACTCACGCCGAGCACGATCAGTTTATTCGTGTTGAGGCTGGTGAAGGTAAGGCTATTATTGGTGGCGAAGAGTTTATGCTGGCTGATGGTGTAGCCATCGTCATTCCTGCTGGCAGTGCTCACAATGTAATCAATACTTCTGCAATCGAATATATGAAGCTTTATACTGTTTATACTCCAGCTGAGCATCCAGATGGCAAAGTTCATGCTACTAAGGCTGATGCGCTAAATGACCCTGATTATGCTCATGAGCACTAAATTGTAGTATAAATTAGTTATGCATAAACTAACTATTTCTTCTTCTGCTCCAGATTTTAAATTACCAGATCAGGCTGGCAAAATTCATCAACTAGCTGATTATCGGGGTAAATGGCTACTGCTCTATTTTTATCCCAAAGATAATACTCCAGGTTGCACCATCGAAGCTTGTAAGTTGCGTGATAGTTGGGCAGATTTTGGTAAGTTTAATGTTAGTGTTCTTGGAGTTAGTGCAGATAGCGTGGCGAGTCACGATAAGTTTGCTGCCAAATTTGAATTACCTTTTCCTATTTTGTCTGACGAGAGTAAAGAAATGTTGACTAATTATGGTGTTTGGCAAGAAAAAACTATGTGTGGTCGCAAGTTTTTTGGTATTGTCAGAAGCTCATTTTTAATCGATCCAAATGGCAAAATTGCCAAAATTTATGATAAGGTCAAGCCAGCAGTGCACGCCGCTGAGGTCCTGAAAGATTTGGAGGTTTTGGCGAAGAATTACTAATTGCAAGCACCAGATTGCCACAAGCCAAGTTTTTCTTTTTCTGCTTGTTTTTGCGCTTCTTTGAATTGTTCTTGGTATTTTATGTCTGGTGGATAAGCAGAGGCGAAGGCGTAGCCTTCTCTAACCAATTGTTCATTTATGCTTTGGCCGCCTGCCTGCAGATATACATAACGAAGCAGGCGGCCATACTTATCTACTTCCGAAATGTCTTTTTCCAGATAAATTTCTTGATTGATGACTAATTCGCGATTGCGTGCGCTGGCTTCTTTGCCAAAACATTGAACATCGCGACGAGGATCAACCGTTTCTGGTGCGTTGATGCCAATGTAGCGTAGTTTTTTACTGGAACCACTGTCGTTTTGAATCTCGACAGTGTCGCCATCAATCACTCTAAGAACACGGACTTTTTCAAAAGGTGAGACTGTCAAAGTGGCTGCAGGACTAGCAATTGCTGGGCTGGAAGTTTGGATTTCTTTCGGTTGGTTCTGACCAATTTCCTTGGGTACAAAAAGTATCCAGCCAAGTATGACTACCAGGCTAAAAAGCAACTTTTGTTGTCTTTTAGTTATATACATTCTGATTCATTATATAATGGTTGATAGATGTTACAAAAAAGATTTTTTTGGCTGATATTATTCACGATTTTCTTAGCTTCTTTTGCTTTCTTTTTGAGTGCTATTAATGAAAACAAATTGGCCGTACAAACTTTGGAGCGCAAAGCAATCAAAGCTTTTGCCAATTTAATTGTGCGTCAACCAAGTCAATCTCAAATGGCTACCAGCTCCGCTTCTCTCTCACCCATTCCCACTTCTATCACCACTCCGACGCTCACACCAACACCAGTCAAGAAGTTGGTGGCCCAAACTGCTTCTTCTGATCCTTTTGCCAATGATCCGGATCTAAAAAATGCACAGTGGGGACAATCAGTACAAGTCAGTGAAACTGGCTACAAGATGAAAGTTGGTTTTGATCCAATTATGGCCACGCCTGAGGAAACCTTCAAAGCGCTCAATCTTTATCGCTATACCAAGGGTAAATCCAATCTGACTTGGGATGATCGTTTGGCTAAATACGCCCTGGAACGGGCCACTTACATTTGCAAAAACGGCTCAGATGCGCACGCTGGTTTTAGTGAATATGTGGACAAGCAAGAAGGTTATAAAACCTTGGGGTTTTATAGCTTAGGAGAAAATATGAGTACGCACATGAAGCTGATTGGCACGCATTTGATCGAGTGGATGTATGCTAGCGATCCCGCTCACGATGGCAATCAATTAGGTGACTGGAGCCATGTGGGTGTGGGCATTTATGAAGATTGCTCAGATCTAATTTTTGCCAATCTCATGATCTAAGAATCTAGAAATCTTTGATGTCTAGATAATCAATGCCGACATTGGCTGCAAAACCACTATCGCTCTGACTATCGCCAATCATTAAAAATTCTTTTTTATTGACTTGCAAGCCTTCAGAAATTAGAGCGAACGGCTCAACTGTTGGCTTGATATTGCTCACATCGCCCAGAGTAACAATCTTGTTAAAAAGCTGTTCAATTTTTAGTTCTCGCAAAATTGGCAAGACAACTTCTCTAGAATTAGAGGTGAGTAGATAAATATGCTTGCCCTCTTGAGAGAGTTTTTGCAACAAAGCAAAAGTTTTGTTAATTAGTTTATAGCCATGATAGTACTTCTGTTCAAAAGCTGTTTCAAAACTGACAAAATCATCACGAAAAGCTTGTCCATACTTGAGAATATATTGATGAATGGAATACATATTTAGATAAGTACTCTCATCAAAGTTAGACTCATGTTTTTTGATAATGGCGATAATTTGTTCATGCCACTTAGGCCAATCGATCAATAAAGTTGCTAGAGTCTCGTCAAAGTCAAATATGATATGCTTATATTGTCTGAAGTTCATAAGATATATGCTACCATGAATTAAGGGGTCATTATTATGAAAAAATCGATGGATATTTTGATTTGGGCACTTTTACTTTTTCTTATTACTCCAAGTGGCATGGCTTTGGCTTCTTGGAATGCTGTTCCTGGGGATGCCACTTACCAGTGGAAAGTTACTTTGGAAAAAGCTTTGCTTCTAGTGCTTAGTCCCTCAGATAAACTTGCTTCTACTGCTGAAGTCAAGATTGCCGAGAGACGTTTTAGTGAAGTTGAACAAACTTTGGAAAGTGAATATGCTGTGGAAGGTTTGGAGAACTTGAATAAACAACTAGCTGCTACTTCCACCAACATTCAAAAAATTAACAAAGATAACGCTCGTACTGAGGTGAATCAGCAATATCTCGCCTCTCTCAAGAAAATGTCTGCTACCCTCAATGAGCAAAAAAAGAAAGCTCAGTCTGGACAAATCGCTGTGGTCGCTCAGAAAACAACTGCTCCAACCAGCTCTGGTGCTAGTACTACCAACAAATCTGTTGGCAGTGCTTACAACGTTTACAATATTTACAACGTCAAGCCAAGTACTACTACAAATCAGATAGTTCGTCCAAGCAACACTGGTAGTTCAAATACTGCTGCGGCCAATCCAAATACTAATAATGTGACCAACGTGACGAACGTAACCAATGTCACTAATGTTACAACTACGACTACCACCAACACTGTTACAAATACTGTTAATAATACTGTTATCAATCCAAATTTGAATGTTGCCACCAATCAAATTGTTAATGCTTTGGCTGAAACTGAATTAAATGTCAATCAAACCATTGCTATTCTAGAGGAATTGCAAAATTCTGTTCCAAATGGAAATTTAAAAGTTGAAGATGATGAAAATGGTAAGCCAAGTCAGGAGCAGCTTGAAAAATTACAAGAAGTGCAAGATGCATTTAATGAAGCCAAAAAAGATAATTCAGCTGGCGGACCGAAGAGTCTTGATTAGGAGAAGTAACTTTAAATTGGCTTAGCTTGAACAATAAAACGCTTAGCGTCCATTAAACCTGAACAAGTGTAAAGAGTAAGAGTTTCTTCTGTGGTTGGTTCAAGATAGCTAGTTTGGTCTGGATTGACTTCAGCAATTTTACTAACCTGATACTTATGTTCCCCACCATCAGCAGTGGTGATAGTGATGATTTCCCCCCCCTTAAGAGCACGAAGATTGCCAAGAATAGAACGCTTGTTGTGGCCATAAATAATAATGTTGCCATCTTCACCTGGATTGGCAGAATTGGCCAGATGTGAGGCTTCTGTTTCCGAAATGGTCCAATTGCCATCTACCAAAACTTGCTCAGTTATTGCTGTGTCTAAGCGCCACTGCAGGTAAATTTTGATGGGAATAGAATTGATTTGACTAGAGATTTCTTGACTAGAATATTGAGCGAGTAGTTTTTTGTCCAAGGAGAGAGCTCTAAATTTAAGAATCCAATGTAATCCAGATAAAGCCATAAAAAATATCCCTACAGTCATGAGGACCATAGGGATATTCTGTTTTAATTTCGATTTGCGCTGTTTATTTTGTTTGCGCTTTTTATTTTCTCTTTTTGACATTGAGTGTGGCACCTACAGCAGTCATTGTAGCACCGCTAAGGCCCATGATGCCGGCCATAATGTCTTCAAAGACACCGGTCTTGGCATAGGTGTTGGCACCTAAGACTCTACTATCGCCAGTTCTACTGCTCATGGCACCGAATTCTTGACAGTTGGTTTCTTGAGTGGCCAATGATTCTCTACTCTCAAAGCCGTTGATTGGAGTGGCTTTGACCATACTCTCACCAGTGAAGGTAAAGTAAACGCTAGCATAACCCTCTTTGTTGGTGTAGGCATCTTTTTTCTCACCTCTGTAGGTAAAGGAAACTAAGATATCTTGGAGTGGGTGTTCACCACTCTTAACTTCCATCTCAGCTCTGAAATCATACTCATTGCAAGCTAGTTTCTGGACTGAAAGGCCAGTGTGCTCAACATCTGAAGTTCTAGGAGCTTCGGTTGGAGTTGCACTTGGAGTTGGCTCTTGAGTGGGAGTGACACTAGGAGTGACACTTGGCTCTGGAGTAACGGTTGGGGTTACAGTTGGAGTAGGAGTGGGAGTAACTTCTTGGCAAGCTCCAGCATGGTCACCAGCATGCAATGGGTTGCCAGAGGCATCCATGTGGCCAGCATTTCTCAAAGCATTTTCTGAAATATTCAAGGTTTGAGAATTTCCATTTGGTTCGACGTGACACCACTCAACTTTTTTCTCTTCTACACATTCTTAATTTTTTAATTCGTAACCCTCTGGAATTTCAGTTTGGTTGCCTTCCAAGTTTGGACAAACGTCAACTGGACAAGCTTCAACCTCATTTTCTGGGATGGTGCATGAGACGGTTTTGTTTTCCACAACTTCAGGCACCCATACTCCACCAGTGCAAATATTTGAATCAACTTTATCTTTTAATTCTGGTAATTTACCAAAATCACTAGATGCCCAGCTTGGAATACTTGGAGTTACTGGAGTTTCTTTATGGCAATGATTTGGATCATTGGATTTTTCACCATAAGTGATGGTGGCTGAAAATGTCTCTACTTTGTAACAGTCATTTGACCCAGAAACTTCTAGATATGTGTATCCAGATGGACAAACATGATCGTTTACCGTGACTGTTCTGTATCTTCTACGATAAACATCTGGATTTTTACTAGAATCTTTTTCATCTTGGCATTTACCAGCGTTTTCATCACTACTGGAACATTTGTTATCCTTATGCCAATCGCTCCAATTTCCCCATTCTCCATAGATGGTTTCAGAATAATCGTTTTCATAAACAGTTCTACTAGTAGAGAAAGGTTCTGTTACTCCATCGCAAGTTTTTTCACAAACTATTGGAGTTGTATAACCTGGAGTGGTTTTACTTTGTGTCTTTGTACCAGCATCACTACCACATTCTGTTTGTGAGCAAGCACTGGTATCAACCCAACCATTGGTGGTTTCAGCATTCACAATATCTTGATTTTTGAAAATAAAAAAGCCAAGGAGTACAAGGCTAAGTGATCCTAACATTAAGAAGAGTTTTTTCATACTTTTTTCTTTGGTTTATAGACAATTAAATATGTCTATATATAAGTTAATAGATCCAACTATTCGGAAGTATATCACCAAGTTTTGTAAATACAAGTTTTTGAAAAAAAAGTTAATGACCAAGCAGAGCTGGCAGGAGATTTTCTCGCCAATGCTCTTTCCAATTATCATAAGTTAATTGATCTTCAACATTTGATAGTGAAACCGAAAATAAAGATAATACATCGTCGCCAATATTGAGTAGTTCTGCAGCAAATTTATAAGTATCTACACCAAACCAATAAGAATGTCTTTTAGGATCATTATCTTGATATGGAAGTTCATATAAATCTGATGGACTCAAATCAACTCCGCCTTCTTCGCGAGCTTCTCTGATGGCAGCTTGTCTTGGGGTTTCATGAGCCCGCATTCTGCCTCCAATGAATTTAATACTGCCAGTATCCCCAAGACTCATAAGAACTTGGTGGTCTGCTTTGATAATTAGTCTAGAACTTGTTTCTGACATAAAGTGAGTATTATAGCATCACAAGTTAGTCATTGATTAATTGACGAATTTATATAATGATTTTATTCATGAACGAAGATAGATATGAGGGGCGTCAATCTAGCAGAGAGCTCAATCAAGCCCTTTATTCAGAAGCATCTAATTTTATCAGTGAAGTTTCAAGTGACTTAGCTAGTATGGGATATAGTATACGAATAGCTGGTTCTTTGGCGGCTGGAAAAGCAATTTATATGCGTGGGAATGAATGGTACATAAAAGATATTGATTTTTGTTTGACCAAAAATGGTAAAGCACTCAGTGCTAATGAAGCAAGGGAATTACGTGAAGCTTCTTGGTTTCGCAGTGCTGTGAAGAATTTTTTGAGAGGATTAGGTGATTTTTATTCAGAAAATGGAATTAGCAATTCTTGCAATGAAGCAGACTTCATTTGGGATAATTCTCCTTTTGTTCCCCATGTTTTTGCCATAGGGGTGAATAGTTGAGTACAGGTAATTTTTCAAGTAAAAAATAAAAAAAGACGCCTAATCAGCGTCTCTTTTTATATTTGTGACCCCATGGGGAATCGGACCCCAGTTGTTGGGATGAAAACCCAATGTCCTAACCACTAGACGATGGGGCCGTCTAGAATATTTTAATTTTAAAGCCAACTGATATTTTGAAAATGACTGAAGCGAGGCTTCGCCAAATTACCAGTGATGGATATGATATCAAATCTATAGCTTTTTTTAAACTGCTTTTTTCTTAGGTAGCTATTAGCGACCTTGACCATGCTATTAAGCTTGCGTTGGTCGACGGCTTGGCTGCCTTCGCCATGATCTACTCTTTCGCGGTATTTAACCTCCACGAAGACGATTTCGTCATATTTTTGGTCAATAACAATTAAGTCAACTTCAGAGTTGGCAGTGCGTACATTTTTTTCCAAAAGCAAATAACCCTTTTTCTCTAGATAGTTTAGGGCAAGCTTTTCTGCTTGAATTCCTTTGGAAAAATTAGGCAACTTTTTTTGTCTGAGCGAAAAGACTTTTTTCTTTAACTCTACTGGCAGCTTTACCGACTTTGTCACGTAAGTAATATAGCTTACTTCTTTGGACATCGCCACGGCGTTTGACTTCAATTTTTTTGATGCTAGGCATCATCATTGGGAAGATTTTCTCAACACCAACGTTATTGGAAGCGATTTTGCGCACGGTAAAGGTTTTATTGACTTCGCGATTTTTGATAGCAATGACAATGCCTTCAAAAACCTGAACTCTGGTTTTTTTGCCTTCGACAATTTCTTGGTGGACACGAACGGTGTCACCAACGCTAACTGATTGATCGTTGTAAGTAAAATTCTGTGCCATAACAAGCGAGTATTGTACCAAAGGAAATCAGAAAAGTACAAGGTCAAAAACAATATATCTCAATTTTGGTCACCTATAGAATTACTTTTTCTTTTTTTCTGCCCAGATAGCCTTCAAGTACTCGATGAAGATTGGGTGTGGCTTGAGCGGAGCAGATTTATATTCTGGATGAGCTTGAGTAGCCAAGAAGAAAGGATGAATTTCTCTTGGCAACTCAATCATTTCGACAAAAAAGTCGTCTGGACTGGTGCCAGAAATGACAAAGCCCTTCTCTTCCAAAGCTTGGCGATATTGGTTATTAAACTCATAACGATGACGATGACGCTCAGAAATGAGATTTTTCTTGGCTTCTTTGAAAGCATTGTGTTTGGTGTAGATCTCATGAGCTAGAGTGCCAGGCTTGAGCACGCAGTCATAAGCTCCCAATCTCATACTAGCACCATCGCCCTTGATCTTTTGGTACTTTGGATCAAAAGGAATTGAGTGAATGATCTGGTATTTAGCGTCTTTATCGACTTCTTCAGTGTTGGCGTCGGTTAGGCCGACAACATTACGAGCAAACTCGACAGAGGCAAGCTGCATACCATAACAAAGACCAAGGTATGGGATTTTATGTTCACGAGCATAACGGATAGCTTCGATCTTGCCCTCTACTCCTCTGGCACCCCAACCAATCGGCACGATGATACCATCTAATTCTTTTAGACTGGCAAGAGAAGTGGCGTCTTTTTTCTCAAGACTTTCAGCATTAATGAAAACAATTTCGACTTCGATCTTTTCATGCCATGAAGAATGATTAATGGACTCCAAAAGTGAAGTATAGGAATCTTTAAGTTCGTAATCGCCAGTTGCAATGTATTTAGCAATAATGCCGATTTTGACCTTATTCTCTTTCTTAGAATAAATGTTTTCAACCATAGCACGCCACGCGGTCAAAGTAATTTTCTTAGACTTAAGTCCAAGCTTCTTAAGAACTTTCTGAGAAAAATCTTGTTTATCAAAAAGCAAAGGAATCTCATAGATGGATTTGCAATCAGGATTGGAAATGATGTCCTCCTGGTTCATGGTACAAAAGTAAGCAACTTTTTCTTTGCGCTTCTCATCGATTTCCAATTCCCCACGCCCAACAATGAAATCTGGCTGAATACCCATGGAATTCAGAGCTTTGACGGAAAGCTGGGTGGGTTTGGACTTGAGCTCGTTAATGTGGGAAGGAGCGGGAAAATAAGTGACATGCAATAAAATCACATCTTGTGGCAAGGTCATTTTCATGATGCGGTAAGCCTCATAGTAGACAATGTTCTGATATTCACCAGCGGTGCCGCCAAGCTCGATCAAAACAATGTCATAACCAAGCGCAGCTTCACGAATACGACGAATCACCTCTTCTGGGACATAAGGAATGGCGTCTACAGTGGCACCGCCGTACTCGAGGTTTTTGGTGCGCTCGATGACAGTGGTGTAGATCTGACCCATGGTGGTGAAGTTCTTGAACCCGACCTCACGGCCCAAAAATCTCTCATAAGAACCTAGATCAAGATCGGCTTCCAAGCCGTCCTCGCACAAGAAAACATCACCGTGTTCGACAGGGTTGATATTGCCAGAATCCAAATTGAGATAATTCTCACACTTGATATTGGCAACATTGTAGCCCTGCTCTTTGAGTAAGACTCCAAGCGAAGCAGCTGTGACACCTTTTCCCAGACCAGAAAGCACGCCTCCAGAGACGAAGATGTATTTGGTCGATTTTTTACCATTTGTTGTTTGTTTGAGGAACCCGCGTATGTCTATCATTACGGGATTTTATTCTAAGCGGGAGTCTCGAATTTTGATAGTACTAATTTTTGCACTTACCTGTAGTCAGTGCTAATATGAAGCCATATGGTAAAGAAAATCTACACAAAAACTGGCGACCAAGGTAAAACAGCTCTTATCAATGGTGAACGTCTACCAAAAAATAGCTTAGTTTTTGAGGTTTTGGGGACTTTAGATGAATTTAATGCAAGTTTGAGTCTGGTTGTTTTGAAATTGGAGGCGGCAGCTTCTGTGGTGACTAACACCACTCTTTTTGCCACCCAAAAAAAACTCCTCCTCGCCTTGCAAAATGAACTCTTCAAACTTGGGGCTGAGGTGGCCGCCTCCCCCAAAGTCAAATTGAGCGATGATTTTGTGGAACTTTTGGAAAAAGAAATTGACCTGCTCCAAAATGATTTGGGTGAGAATTGGCACTATAAATTTGTCTTACCTGGCGGCTCAGAAATTAGTGCTTTTCTCGATTTATCAAGAACTATTTGTCGCCGTTTGGAACGTCGCATTGTGACTCTAGATAATGAAAGAGATGTGCGCGAGGTAATTCTTAAATTTGTAAATAGAACCTCTGACTACCTCTATACTCTTCGCACTTGGATTAATGAAGAACTCAAGATAGAAGAGACAGAATTTACCCCTTAAAACCCCATAGTGGTTTAGTATCTAAACTTGCGAATCAAGCCCACTACTCTGCCTTGAATTTGAACATTGGTGGCATAGATTGGGCTCATGCTGGAATTGGCGGGTTCTAAACGAATACGAGTGACTTCTTTGTAAAATCTCTTGAGGGTAGCTAGACCATTGTCGAGCAAAGCAACGACAATATCACCATTACTAACCTCTGGAGTTTCCTCAATTACCACGTAATCACCGTCATCAATGTGATCTTCAATCATGGATTTGCCACGAACTTGAAGGACATAAGCACGCTTTTTGCCAGTGATCATCTCTGGGGAGACCTTGAAACTAGCATTGGGATCGGTGTGAGGCTCGATGGGTGAACCAGCAGCGATGAAGCCAAGAAATGGCAAATCAACGCTATCGGTAATATTGAGAAAAGTACGATCAACAAGCTCGATGCCACGAACTGCTCCTTCGTGTTTGCGGATCACTCTCTTGCGCTCTAGGGCCTGCAAATGCTCATGAATAGTGGCGAGAGAAGAAACGCCAATAGAATCAGCGATTTCTTTGAGTGTGGGAGAATAGCCATTCTTCTGCACATATTGAGCGATATAGTCGACAATTTGACGCTGTCTTTTGTAGAGAGTGACGGCCATAGGTGATCCTTTTTTCGTTACAAAAATTATTAAATAAAATAACGAAGATTAACCATAAAATAAACGAAAAAAAGACAAAGGTCAACGGGTAATTTTCGCCTTTTTAGGCAGTAGGTCTAGTTTCGCGATAAATTTCTAAGAGACGGTTATATTTAGCCACGCGTTCGCCACGATTGATGGGGCCGAATTTGACATAGTTGGCACCAACCGCCACTGCCAAGTCAACAATC
Source organism: uncultured bacterium (assembly GCA_903842795.1). GTDB lineage: Bacteria > Patescibacteriota > Microgenomatia > UBA1400 > PJMF01 > UBA1364. Next base: position 15,063 of record CAIMNJ010000015.1, on the reverse strand, counting down.
AAGGTTTCATTGGTTTCGCCACTGCTGTGAGAGATGATTAGATCGAGTTTAGAATCTTTGATGAGCTTGATACTCTCCATGGTTTCACTAATAGTGCCTAAGTGTTTAGGCTTGATGACGACAGCGTTAAAGTCTAGATTCTTGGCTCCGCTACTGATGTATGAAGCTCTAGAAGAGACACTGTTGCAGGCAGCAATAGTGGTAGTTTTGCCAATTTCACGCATCAATTCTTCCCACTTGCCGGTTTCGCTCTCAATTAAAGGGTCCTCTAGATAAATTAGCTTGTAATTTTCGCGCATTTTTTTGTAAAGATTGATCACATCATTAGTACTCATGCCTTCATTGTTGTCACGAACACGATATTTGCCAGCTTCATAAATATCATAAGCGGCAGCATTGAGACCAAAGAAAAGGTCTTGAGCAAAGTTGTATGGACTCTGGCGAATAGCCTCGATCATCAGTTCAAAAGCATCAACATTTTTGTAAAGATTGGGGCTATATCCTCCAGTGATGCCGACTGAATGAATGGCCCCTTTACTAATCAATAGTTCCTCAAGTTTTTGTTTGAGTACCACGCCCATTTCAACAGCCTTATCAGTTGACATGTGACTGGCAGGAATGACAAAAAATTCGCGGAAATCTAAATTGCGCCCACCATGTGCTCCTCCATCCAAGGCAGTGATAATCAAATTAGGCATACTAATTTCACTCACTAACTGGTATTTTTTCTGGATATATTGATATAAAGGCAAACCGACACTTAAAGCTCCAGCCTTGAGGACAGCTTGAGAAACAGCCAAAATGGCATTAGAGCCAAGTTTGTTTTTGGTGGCAGTCCCGTCCAAATCGATTAATAATTGATCAATATCTCTTTGTTTGAGGACTTCTTTACCAATTAGTTTGGGAGCAATGATCTGATTGATATTATCAATAGCTTTTTGCACACCCAATCCAGCCATACGTTGGTCATTATCGCGTAGCTCCACCGAATCGTGATCACCTTTGGAGACGGCTGTCGGAACAGTGGTGATGGTGGAAAAGCCATTATCTAGCCACAAGACAAGCTCGATCGTGGGCCAACCACGACCATCAAGAATCTCTCGTGCTTGTAGAGCATAGATTAAGGCCATATTTGCAGTGTTTAGTATAAAGAATTGCTAATTACTTTTCTAGTTCTGCTTTGAACCAATCAACCACGGGAATGGGACAAGGATTGGTTCCTTCCAGATAAGCTAGATACAAATTAGTAAAAGTTGTCAAAGTCAGTAATTCAAAAACTTGCATCAATTTGGTTTCCGAAACAAGTTGAATTTCCATGACCTCAATACCACTTTTTTCAACTGCTTTTTGAGTTAGGCTAATTCTTTTTTGTATCTCCTTTCTATAGAGGTCAGATTGGAAAAAGACAAAAAAATGATTCATGGGATTGCTTTTTGGAAAAGTTAAGCCTTCCATGAGGTGATGATTAATTTCTGGGATGACTTTGTAGTCGGCATATGACTTGGCATTTTCGTTGAATTGGTTGGCGCCGATGTGGAGGGCTCCTTCCAAAAAGGCGGCGCCAACCAAAATGGGACGACGCTCGAGGATCATGTAGGCCAGTAGTTTGGCTTGGTTCTTGTCTTGAGCAACTTCGACCAAATTATTTTGAGTGGTTTTCTCGATTGCGTTAAGGATCTGTTCGTAGTCTTCTTGCTCAAATTTAATCAATTTGAGTTTGCTTAACATCATCAAAATAGCCATGACATTGTAAGCAGTGGCCATGCGAGGCTGATTGGAGGGGTTGGCTTTGGGATTGATGATATAGCTTGGATAATTCTTCTCTTTAGCGAGCGCAGCGAGCTTACTACCAGAAGTGATGATGGCAATCATCGCTTCTTTTTCTTTGGCTTGGGCGGCGCAACTGATAGTTTCTTCGGTACTACCAGAGTAACTAGACAAGATGACTAGAGTGTCTTTGCCAACATAATTGGGCAAATCGTAGTCTTTGCAGATTTCCATAGAAACTGGCAGTTCATCTTTGTAGAGATGGCGGACTAGGTCAGCCCCAAGAGCAGAGCCGCCCATGCCAGCCACGACAATGTTTCTGACATTTTTGTAAGCACTGACATCAATGGAATCTTTTTCTTCCCAAACTTGGCGAACTTGATCAGCGATGCTCTCGGCGGAGGCGAGGGCGCCGTCTGGATCAATTTCTTTAATGGCAGCACGATTATCTAAAACAGCAGTTAGCGACATAAAACCTTTCTTTATTTAATTAAGTAGTTTGTTCAATAAATAACAGCCTAGTCCAAGGCGTGAGTATTGGTGCCTTTTTGTAGGTCAATCTCTTTGTATTTACTCAAAATGCCTTTGATGGTTGTTTTGAGAGCATCATAGCCTTCTTGAGTTTTGGCTTCAAATTTGACGGTAGCATAAGGGCCGTTTTGTGAGGCGCGAATGATGGCCATTTGATCTGGCATATCCATTCTGATACCGTCAATATCGATGTACTCTGCTTCTGGCCAATTGCTCTTGAATTCAGCAGTGATTACTTCAGCGATGAATTTAAATTTAATCTCATCAGCCAAGCCAAATTTGATTTCTGGACTACTGATATATTTTGGCAATTGAGCAACTAATTGACTGAGCTTTTGGTCTTTTCTCTCGAGATAAGACAAGAGGCGCAGACAAGCATAAGCCCCGTCATCGTGACCAAAGAAATTATCCATAAAGAAGATATGCCCAGAAAGTTCGCCGCCGAATGGGGATCTGGCTTCTTTGACTTTGGCTTTGATGAAAGAATGACCGGTTAACCACATGACTGGCTTGCCGCCGGCGGCGACAATGCTCTCAGTCACTTGTCTGGAACAGAGGGTGTTGTAAACAATTGGTGATCCTGGCATGGTTTCAAGGACATCTTTGGCAAAAAGAGCCACAATCACATCCATCCAGAGGATTTGGCCTTGATCGTCAACGACTGACATGCGATCGCCGTCAGCATCAAAAGCGAAACCAAGGTCAGCGCCTGCGGCTTTGACGCCGGCAGCCAAACGCTCGAGGACTTTGCTCTCGGTTGGATCTGGATCACCGAGTGGATAAGTGCTGTCCAGATTGGTGTTTTGTTCAATTACTTCACAACCGGCTTGACGGAAGATTTCTGGATAGAACATGCCACCGGTGGCGGTGCAGGTATCGACCACAATTTTCCACTTTTTCTTGAGGGAAAAGAGCTTGAGTAAAGTTTTCAAATAAGCTGGAAAAATATCATCTTGGCGGTTTGTGCCATGGCCTTCGCTAAAAACGCCCTTGGCAGCAATGTCACGCATTTCCAAAATTTCCTCAGTGATCATGGTGTCAGAATAACCAACACTTAATTTGAGACCATTGAAATTGCCTGGATTGTGAGAGGCAGAAATCATTACTCCACCCTTGGTTTTGTATTCGTAGGAAGAATAATAGACGATTTGACTCAGGCTAAGACCAATGTCGATGGTATCGATACCGCCATCATTCAAACCGGCAATGACTGCTTTGGCATAGGCTTCACCATTACGGCGATTGTCTCGACCCACAGCAGCTTCTTTGATTCTTCTTTGAGTAAGAAAAGTGGCATAGGCTCGGCCAAGAGTGTAATAGACATCATCATTGAGATCTTCATCGATGACGCCACGAATGTCGTAACCGCGGAAGATATTGGGGTTGATACTTTTTACAATGTTGTACATAAACTAACCTTTCTGTTACTCAATTTTCATTGGGCTACGCTAATTTACATATTAAAAAGCAAAAGGTCAAGTTCGGCGTCCAGGCTAAGCAAGTCTTTGGATTGCTTTTGTTTAGCATCAATTTCGTAAAGTTTTTTATGAATTTCTAGTAATTTTTCTAGGCTAAAAGCTTGCGCTTGTTTGTTTAACTTGCTTAGAGTGTAGGGATTGATTTTGGCAGTTTGCTTTTCTTTGACTTGAATGAGTAAGCGAATTTGGCGAGCGATCATGGCAAAAATAAATTCGGCGCCATCGCTTGTTACACACTCTCTAAATAATTTAATTTGTGTTTTTTTGCTAGTTTGACTTGGACTAAGTTGGTCCAAAAAATTCCATAATTTGACAGTGATTTTGAATTCAAAAGTGGTGACCGTGCTTGGTAATTTTTTAAAATCGGTTTTGGTGAGGGACTTTTTTTCCCATAAAATTATATCAATTGATGCAGAAGATATTAGATCTATTAATTCGTCTTTTTTCTTTGATTTGGGTAAAGAATGTAAACCTTCCAAAACCAAGATTTTACTGCCTCCAAACAGGCTGTCGGAAAGCAAAGTACTTTCTAATTTGGCGCGATCAAGTTTCTCTGCTTCCAAGCTAACAACATCATGATTTTGTCTTTTGGCTGCTGCAATTAATTCACTTAATTTTTGACGAGAAGCGACCTGATTGTCTCCATGAATAACAGTTAACATATTTTGCTTGTTAGTTAATTGTAACGTTTTTTGCGCAACTGTCCTTTGTGAATTAAGTATTCGCTATCGTGGGCGCGGACAATCTCCCAGAATTTCTTGGAATGATTCATTTCCTTGCGATGAGCTAGTTCGTGAATAATTACATAGTCAATAATGGCTGGTGCATAGTGCACTAAGCGCCAGTTGAAATTGAGATTGCCATGACTACTACAACTGCCCCAACGGCTACTCTGCTCGCGTAAAGAAATGCGCTTGTATTTGATTTTCATTTGCTTGGCGAGAATGGCAGTGCGAGTACTAATGTATTTGGTGGCAGTTTTCTTGAGAAAATCTTCAATTTGTTGCTGAATTTTGGTGGGAGTTTTTTTGGAAAGATTATTGACCAAAATTTGCTCGCCTTGTACCAGCACGCCCATGCGACTAGCGTTATGATTGGTGACAACTTGATATTTTTTATCAAAAATATATAGCTCGTCAGTTTTGATTTTGACTTGGTTTTTTTGGACTTTGGCCAGATTGCTTTCAATCCAGTCTTTTTGTGCCTCTACAAACTTGCGGATCATAAACTCTGGCATGAATTTGGGAGCACTCACCACAACTTTGCCTTGAGCATTAATACTCAAGCGTAAAGACAAAGAACGGCTCGATCTTTTGATTTGGTAATCCATCATTTTTACTTTGCAAAAAGATAGGGTCCGAAATATAATACCACTACTTGAAAGCCCGGGTGGCGAAATGGTAGACGCGCATGTTTTAGGAGCATGTGGAGCAATCCATGGAGGTTCAAGTCCTCTCCCGGGCACATTGTTGCAAGAAACAATTTTTGCTATGCTTAATGTAAGTATAAAAATTGTTTATGCAAAAAAAAATCAAAAAAGCTGTTCTCAAAAACTAAGTCTCCGTTTAAATTTGGTCTATACAGTTTGTTGGGAATTCTCTTGTTTTTGATTTCCTTGGCTATTATCGTGATCTATTCTCAAAAACCAACCTCAGTAGATTCGCAGGCTTCTTTTTCTTCATACAATCCAACCATTAATGCAACTTTAAAAGTAAATATATCCAAGAAATCTAAAGGTTGCGACGCTGGAACTACTGGATATAAGGTAGTTTTTGAACTGTACAAAAATAATAAATTTTACGCTCAAAAAGTGAAGCCATTCACTCCTAAATTTAATAGTGATATGACCATTACTGAACAATTTGTTGATTTCAACTACAATCAAAAAACAGGAGCAGCCTATGGGGTCAAATATAGTGTTGTTCAGTCAACTAGAGGAAGAGGGGAACTTGTCTTAAAAAGCGTTATGCCTCAGCTCTCAATTCCACTTAATAAAAATGGACTAGGAAACACTTCATTCCAAATTGGAGTGGCCTGTCAATAATATTTTTTATAAATGGTGAAATATGGAAATAAACAACCCACAACCAACATTAGAAAACCAACCAATCGAAAATCAACCACCTGTGAGTCAACCACCTGCAAGCGAGCCGCTTGCAGCTCAGCCAGTTGAAGAACCTAAGCCAAAGAAAAGTTTTGCCAAATCAATTTTGGGTTTATTGGCTTTTGTTGCGGTGCTTTTGCTTGGTTATTTTGTTTACCAAAATATGCAGCTTAAAAAAGAAATAGCCAACATTCAATCCTTGCCTACTCCAACAGCTACACCAACAATTGCTAAAAAAATTGATGAATCAGTTTTGAAAGCTGGCTGTGATCAGGCAGTGTCTTTGACCAAAGCAGCTTTGGCAAAAGGAATTTTTGCCAATTATAAAAAAAGTGTAATTGAGCCTGATAGAACTGTTGATTCTTTGGCAATTTTTTATAATCTCAAGCAAGGATCAGATTTTGTAGGAATAAAAGGTGACTTAGTTGATTCTTTAGAAGCAATGCCAAAAGAATCAATTAGCAAAAAGCAAATGGCTGATTTTGTGAAAGACAGTGTCAGCGCTTCTCTACAAAATGGTGGATACAAGCTCAATCATTTATATGAATCAGGGGTAGAATTTCAGACAGAAGCTGTGACAGCCGTTTATGAAAAACAAGATGAGGTTTTTGAGCTAGCTATTTCTGTCAATTCATCTGATAATGAAATTCCCACCTATAGTATCGATTTGGTTTGTGCTCCATACTCGGCTGCGCAAAAAACCACTTATTTAGATTTATTAAATTTCCCTTTATTTGCTCAAAATGAAACAGGCAGAGAAGCCATGGATCTTTGGGAACAAAATGATCAAGTGTACGCAATTAATGTCACCAGTCTTGATGGTACCGGCTACTCCACATATTTGATGAAATCTGGCGATAAATTTACTTCGATTTATGAGGGCCAAGAAATCCCTACCTGTGAGACGTTTAGTTCTCGCAAAGTGGGTGTAGGCATTCGCTGTTTAGATGAAAACGGCCAGGAATCTGTTTTAAATGCTAAATAACATTTCCAAAAGAGCCACTGAATTTCCAGACAATCCGATTCGTGGCCTTGAACCGCTTGCTAGTCAAGCTAGGGCTAATGGTGTCAATGTGATTCCTCTTAATATCGGTGCGCCAGATACTAATTCACCAAAAGAAAGCATCAAAAGTGCGATTAAATTCTTGCATTTTATCTCCTAAGCAATATACTACTCGACGTGCGTGAACAGCTTTCCACTTTCGAGTTAACTCCGGGGAGAATTAATATTCCCGTTTCTTCGCATGGCATCAACACTCATTCAGAACTCAAAGATGTGGTGGAACGCACCAATCTAATTAACTCTGAGGAATGGCTAGAAAATATTCATGCTAATGAAACCTGTGGTTCTTATCTCTCACCTACTGGGACTAGATTTGGTTTCGTGCGCCCGGTGGCGCCCTATGCGGCTTGGGATCTGATGCCGATGGTTTTCCCCAAGAAAATTGAAAGTACCCTAGAGACTGAAGAAATTTATGATTATGCGCCAGAAGATCAAATCATTTATTGGAAGATTCTGACCACTGGTCTGACGGAAGCAGCCAAAGTTATGGCTGCTCAAGAACCAGCTCGGCCACATCGTGTTTTTGCCACTCAAAACTCCAATCATTTTTTGAGTAACGAAACTTTTCGTGGTGCTAGATCAATTCACTTAATTCACGCTCGTATTCTTGGTTTTTATTTGGACAATATTACTGCCGCTGGTGAAACAGATGAGAATGGCCGCGATTTGCCTCATGGCATGCCAGAACATCTCTTTCAGGAATGGGGTTTGCTCCGCAGTGCCGGGCGCAAAATTATTGCGGCAGTTGGCACACGAATGAACCAGACTTCCCTAAACGAGTGTAAATTTGCTGTTCGTGAAGCGCCGCCTTTTGGTCATAGTTTGATGATTGCTGGTCCAGATAATGGTGACGTGAGTAATTTAGCTTGGCTACAAAAAGTTCAACGAATCACTGCTGATCACTACCAAGCTTACACTAAGCTTTGTGAGGATGGCAGTTTGGCTAATATTCTTGGAAAAGATAATATAAAGTTCCCGCAACCATCTTTTCGTCTTTACGCCTCTTTTGAAAATAACACTCTGGAACTAATTCATTCCCCGATTGTTTTGTCTCACGCTGGCCCGATTGAAGCCGCTGGGATCATTCTTCATCGTAATGTATCTGAGATTGAGCCAGAGGCAATAAGCAGAAAAACTGAGCACGAAGATGTTCTTTATCAGGCGATCGCTGCAAAATTATAGTAGTTTTTTTGTTTTAGAGCGTTCTATAATAATCCTTATGAACTCCTCCAAAACCAAAAAAAAGTTTCCTACCTTCAAAATTCTCGCTGCCCTTTTTATCTTGGCGGTTATCGTTGGCTTTTCCTCTGCCATGCTTGGTGTTGGTATGGGACTCGGCATGATTCTTTCGGATATTCCCGGTGTACCTAAGTTGCAATTGATTGCCAATAAGCCAGTTTTTAATCATGATTTTGACGAAAATGGTTTCAGCCAGCCAATTGCTTTTCCTGGATGCAACAACGAATTGGCCAATATTATCAATATTTTGCGTGATCACACCGATGATGAACTCAGTGAGACGATGGCTAGACATCTGGAAGAGCCAACTAGTACTTATTTCAATTGGCGCATGCAAATGGCTGATGGCACGCCCTTTTATGCCAGATACCAGACAGATGGCATGTACAGTATGGACATTGAAGATATCAAGGCTGAACAATTAGAAAAAACAGTACTCCAACCTTTAGTAGCTGATTTGCAAAAAGAAGGTTTTGAATTCAAGCTGCTTGGTGATATTCCCACTTATGGCAATGCAGATGGTAGCTACACTCGTCGCATCGCTTTTAGCAAGAAATTTAAGAGTGTGATTAGTGGCGAGGAAATGGAGGGTCGTTACATCTTGGAAGCGCAGGAAGTTTTACCTCTAGCCGATGCTAGTGCAGAAGAAAAATTCAAGCCTAGAGTTAGCCTGACTATTAATTGCAAAGAAGACGCCGATCTAGAAAATTATAAGGCATATAATCAGATCTATAGTTGGTATGCTAATTCAGCCAAAAACGTGGAAAAAGACACTTTGGTGGGTTTTGATCCCAGCCTCTCGGATGACCAAATGGAATTGAGTAAATCCAAACTTTTTGCCTTTGAAATTGGCACACCTAGCAAAGCTTGGAATGATTCGCCCAAAGAAATTTGGATCAAAGACGGCGCAGATAAGCTCAAAATGATTCAAGAATTGCAGTCCAAACCAAACTGTAAATTGCTTGCTCAAAACGGCATAACGGGTGTTGCCTGTGTTGACTAGCAGGGTATAATTCCCCCATGACAGAAAAACTTCAACAACAAGGCGATAATTTAGGTTTAGTGGCAATCACTGCCCTACTCAATTTATTTGCCACCGAAAACACTTATCAGGTCGAACATTTAGAGAATGGCAAACAAAAAATCACCGCCACTCCAGTCATCACTCTTCACTCTGGCGAAAAAAGCAGAGATGATATGAGAAAAATTGATTAAGTTTTTGCTATAATCTTCTCATGATCTTTTTTGGTGAGCCTGCCAATTTGAGTGAAGATGAGCAAAGACAATTTTCTAAGCGCACTCGCGCTGATTTGCAAAACGATGGTCACGTTGAAACAAGAGTTCCCAAGTTAGATATTTTGCGTGCTGCCCTAACAGGCCTCATCCCTCCAAAAGTGGCGAGACAAGTTATTGATTTACTTGATGATGAAACCAACAAAGATGGTGGCGGAGCCAAATTGAAGTAGTTTTTTTAAGCAAACTTTCCTTTGTCACGCTTTTTGTAATTTTGCCATTAGATAATAAAGATATGGGCTGGAGTGTAGGTACACAAATGCATCCGCGAAATGTGTTTTAGGGGGTTCGAATCCCCTCCGGTCCACATCTTTTAAGCTTGAAAAGAAACAATAATTTAGTATAATAAAATTATTCGCGGATGTGTTTGGGGAAAACCCCTAATACTCATTAAAAAACCACCAAAAAGGTGGTTTTTTTGTGCCTTCCACCTACAAAAAACCCGTCCTAGATAGACGGGTGCTTTGATCTCAGAACGTAATCCCGGTGAGGAAGAACCTTCTGAGTTAGTAGGTATTATAACAAATATTATAAGATAAGCAAGTCGCACAATTATGCCTCCAGTTTCATAGAAGCGAGGGAAGTCCCTCGCTTCTATGAAATGTGATGAGGATCTTAGCCGCCAAAGAGCAAGAAGACGTGCCCGATCAAACTTATCCAGATGACCCAGGCCAGTGTCTTATCGAACTTCTTGTAGATGAGCCATGCCATAAGTCCCATGATGAGACTGCCGAAAACGCTCAAGAATGCAAAGAGTCCGATGCCGATGATGGAGGCGATGATCCCAAGGAGAATCATGAAGATATCCCAAGCACCGTTATTTTTCGGTTCCATGATGGAGTATCTCCTTTCTTATAGATTTCCTAACTAAGATGAAGCATCTTGATCAGGATCCCCTGCTCTCCAGATAGAAACAAGAGCAAAAGATCCCGATCAAAAATTGTGCGACATGTGAAAGAACCTTGAATTTTGTGGATTTGAACGCTTCGTCCAAATAACAAAAATCCAAGGCCACCATTATATCACTCTAGATCAAGTAAAAAGTTATTTAGCAAACTCGACCACGCTGGCGTTGTCTTTTTTCTCGCGACCAAGCTGGCGGTCGTCATAGCGCATCTCGGCCATCCACTGATTGACAGAATTGGCCCAAGAGCCATTGCTACTAGGGGTATATTTGCTCTCAATTTGTTCGACAGTGACCAGACCCTTATCGATGTAATAAGCCTTGAGTTCGCGACCAGCGCGTTCGAAGCCGTCTTCGTAACTATCAAAATCCAGCGTACCAGACTTGTGAATACCAAAACCCAGACAGTTGTGAGGGGCGCCAGGATTGGTGGTTTTGCAGAGATTGGACTCTTGCATGGCGATGGCGGGTAAAAGACGAAAATCAATGGTGTAACGGTCAGCAATCTCGACAATTTTTTTGCCGTAGAAATCATAGGGCTTCATGGGTGAATTGTAGCGTTCCAAGAACTTAGCGATGATCACTTCACGCCCATCCTCACTCTCGATGACAGTGCCGACAGCCTGAGCAGTTTGTGGATTATCATTGGGACTCTGAATTTTTGGCAAGGAAGCAAGATTGAATTTACTTAAATTAGCGCCATTACTCAAGAAAACAAAGCTGTAAGCGGCACTACCGAGCAGAACCACGGCGGTGGAAAGCAAAAACCAAGTAAAAACCAAGAAGAACTTTTTCATCTCTGCCCTTAGTATAACATTGCGTGCTAAAATGACCTCAAGTCAAATGCTCAGAAAGCTTAATAAAAAAATCATTCATGTAGCCGTCTTTTTCTTGATGATGATTTTTGCTGTCAACACGCCAGCCCACGCTAAGCTTAATAGCCAAGTCATGGGCATGCACCTTATGCACACGGGCGAGCTCGAGCAATTCAGGCAGGTATATAAGGATGAAGAATGGCGTTTTGTCACCATCCCCTTCACCCTCGATGATCTGGAGAAAAAAAAGGAATGGCAAGACTTCTTTGATCAAGCCGAAAAAATGCGGGTCATCCCCATTCTGCGTCTTTCTACCAGTTTTGATCAAAGTAATAATGCTTGGCGCGTACCCACCCGCAAAAATATCATTGAAATGGCTAACTTCCTTTCCAAACTTGATTGGCATCAGGACGAGAAGTTCATTATTGTCTTCAACGAAGTTAATCATGCCGCCGAATGGGGTGGCAGAATCGATCCTTTACTTTATGGCAGCATCCTTCAGTTCACTAGCAGTTGGTTTCACAGCGAAAATAAAAACTTCAAAATCCTCCCCGCCGCCATGGACCTCGCCGCCAACAGTAGCGCCAATACTCGCGAAGCCTTTAGTTACCTCGAAAGCTTATTGCAATTCTATCCAGATATTTTTGACAGCATCGACTATTGGAACTCCCACTCATATCCAAATCCAGACTTCGCCGCCTCTCCCCGCCGCACCGGCCAAAACTCCGTCCGTGGCTTCCTCTACGAACTAACTTGGCTCAAAAACAAAACCGGTCATGACTTCCAAGTGATGATCACCGAAACCGGCTGGGCCTCCTCCTATCTCACCAACTACTCCCTGAGCGACTACTACCTCTACGCCCTCAACTACATTTGGAGCGACAAACGCGTCAAAGCCGTCACCCCATTCATCATGAAAGGCAGCCCCGGCCCATTCGCCTCCTTCTCCTTCTTTGACGCCCAAGGCAACCCCACCGTCCAACTCTTCTCCCTCCAGAAAGCGATGAAAAGCTACGACTCCTTGACGTTTTAGCTTCTAATTATTGGCAACTAGCTGCAACTTTATTTCTCCCCCACTCTAAGGTAAACTATTGAAGTTCTGATATAGACAGACCATTGCTCAGAACCAAAAAAACAGATTAAAATACCAAACGCGGGTGTAGTACACCGGTAGTATGTCTCCCTTCCAAGGAGAAGAAGCCAGTCCGATTCTGGTCACCCGCTCCATAATAAAAAAAGACCAGAAATGGTCTTTTTTTATTATGTAATGTGAAGTGGTAAAGCGAAGTGAGGGCTAATTTAAGTCCTAGATCTGGCGAAGGCGAGTGCGTAGCACCCGCCTAGTGCCTGTAGGGCGACACCCGTGAGAGTAAAAGGAAAATCTGACTTGATGCTGGCGCCGCCAAGTTTGCAAAGCAAACATGTGTAGTATCAGAAGGATGGCACAAAATAAAAGTATAATAGTATTCTTTCAAATAATCACTTCATAGGTTATGATTTTAGATGTAGTTTAAGATATTTCTGGGGAGTCATTATGCAAAAAAAATCTAAAATTTATGTGGCTGGACATCGTGGATTGGTGGGTAGTGCCATCGTTAGGGAACTTGAGGCTCAAGGTTATACTAATCTTCTAAAGAGAACTAGGGCTGAGTTAGATTTGATGGATCAAGCAGCTGTAGAGAATTTTTTTAAAATTGAAAAGCCAGAATATGTTTTTGTTGCGGCAGCTAAAGTTGGTGGAATTGGTGCAAACAAAAGCCAAAAAGCTGATTTTATCTTTGAAAATCTGCAGGTCCAAAACAATTTAATTCACAACGCTTATAAATTTGGCGCTAAAAAATTATTATTTTTGGGTTCATCTTGTATCTATCCTAGACAAGCTCCTCAGCCTATTAAAGAAGAGTATCTTTTAACTGGTCCACTTGAAGAGACAAATGATGCTTATGCTGTGGCTAAAATTGCTGGTATCACCATGTGTCAAAGTTATAATCAACAGTATGGCACCAATTTTATTTCTGTAATGCCAACCAATCTATATGGTATTAATGACAATTTTGATTTGGAAAATGCTCATGTTCTTCCCTCTTTACTTAGAAAATTTCACGAAGCTAAATTAGAAAACAAACCAATTGTGGAGGTTTGGGGTACAGGCAGTCCAATGAGAGAATTTTTGTATGTAGACGATTTAGCCTCAGCGGTGGTCTTCCTGATGAATAACTATGACGGTTCAGAAATCGTAAATATTGGCACTGGTGAAGACTGCACAATCAAAGAATTAGCTGAAATGATTAAAGAGGTTGTGGGTTACGAAGGACAAATATATTGGAATACTAGCAAACCAGATGGAACTCCTAGAAAATTACTTGATGTAAGTAGATTAGCCAAGCTTGGTTGGAAATATAAAACTGATTTTAAAACAGGGTTGAAGAAAACTTATGAATGGTACAAGATCAATGTCTAAGACAAAGTGCAAAATTTGTTCATCATATGTAGTACATATTTTTAATAGTAATGTTCTTGGAAAGTATGATATTGGTTACTATAAGTGTGATAATTGTGGATTTATTCAAACAGAAGAGCCATATTGGCTAGATGAGGCGTATGGAAATGCCATAACTAATTTGGATCTTGGTTTGATTTCAAGAAACTTAAATTATGCTGATAGGATTTCAAATTTAATAACTTCAAATTTCAATATAAATTCAAAATTCTTAGATTATGCTGGTGGGTATGGAATGTTTACGCGCTTAATGAGAGATAAGGGTTTTGATTGTTATCATCAAGATAAGTTTTGTAAAAATTTATATGCTCAAAATTTTGAATTATCAGATCTTCCTAAAAAAACCAAATTCGAGTTGGCAACAGCTTTTGAGGTTTTTGAGCATTTCGCCAATCCACTAAGTGAAATTAAGAAAATTTTTGAATATTCAGATGCAGTTGTTTTTTCAACTGAATTGCAACCAAACTTAGAAATTAAAAATGCCAATCAGTGGTGGTATTTTACCCCAGAAACTGGTCAACATATATCTTTTTATTCGAAGAAAACATTTGAATTTATAGCAAAAAAAATGAATTTATTTTTTTATACAAAAGATGGATTGCATATCTTAACTAAAAATGAATTAGATGAAAATAAATTATTTATAAGTAACAATACAAAAAATAATTTACAGAGTTTGCTGCAAAAAGATTTTGATTTAGTTAAAAAAATTGAAAATTTTAAAACTAATATTGATTTTAATAAAAAGTCAGAAAAATCTTTAATCGATATGCTCTCTACATTCATGGCAAAATTTGATGAGGCTGATACTGATGCTAAGGATTACAAAAAAAGATTTTTTGAGAAAGAATTAGAACTTAAAAATTATCAAGAAAAACTTATTTTAGCTATAAAAGACAAAGAATCTGAGGTATCTTTATTAAAATCAAGGATTTTAGAAATGCAAAACACTAAATTATGGATTATCTCTGAAAAAATTAGAAATATTTTTAATAGAGTTTTTCCAAAGTATGGATTTGGAAGAGAATTTTTAAAAAAAATTATTTCATTTTCCAAATATATAATTATAACTTATCCTATTCTAGTTAAAAAAAAACTAATAAATTTTTCAAAAATTATTTACAAAAAAACAAGTAAAAAATCAAAGAAAATTGTTTATGTCGGTCATTCTTACCATACCAAAACAAAATCAACATCTTTTTTAATAGATTATTTAAAAGAATATTTTGACGTTGAAATTATTTTAGATGAAACATGGATTGGAAAAGAACCTCCAAATTTTGATTTTATTGATGAGTCTTATTTGGGAGTAATATTTTTTCAGCGTATTTATTCTCCAGAAATTGTAAATAATATAAAAAATAAAAAT
>CAIMNJ010000014.1 GCA_903842795.1 uncultured bacterium | reverse complement strand
CCCGGTACCAGTTGGGGAAAATCTCAAAAACTTAAACTATAATAACGGACTAGCCTATGTTGATTAGAGAAATTCTCCCACAAGAGAAAAACATTTTTAATCAGGTTGCTAGTCATCCTCTTCAATCTTATGAATGGGGTGAATTCAGAAAAAAAACTGGAGTCCAAGTCGAAAGGCTTGGATTTTTTACAGGTGGCACTCTCACAGGCGCTCTTCAGGTCACTTTTCATAAATTACCAGTACTAGATCGTTATGTCGGCTATTATCCAAAGGGATTGGAGCCAGATGGCGACCAGATGGCAGCTTTAGAACAATTGGCCAAAAAATACCGCGCTATCTACATCAAGATGGAGCCAAATGTCAAAAAACCCCTTGAACAACCAAAGGAGGAAAACAAAAGCGTACAATTCTTAAACAAATTTCAAACAGAAGAGGGTAGAGCTCTTTTTACCAGATACACTTTTGAGCTCGATTTAACTCCCACTGAAGAAGAACTCACCAATAAACAAAGTAGTAAAACTCGCTACAACGTCAAATTGGCTGCCAAAAAAGGTGTGCAAATCATCGAAGACACAAGCGAAAAAGGCTTGGAAGATTATTTAGTTATTTTAGAAGAAACCACTAAAAGGCAAGGTTTTTACGCCCATACTCCAGATTATTTTCGTAAACTTTGGGAAAGTCTCAAAGATAGCGGCATGATGCATATTTTTAAAGCCGTCTACGAAAATAAAGTCTTAGTGGTGTGGATTGTTTTTGTTTTCAATGGCGTACTTTACTATCCATACGGTGCTTCAAGTTCAGAAAATCGTGAAGTTATGGCGAGTAACTTGATGATGTGGGAAGTTATTCGTTTTGGCAAAGCCAATGGTTGCTCCAAATTTGATATGTGGGGCTCACTTGGTCCAGATCCAGATCCAAAAAGCCCTTGGAATGGCTTCCATCGCTTCAAAAAAGGTTATGGGGGCGAGCTGGTGGAATTCATTGGTACTTATGACCTAATCAATGACTATCCAATCTACAAAATCTACACCTTGCTAGAAAGTTTGCGTTGGAAATTTTTACGTCTCAAGAAAAAACTTTTTTTATAAAAATACTGAAAGGATTGTATGCAAAAAAGATTTAAAAGAATTTTGCTAAAAATTGGCGGCGAATCACTCATTGGTGACCGAGATTATGGTATAGATCCCAAAGCAGTCCTTTCTACAGCAGAAAAAATCAAGGCTGTTTATGCTAAAGACGTCCAGATTGCCATCGTCATTGGTGGTGGCAACATTTTTCGTGGAATGTCCGCAGCCAAAAATGGCATCGACCGCGCCACTGCTGATTACATGGGCATGTTGGCTACCGTCATGAACGGTTTGGCTCTACAAGATGCTCTCGACAAAGTCGGCGTACCAGTTCGTCTCCAAGCTGCCCTACAAATGCCAGCTGTTGCTGAATCTTTTATTCGTAACAAAGCCATTCGTCACATGGAGAAGGGAAGAGTTGTGATCCTCTCTGCCGGCACAGGTATGCCTTATGTAACCACCGACTCCGGCGCATCTCTTCATGCTCTAGAATTACACTGCGATGTCTTGATGAAAGCCACCAAAGTTGATGGCATTTATGACAAAGATCCAATGCAACACAAAGATGCCAAACGCTTCAAAACTATGGATTTCAAAACTGCTATTGAAATGGATGATGTGCAAATTATGGACACCGGTGCTTTAGCCATGTGCAAAGAAAACGATATGCCAGTTATGGTCTTTGATCTTTTTGAAGAAGGTCAATTGCTCAAAGCTATTGATGGCGAAGACGTTGGCACTTACGTCTCCAATCAAACCAAGACTGTTTTTGCCTAATTTTTTGTGGCAAAATGTGAGATAGAAGTAAAATTTCGTGTTATTTAAGAAAGGCTGCCCCTTCTATGAAAAGTTTTGCTATTAATGGTTTTGGTCGCATCGGTCGCTTGGCTTTCCGCGTTTGGCTAGAAAAAGAAAGTAAAAAAATCGAGCTCAAAGTTATTAATACTTCTGGTTCCATGAACATTGCTGATTGGGTGCATTTAATTAAACACGATACCGTTTACGGCTCATTCAGCGAAAAAATCAGTTTCAAACAAACTCAAGATATAAGCGAAGTTACTGATGACAATATTGAGCTTGGTTACATTAGAGTTGGCGAACACAAAATCATCATCACTGCTCAAAGAGATCCTGCCAAAATTCCATGGACCAAATATGAAGTAGACATCGTCCTTGAATCCACCGGTCAATTCAACAAACCTAAAAAAGCTAAATTACATCTTGATGCTGGTGCTAAAAAAGTTTTACTTTCTGCTCCCACCAAATCTGACAAAGAAAAAGAAGTATCTACCAGTGTTATTTCTGTCAATGAATTTGACAAATCTAAACAAATTTTTTCTAATGCTTCTTGCACTACCAACTGTATTGCTCCCCTGATGAAAATTATGAAAGATAAATTTGGAGTGGAGAAGGCTTTTCTAAGTACAATTCATTCCTACACCGACGATCAGAATTTGCACGATAATTCACATAAAAAAGATTTGCGTCGCGCCCGCAATGCATCAGCCAATATTGTGCCCACTAGCACTGGCGCTGCCAAGGCTGTAACCGAAATTATTCCTTCACTCAAGGGCAAATTTGATGGCTTAGCTATTCGCGTGCCCACTCCAACCGTTTCACTTTCTGACCTCACTTTTCTAACCAAAAAAACCGTTACCGTAGAGCAAATTAATGAGGCCTTCATCGAAGCTAGCAAAAAAGACTATCGCCACATTGTCGCAGTCACCAATGAACCGCTAGTTTCTAGTGATTTTATCGGTTGTGAGTATTCAGCCGTAGTTGACCTAGAACTCACTCAAGTCATTGATGGCAATCTAGTCAAAGTCATTGCCTGGTACGACAACGAGTGGGGCTACACCTGTCGTTTGGTCGAACAACTCACAAAGCTTTAAAATTCGCGTTATATCTTTTGCACCTACTGCTTTTTGCATTACATTGCAAAAAGACAGGGTCTGAAATATAATCCTCTCCTATGGCAAAAACCACTAAACCAGTCGATAAAAAAGAGACTAAAGAAGTCAAAAAAGAAGAGAAAAAGGAAAGAAAAAAAAGCTTAATTGCTCCAAATGATTCCGTAAAGATTACTTTAGCCTGGACAACTGTCGAACCAGTTTACAAAAAAACAGTCAATAAATTAGCCAAAAATGTTAAGGCTGAAGGCTTTCGTATTGGCAAAGCTCCATTCGCTATAGTTGAAAAACATGTTGGCTTAGAAAAGATTATTGATCAAGTTCTAAGAGAACTCATTCCTCAGGCTTATGAGGAACAAATCAAGAAAGACAACAAAAAACCAATTACTTCTCCAGAATTTAATCCATTAGCTTTAGAAAAAGGCCAAGACTGGGTTTTGGAAGCATACTTTTCACCAATTCCAGAAGTAAAAATTGGCGATTACAAAAAAACCACCAAAAAATCCAAAGAAGAGGCTGCTAAATTTGTCAGCAATCGCAACGAAGAAATCAAAAAAGAAGCTGCAGCCTGCAAAACAGAGGATAAGGATCATGATCACGCTCATGCTCACAAAGAATTGGGTGAGAACGAAATCAAAGAAATCAATTTGCAACATATTTTCAAAGGCTTGGTTGATGCTTTTGCTCCAGCCATTGGTGAATTGCTTTTGAGACAAGAAACTCAAGCTGAGTACGAAAGATTAGTTGGTCAACTAAAGCAATACAAAATCACTACAGAAGATTATTTAGCTAGACGTCAAATTACTATTGACCAACTCAGTCAAGAATTAGCTGGCGTAGTTTTAAGTCGCTTGCAACTAGATTTCATTATGGCTGAAATAAGCAAAATGGAAAAATTAACTGTCAGTGACGAAGAAGTCAAAGCTGAAATTGCCAAATTTGCTGATGAAAAAATGGTTAAAGAACTTGAGAAAAATCAAGATTATTTAAACCAGGTCAAAGCTACTTTATTGCAGAAAAAAACTTTAGATCTTTTGCTCTCACTTTAAGTTTGCTATAAAGAGATATGGTTGTATTGACTTGCGTGTAATTAAAACCTATAATACGCAAATCAGTAATATATCTGTATCAAATGACATCTTTTGGACAGGGCAACAATCAAGCTAAATCAGTCGCTGCAAAACCAGTAAATCCTTTTGCAGGTAGTTTATTGGAAAATGAGCAAAAAATTGCTAACCAAAATTCCTCAGTCAAAACAGATAACGACAAAATTCTCAATCCTTTTGCCAATGCTTTACTCAATGAGTCTGGCAGAATAGATACCAACGATCAAGAAACTTGGAAGAAAAAACAAGCTGAAGCACTTTTGGCCCAAAAAAAAGAGGCTCTTCGCAAGAAGCTCCATGATAAAGTTAATCCTACCAACACTCACGAGCTTTTTTCTGCTCAAGAGGAAAAGAGTAAAATCGAGCTCAATCAAATTAGAAAAGAGCTTGAGCTTTTAATTGCCGATATTAAAGATCTGAATCAAGAAGTTACCATGGCAGTCAGCCAAGATGTGGTTACTCCAGGCTTTGATGGAGGCAGTTATTATAGAAATTTCTTTCACCAATTACGTCAATTAATCATGTTATTACGCCAAAAAGTCGGTAGTGCTCGCAGTTGGGCACAACAAATGCAAGCTAAAGGCAAGAAAAAACATGGTCTTAATTTCAAAAAGACTAAAGACGTCCAAAGCAGCATTAATAACGAGAGAAATGCTGGTGCTAACGCCGTTGGCTAAAAAACTCTGCACAAGACTTAATTGTTTCATTTGAAGAAAATTGCTAACATGGAAACATGAATTTTCTCAAATCTATTGGTCAATCCAAGATGTCTCTTTATTGCACTTTGTTTGCTTTACTAATGATTGGCGATGGCATCATGTCCTATTTCCTGCCAGTTGCCATTGAAGAATCTGTAGGCAATCAGCTCCTGATGGGCATAATTTTGGCTTTTTCTTCCGTTGTCGGTTTGTTCTGTGATTTTGTATTTTCTAGATTATTTAGAGGAAAAAGCTTCTCCGTAATCATTCGCAAGTCCTTAGCAGCAGCAATCACTTTTCCAATTGTTGTCTTAGTATTTGGTAGGCAACCATGGGTTTTTTTGATCGCCATGGCGATCTGGGGGATTTATTATGAACTAGCCATGTTTAGTAATTACCACTTCATTGATGAAACTATTCCCACAGAAGAACAACCATTAATGTGGGGATTTATGGGAAGCATTTGGTCAATTGCTTGGTTTGTAGCCCCAATAATGGCAGCTCTAGCTCATGATTATTTTGCCAATGGGCCGTTGTTTTTAGCTTTGGTTTTCTATTTACTGGGTTTAATTACTTTTTTAGGAGTCAAAAATAAATTTAAAGTTATCAAAAAAGAAGCTCCCAAATCGCTGACAGAAACTTCCGCCAAACAAGAATTAAGTGTTTGGTTAATTCTTTTTAAGAAATTATGGCCAGTTTATTTACTTAATTTGATGGCCATTTTACTTATGGCTGGTTTCTGGAGTGTTGGAGCATTGCTAGCCGAAGAGTTGAGTGATGGGAGCAAGCTAGGAATGTTGTTTTTCTCTGCATGGACTGCACCACCTTTAATCTTTAGTGCTTTTTCTGGACCAATCACTAAGAGATTTCGCAAGAAAAGAACTGCTTTTGCTGCTGCCTTACTATCCGGCTTATTCCTACTCCCTCTAATCTGGATTCATTCTGTTTTAGCAATTATTATTTTCACTTTCATGAGCTCAGTCTGTTATGCTATCGGCTATCCAGGCCTTGATGCAGCCATTCAAGAATACATCAAAAGACTAGGGCCTGTTGGTAATGACCTGGTTGGCTTGCAAAGTTCAGCTGCCAGTTTTGCTTACATTTTTGGACCAATCATTGCTGGCTTTTTAGCCAGTTTTTTTGGTAATCAAGCTGCTCTCGGAGCGCTTGGCGCCATGTTTGCCATAGCTGGAATAGTTGGTTTGATTTTTGTAAGACATGAAATTAGACTGCCTTATGAGGCTTTACATAAAGCCTTACCAGAACAGAAGTTCTAAAAATTAGTGCTAAAATACCCCCTATGCGTCTATGTGTGGCTGAACATGAAGTGCCAGAAACTTTGATTTATGGTGCTTTTGTGGAAAAAAAAGGCGGTATTTGCAAGCCCAACTCAACCAAAGTTGTTAGTGAACTTTTGCGTAGATATGGTGGAAAATTACGCGATTTTACTCAAAAAGAACCTTTTGAACTTTCTGGCGCCTGCCTTGACTATTGCGTCGGCTGGCTCGCCATTAGTTTGCTCGCCAGATATGACGCTCAAAATGTTATCGTTGATTTGCCAAATTCCTATGGCATTGTCGAAAGAGTGGACCACCGCGGCAAAAGAAGTGTTCTAGGCATAAATGAAAGAATGGAACTCTTCAAAAATAGTCACATGGATTGGGAAATTTTTGGTGACAAGCTTCGTTTCAAAAAATAGCTTTTGCAAAATTAATGTTTTCTTCCAGCTCGAGTCTCAACAAAATAAAAAATCGCCATACGGCGATTGTTTATTTTGTGAGCCCGAGAGGACTCGAACCTCTGACCTCTTCAATGTCAATGAAGCGCTCTAACCAACTGAGCTACGGGCTCGAACTCACAATTTACTTGTTAAGCTAACCTTAGATCGGTTAGACAGAGAGCAATTATAAATCATCAAGACTCATTCGACAATTGCTACAAAAGACTTCTTAAGTTATAATTCCCTAGTCAAGATTAATAAATAATAGTATATAATAGACGACCTTGCGTGATCAGAAAAAAATACAGTAAAAACAAAAACGAACAGATCTATGTGAAAGCGAATCATCAGATTCGTTTCCCAGTGGTACGCGTTTTGAATGAATATGGCGAGTCTTTGGGGGAAATGTCTTCCAATGAAGCTCTTGAAAAAGCCATGGAGCAGGGTAGCGATCTTGTTCTCATTACTGAAAAAGCTGATCCGCCAGTAGTTAAGATTATTGAACTTTCAAAATTTAAGTATCAGCTCAAAAAAAAGAACTCTGATACTCGCAAGAAATCAAAAACAGCTGAGCTCAAAGAATTACGCTTTACGCCATTTATGGGCGAAGCAGACTTTGAAGTCAGAAATCGCAAAGTCAAAGAATTCTTGGAAAAAGGTAATAAAGTTAAATTAACTTTAACCTTTAAAGGTAGACAAATAGTTCGTAAAGATCTTGGTTTTGAGGTATTTGAAAGAATATTTCAGAGCAATGCTGATCTTGGCAAAGTCAGTTTGCCACCCAAATTAATTGGTAAAAAGATTCAAGCTCAACTTGATCCAATCGGTAAGAAAAAATAATTAGGAAAGATATGAAAAAAATCAAAGTAAAAACCAGAAAAGGCGTCTCTAGACGTTTTCATGTGACCGGTACCGGCAAAATCATGCGTCGTATCCAAAATCGCCGTCACCTTCGTAAGAACAAAAGCAAAAAAGCTATTAGAAACTACAGAGTGCCAGTTGAAGTAACCGGCAGATTTGCCATGAAAATCAAGAAAATGCTTGGTTTGGCTTAATTTTTTAGAGAGAAAGACTAACTATGTCCAGAACAAAAACCAGTATTGTCCGTCACAAAAGACACAAAAAAGTTTTAGGCCTTACCAAAGGTTTTCGCGGTACCAACAGTCGTTTATACAAACGTGCTAAAGAGGCCTTATTACACTCAGGTCAATATGCCTACGTTGGTCGCAAATTGCGCAAACGCGATATGCGCCAATTATGGATTATCCGCATTACTGCAGGTATCAAACAAATTGGTGAAGCTTTGAATTATTCTCGCTTTATAAAAGGCTTAAAAACTGCTAAGATCGAATTGAATCGCAAAATGCTCTCTGAAATTGCTGCTAGAGATTTCGACACTTTCAAAGAGATCGTTGCTAAAATTACCAAATAGGCATATAAATACACTGTTAATGTTAAATTGTCGCAAACACACCACCATTATTTTCCAAAATTTCTTGATGAAGGAGAATGCGGGGTAATTTGCGAATAAAGTAGAAAAGAAAAGAAAGCCCCGCAAAAAGCGGGGCTTTTTAGTTTTAAAGGGAGAAAAAGGAGAAAAAATATGTCAACAGAAGCAAATTCTGTCAAAAACATAAAAGCAATAGCATCGGAAAAATACGAGGCTTTGCAAATTAGATCTAGGAATCTTGGTGAGATTATGAGAAATCACCCAGAATTTCAATCTAATTCTCCAGAATTGTATTTATTGGCCTACCTAAAAGAGCTTGGTTCAAAAGAGGTCTAGAGTTATAATGCTGTCACGTAATATGAGCCAACAAGATCCACTACAATTATGCAAAGATCTCTTGATTCAAATAGATCAAGAGTTAGATCAAAATGCGGAATCGCTGCGCATTAAATATCTTGGTAAGAATGGTTTGTTCAAAAATGTTTCAGCCTTAATCAAAAATGTGCCAAATGAACAAAAAAAAGCTTTTGGCCAAGAACTAAATCAACTCAAGAACAAGCTAGAAAATAAAATAGCAGATTTAGAAAGCCAACAAAAACAAACCAAAGAAAAAATTGATCTCACTCTTCCTGGAAAAAAACACCAAGTTGGCCATATTCACCCGATTTCCCAAGCAATTGAGGAGATTAGTCAAATTTTTGAAAAAATTGGTTTTAATCGAGTTAGATACCCAGAAGTTGATTGGGATTATTATGTTTTTGAAGCTCTTAATATGCCCAAAAACCACCCCGCTCGCGATGAATGGGAGACTTTCTTTGTCGATACGCAGCCAGACCCAAAAATGGGCAAAATGGTTATGACCACTCACACTTCCAACGGCCAAGTAAGAGAAATGGAACGCCTCAAATCTAAGCCGCCAATTCGCATGATTAATGTGGCTAGAACTTATCGCCGTCAAAGCGATGCCACTCACACTCAAATGTTTCATCAGTTTGAGGGCTTAGTCATTGATAAAGGCATCAACATTCAACATCTCAAAGGTACACTAGACTACTTTGCAGAAAGTTTTTATGGACCAGGGACCAAAAGTCGCATTAGACCTTTTCATTTCAAATTTACCGAACCATCCTTCGAGGTAGATTTTAGCTGTCATATTTGTGGTGGTACTGGCAAAAACTGCCGTTTCTGTAAATCTGGTTGGCACGAAGTTGGTGGTGCAGGCATGGTCCATCCAAATGTTTTGAAGGCTGGTGGCATTGACCCAGATATTTATACCGGTTTTGCTTTTGGCTGGGGAGTAGAGAGAACTTACACACTCAAAAAAGGACTCAACATTGACGACATTAGACTTTTTTATTCAGGTAATTTGGAGTTTTTGGAGCAATTTTAAAGATCACTATGAATATTCTTATTCCAGATAAATGGCTACGTGAACATTTACTTACCAAAGCTAGTAAAAATGACATCCAAAAATATTTATCTTTAAGCGGGCCATCAGTTGAGCATATTTACGATAATGAAGTTTATGACATTGAAGTTACTACCAATCGTGTAGATAGCATGTCAATTCGTGGTATTGCCAGAGAAGCAGCTACCATATTAAAAAGAGCTGGTATAGAAACCAAGCTTAAAAAAGCTAAATTTGAAAAAATCAAAAAGCATCCCACCAGGAACTTACCCTTGCCGGAAATTATTTATGAAACAGAAGCGGTGCATCGTGTTTTAGCCGTAGTCATGACTGGAGTCAAACATTTAGATAGCCCACTAGAAATGCAAAATCGACTCAAAGCTATCGGCGTCAACGTCCATGAGGCTTTGATTGATATTAGTAATTACATTACCCATGAGTTAGGTCACCCTTGCCACGTTTTTGATTACGACAAAATTATGAGTCGCGGAGGCAAAATTATTATCAAAGAAGCCAATAAAGGCAAGAAATTTGTCACTTTGGATGAAGTGGAGCATGAAACCTTAGGAGGAGAAATCGTTTTTGAATCAGAAAGTGGAGAAATTATTGATTTGCCAGCTATCAAAGGCACTCTCAATACTGGAGTAGACAAAAATACCAAATCAATTCTTTTTTGGATAGAATCCTTAGATGCCAAAAAAGTTCGTCAGGCTTCAATGGGACATGCTATTCGCACCGTCGCCGCACAACTCAACGAAAAAAATGTTGATCCTAATTTAGGTCTAGAAGTCATGGAATATGGCGTAGAACTTTTTAGCAAACTTTGCCAGGCTGTTGTTGTTTCTGATCTTTATGATTATTTTCCAGATCACCAAATTCCAAAAACTGTTACCGTCAAGCTCAAAACCATTGAGAACTACCTTGGCATTAAATTATCCAACAAAGAAATCAAAACTATTCTCACTGACTTGGATTGCCAAGTAGAAATCGGCCAAACAGAAATCGAAGTCACTCCACCTACTTTCCGCCCAGATATTCACATTGAAGCTGATGTCGTGGAAGAACTTGCCAGAATTTATGGTTATCACAATTTGCCAAGTAAACTAATGAACGGCGAATTATCAATTCACAAAGACCCAAACACCAATTATCAATTTGAGAGCTTGATTAAACACTTTTTAGCTGACATCGGCTGGCAAGAAATTTATAGCTACTCTTTGGTGAGTGAAAAGCAGGCACTTGATACCGGCTATTCCTTAATAGATCATCTTAAATTGGCCAACCCACTCAAAGAAGAAACTACTTATTTACGCCGTAGTCTAATACCTTCTTTGATTGAAATCATCAGTACCAACCCAACAAAAAAACAAATGTCTGTTTTTGAAATCGCCTATGTCTACAACCCTCAAAAAAACAATTTGCCAGAACAAAAACTCAAACTGACTCTTGTCTCCAATCGTGATTACCGTGAAGTCAAAGGTGATTTATTAAGTCTTTTTGATCGTTTATATATTTTTTCTCACGAACAAGAATTGCTTGTAAAAGAGAAAATTGATAAAGAAGTGCACATGCCAATTGCCAAACAAGAGGCTGATTTAATTATTAAGGATGAGAAGAATAAAACTTTAATTGGTTCTTTAATCGTCTTAGACGATGGGCATATTGCTATTGAATTAAATCTGCAAGAATTAATCAGCATATCTAAAAAATATCCTCAATATCAGAAGCTCATTAAAACTGCCTCTATTAGCGAAGAAATGACTTTTACTCTCAAAAAGAGTACCGCCGTTGGAGATTTAATAAATGCCTTTCAAAAAGTTGATGGCCGTGTCAAAAGGGTTGATTTGTTAGATATCTACGAAAGCAATTACAGTTTCAGCTTTATTTTTCAGGATGATGAGGTTAATATAAGCAGTGAAGAAGTCGAGCCTATTAGACAAAAAATAGTCAAGATTGGTCAAGATGAATTCAAAGCTAGTCTGGTTGGACAAGTTTAAAGAAAAAAACACCATCGATCTTATCAAGCTATTATTATTCTTTTTTATTGTTTTCACTTTTAGCGTAAATTTGTTTTACAAAATTCCTCTTAGTAATTCTTATGTCCATGGATTATTGATTGACTACTTAATTCCTAAATTTTATTTAGCAGAAATTTTTCTGATTCCTTTCCTTTTTTTGAAGTCAAACAACTAAAAAAAGTGAAATTAAATAATTATTTTTGTTTTTTGGTTTTATTGCTAATAGGCAGACAATTAATGAGTCAAAATGCTATAGCAGCTTTCACTCATCTTTTGCATTTCGTGGAAATTTTATTGTTCTTTAGCGTAGTAAAACACGATCCATTATTCAAAACCAAATTGGCAGAAAAATTTATTTTAGGCGTTTTATTTTCTGTTGTTATTTTTCAGAGCTTATTGGCTAATTATCAATTTGTTTTTCAAAAATCTTTACTTCCTTACAGAATACTTGGAGAAACCAACCTACACAATTTAGCCAATGTTAGTCGCGCCCAATTTTCCTTCGGGGAAAAAATATTACCCTATGGCACCACTGCCCATCCAAACATATTAGCTGGTTTGATAGTAATTTTTTCTATCCTCATTTTTGTCAGAATCAAGCATTGCCGAAAAACACAAATTGTTTTACTTGCTAATGCAGTTTTGATAACTTTTATCACTCAATCAATTACTGCCTTTATCACTTTATGGTTGTTTTTAGCTTATCAGTTCTTAGGCAATGTCAAAAATAGAAAACTAATTATCATTTGTATTTACTATTTTTTCTTTTTAATTGTTCCATACTTGCTCCTTAAATTTACTATTATTCGACCAGACCTTGATTCAATTAGTCGCCGTGTTTCTCTCAATCAAGCGAGTTTGCAAATTTTTGAGGCTAAGCCATTTATTGGGGTTGGCATTAATAACTTCACCGTAAATCTAGAAAAGTATACTTTTAATTTGCCCAATCAAGGAATTGTGCGCTTTGTTCAACCAGTGCACAACATTTTATTTTTGATCCTCAGTGAAGGTGGAGTCTTATTATTAGTTGTTTTGCTAATTCTAATTAGCCAAGCAAAAATCGATGGCTTCTGGAGCAAATCATTAATTCTTTTAGCCATTGCTAGTTTAGACCATTACTTACTTAGCCAATTTTCTGGTCTAAGTTTATTAGCCATTTTTTATCTATTCTTTTAGAATTTTAATATTATGGACTAACTGTGGCACTGATTGTAGCAATACTTGGCGTTGGTGTTAGAGTTGGAATAATCGTCGTAGTTGGAGTAGGAGTAGGCACGAAATCCCATTGCATGCCACCTGTACCTATCTTAATATGGCCACTTTCTTTGACCCCGCCGCTACGAGAGAAAGCTTTGGCATACAACTCATATTTGCCACGAGCCAAATGAATTGTGTCAGCAAACTCATGATCATTCTCGACAGTTTTTTTGAGTTCGCCGTTCACATAGAATTCTAATTTAACTATACCAACATCACTACCAGACTTAACACGATAGGCGATATCTTCACCAGAGAAATTTTCTTCATTTCTTGGTTGATCAATACTAACGCTAATATCACTCTCAGAACCACAAAATTCTGTTGGATTACCATAGCGTGGATCAGTTTGAGAACGCATCCAAGCATCAATACCTTCTTGCCAGCGATTACGACCATCCTCGCTGACCGGATCATCTTCACGCAGAACAATAAACTCTTTTTCATTAAAATCGCCTACAGAAATTTTAGCTTCGGTTGCCAATTTGCTACCATCATCTTTGCAAACTTTGAGGAACTTATGAATCGTATCCAACTCATTACTCAAAGTACCCTTGATAATATAGTCAAATTTTGTAGGGAAGTTGTCATGGCTTCTTTCACCAGAGATTGCATCTAGCTCCACTTTTTCAACATTTTCCGGCATCTGCCAAGCTGGAGCCTGATAACCAAGATCCAAAGCCGCATAAATAGTACGACGCCAAATTGGAGAAGCACCAGTGATACCAGAAGCCACATAACTCATGGCCGTTCCATCATTATTACCCACCCAAGTACCAACAATAATGTTCTGACTCCAACCAATGGTCCAGTTATCCTTCATACTGTTAGTGGTACCAGTTTTAACTGCAATTGGTTTGCCAGTATTAAGCAGAGAATTTGCTCCAAAAGCCAAAAGGCGAGCACTATTATCAGATAAAATATCATTGATAATAAAAGTTTCACCTTGATCAAGAATTCTTTGACCATCTACCTGATGGTGCTCATAAAGGACATTGCCTTTTTGATCTTCAACTTTGAGAATTGAAACTGGCTCCACTTTGAGCCCACCATTAGCAAAAGCACAGTAGGCCGTCACCAAGTCAATCATTTTGACTTCAGCACCACCAAGAGTTACTGCCAAACCAAAACGTTTTAAATTCTCTGGAGTAGGTTGTAGGGTTTGCAATCCCATTGTATAAGCCAGATTCAAAAAATTCTCCAAACCAACAATTGCCAAAGACTTTACAGCAGGAATATTGAGAGAACTTCCAAGCGAATCGCGCAAGCTCACTGGCCCGCGGAACTTACCATCATAGTTTTTGGGGATGTAAGGTTTTTCAATATCATTGTGGTTAAAAGTCGTCTCCACATCCATCAACATAGAAGCTGGGTTGTAACCTTTTTGAATCATGCCTAGATAAGTAATTGGCTTGATTGAAGATCCAGGCTGGCGCAAAGCATCCACTGCCACATTAAATTGGCCACCAATTTCAGTGTCGAAATAATCTTTACTGCCCACCATCGCTACAATTTCTCCAGTCTTTGGGTTCATTGCTAAAGAAGCGCCATTGCTAATGTTGTATTTTTTGACTCCTTCCACTTCTTGCGTGACCGCCTCTTGTGCTTTTTCTTGTAATTTCCAATCAAGCGTAGTGGTCACTTTTAGTCCACCTCTAGCCAAAAGCTCAGCTCCAAACATATTCTCTAATTGAGAACGAACATACATTACAAAATGAGGAGCTTTGATTTCTGCCGCAGAACGCTCAAACTTTAAGTTTTCAATGTTGGCAACAGCATCTTGAAAAGCTGCCTCAGTAATATAGCCATTGTCTTTCATTGCCGTCAGAACTGCGTGCGTGCGCATTTGCCAATAAGGCTTGCCATCGGCATCCAGCGATCCAGAATAAGGAGAGTAGACGCTAGGCCTTTGTGGCAAGCCTGCCAAAAAGGCCGACTCCAGAAGGCTTAATTCTGCAATTGGCTTATTAAAATAAATTTCCACTGCTGTTCCAACACCCCAACCGTTACCACCATAAGGAGCTTCATTGAGATACATCTCCAAAATCTGATCTTTGGTAAATTTTCTTTCGATTTGTGTGGAAATAACAAATTCTTTAAACTTGCGAGTAATAGATCTTTCATTGGTTAACAAAACATTTTTGACTAGTTGTTGAGTCAAAGTAGAGCCCCCAACCACTCTTTGTCTAAAAATAAGATTATATGGAATACGCAAGATGGTCATAAAATCAAAACCACCATGCTTGTAGAAATCTTTATCTTCAATAGCGATAGTCGCATTTTTTAGCGTGTCAGGAATTTGAGCAATACCAACTGGATTACGGCGTTCTTCCTGATATAAGTCATAAAGCAACTGACCATCACGATCAAAAATCTTACTGCTAAAACCTTCTTTACGAACCACCTCTCCTGGCTTGGGAAGCTCACGAGAATACCAAGCAAACATTGCCAAAAAAGTAATTACACCTAGAACCACCATAGCAAAAAAACTAATTGCCAATAAACGCAAACGCTTTGCCTTTAATAATTTCCTATCAGCAGAAGAAAGCACATGATGGTGGCGAACCAAGCGAGATCTAGATTTGCCTGGCACAAAACCACTAAATTTTCGTTTCAATTTTCTAAAAAAGAACATAAGTTTTTCTTTTGGCACAAAACCATTTTAACAAATTGTCGAGTTAATGCTAGAATAATAAAATCATGCCAGATACAAACCCACAAAAAATCGAAGAAGTCTTGAGTCGCGGAGTTCATGAAGTTTTGCCTAATAAAAACAGCTTGGCCAAACTAATGACTGAGAAAAAAATTCGCCTCTATCTGGGCATTGATCCAACTGGTGCTTTTTTGCATCTTGGACATGCTGTTGGTCTAAGAAAATTGCAACAGTTTGCTGAAATGGGCCATCAGGTTATTTTGTTAGTTGGCAATGGCACAGTCAAAATTGGTGATCCAACTGGTAGAGACGAAAGTCGTCCGATGCTTGATGATGCTACCATTGAGGCCAATTTCCAAAATTGGAAAAAACAAGCCAGCAAAGTTCTTGATTTTAACATGATCGAAGTTCGTCACAATGGTGATTGGTTGGATAAACTAAATTATGCAGAAATGGTCAAATTGATGGCTAAAACTACTGTCCAACAATTGCTTGAGCGTGACATGTTTCAAAAAAGAATTGCAGATGGCCTGCCAATTCATGGTCACGAGGTTATCTATCCATTATTACAAGGCTATGATTCTGTCGTAATGGACGTAGATTTGGAAATTGGCGGTACAGACCAAACTTTCAATATGTTGATGGGTCGTCAATTGCAACAACAATACAACAATCATGAAAAATGGGTTCTCAGCACACCTTTGATTGAAGGAACTGATGGACGCAAAATGAGCAAATCATTCAATAATTATGTTGCTCTAACTGATGAGCCGAGAGAAATTTTTGGCAAGTTGATGAGTATCAAAGATGAACTGATTATTAAATATTTTGAAGTTCTTACCAATGTTCCAATGTCAGAAGTTGAAACTATGGCTATAGCCATAAAAAATGGTGAAAATCCAATGACTTTCAAGAAAAAATTAGCCTTAACTATCACCGCCGATTTGCATGACCAAAAAGCAGCTGAAGAGGCTGAAGATTTTTTCGCCAAAACTGTTCAAGGAGATGAAATTCCAGATGAAGAGAGTTTCGGAACTTTGACTATCAAAAAAATCACCAAAGATGATGGTAGTGTAGCCAAGATTATTGAAGCTGATCCTGTTATGAGTTCTGGCGAATTAAATCGTCGTATTGAACAGGGAGCTGCCAAAATCCTACCAACTATGCAAAAAATTCAGAGTAGAGAAGAACTTTTTGGTTTGGCCAATGGTAGCAAAATTAAATTAGGCAAAAGAGATTGGTATAAAATTATTTATGACTAGACATCAAAGAGAAAAATTTGTACGCGTTTTTGCTATTTTGGCAATTGTTGCTATGGTTGTTGGGAGCATTGTTAGCGCCATGGCACTTTTTATACCAAAGAGATAAAGCAAAAGTTACCAAAAATTATGTATCAGCTGCAAGATTCTGTTTTATTGGTCAAAGGCATAGGTGCAAACCTACAAAAAAATTTGGCAAAAGAACAAATCGAGCAAATTTTAGATTTATTGCTTTTTCTTCCTTTGCGCTACGAGGATCGTTCTTCAATTAAAAGTATCATTGAAATAAAAAATCTTACCACCTCCGAAACCACTCTTGCCAACAGCACAGAAAATCAAAAAGTTAAAACTAATTTTGTCACTACTTTTGCTAAATTGCTCAAATTTAATGAATATCGCAAAGGCAGATTATTGATTAGTAGGGCCACAATCTACGACGGAACTGGACAAATCAACTGTGTTTGGTTCAATAATAAATTTTTGAAGAACAGAATGATTGTTGGTCAGAGTTTTTTCTTTTCTGGCAATTTAAAAGATGACACGCTTATGCAGGCTACGGTAGAAAAAGTTGCTGAAGATGCTGAAGGAATTCATACTGGACGCCTAGTCCCCATTTACTCTCAGCTTGCTGATTTTAAGCAAGGTAATTTGCGTAGAATTTTGGCAGAAATTATTGGCAAACTACATCAAGCTGGAAACTTTGAGCAAATTTTTCATGACCTTCATTTTCCAGAAAGCATCGATAAAATTATTGCTGCCAGAGAAAATTTAGCTTTAGAAGAAATTATTTGTCTCATTCAGAAATCACAGCAAGCAAAAAAAGAACATCAAAAAAAACATGCAATTTTTTCTTTACCAACATCAATAAAACAAAAGCATATAGACTCATCTTCAAGCTTGCCTTTTACTTTAACTGCTGCTCAAAACAAGGCTGTAGAAGAAATTTTTAATGACTTGCAAGAAACCACTCCAATGAATCGTTTATTGGTGGGAGATGTGGGTAGTGGCAAAACTATAGTTGCAGCTATCCCTGCCTCTACTATGGTGGAAAATGGCCAAAACGTTTGTTTAATCGTGCCCACCAAAATTCTGGCACAACAGCATTTCACAAATCTAAGCAAAATCTTTAAAAACATCAGCTTTTGCCTGATTAATTCTGATGTGAAACAAGAGCTTAGCTCGTCAACAACTAGTGAAGGTGTGTTTTATATCGGCACTCATTCAATCCTAAATCGCCTCAAAAAAATAAATCCTAGCTTAGTTATTTATGATGAACAGCAACGCTTTGGAGTAAAACACCGACAATTAGATGAGTATCTAGATAAAAATCAAAATCAACCACACTTACTTAGCATGACAGCTACGCCAATTCCTAGAAGTTTAATGCTTAGTATTTTTAGTCATTTAGACTTGAGCTATCTAGACCAAATGCCAAATTCAAGAAAAATGGCTACCACTTGGTTTATTCCAAAATCTAAAGAAAAAAAAGCTATTGAGTGGCTGGCCAAAGAACTTTTGGGGGGAAATACCACAGGAGAAAGAAAACAAGCTTTGATTATCTGTCCATTTATCAATCCGTCTTCTTATGGTGCCACAGAAAATGTGGCTGCCGTCAAAGATAGCTTGGAATTGCTTAAAAAAGAACTAAAAACTATTTACAAAAAATTAAATATCAAACAAGATTCACAGTTAGAAATCGACGTTTTGCACTCTCAACTAAACAAAAAACAACAAGCCAAAGTTATTGAGAATGTTTACAAACAAAAAATACAAATTTTGGTTAGCACTCCAATGGTAGAAGTTGGTGTAGATCTGCCAAATGCAGACATAATTGTCATTCAATCAGCTGAGCGTTTTGGTCTTTCTAGCTTACATCAGTTGCGAGGTAGAGTAGGGCGCAAAGGACAAGAAAGTTATTGTCTTTTGTTTAGTTCTGCAAACAGCGACTCTCAAGATCGATTGCAAAAATTTTGCCAAGAAAAAGATGGGTTAAAATTGGCAGAAATTGACTTAAAAAATAGGGGCGCTGGCGATATTCTTGGCTATCAACAAAGTGGATTAAATAATTTACACTTTGCTTCTTGGACCAATTTAGAGATCATCAATCTCGCTCAAAAAAAACTAATGACTGAACCAGATTATCATTCACCATTGCAAGATTATCTGGAAAAAGTTAATTCACAATCAACCATCCAAACTGCCACTAACTAATAATCAACTAAAACTTGATTGCATATCCTAGATTCTGCTATCATGATTTAGCATGCAAAAAATTATCCGTAAAATTTCTAATCAATCTGGTCAAGTTGGTGTAATTGTCTTGCTAATTTCAGCAATTATTTTGGTCATTGGTTTATCCATTGCCAATCGCACCATCAAAGAAAGCCAAGGCACAGTAACTCAAGCAGATAGTGCTAGAGTTTTTAGTACTGCCGAATCTGGCGTACAACAAGCCCTTGGCAATATATTTGAATTCGAAAGCGATCAAAACGCTACTTTACCAGAGGAGTTCACTTTCGAGGATGCGAACTTAAATCAAGTTAGCATTACTGCTGAACAAAGCTTTGATGGCTTTGTTGCAGAAAAAAGTGCTCTAGAAATTAGAATTGCTGATGGTCAAACCGGCACCGTCAATATTGACTGGTCCAAAACAGACTGTGGACAAGGAGCAGCAAATCTACTTATTGGCCACTATTTCCTCGATGCTGGCAATTATGATGTAAATTATTATTTAGTCGGCAACTGTGCTAGTTATTCAGACCAATATCTGCTATCCGCCAATACATCTACTATGAATCCTTACAAATATGAATATAGTATTAATGTTGCCAGCGGCAACAATACCTCATCATTTCTAAGAATTTTCCCAATTGGACGTGGAAGCGATGTTCATGTAAGCGCTGCTACCAATTTGATTTCCAATGCTCAATACACCATTCTTTCTTTGGCTCAAATGCCAGATGGTTCTAGCGCCAAAGCAATTGAGGTAAAAAGATCGATTCCAAGTGCACCCGCATTTATGGATTTTGCTTTGGTTAGTGGTGGAAGTATACAAAAATAGATTTATTGAATTAAGGTCAAAGAGATATGTCAATTACTGCCCTAGACATTGGAACTCATTCAATCAAAGTGATTGTTGCCAAAGATGGCAAATCTCAATCAATTATTAAATCTGTTGAAATTCCCAACAAGCTCGGAATTGTTGCACCCAAAAATGACCAAGAAATTTTACAATTCTCTGAATTAATCTCGAACATTTTCCATGATTACAAGCTTGATCAGAGTGACGTGCGCTTAAGTTTGCCAGAGTATTTAGTTACTAGCAAAGTCATCGAAATCCCATTTTTAAATGATGCTGAGCTTGCCTCTGCAATTGGCTGGCAAGCAGAACAAGCCATTCCAATTCCAAAAAATGATCTTGTATTGCAATACCAAGTTTTACAAAAACCAGATAAAAAGACTCCAGATGCCACCATGAAGGTTCTTCTTGTTGGCTCGCGTAAATCAATTGTCGAAAAAATTAACAATGTTTTCCTCAATATTGGTATAGAAGCCACTCTGTTAGAAACACAAATTTTTTCAGTTATTCGTTCACTTGATTTTCAGACCAATGATCCAGAAACTATAGTTTTGCAAATGGGCAATGTCAGTAATGATATCGCCGTCATAGCAAATGGGCTTTTGGAATTTGTTTTTAATTCCAAAACTGGAAGCTCATTAATAGACAGCGCCATCGCTCAAAGTTTCAATCTCGACAATAATCAGGCAAGAGAATATAAAGAAAACTATGGTCTGGACAGCGCTCAAATGGAAGGCAAGCTTATTCAGGTTGTTTCCCCAGTTGTTGATAATCTAATCATTGACTTGCAAAAAGCGGTGCGTTTTTTTACTCAAAATCATCCTGAACAAAAAATCAAAAGAGTAGTTCTTTCTGGCGGACCAGCTGCCATGAAAGGCTTAGTCGAAAAAATGACTCAAGCTCTTGGTTTAGAAGTCTTACAAGTTGCTCCATTCGCCAAAGCCAAAGGCCAAATTCCAGATAAGAATCAGTTGAGTTTTAGTGTTTGCATGGGTTTGGTTGCAAGAAAACTATAAAACAAACCAAAACAAGCAATGATTAATATTAATTTCTTAGCTAATCGCGTCAGTCAAAAAGACAAGCAAAAAGAGAGAGATGTTAAAATCTTCAAAATTAGTCTTTATGTTTTGGTTGGTATAGCAATCTTAATGGTTGCAACCTTCTCTTTTAAATTTTATAACACTCTACGTGTTAGCAACACTGAAAAAAGAATCCAAGAATACAAAAACAGCATTCTTGCTCAAGAAAAAGTCGAAATCAATTACCTTATTTTTGTTAATAAACTAAAAGTAATTAGTGAGATTTATCTAAAAAGAAGCAACAAACAAGAAGCCATGGATTATTTTTCCAATGCTCTTAGCGGCATTGCTGAAATAGTTGGTATGAGCTACCAAGAAGAGCAGGGTGGATTGATTCTGCAAATAAGTAGCGACAATGTTTTTCTCCTGCAAAATGCCAACGACATCTTAGACTCTAAAGAATTGCGCTCTCAATATCAGAGCCTTGAAAAGAATGTCTTAACTAGAACTGAAAATGGTAGTTATAAATTAACTTTAAAACTAGAATTGAAAAAAGATGATCGAAAATAAGAGTGATTTTAACTGGAAACTCTTTTGGAATACTCGCAAAGAGCTAGTGCTTGAAATTCTGTTTTTTGTTTTAAGTTTAATGATGCTTTTTATTGGAATTATTCAACAAATTGCTCCAATAAAAGCAGACTTAAATGATCTAAAAGCTAGAGAAAAAGAGTTGGCTAAATTTTTTGAAAAAGCTGAACAATTAAAACAATTGGCAGTTGATCCAAAATTCAATCAAGCTTCAGATATTGATAAGGTTCTTCCGTCACACAAGCCACTTTTGGAAGTGCTAAGCAATCTTAATAATGTTGCCAACACTACTGAAGTTGTTATCAAAAATTTTTCCCTTAATCCTGGAGAAATCGCCACCGATACCACCAAAGTCAAAAAAAGCACTAGTGATCAAAAATATGATTACTTAGATTTAGATTTCAGCGTGAGTGGTCAACTGTGGAAAATTCAAGAGTTTTTGAGTTTAATCGAAAAAGTCACTCCAATTAGTACCATTACCAGCATCTCCATTAGTCGCAATATTGATGAAGATAAAAACGCTAATGCTCAAGCAGATCTGGTTTTGCGCACCTTTTATTTTACTCAACCAATCAGAACAACCATCACTAGTCCTTTACCAGATATTGCTGCCAGTGACAGACAAATCCTTAGTGATATTAATGGACTCATTCCCAACGACCTAGAAAAACAAAATGACGTGATTAAAGGCAATCGTGGTAATCTTTTTGGCCTCCAAAACCAAACTGTCGAACAATTGGAAAAAGAACTCAACGTTTCAAGTGGAGAAGCAACTCCTAGCGAAGAAACAACCTCCAGCGAAGAAACAGTCAATTAAGAAATAAGAGAAAAATTATTCTTCTTGCAAAACTACGCGGATGCGCAAGTGATCTTTGACAGCTCTGACTTGAGCTAATTTGCGGATGGCTTTTATAACATTGCCACCACGACCAATAACGCGACCAATATCATCTGGATGAAGTTTAAGCTTATAAACAGTTAAACCCATTTCCTCAACTTCATTAATTTCCAAATCTTCTGGATGCTCGACCATGCGAAGCAAAATGAATTCGAGTAAACTTTTCATAATTAGGCTTGAACGGTTTCTTCTACTTTGGTTTCGACAACTTCGGCTGGAGCTTCTACTGGAGCTTCAGCAGCGGCTTTGGCCTTGGCTTTAGCTTTTTTGGAAAGAGTGGCTTTTTTGGCTGGGAAAGGAGTGCCAGATTGAAAACGCTTGAAAAGAGCAGCAACCGTATCAGTTGGCTGAGCACCTTTTTTGACCCATTCTTCATAGGCTTTAACATCAATTTCCAATTTCTTTGGAACTACAGGACTATAATGACCAATTAGAGCAGTATAACTACCGTCTCTTTTGTCACGAGCCTCGTTGACCACTATACGATAGTGGGCTTGATGTTTTTTACCGAATCTAGCAAGTTTGATTTTTAACATAGAGTTGATATTTTACCCTTAAATACACAATATCTCAAGTGATCTTTTTTAGAGCCATGCTCGCAGCAGCTTGTTGAGCGGTCTGCTTGCTATGACCAACTCCAACCCCCCAAACCTCATCATTTACCAAGACTTCAACGGTAAATTCCTTATTGTGATCAGGTCCAACAGCTTTAACAACCTGATAGACTGGAGTGCTTAAAGATCTTGCCTGAACTTCTTCTTGCAAAAGACTTTTTTGATCTTTGTAACTTTTGTTTTGTAAAATTTCATTAAATTTTGGAAATAAATGTGTGGCCAAAAAAGCTTGTACGGCAACAAAACCCTGATCCAAATACATTGCACCAATCACTGCCTCCATTAAATCAGCCAATAAACTCACATTTTCACGCCCACCTCCTTGCTCCTCACCTTTGCTCAAAAACATTTGTTCATTAAGCTTGAGTTCACGAGCCAAAGCAGCTAAAGTTTCAGTTCTCACCAAAGCACTGCGGTAAGCGGTCAATTTTCCCTCATTTTCATCAGGTCTATTCTCGTAAAGATAAAGAGTGGAAGCCAACTCCAGTACCGCATCTCCCAAGAATTCTAGGCGTTCGTTGGACTCAATGGCAGTGGTGCCAGATTGAGATTTTTCGTTGAGAGAACTACGATGGGAGAGAGCAGTAACGAGCAATTCTTTGTTCTTAAAATCCAAAATCATACTATCCTAACTCATATTCATCATAGACTAATTTGGCCAATTCAGCCACGCTAGCTTGATGAGATTCTTCGGTCAATTCTTTAAAAACAACTTTTTCATTCAATTCAATTTCAAATTCTTTGTTCACCCTACTAACCAAGCGACTCAAATCAACATCAAGATTGAGACCCAAATCTTCTTCCAAATCAGCATCAGGCACTACTTCATCGATATCATTACCGGTAATTTCAGTCAACAATTGTCTTAAACGATTAAAAACTTCTGGGTCAATTTTGGCCATCTTGATCTTTCTCGGCTACATCTGGCTCGGCAGACTCTTCACCTTCTTTAAATAAAATTTTTCCTAAAACACCATTTACAAATTTAGCGGAAGTCTCTGAGCCAAATTCTTTGGCTAATTCCACAGCTTCATCCACCAAAACTTTCTTGGGAGTTTTCTGTGAACGACTCTCAAAAATAATCAGGCGCATCACTGCCAAATCAACTTTATTGATTTCAGAAAGAGGACGTTCTGGAGCATGTAAAGCGATTTCTGCGTCAATATCTGGCACAGCTTGCTTGATTTCAGCAAGCAATTTAGCATTTTCTTCATCAATAAGCTCTGGATCAGCATATTGCTGATCTGAAGCTTCGAAAGTGTGAGCAAAGAGCAATTGCATCAAGAAAACACGACGTTCGTGACGTTCATCATGTTTAACTAAATCATCATCATCTAAAAAATACATAGATAAACAATAGGCTAGGCGAGAAGAAGTCTTTTTTCAATAGGCAAAAAAGATCTTTTTATAGACCTAATTTTTGCAACATTGAAGCTACAATTCCTTGTTTGTGCAAAGGAATAGCAGTAACTTTTGGATCTTTTTTGATAATAGCTTTGTTAGCAGCGCGGCGTTTGCCTTGTTCCACTCTGGTAAGTTTGTTCTTTGGTAGTGCACCCATATTTTTCCTTTTTTATTTATTTGGATAGAAAAGAAAGATTATACCTCCTCTAGTGCGCAAGTGCAAGATTTGACTAAGTTATAGGACATGAATATAATTCCGCTATCGAGTAGTTATTATTAGCTTTTGTTTTTTATTAAAACACAACAAAAGAAAGTAAAAATAATATGGCAAAAGGTGAATTTTTAGGTGCAGAAAAAGTTGGTGCTTTGGAAGCAAGATGGAGCACTCGCAATGCTTTTACTGGTCATAAAGATACTCTTGACATGAGATCTCAGCATATTGCCAACCCCAAAGAAGAGCTCAAAGCCTTTACTCCTCAAGATCTAAGAAACAAAGAAAAATTAGTTGGCTTATCTCACGGTCCTGCTTTTAAGCGAGCTAAGCAAGCAGAAGAAAACCAGCGCTTAATCGACTGGAGTCGTCAATCTTTCCAAGATGCTATGAGAGCCGATCTCAGAATGCAAGCCGAACCACAAATTTGGGCCGCTTATGACAAGATGATTGGCAAAACTGGCAGAGAACAAATACTTAAAGCCATTGAAGCTAAAGTTGGACAAGCAGAAGCAGTTCATGCTACCACCTTAGAGAAAGTCCAAGCCACTGCAGAGATTCAAGCAGAAACAGCTAAATTGCTTACACAAGTTCCAGCTGAAGTAGCCTTAGTTGGTGCTGGCGCAGTAGCATTGTGGGTAATAAATCGTCTCCCAATTAATGGCATGCTTAAAATCGCTGGAATTGGTGTTATTTTCAGCATTATTTTATCTGCTTGCAGCGGGGCTGCCCCCACACCAGTTGGAGAAGTACCAAATCCTAGCGCTCCAGTTGCCACAGAAGTAGGTGGCATGCCCACTCAAGAAGCTGCTGCTCCAGCCAATACGGTTACTGCCGAGCCAAGTCCAACTGCCACTGAAGTTGTCATGACATTTGATCAAAAGATTGATGCCTTCATGAATGGCAGTATTGAGTTTCCAAGTGATCTGAGTCCTGAAGAATATAAAGCTTTTATTGCAGGTATGAATGAGAGAAGAGGTGCAGATTCAGTTTGGATTAGTGGTGTGGATAAAAACCAAAATCCAGTAACAAGTTATTACGATGTTGCTAAGAACAAAATGGTAGAGCTAAAAGGCACCTACGAACAAAATAAACAAATAATAGATGCTAATGTTATTGGCAACACCTTTGTCGAATTGTATCAAGATGCTGCTGGCAATTTACAATACGTTAATCCAGATACTGGAGAATTAGTTACCGTACCAAACTCTGCAGGTGTGGATTGGAACATGGTAGTAGATAATACTAATTACCAAAATGGGTTGATTGACTGGCCAAAAGAAGGAGAAATAGGCCCATCCAAAGGTACAGTAGCTGATTATTTAGACATGGTAGTTGGTGGAAAACACTCCAACCCAGATGTATTTAAAAGAAAAGCCAATGTCCTTCCAGTGGTTCTTATTGACAATACACCTGTCCAATTAGCCAGTGTACAAGGAGGTCTATTTCCTTACTCCTGTCTTGAGATGTTATTCATTAGAACAGATGAAAGTGGTAAGCCCACTTACGCTGTCAAAGTCCTTATTGGCCCACAAGGAAGCATGAGAGTTGGGGAAGAAGGCGGAAAAATGGACTTAGAATTTGGGGCTATCGCAACTACAGAGGTACTTGAAAATCTGGTTGGTGGCAGCATTTATTATATTGCTGTTACTCCTGACCAGCAGATGATGTGGGAGGATAGAAATAGATCAGACATTGATGCCTTGGAAGGAGTTGACTCCGAAGCCGATGCTTACAAAGCAGCAACTAATGATCCCACTCCAGATGAGATTGTTGTGTTAACTTCTCAGTTTATTATTAAGAAGAAATAAAGCCATTCTTGCACCACCTCAAAGAAAAGTGCTAAACTGATAATTGTATGAAGAGGATTTTGATTCTTTTTCCAATTATTGTCTTGTGTGGTTTGGCCTTTTTTTATCTGTATTTTCGTAGCAATCTCAAGAAACCATCAGCTACCACCCTAATCTACAATGCTGATTCTGGCAAATGGGAAAACACTTACAATGTTCCAAAAATTCTTAGAGAAGAAGTTGATAAAGACCCCAATGAAGACGGACTACATAATGCCACTATTTTGCGTGGTTATTTTGATCACTATGACGATCAAAACAGTGAATTAGTCATGAAATCTGTTTTACCATTCACCATGAACATGCAGTATGAAGAAGTAAAACTAAAGACTTCTCCTGCCAAAGTCGTTTATTGCTCGCCCTCAACTATTACTGACAAAGAAACCCAAAAAACATATCTTACCAAAGATCTGAGATTTCCAGTCTTGAACAACGAGACTATGAAAATTACCAAAGA
This sequence comes from uncultured bacterium, assembly GCA_903842795.1. Taxonomy (GTDB): domain Bacteria; phylum Patescibacteriota; class Microgenomatia; order UBA1400; family PJMF01; genus UBA1364. The sequence goes on along the minus strand of CAIMNJ010000014.1, from coordinate 20,498 downwards.
GAAAATCATTGATTTTAATGATTTCCTAAAATATTCAAAGGCAGACACATATATGTTTGTACAATTAACCAATGACTTTACCAAAAACGGTGCTAACTATATCAAGAAATTAGTGGTAATTGGCTTATGCGACTAAAAAAAACTATCTTTATTTTTCTATTTTTTTTACTCTTTCTAACCAGTAGTAAAGAATTGGTTCAAGCTTGTTCTTGTGGCACCATGTGTACCGTAACCGCTGTCAGTACTTTTAGTGTTTCTTCCTGGTTTCCCAGCTGTGGATCTGGAAGTTATATATTGGTAGATTGCAAAGATAATGCGGGCTCAGCTGGCAGTTATTCTTCCACTGACCCTTATGCTCAGTGGAATCCTGTTGGCTCACCCACCACAATTTGCCAAAACTATTGTATGGATGGCTCAGCAACAGATACCGGCGTAAATGGCACCGTTCAAGAAACCTATGAAATCTACGGTGGCGACTGTGTAATCACCTCAAATGGCAGTGGAGGAGGTGGAACAAACACCACCACAACGACAACCACAGAAACCACAACGATGGCGGAAGCTCCTACTCCAGGCACTGTTCTTATTTCAGGCAGTACTAATCTAGATGTTAACGCTGCTGTTAGCGGCTCTTATTGCAATCAAACTGCCAGCTCAGCTCTCACTATTGCTGGAGTCAGCATTGCCGGAACAGATGTTGGTGGACAGTACACAACCGCTTACTCTGGAAGTGATTTTAGCATCAATACCTTTTACAGCGGAAATGGCATGTATAAAGTTACTTTAGATTTATCTGGCCAAACTGGAGGTAAAAACTATATTTGTTCCTGTCCAGCTCCAACAGATTCTAATAACCCTTACGTTTGTAGCTACACTGGAGTCAGCTCTCCAGAAAACAATGTTAATTTCTATGTCAAAGAATACAATCTCTCTAGTAATTCTTGGCTGCAAGTTTTTGGAGGTAATATCTTTGGAAGCACTGCTATTAATAGCCCAGTTCCATACACTTTCTGTAGTGTTGATGGTAGTTGTCAAGCAACTTTAATTGCCCCATCAGCTGGCTCAACCAACCAGCTATCAAGCGGTTTTCCAATTACTAACACTGGAGACAAGAGCAAACTAAGAAGTAATGCTATTTTAGATGCATATCACTCTTATTTTCATTTGCCAGAAAGAAGTACCAATGTCAATTCTTATGGAGTTTTCACTGATATAGCTTCACTTTCTTATAATTATTTTTACAATATTGCTGAGAATTCAGCTCAACAAATTGGAGACGGTCAAGACCTTGAACCACTATTAAGCGACTGGACCAGCACTGCTTGGTGGAGTGCCAACGATGTCAATTACGTAAGAGTCAATGGCAATGTCAGCATTGATGAAACTCAAGGATTCAATCTTAGTTCAACTCAAAAATTGGTTGTCTTTGTCGATGGCAATCTTACTTTGGACGACAGTAATCCTAATGATACTAATCGTAAAATTACGAGCGTTGCCAAAGGTGGCTTTCTCGCTTTCATTGTCAGTGGCAATATATTAGTCACTCCCAATGTTGGCTACGAACTTAATCCATTAGTTCCAACTGTACCAACTGTTTCCATTGCCAATAGCAATGTGGAGGGTGTCTTTGTAGCTGACGGAACTCTTACTATTCAAACTAAATCTGCCACTGGCGAAGTGCCACCAGACAAGAAATTTATTGGTGCCGGTACTTTTGTTGGCTGGACCAATGTTTTGACCCCTCGTACATTCAATGATGGTTCTTTTGGCCCAGTCCTCAACAATAATCAGGCTATTGATAACTTCATTTATCGTCCAGATTTATTGGCCAATTGGCCAACCAAGTTCAAAGCTAGTGTCAGTAATTGGCGTGAAGTTGATCCACAATTGATCAACCAGTAATGCAAAGATTTAAAGCTTTTACTTTGATTGAATTACTCGTTACTTCTGGGATTACTGCAATCCTAATGCTAGCGGTGAGCAGTTTGTTTATTACTTTTCTAGCCACTGCCTTCAAAAGTCGTATTAGTCAAAATCTTCGAGAATCTGGCAATAATGCCATGATTCAAATGGTGGAAATGATTAGAAGCGCCAGCGAAATCACTTCATTTTGTATAAAAGATCAACCTCTCAATTACATTACTATTGTTGGACCAGATGGGCTAGAAAGCACTATTATAGAAGAAGACGATCGTATCGCTTCATTATCTGCCACTAAGAAATCCTATCTTACAGAAAGTGCCACCAGCACCAATTATGTAAATGACTTGATTTTTGATTGCTATCCAACCTCAGAAGGTAAAAAATACATTCAAATCAGTTTTACTCTCAAAGCTGGGGACAATATTGCCAGCAATAGCGCCAGATCAACTACTCTGGATTTTAGCTCTGGCATAGCTACCAGAAATTAATAATTTTCAAAACTTTGTTGCAAAGTTAAAGTTTTTGCTTTACTGCCATCAGTCCAAGCCATATCTATTTGCACATTAACGCTATTTACCCCATAGAAATTAATAACCGCTTCTCTTTTAAATTCATATCTAGCTGCTTCAAGAACATCATTATTAGAACAAAAACCAAGTTTGGCAGACATACTGGCAATTCCTTCAGGCAAAGCACTAACACAATAATGCGAACCATCTACCAAAGGAGTAGAGAAATTGTGCCAACTATTAATAGAACGCTCCTTGCGAAAAAATTCCAAAGCTTCTTGAGCCTTTTGTAGAGCTAACTGTTTTTTTTCATTACTATCAGAAACTTTAATGGACATGGAAATCATGGCGCTTACAGCTGTTAGAACCGAAGCAATTACAGAAACAGCAATCAAAACTTCGATCAGAGTAGAGGCTCTTTGTTTACTGATATTTGACATTAATTGTCCCTCCCTGATCAAGATTAAAAACCACGCCGCTATCGCCACGACTCAAAATAGCGCTGCCACTAGAAACAGATGCTCCTCCCAAAGTCACTACCGCGCCACGCATGGGCAGAAAAGACATGACGAAAGTTTTATCTATACTCACGCTATCTTTATCAATAGCTTGAGTTTCATAAGTCATTGAGCTCCCATCACTACAACGAATTTTCATATCAGAATAAACCTTACCATCAACGTCTAAACTTGTTGCCACATCGACTGAAGCCAATTTGACACAAAAGCCAATATCGCTATTGCCAAGAAAACCAGTCTGCGCTTTTGATCTGGCATCCTTAAGCATCGCTTCTATATTGGAACCAAATTGATAAAGCTGCTGTTTGTCTAAATAGCGCAAATAATTAGTCATGCCAATGGCCAGAGAGATCACCATAATTACCACGGTAATCAATAACTCAACTAGAGTAAAACCTGATTGTTTGCCAATTTTTTTAGATGGCCAATATGTCATAAGTTGTTGAATCTGGTTCCAAAGTGGCTCGCAAAGTAACCTTGGTACAATTTGTTCCGCTCGTAGCAGAGCAAATTGCTTGATAAATGTAAGGAGCAACATTTTTTGGATCAACCAGAGCCGACTCAGACAAATATTCGTCAGCGTACAAGCTACTTACTAAAGTATCAAAATTAAGCGTCGTAACAGCAGCGTAGTAAGAGTTATCTTGTTTATATAGCGTTAGAGCCTGTCTTACTGTTTCTAAATCGGCTTTTCTCTTTGCATTGCGGCTACTAATAGAAGCCTGACTAAAACTTATAAGACCGGCAGTAGTCAACAAAATAATGATTGTTGCTGAAACCAAAAGCTCAATCATGGTAAAAGCACGTTGATTTTTTATCATCAAATTAATCCTTTACTGTAAGTTACTTAAACAATAATAATCGCCAGTTCCATAATCACAAGTTGTGCCATCACCAGCATTTGGCAAGGCAGTAGAATTACCAGCACTACTTTCCAAGAGAGTACAAACACAAAAAGCCGTACTACTTAAGTTGATGGTATAAACATTCTCTCCACTATTTTTTGGATCTTCAGGAAGACCAGCCGGAAAAATAGTCGTGTCACCAGCCTCAACTTGAGTGGTTGGATATAAATTAAACTTGGAATAATATTGCTCAAATCCATTTTGCAAAGACTTAATATCTGCCTTTCTTCTGGCATCCCTACTTTTCTTTTGAGCAGTGGTATAAGCGGCCGTACCAAGTGCTACTAAAATACCAATAATTGAAATAACGACCAAAATTTCCAATAGAGTAAAACCACCTTGCTTTTTGAATGCTTTTTGCATATTTGTTTTTTCTTTAATCTTAATTTAATTATTCACCTTAATAACCATATTGGCTAGTTCGTTATCAACAGATAACACACCTCTAGCATCAGCTACGCTGATAGTAGCCTGAAAATAACAGGTTTTATTTTGACAAACATAGTTGTGATCAAAAGTTTCCTGAGCATTCTCTCCTTTAAATTGATTACCATCTCCAAAATCGATTACTACATCAAGTGGCAATGCAATTCCGCCACCGATTGAACCATCATTTTCTTTATTGAGAATAGTTTGAACTTTTTCAAAAAAAGATTCTTTCATAGCGGTACTCAATTGGCCTTGAAAAACATCTTTTTTACCATTACCTATCACGTAGGAAAAAGTAATTACTTCGCCAGCATTAATTTCTACCGTTCTAGTTGCGTCATCCATTGATGGCCTGGTATTAAAAGACAATATTACCGGTCTTAGCAAACAAGATTGATAACAACTTTTAGGACAATCATTAACTTCCGTAAATTGTTCACCCAAACCACTTTGTAAATCTAAACTGCAACACTGATAATTATGAGCCTGGCAAGTACTTACTGGACCATTATTGTAGTCAAGGTCTGGCTTAACAAAATAGCTAGAATGCATTTTATTGCCTTCAGTGTAAACAAATAATTTGCGCAGTAACGAAGTTAGTTCGACAAAATTTGGCAGCTCCTCATCATCTCTAATGAAACCAGAACCAAAAGATGTTTTATAAACCAATGGTGGTAATTTTTTGGTAGATAAGATAATTGGAGACGAAATAAAATCAGCGCAAACTATTTCCAAATTGTAATTTTTATTGGAAGTAAAACGAATTTGAGTTGAGTAATCTTGTCCATAAGAAAACTGACGAACACATTCTTCACCATAACTTTTTTTAGACAGAAATTCATAATCAACTCGCAAAACAGTTGAAGCCCAAACCAACAAAACTTCTCTGCCCAAAAAGAAAGCTATCGAGCCAAAAATACCTAAACCAAATAAAGAAAAAAAGAAAAACTTTAGTATACGCATATTTTTATCTCAAAATTAGACCGATATACCAATGCCAAATTGCTGCACCATAAAAAAAGCTTAGAACAAAGGCCAAAATTAGAAAAGGAGCAAATGGCAAAGCTTGGCCAATTTTTTTTCTTCCAGAAATCAATATCAGCATAGCAAAAAAACCACCAATAATAAAAGCCAAAAAGATATTCATTGCAATCATCGGCCAAGAAAGCATGAAGGCAAGAGGAATCATTAATTTTACATCACCCCAACCTAAGGCATCTTTTTTAAGTAATTTTTTTGCCACAAAACCAAGCAAAATAAAAAAACTACTGGAAAAAATCACCGCCATAATTGGCTCCAACCAACTGCCACTGACAACCAGCTTCAGTAAAAACACCAAAACCAGCAATAAAATAACAAAAAAATCAGGCACAATCATGTACTGAAGATCAGCTAGTAAAACAAAAAACAAAACAAAAAAAATAAAAAAATATAAGACTAATTGCTCAATGGCTAAAGCCTGAAGGGGAGGGGAAATTAAAAATAATAAACCAAAACCAACTCCAATTAGAAATGATGTTAACTCGGTCAAAAAATAAACTTTAGCAATTTTTTTATGACAATATCTGCATTTTCCACCAAGCCAAAGAAAAGAAAGGATCGGCACATTGTCATACCAAAGAATTTGCTTCTTACAAAAATCACACTTAGAACGACCCTTACTAAATGATTCCTCCTTAATAGTGCGCACAATCACCACATTAAAGAAACTAGCCAAAACAGCCAAGAAAAAAGAAAAGAGAAAAATCAAACTAAATTCTAAAAACAGCATTATGGTAAGCAGACATATTCACTGCCGTCAATACAAACTGAAGCAGCTGCAGGCTGTAAATCTTCTGGTAAGCCAGAACCACTTTCATCAACGCAACGCTTAGCAGCTTCTTCTTGCATAGCGCCTGATTGTGGCTTGAAACAAACGTAAAGACTACTACCAGCATTACCAGAGAAATAGGTATACAAGTGGTTATAATCAGATTTGGTGATTTTATCAGTAAAGCTACGCTTGACCTCATTGGTTCCAGGACAACTTCCGTCAGCATTGCCGTCGGCAATTTTATCCAAGACATAACATGGAGTACCAACAGCATCATCTTCCCAAGCATCGATTGAACCACTGGCCACCACAATAGCAGCATCACCAGAAACACCTCTAAAAGCCAAGGTGGAATCATTATTTGGATTAGTAGTCCATGGATAATAGCCCTTATAAGCATAGAAACGATCAATAGCACTCAACAACTGCTCGGAATCAGATCTAGAACCAGTGTCACGGCCACGATTGATTTGCTCAATAGGATTAATGGCCGCCAAAACCGCCACTGCTAAAATACCCAAGATTGCAATTACGATCAATAACTCGATCATGGTAAAAGCCGCTTGGCTTTTAATTTTGGAGAGGAAGTTAGTTTTTTTCATAAAATTTGCTCTAAATAAACCAAATAAATAAAATTCAAATTCCAGTGTAGCGTAAAAAAGCGATTCTTTTCAAGTACTAAAACTGGCTAGTCAGGCTATAAATTGGCATGATAATAGCAATCACAATAAAACCAACACCAATACCAAGCACAATCATAATCATTGGTTCTATAGCCGTTGTTAAATTTTTAATGGCGTACTCACTTTCTTTTTCAAAATACTCAGAAATTTTACCCAAAATTTCATCCAATTTACCAGTTTCTTCACCCACTGCCACCATTTGATGTAAGATTGGCGGAAAATTTTCGTAGTGAGCGATTGCATCAGACAAAGTTACACCTTTTTCTACTTGTTTATTTACTTCTTTTAGTTCTCCTCGGTAAACAGCACTATCAATGGCAGAAGCTACAATATCCAGAGCCTCCAATAAAGACACACCAGCTCCAAGTAATAAAGATAGTGTACGCGTAAAATCGGTCAGAACTACCTTTTGTTTAAGAACCCCAATAATAGGAACCTTTAGAAAAAAAGCATCAATTGCGCGCTCTCCTTGAGGAGTTTTCTTCCATGCACGTATAGAAAAAACTCCGCCTAAAGCAATCAAAGCAATTACCCACCAAGAATTGACAAAAAATGCAGAAATACCCATCAAAACTTTGGTGGCGGCTGGCAGGTCAGCTCCAAAATCCTTATACATCGCTGTCAACTTAGGAATCACTGCCACCATCATCACAATCGCCACCGCCACCATAGCCAAAACTATAATAATTGGATAAATCATCGCTCCCTTGGTCTTGGCACGAAAATCTTTTTCTTTTTCCATGGTGATGGCTAAACGATCCAAAACTTCGTCCAAAACACCACCCACTTCACCAGCCTTGACCAACTGCACGTAAATTCTAGAAAAATTTTCTTTATACTTGGCTAGAGCAGAGGAGAAACTTAAACCACCCTCAACATCTTTCAAGAGATTGCCGGTCAGTTTAGACATTTCTGACTTGCCTTGCTCTTCCAAAATAGAGAGAGAGGTGGCCAAAGGCAAACCAGCATTGATCATTGTAGATAATTGGCGAGTGAAATTAACCAAATCTTCAAATTTCACTTTAGCATGAGTCAAACTAGTCAAAACTCCGTCCTGTTGACCGAGTGGAGCAACATCAATCACAAACAAATCACGTCCCATCAAAGTTGAAACAGCTTGAGCCTTAGAAACCGCCTCCACCTTACCTTTGATGTTTTCGCCCTGCTTGTTTTTGACTACGTATTTAAAAATTGGCATAGCAACTCATTACTTACTGTCCAAAAGTCTAATTAACTCATTTGGTCTGAAAGATCTTGATAAAGCAGTTTCCTTGCTAATAATTTTCTGATTAAGCAAATCAATTAAGTGGTTTTCCATTAGCATCATGCCAGAACCAGAAGAGGTTTGAATCACTCCATCAATTTGAAAAACTTTTTCTTCACGAATTAAATTAGCCACAGCAGGCGTATTCAACATAATTTCCACCGCCGCCACACGACCGCCATGAATCTTGGGAATCAGACGCTGTGACACCACCGCATTTAAAACTGTAGAAAGTTGTTGACGCACCTGAGATTGCTGATGAGAAGGAAAAACATCCACAATACGATCAATTGTTTGTGAAGCCGTGTTGGTATGCAAAGTGGCAAAAACCAAATGTCCAGTTTCAGCTAAAGTCAAAGTCAAAGAAATAGTTTCAAAATCACGCATTTCACCCACCAAAACCACATCTGGGTCAGAGCGCAAGGCTGAGCGCAGAGCTGCTTGCCAAGCCTTGGTATCCTTGCCAACTTCACGTTGAGAAATTACACTTTTGGCGGCTTTATAAACAAACTCTACTGGATCCTCAATGGTCAAAATATGATGACTCTCCAACTGATTAATCTCATCAATAATCGCTGCCAAAGAAGTGGATTTACCTTCACCAGTTGGCCCAGTAAACAAAACCAGACCCTGATTGTAATTAGAAAAACTGTGAAAAATTTTTGGCAAACCTAGTTCGTCAATTGTTTTAATAGCATCTGGAATCAAACGCAAAGCAGCTGCATAGCTTTCCATTTGCCTATAAACATTAATTCTGAAACGACCCTTACTACCAAATTGGTAAGCCAAATCAATCTCTTTTTCTGTTTCCAAAGTTTCTTTTTGTTCCTTGCTCAAAAGACCAAAAATCAAATTTTCTACCTGTTCTTTGTTTAAAATTGAAGGACCAGCTGGAAAACTCAAAACACCATTTACTCTGACAGAAAGGGGAGAACCAGCAATTAAGTGGATATCTGAACCTTTGTTATCAATGGTAAATTGTAATAAATCTTTAATTTGCATTTTTATTTAACATCAGCTACACGCAAGACTTCCTCAATCGTGGTTAAACCATCCAAAACCTTCAAGTAGCCATCTTGCTTCATCAAAATCATACCCTGTTTGCGCGCCACATCTTCTAGTTCAGCTTCTGAACTACGTTTTAAAATCAATTGAGAAACTTCAGGACTAATCGCCATTACCTCAAAAATAGCAATACGACCTTTATATTCTGGTTCTGTACTTGGTCTATTTTCCATTGGACGGAAAAGGGTAATGTTGTTTGGATCTTTACCTCTATCTTTACAGAAGGCTTCAAAAAGCGGACCAAGAGTTTGTTTAATGTTTTCAATAACTTCTGGCTCAGGCTTATATTCCTCTTTATATTTTGGATTGATTACACGCACCACTCTTTGCCCAAGAGTTAATAACATTGATGAAGATAACAAAAATGGCTCTGCTCCCATATCCAACAAACGAGGTAAAGCACCAGCCGCACTATTGGTATGCAATGTGGTAAAAACCAAATGACCAGTAAGAGAAGCTTGCAGAGCAAGATCGGAGGTCTCGTTATCACGAATCTCACCCACCATCACAATATCTGGATCCTGACGTAAAAAAGAACGTAAACCAGAAGCAAAGGTTAAACCGGCTTTTGGATTGACTTGTACCTGACTAACTCCAGGAATTTGGTACTCAACTGGATCTTCCAAAGTCATAATATTGACTCCAACGCTATTAATCATGTGCAAAATCGAATAAAGAGTTGTTGTTTTACCAGAACCAGTTGGACCAGTGATCAAAATAATCCCGTGAGGAATTTTGATAGCATTGAGTACACGACGTAAAGCCAAGCCGCTTAAGCCTAAATCATTAAGAGATGGGACGGAAGTATTTTTTTCCAAAAGTCTCATCACGATTTTTTCGCCATGAACGGTTGGAAGAGTAGAGATACGTAAGTCAATTTCCTTGCCAGAATTATTGTAATTAAAACGTCCATCCTGAGGCAAACGTTTCTCATCGATTTTTAAATTAGCCATAATTTTGATTCTTGAAACCACCGCCTCGTGCACATTTTTAGGTAGAATCAATTTTTCCACCAAAATACCATCAATGCGATAACGTACACGGACGTTATTGCCCTGAGGTTCGATGTGTATATCTGAAGCTCTAGAGCTAATAGCAAAATCCAAAATGTTTTCTACAATGCGATTAATTGGAGCATCACGCAGAATTTGACCAGAATTATTAATCGCCACGCCTCCAGCAGCCTTCTGCTGAAACTGACTTGTAGTTTTAATTGCTTCATCCACCTCTGTAGTAAGATTTTGTGAATAACGCTCAATGATTAGACGATCAAGAACTTCTTCATCTGCATAGTAAGCCTCAACATTACGATTAGTTTTTTGCTTCAAAAATTCAACCGCAGTCAAATCTAAAGGATCAAACATGGCTATCTTGATCGAATCAGCTTCTTTATTGAGAGCAAAAGGCAAAACTTTGTATCTCTTAGCAATTGATTCATCAATCAAACCAAGTGCTTCCGGATCAATGCCGACACCAGTCAAATCAATATAACCCAAATGATTGTAATCGGCCTTAGCTTTACCAATGATTGAATTAGAAAGTAAGCCTTGGTCTTTGATTAAACTTTCATAGGATTCACCACTTTCGAGGCTTTTTCGACGCAAACTCTCCACTTGATCAAGAGTCAGTTGATTGCTGTGATATAAAGAATCAAGGAAAGAGTTGGTTGGAATAAATTGAACCGCAGGAGAACTAGGATTAACACCTGAGGCAGGAACAACAGGCACATCAACAGCCTGACCGGTCGAATTAGTATCGTTTTGGGCAGTTAACATATGAAAACTCTGACTTTATAATGGCACAAATAAGAGTGAATTTAAATAATCAAATGCATAATTTCTATACTAGTGAAATCATTGTTTTGCCCAAAAAAATAACTTCGCTAAATGAAGAACCGGAATTATTGGTGCAGTCAATCAAAGAAGTCATTAGCGATTATTTGAGCAAAAAAGAAAACTTTGACAATAAAACAAATGTTAGTTATTTCAATCTCGAATATCTTAATTTTCCCATTGAAGAAATTAGGCGAATGCAAACTGAAGCAGAGTATAGCGCAACTTTTTCTGGTCAAGGCAATCGTGTTTTTGTTTTACTTAATTTTGACACTGCTTCAGACGCTGCCGCAAACGCCGCTCTCAAAATTATTGAAGAAAGTCCAGCGAATACGCTTATTCTTTTGCTAGTTAGCAAAAAAGACAAAGTTCTAGAAACAATCGCTTCTCGTTGTCATTTTGTAAGACTGGAAGATCTAGAAGAAAATTCAAAAACAAATAATCCAGTTAGTTTTTCTTGGCCAAAAAACTATAGCCAAGCTAGCGAATTAGCTTTGGCCAATAAAGATCGTCTTAAAGCTAGCAATTTGCTAGAGGAATTATTAAGAATTCCAGGTTTAGAAGCAAAACAAAAGCAAGCTCTCTTGCAAGCTTATCAAGACCTTGAACGTAACCAAAATGTGCAATTAGTTCTAGAAAATTGCTTTTTTTCTCTGGTATCTCTGGAAAGCTAAGCGCTACAACAGGCTAAAATCGGCTTTTTTCAACAATGGTCAGGAAAAGACGCCCTTTTTTTCAAGGATAGTTTGTGATACAACAGAGTTTCTAAAAGATAAAAAAGCAAAAAAAAAGAAAAATATGGCAACTAGCAACGATCTCAAAAACTATCAAGCCTCCCAAATCAAAGTCCTCGAAGGTTTAGAGCCAGTCCGCAAAAGACCAGGTATGTATATCGGTTCCACCGATACTAAAGGCTTACATCATTTAGTCAAAGAAATTCTCGATAACTCAGTTGATGAGGCAATCGCTGGTTTTGGCAAAACCATCCAGCTTTTTCGCACCGCCACCAACGACATGCATCGCAAGACCTTTCTTGAACACAAAAACAACAAAGGTAAAACCGCCGATGCTAAGGAAATGGGTGAACAAGTCATTACCGTAGTCGATAATGGTCGCGGTATCCCAACAGACCTACACGAGTCAGGAGTTTCCGCCATGGAATTAGTCATGACCAAACTTCACGCTGGAGGTAAATTTGAAGAAACCGCCTACAAAGCCTCTGGTGGCTTGCATGGTATTGGTTCATCCGCCGTCAACGCCTTATCCAGCTTAATGCAAGTTGCTGTCAAAAGAGGCGGTAAATATTTTTATCAATATCACTCTAGAGGCATTCCAGCTCATCCTGTTAAAGAAATTAGTGAAAAAGAACTCATCGAGCGATTCAGCGAGCAATCAGCTAGTTTCATCACCTACGAATCGGGCTCCATGGTGCAATTCGTGGTCGATCCCACTATTTTTTCTACCGTTGAATACAGTCATCAACAAATGATTCAAATCGTCAAAGATCGTGCTTACCTCATGGCAGGCATTTATTTTCAATTCTTTGATCGCTTAGAAGATATTGAGCAGCATTTTTATTTCGAAGGAGGTATTCGCTCATTAGTCGAGCACCTCAATATGTCTCGCAAATCATTACATCAGGTCTTTTATGTAACCAGTGATTGGCAAGATCCAGATACAGGCAAAAACATTGGTATCGAATTGGCTCTGCAATATAACGACACCTACAACGAACATACCGAAAGTTATGTCAACGTTATTCACACCCCAGATGGAGGTACCCACGTCCAAGGTTTCCGTTTGGCCCTGGGTAGAGTAGTGCGTGAGTACGCTGAGAAGAACAGTTTAATTAAAGAAAAAGAAGCTTTCGTAGCCGACGATCTGCGTGAAGGTCTAACTGCTGTTGTTTTTGTCAAAATGCCAGCCAACGACCTACAATTTGAATCTCAGACCAAAGCGAAGTTAAATAACGCCGAAGCACAAACTGCTGTTTATCAGGTTTTCAAAGATGCTTTCACCACCTACTTGGAAGAAAATCCCAAAGTTGGCCGCACCATCGTTGATAAAATCATGATCTCCGCTCGCGCTCGCCTCGCGGCTCGCGCAGCCAAAGACGCCGTTATTCGCAAAGGTCTTTTGGAAGGCGTCTCTTTGCCAGGTAAATTAGCTGACTGTCAATCCAGACAGCCAGCCGAAAGTGAAATCTATATTGTTGAGGGTGATTCAGCTGGTGGTTCCGCCAAACAAGGTCGTGACCGTAAATTCCAGGCCATCTTTCCACTTCGTGGCAAGATCCTCAATACCGAGCGCGCCCGCCTAGACAAGATCGTTGCCTCTGAAGAACTTAAGAATCTCGTTGTCGCCCTTGGCTGTGGAATAGGCGAGAGTTTCAATATTGATAAGCTCCGCTATCACCGTATTATTCTGATGAATGATGCTGATGTTGATGGCGAGCACATCACCACTCTTGGTTTGACTTTTTTCTTCCGTCATCTCCACAAACTAGTCGAGGCTGGCTATCTCTACGTTGCTATGCCACCTCTCTATAAGGTCACTCAAGGCAAAGAGGAACAATATGTTTATAGTGACGAAGAAAAAGACAAACTTGTCTCTACAATTCTTGCCAAAGAACCCAATGCTAAGATTGGCGTACAAAGATATAAAGGTTTGGGTGAAATGAATCCAGAACAACTCTGGACCACCACCATGGACCCCAAAACTCGCATTCTCAAGAAAATCACCATCGATAATGTCGTCAAATCAGACGACGCTTTCTCAGTTTTGATGGGCGATGAAGTAGCTCCTCGTAAAAAGTTTATTCAAAGCCGTGCTGCCATGGCTCAATTAGATATTTAAAGAAAGGAAAAACAATGAAAACTTACGTTATTGGCCACCTCAAACCAGATACTGATTCCGTTGTTGCTGCTATGGCGCTAGCAAGTCTTTATGGTTTTGAAGCCGCCGTTACTGGCCCTCTCAATCCAGAGACTACCTTTCTTATGGATAAATTTGGCCTCAGCGCTCCAAAAATGATTACTGCTAACGATCTCACTAGTGATGATCAGGTCATCTTAGTTGATCACAATGAAGAATCACAGCGCTTGGAAGGTCTTAATCCTGGCCAAATCATTGAAATTGTTGATCACCACAAAGCCAATTTTAATTTCGAGCAACCCATCAATCTAACTTTCAAAACTTGGGGCTCATCCAACAGCATTATTTTTTTCATGATGAAAGAGGCTGGCTTTATTCCAGAAGTTAAATTGGCCAGCCTGATGCTTGCCGCCATTCTTTCTGACACTGTCGGATTCAAGTCTGTCACTTGTACTCCAAAGGACAAGGAATTGGCCCTCGAATTAGCCGCCATTGCTCAAATTACCGACATCGATGCCTTTAGTTTGGAGATCTTCAAAGCTAAGTCCGATGTAAGTAAACTTAGTCCTGAAGAAATTGTTAAGAATGACTACAAAGTTTTTGATTTTGCTGGCCACAAAGTTATGATTGACCAGCTGGAAACTGTTGAACAAGACAAAGTCCTTACCGATAAAAAAGCAGAGCTTTTGACTGCTATGGATCGCGTCAAAACCGAGCTTGGGGCTGACATGATTTTTGTTGCCATTACTGACATTCTCAAGGTCAATACTAAATTACTCATTCTCAATGATGAGGCAGCGGCAGTAGCTGTCAAAGCTTTTGGCGGCACTGTAGTTGAGCAAGTCTTAGATATTGGTGAACGTCTATCTCGTAAAAAAGAAATCGCTCCACCAATTGAGAGAGCTGTGAGTTAGTTTGACATATTAATTGTTTAGCAGAGTAGAGAATAGTCTGCTAAAAAGAAATAATTAAATTTTAGATTGAATTATCAGTCTATTATTGGAGACAAATATTAATCAAATCAAAATATTAAATAACAGATCGAAAAGTTAAACAATATGTCAGAAGATAACAAAAAACAAACTCCAAACATCAGTGTCGAAGATTTAGATGAAACCGAAGAAATTTTAGAAGACGCTAAAGATGAAGTAGAGACCTCAGAAGAAATTGAAAAAACTTCAGAAGAAACTGAAGACGTCGATCTAGAAGCATTAGCTTCAAAAATTGGCACTATTGAGGACAGTAATTACGGCAAACTCAAACACACTTCGATTGTCAATGAAATGGAGAAATCCTATCTCGACTATGCAATGAGTGTCATTGTTTCTCGTGCACTACCTGACGTTCGCGACGGCCTAAAGCCAGTCCATCGCCGCATCCTTTATTCCATGTTCAAATCTGGCATTCATTACAACACTCCCTACAAAAAATCTGCTCGTATTGTTGGTGATGTTCTCGGTCGTTATCATCCACACGGTGATAGTGCAGTTTATATGGCCTTGGTCCGTCTAGCCCAAGATTTTAGTATGCGTTACCCACTAATCGATGGTCAGGGTAACTTTGGTTCCATTGACGGAGATAGCCCTGCTGCTATGCGTTACACTGAAGCTCGTAGTGCCAAGATCACCCAAGAGCTTTTGGCTGACATTAATAAAGGCACAGTGGATTTTGTTGACAACTTTGATGGCTCCACCAAAGAACCAACTGTCCTACCAACTCGCATCCCAAATTTCTTGCTCATGGGCTCTGAAGGTATCGCCGTCGGTATGGCTACCAAAATTCCACCTCATAATCTAACTGAAGTTTGCAATGCCATTGTTGCCATGATTGAGAAGGGCAAAGCCACCGGCAATACCAAGATTGAAATTGGTGAAGAGAAATTAAGTTCTGATTCCGAATGCATCAATACCATATTGGCAACCCCACCAGCCAACCTAACTGGCAAATTTGAGAGTGAGGTTACCCATGAAGAATTGATGGAACATATAAAAGGTCCAGATTTCCCAACGGCCGGTATTATTTACGATCAAAAAGAGATCTCCGAAGCCTATCGCAGCGGTCGAGGTCGCATCGTTATTCGCGGCAAAGCTAGTATTGAAGAAGGCAAGAAAGATTCCTTTTCTATTTCCATTACCGAATTGCCATATCAGGTCAATAAAGCTCGTTTATTGATGAAAATTGCTGATCTAGTGCGCGACAAAAAAATTATGGGTATCCGTAATTTGCGTGATGACTCTGATCGCAACGGTATGGAAATCACCGTCGAATTAAAGAAAGACGCCAGACCAAATGTAGTTTTAAATAAGCTTTTTAAGTATTCAGAACTTCAGAGTAGTTTTTCTCTCAATATGGTTGCCCTCAATAGTGAAGGCACCCCTCAGCTCATGACTTTGCGCCAAGTCTTGCGTGAATATATTATTCATCGTCAATTGGTGGTAGTGCGCCGTAGTCAAAATGAACTCAAGGAAGCTCGTGACCGCGCTCACATCTTGGAAGGTTTGATTATTGCCCTCAATAATTTGGATGATGTGATCGAAACCATCAAAAAATCCAAAGACACTCCAACTGCTCATGATGCCTTGATGAAAAAATTTGGTCTTAGTGACGTTCAGGCCACTGCGATTTTGGAAATGCAACTCAAGCGCCTCGCTGCTCTGGAAAGACAGAAAATTGAAGAAGAATACGCTGCCATCCAAGCTACTATTGGCGTCTTAATTCATTTACTTAATGATCCAGCCAAGATTCTTGAAAAAATCACCACTGAAACCAAAGAAATGATTGAGCTTTACGGCGATACTCGTCGTACCAAAGTCATCAAAGGTAAGATCGGCGAATTCAACGAAGAAGACTTAATTGCCGAAGAATCCACCGTCATTACTTTGACCGAAAGTGGCTACATCAAGCGCTTAAGTCCAGATGCTTTCCGCTCTCAATCTAGAGGTGGTAAAGGCAGCAAAGGGCTCAATATGAAGGCTGAAGATGTTCTCAAATGTATTGTCACTTGTAACACTCACGACAATCTCTTCCTTTTTACCAATCAGGGTCGAGTTTTTGAAATGAAGTCTTACGAGATTCCAGATGCCAGTCGCCAAGCTAAAGGCACTGCCATTGTTAATATCCTCAACCTTAAGGCCGAAGAAAAAGTTTTATCTATCTTAGTTGTTGATCAAGAAGCAGATAAAGACAAGTATGTCACCTTGGCTACAAAGAATGGTTTAGTCAAGAAAACTGCTCTTAAGTTATTCAATAATATTCGCCAAAGCGGCATTGTCGCCATCATTCTTAACGATGGCGATGAACTTGTCTGGGGCAAAATCACTACTGGCCATGATCACATCATGTTGATTACTCACGACGGCAAATCTATCCGCTTCAGTGAAGAAGAAGTTAAATCCTCTCAGAGAGACACTAAAGGTGTCAAAGGAATTACACTTCATGGAACCGATTATGTGATTGGCGTAGAAGTTTTTGAAGACAAAAAAGAAGTCTTAGCAGAGAATAGTTTACTCATCATCACTGAAAATGGTATGGGCAAGCGTACCGTCCTGGAGAGCTATCCACTTCAAAAACGCTCTGGTTTAGGCGTCAAAGTCTCTGAAATCACCAAGCGCACCGGCAAAGTCGCTGCTGCCAAGATGGTTTCCGAACTCAATAAAGAAGTCGTTATTAGTACCAAAACTGGTAAAGCTATCAAGATGTCCATCAGCAAAAGCTCCATTCCTATGCTCACTAGACCCACTCAAGGCGTCATCCTTATGAAAATGAGTGATAACGATCAAGTAGTTGCTGTCGCCCTAACTAATGATGAAGGAGATGAGGAAGAATAAAATTAGAATAATGGAAATAAAAAGGCACGCTTAATTGCGTGCCTTTTTTGTCTGGTGGACCGCAGGGGGATCGAACCCCTCACCTCTTCTATGCCATAGAAGCGCTCTACCAAATGAGCTAGCGGCCCTTTTTAGATTTTAAATTAGACAACAGGGATTTTAACATTGCTCAATTAAAAAAGCGAGCTATATTTTCCACCTTCACATCTTAGAGTGGGTCTCATCATAGACTTTTTTTAGTTGTGGCTGTGTTACGTGAGTGTAAATCTGGGTAGTGGCGATATTTTTGTGACCAAGCATCTCCTGAACATCGCGCAAGCCAGCTCCATTGATCAAGAGATCAGTAGCAAAGCTATGTCTAATCCCATGAGGACTAAGTTTTACAGTTAGTCTAGCTTTGCGGGCATAATTATCCACCAGTCGCTGCACACTACGAGTGGTCAAACGCATTTCTTCACCATCCATCAATAAATCTGGTTTTTTACCTGATAATCTAATAAAAATTGGGCGCCAGTTGTCTTCCCTGGAGTTCATGTAGCGGATTAGCCAGTCTGCCGCCCGCTCACTCAAGAAAACTACACGCGGGCGACGACCTTTACCAATAACACCAAATTCCCGACGTGTAAAATCGATTTGATCACGATTGAGTCCTACTAATTCACTCACGCGCAAACCAGTAGAGAAGAGAACCTCTAAAATAGCTTTGTCTCTTAAACCTTCTTTGCTTGATAAAATAGGTTGCGACAATAAACGTTCGATCTCATCCACATTTACAAATTGCATATGAGTTGATTCACCTTTAGGTAAATCAATTTTTTCAGGATGCATCACTTCTTGATCGTTTTTAATCAACCATTTGAACCACGAACGTAACGCGATCACGTGATAGCTTTGTGTCTTTTTTGATAGTGTTCTTGACATTTCGTCGCAGTAACGAGCAAGGAAAATACGATACTTGCGCAAAATCTCACGATCTAATTCTTTGAGATCATGATAGCCCTGATCCTTAAACCAGTCATTGAAGCGACGTAAATAATGGCCATAATTGCGAATAGTTAATCGACTTAAGTTTTTTTCCACTTCAAGAGACTCTAAAAAGTCGATTAAGGCGATATTAGGATTGGTATTATTGCTCATTGCAAGTTTCCCTCAATTTACTCTACAATAATTTTAAGCTTAGCGCAAAGCTTTTGTTTTTATTATCAGTCTTTAGCAGACATGGTTTTTGTTTGCTAAAAGGCTTTTTTGTCATTTTTCTTCGCTATATCAATCTTTTTCCTGCTACATTTACGCATTACGCTTCCAAATCATTTTTATAATATTTTCACAAAGAGGATTCTTAAAAAGCTTGATTCAACAAAAAAATCCCCTCAAAAAAAAGAAGGGGAGAGAGTCATTAAAATTTCCTAGCTTTGCTTTTAAAGCTTAATCCAAAAGAGTAGTTCCCTACCAGATTTGCCCAGATCAATTTCTTTGCTTAAAACACCACCATTATTCAAAATAATTTTCTTAGAAGCTAAGTTGGTAGCTTTGCAAGCAAGCAAAACCTGGTCTTGATTTATATTAAGATCGGTAACAATTTTTTTCGCTTTCTTAAGAGCCAATCTGAGAATTAAATTTCCATAACCAAGACCGCGCATGCTTGGCCTAATTAAATAACCAATGTGCCCTAAAATAAATTTTTCATCTTTATCTAAAGCCTGACGAATCCTAACTCGACCAATAAAAGTTTCTTCTCCAGATTCTTTCTTATTAATCAGCCAAAAAGTCTTTTTCAAATTAGCTTTTGCTTTAATTTTTTTGAGGAAACTCTTAAACACTGAATCATCATTTAAATCATGAAGATTTAGTTTCTTTTCAAACATTGTTGCGCTAGCTGTTGAATCAAAGGAATTGTTTTGACTATCGCTCTGAACTTCAGCCATTGCTTTTAAAAAACTTTTTTTGTATTTGAACGCGGGTTCAACCAAAAAGCTCTTTTGCATTTCTTAAACACATTTTATTGCAAATTATAGGAATTGCTAGTCAAAAACTAGGTTTTGGACGCTACCAATGCAAGCTAGCCAAGTAAAAAGCCGTTTTTGGGCTTTCTAGCGGCCTACCAGATATAAATAGCTTGATACATCAATTTATTTATCGAATAGCCACCAAAAAAAGCCTCCTCCAATAAACAAACTTACCAGGCTACACCAGAGGAAGAAAAGTAGAGAAATCATTTAAAAATAGCAAAACCAAGTAAAAAGTCTTATGAAGGTGCAAGCGCAAGGCAGGCTAGACATAGAAAATAAGAGATAAATAAGTCATAAAAAGATAAGTGCCAAGATTAGAAACACAACAATAATAAAAAGTTTTTGCAACACCTTCCAGATCAATTTATTGTTTATGTCGTAAAAGTTATATTGTGCGACACATACTAATTAGAGCAAATCACCAACAAAAGCCCTCCACCATCGGGGCAGTAGTGATTTAAAAATGTTTTTTATATTGTTTTTTATTCTGCAATTTAAGAAATACACTTTCATTCCCTTTAAGGAAGCAGTCTAAAAACCCTTCCTCAGGCTATCTGACCCCTCCCTGTGAAAGGCCTATTCGGGTTTTTTCTTGTATTATCAAGCTTTATTGAACACATTTATGTCTCAAAAGAGATTATTTTTGCATACTTTTGCAACACAAAAACTAAGTTTTTGATATCAAACCAGATCACTTCAAGAGATAATAGTCCTATAATATTTGAGTTTTCCACAATTTTCACGACTATATCAAACTATATCACTCTTCCCTGTTTCCAGATGTGTCAAAAAATTTTTTTTGACTCTTCTCCATTTTTATTTTTCAATTATTTTTTTGATTATTTTT
>CAIMNJ010000013.1 GCA_903842795.1 uncultured bacterium | reverse complement strand
TCTACAACCCTCAACAACATTAACCTCATAAAACCACAGGCCTTTTTTTTTGACTTTATAATCACAAGTGGAGAGACTTGATTGCAGATTACCTTCGCCTTTTTCTTGAAAGTATAAATTGCTTAAAAAATTATAAGGCCAGGCAAAAACTTCAGCTGATTTTAAAAAGTTATCATTAATTTCTCGTCCATAAGAATCAGTTGATAAATAAAGCGTATAACCTTGATTAAAATCTTCTATTGGTGGCAAAATATGATAATTCATACCTTCACTAAGATATGTTTCCAGAGGGCTGCGCCCCAAACTTTCAGCCTGAATAGCAAAAACAAATGGAATAGATCTAAGGTTGTTTGCTTCCAACTTAAATAAATAACTTGAATAATGTTTTAATTGATCTAAATAAAAATGATCACAGACACTTGTTCCAGTAGCCTGATAAAAATTTCCATCAATTCGTCTTTCTTTAAAAACACTACCAAAATCCATCGGTCGACAATTAATGGCCTCATCTTTATTAAGATCAGTTTTCAACAAATTAGCATAAATCGATAATTTAGGAATTTTTACAATTGTTTCTTCAATATTACTAGCTTTCACCTGTTTTGGTTCAAGTTCATAATCAGATAAATTAAAAAGCACATAATCAAAATAACCAGCCTTATTTTCAGTTCCAAGAGCAATAGTATTAAGCAGTTTTGTATTAAGAAAAATATTCGCTTGGCCATTTATGGAAAATTGAGAAATTTGCTGATTATTCAAAAGCAAAACACAATCTTTGCTTTGCTGACAAGTCTTACTATTTAAAATAATTTCTTTAGTAAAATCAAAATAATATCTCTCTTTAGCTGCATAAATTTCTGGCAAAAGTAAACGAAATGTTAATTTTAGTTGATTCTTTTCAGTTGTCCAATTTAAACTAAATGGCAGAGTAGATTCTGTTTGCAACGGGCTCTTTATCTGCAAGATGTAATTTTCCAAATTAATATCTTTTAAATTTAACGAACTGAAATAAAAAAAGTTTTCATCTTCAGTAATTTTAAATTCAAGGTCTTTTTGAGCGTGATTGGCAAACAAAGAAGCAAAAGGATAAATAATTTTTGCTTCTTTTGCGGAATTATTAGAAGTAAATAAATAATCGTGAAAATTATAATAAGCCTGGTCAGACCAGCTCTGTTTATAACTATTATTAATAACCGGCAAAGAATCATAAAGACTAACAAAATCATTTTCACGTTTATTTTCTTTATCATCAAAAACATATAACTTAATGAAATCAAAGTTTTTAACCAATTTTAGCCTGCTAGAACTTGCCAATAAACTTTCAATCGCGCTATAGTTGAATGGCTTAACCGTATTGCGATTTACCAAAGACTCGTCTAATAATAAATAATCAACATCATATTCTTCCAAAACTTGTTCTATCATTTTCACGTCTTTTTTGTCTAAAGCCATTTGCAACTGCCAATAATAACGCTCATCAATTTCGCTCCAAACATCAAAAGCTCTATCTAAAATAGGCTGTTCTATTCCATACCACAAAAAACCTGAGCCGCGGTAACCCCAATCATTCCACTGCCAACCATAAAAAGTATGTTGAGGAAAATTAGCAATACGATTACTCTTTGGAATAGTTTTAAAGTAAGAAAAAAGATCCAAATAAGCTTCAGGTATCTTTACTCGTAAGCGCTCGTAGAAAAAATGACCCTGAAAAGAAGGAGTGGAATAAAAAAGCAAAGCAACAAAAAATATCAGAGCTAATAAATAGTTAAAAAAGTTTTTTTTGAATAAAGCAAAAAAACCAGCCAAACCAAAAGTAACAAGCAAACTATAGAGTAAACTAAAAGGAACAATCCATTTCGTAAAATTGATGCGGAACATCTCATCAAATAAGGGTAAAAAACTACTCACCACATGAGTTAATAAACTAAAAGGAAAAACCTCTAAAGCCATCATCCAGGTAGATAACAAAAAAGCACTCAAAAGATAATATCGACCAACAGTTTTTTTGGCAAAAATATGCCATAAACCAAGCAATAGTAAAACAAAAAAAACAAAAGCAATAAAGGTTACTAGCGGCTGACTAAAATGAGTTTTCCAAGCATCAAAAAGATAAACAGTATTCCCAGATTGATCAAAATCGGTTTGTCCCAACCAAAAACCCTGCAACTTAGCCAAATGAGAAAAATCTCCAAAAGCCTGATTTTTTAGTCTTAGGACATCATTGGACATAGCTTTACCTTTACTATCAGCCAATAAATCTGAGCTAGTAACTGTAAAGTGAAAAACATTAAACAACCAAAAAGAATTAACTAGCAAAATTAAGGAAATTAAAGATAAAACCCTTTTCCACTTTAGAGGGTTCTGGAGACAATAAACCAAAAATAATAAACCAACTAAAGCAAAATAAACCACAAAAATAGTCTGCACGTAAGCAAAACAACTTGCCAAAACAGAAACCAATAAAAACAAAAATAAATCATTTTTTTTAATTGTCGACTGCAATAAGACCCTAATCAACAATAATAACAACAAGGGCAAAAAAGCATAAAAAGCCGCAAATGGCTCAAAAGTAACATAAAAATTTTGCACTGTTCCAAAATTTAGCAAATAAAAACTAGCGCCTAAAAAAGCCAATAAATCAGTCTGTTTAGTCTTTTGTAAAAAAAACTTAAACAAATAAAAACTACTCAAAACCCCCGTAAGAATCATCAAAAAATGCCAGACATATCTAAATAAATTAGCTGGTAGCAACAACGCCATTGGCAAAAAAATCAATTGACGAAACAAATCTGCTCCATGAGCCATTCCCGCCAATAAACCCAAGCCTTGGTACTCTTGCCAAGCAGCTTCCCAGGCTCTTTTTAAATTCATTAAAGGATTGAATTCTGGATGTAAATTGTCCCAACCACTCAAATAAGTGCCTTTAGAAAAATTAGCTAAAAACAAAAATAAAACAAGAAAAAAAAGAAGCAAAGGGAAAATAAATTTAGGCAGCAACTTCTTCATCACTTAGATCATTATAACAAGCTTGAAGATTCTTAGCATTAGAGCGTGGAAAATATAAAGGAGGAAAGTCACGGAAAACACAAACTTTTTCATCACGCATAGAACGTAAAAACTTAGAAAAAGCAGTTGCCCTATTCAGTAAAGCATCAGCATCTTCTAAAGACAGAAGCAATTTTCTAAAAGCTTGATAATCTTCAGAGAAAATCAATTCATCCATTTTGGTATGAGCTTTTTGTAGAGCATCTTGCACATCGCTAGCCATAAAGTATGGTTGTAGCGCTTTGGAAAAAAAACAGGCTTTTCCATAGCTCAAAACAGTAGCCCAAGAAGCTGAAGCCCCCAAAATACCACGATAAGGCAACAAAACCACATCGGTTAAAGCCATATAAATTTTAAGTTCCTTAGCAGGAATAAAACCAGTCAAAGTAATGTCGCTATGCTTAGCAGCAAGTTTTTCTAGACCACGATAGAAATCCTGATAATGAGCTTGATTGCTTTGAGAAGGAGCCATTCCACCAGCCAGCAATAATTTGAAACGACTATTTGGAAACTCTTTTTTGAAGCGTAAAAAATGACGCAAAACCAAATCGACACCCTTATAACGACTCATAAAACCAAAAATTGACAGAACTAAATCACCTTTACTCAAAGCCAAACGACGACGAGCGATTACTTTTTCTTGATGTGAAATTGATTTATTTTTTAACCAAATAGAAGTATTTTTGACCTTATTTTTTTGCCACAAATAAGAACTCAAACGCTCCCTAATACTCTCATCCAAAGTAATAAATTGCTCTACCCCAAAAGATAAAAAGCGGTAATACCATGGAATAATCTTCGATAACAAATTAAAACGCCAATCATTTTCTTCTTTGCCCAAATGATTAGTCAAAAAAGAAAAATCATGAACCACATTATGCGCCACAAAACTCACAATTTTGCCCTGCAAGCGCAAAAGATACAAAAAAGGCAAAAGCAAAGACATCTGCATCAAATTACCAGAGTTATAAAATTCAGAATGTAATTGAATGTTTTTGACACGATTAAAATTCTTAAGTGCAGTTAACAATTCACCAAAAACTGAAACAGGATTATCGCCAAAAACTGGCAAGATTAGAACAGAACCATTGGCTCTTAATTCCATCTCACGACCATATTTTTTTTCCACCAAAACCACAAATTTTTGTTTAGTTTTTTTGACAATTAATTCAATAGTATCTCTAGTGTAAACAGCGACGCCATGAAAAGATTCTCCCACATTTTGATAAGGGTATTTGGAAATAACTAAGATAGTATTAGCCTTATTAAAACTTTTTAGCAAAGTTTTTAGGTTATTTTTCTGCATATTTCTTTTGAAATTTGGCAACTCAAAGATTTCGAAGATAATTTAAAAATCAAAAGCTTTGGGTTGCCAGCCAGGTCTTCGACCGGGCTGGACAACAATTAGGAAGAGCTCAGCGCGCCGTATTACTACGGTTTGCGGCAATCGCCAGATTGGCAGACGCAGGGCTTATTGATAAAGCCCTCTTTCAGCTGATCACCCTCGCGGGCAATCGACCAATCGAGCCACATCGTGCCGACTGATCCAGCGGGAATAATCTCGCTGTAACTGATGGTTGCGCCCTGGCAGACCTTTTTGACGACAACGGTGCCGCCAAGAGTGTGGTATTGCACACACTCAAACTCAAAGGTTGCCCCTTCGGGCAGGTCCTTCAAGATAAGGTCATTGCGCAAAGAGCCTTGAGCGCCAGCCACCCACTGACCCTCGCCACCGCTCACCCAGCCGTTCACTTTGACGAAAAGGACGCGAATGTCAGCCGCAGTATTGAGCTGCATGCCGGTATCGCGCACAGATGTCGCTGTGGGTAACGGAGTGTTGGTAGGAGGAAGCGGAGTGCTGGTGGGCACAGAGGTATTGGTGGGATACGCGGTTAGCGTTGCCACCAGATCCTCGGCACTGAGCGGAGAGGTGGACGGCTGATTGCCTCCACAGGCGACGAGCACGAAGCTCATCACGGCGAACAGACTTACGAAGAACAAGAATTTACGCATGGTAGTTTTCTCCTTTCATGCGATTAAGATTACTCGTCTTTTGCCGCTTTCGGCACTAAAGACCAGCTTTTTTATCTACCAAAAAAGTGACAGACAAAAAAGCTGGACTTAATGCCGATACTCTTCCAAATTGTTAAATTGCATCCCATTTGAGATTAATTACCATCTACCAAGCGGCTATCGCTTGGAGACAATATCTCATAGAGATACCATTCTGCTCTCTCGAGCAGAGAAAAGGCTTCAGAGGCTGCAATCCAAAAATGGAAAAAGCAAAAAATTCCAAAGCCTGTTCTCTACCAGAGAACTGCATAAAAGATTTTAATTTTTAAACTAGGTCAAATTATAGCACTTATAGTCTCTTTTGTCAAGATTATAGGACTAAAAACCACAAGATTCACTTCAAGTAAATACTCTTAAAACAAACAAAAACCCCGTCCTTGTGAGACGGGGTTAAAGATTCAATAAATAATAAAATTATTTGGTCAAAGATTTAGCTTTGATCCAAGCAATAGAACCGAGACCAGCAAAAGCTAAAGCCTCAATCACTAAAATGTTACTTAAAGCAAAACCAGTGTCTGGAGTTTTGGTGGTAACAATTTTGCCATTATTAGCTTTGACACAAAAGGTAGCAAAATCACTATCGCTGGCAGCATCAATATGAGAATAAGCGTGAGCGGCATTGGTAATACAAGTAGTACCAACTGGCAATTGATTTTCAAGCTTGAAGCGAGCTACAAAATAAACAGTAGCTTCGGCACCAGGTTCAAGACCACCAAATTCAAATTTGACTTTGTGGTCAGTTACCTCAGCACGATAGTCACCTTTGTCACTACCGACAAAAACCATATAATCATCAAGACGATCAAAATCATCATTAATGCGAGCACTATCGACCTTAATATTAGAAATATTCTTGATACGAAGGCTAAATTTTACTTCCTCATTGGGAGCAAAAGTATAGTCTTTGCTATCAATATTATCCCAATATTCATTGGCTTTAGGATTAAAAACTTTTTTGTCCAAACTCAATTCGCCAGTTTCGCAAACTTCGCCACCACCGTAAACAGTAGTACATTCTTTGGCATCAACCAAATTGGTAAAAAACAAAAATAGACCAGTAATGATCAAAAAATAAGAAGCGATTTTTTTCATATTAGTTTTCATGAGTGCTTATTATATATTTATAATTAGAAAATGTCAATGTTATAGGATAAATTTATAATAAATTAAAGAAAGCCGTTAACATGGGAAAGTGACTTTCGGAGGGCTGGCGCAGGTTCTTGGGGCATCCGCATGAGGATTGGGTGTCAGCCTCAATCCATCCGCAATGCAAGCAAGTGCCCGGCAGGTCGGGGTTCTCAACATACTCATGATCACTGGGGTGCTCATTGGCGGTGACTGCCTGGACTTTTTCCAGGAGCGCCTCCATATTGCCGGTTTCGACACCGGTCAACAGGGTATCAAGATAGAGTTCCAAATCTGCAGTTTTCATCGTACTTCTCCTAATTACTAGTGTAAGCATGTTCATTTACTCCCCGAAAGGAGAAACAATAGCTCCGATCTGGGGTGGATGATCCACCACAAGTCGGAGCTATCAATGAACTAGCTAGACTATATTTCCCATGTTAACGTGCGTTTAAAAATGTTTGAAAAATTTTATATGAGTCGTCGCTTTGACCACTCAAAATATTTCAAACAAGAAGCATATTGTATCATAATATATCAATTTGTCAATACTATAGGATAGTATCTACTATTTTAGGGAGTAACTGGCACGGCAGTAACAAAGAGTCTTTGCCAGGAAGTGCCAGGAGGCCAACAGGTTTGCAAAAGCAAAATTGGTTGGTCTTTGAGATTATTTACAAAGTCTACTTCTTCACTAGAAACAATATTCTGAGCTTGAACTTCATAGAGGAATTTTTGTTCGCCGAAATGCAAAATGATTTGATCACCAACTTGCAATTCTTTGATTTGATAGAAAACAGCATTAAAAGCTTCCACGTTCCAAGCTCCATCAGTCGAATGACCAAAAATATAGATCATTTTGTTTTGACCAGGAAAAGCTGAACCAAAAGCATGAGCCACACCTTCCTCTAAAGCTGTTTTATATTCTTTGGCGTCATTAGGATTGACATTGGCATGCACTTTTTCATAAACCTTAAGTCTAGGAATTTCAATAAAAAAAGGTATCTTTTCATAATCAACATCAGAATTGGTTGGAGCAACAGCGCTCTGCCCCGCTTCTTTGTCAGCTAAAGTATTTTCTTTGGCAAAAATTGGCCAAGAATTATTAAGCTGTTCCTCTGTCCAATCAAAAAAAGCAAAAGTGGTTTTTTCTGATTCACCGGGAAGAACTTTGATAAATTCTGGAATAGCTAAAAGAACATTCTTTAAGCCAGCAACCGCAAAAAATGGATTACTAGCAACTAAAAAAAGAATAGCACAGGCAAAAGAAAGCAAAGCCAATCTTTTCAGGCGTTTTGCTTCTGCAACTAGAACTTCGTTGGGAGCTTTTTGATAAAGCTTTTGTCCCACTCTTTTCTTGAACATAAAAAATGTTATAGGACATTATATCTTGAAGAGTGCGAAAAAGCAAGATTTTTGAGTTTTTTTAGCAAGAGAAAACCATAACCAAAGCCAAGATCACTTAGCAAAGTACGGGTATAAAAAGGCAAAGCCAAAGCGTAACAAGTCAACAAACCTTGCCAGGTGTGTTCATACCATGGCCAAAAAACTCCAAAATTAGACAAAATAAAAAAAGTAAAGGAAGCTAAAGGTAAGAAAAAAACCTGCCTTTTAGTGGATTTGCGAGATAAAAAAGCAAAAAGTGGATAGGCAGCAAAACCTAAATAAGTCCAAATGAAACCTTGATAGAAACCACCCTTAAGCCAATCAAAGGCGATGATTGATAAAAAATAAAACAAAACATTGCCACCAAAAAAACCATAAGCACCAAGTGGAGATATATTGGCTGGAAGAAGATTGAAGCGGGAAACATAAGCCAAAAAAGCTCCAACTGCTGAATTGCGATATTTAGAGTTTAATTTCTTCATACTTGAGTTCAATCTTTTCATTTTTGGTCAATTTAAGCTCAGTAATACCAGTTTTAGCATAATCACCAGCCTGATACAAAGCCCAGTAATGCTTACTATCTGCTTTTAAGCCATTTACTCCCTCAATCATTGTGCCAAAATCATACTTTTTAAGATCTAATTTCACTTGACTTTGCACCAATTCCAAAGCATTCTGGCCAGACATAGTGGCCACAAATTCATAAGCTTGCTTCTGCTCTCCTACACCTGCGTTGAATTCTAATTGAGCAGAAGGAGTGGAAATGGAAATCTCATTAAGTTGCTTTTGATTAACCGAATTAATAACTTCATTTTGAAGATTTTTTTGACGGAAAAGAAGCGCGCCAACGACAATAATAAAAAGAATAAAAGTAATAAGCTTATTTAGATTTTTTGTCATGATTCGTGCTATTCTAATATATAAGGAATTAATGCGCAAACGTTTTCAGGCTTACTTTTTCTTGATCATAACCACCATTACTTGGGGGGCTTTCTTACCAATCGTTAAATTTGGCTTCAATGGTTCAGAAATCACTCCTTTTCGTTATTTATTTTATCGTTTTACCTTGGCAGGCTTATTATCTATCCCCATCATTGTCTATTATCTAAAAAGAATCAAACACAAATGGCAAGCCATCAAAGCTATTATTCTTTTGGAATTAATTGAGACTTCCATGGCTTTAGCCTGTTTATACATTGGCCTGCACCAAACCAGTGCTCTAGAAACCAATCTTATTACCACTAGTTTGCCGCTGTTTGTGATTTTCGGTGGAATTATTTTTCTCAAAGAAAAGCAAGAAAAAAACGAATGGCTTGGTTTGTTACTTGCCTTGATCGGCACCAGTTTAATTGCCTTAGAACCACTCTTGGTCGGGAGTGATCATTTTTCTGGTTCGATGGTGGGCAATTTACTCGTCATTGGCCACAATATTCTAACCGCCATCTATCTAATTCTAGCCAAGAAACATTACCGAAAACTACCAAAGCTTTTCGTCAGTAGCGTAAGTTTTTTTGTTGGTTTGGTTACTTTTGGATTATTGTCGCTAGTCGAAGCAAATTTCAGCTTTGACAAGTTATCGCAGAGTATACAAACTGATTTAAGCTCTATTCTAGTTTGGGGAGTAATCTTCTATGCAGCAATTTTTGGCTCAATTATTGGCTTAACTGCTTACATTAAGGGTCAAAATGAAATTGAGGCTTCTGAAGCAAGTTTATTCAATTACCTGCAGCCAGTCATTTACATGCCACTTGGCTATTTCTTGCTCAAAGAACTAGTAACTCCACTACAAGTAATTTCCTTAATCATCGTTGTTATTGGTGTATACATAGCCCAAAAAAAGAAAAAATAAGATAAAATCAAAAAAAATATGTTTGGTCTTAAAATTCTCAGCAAACTCAATCAAAAAAAATATCGCCAAGAATATGGTTGTTTTGTTGTGGAAGGTAAAAAAGGCGTACTTGATGCCCTAAAATCCGGAAAAGAAGTCGTACAACTAGTTATGACGCGACAATTTGCCAACCAGAATGAAAAGTTTTGGGACAAAGAAGAGGTGATGACGATTGATGAACGAGATTTTGCCCGCATCACCGACACAGTTACCCCATCTGGCATAGCAGTAGTTGTCAAAATGCCAAAAAATGATCTTGAGCTTCTCAAAAAAAGTAAAATCATTGCCGTGCTTGAAGATATTCGCGATCCAGGCAATCTTGGCACGATGATTCGCACTGCTGATTGGTTTGATCTGGATGGAATTTTATTGCTTGGTGGCGCCGATCCTTATCAAGCCAAAGTCGTCCGTTCTAGCATGGGCTCAATTTTTCATTTACCTTTGGTAATAAGCGATGATCCTAGAAAAGACCTGTTAGAACTCAAGAAAAATGGTTTTGAAATTATCGTCACCAGACCAGAACTTGCCAGTCAAAAACAAGAAAAAATGACCTTTGAATACAAAACCGCTCTTGTTTTTGGCAATGAATCACTTGGCACTTCTTCAGAAATTGATGCTTTGGCTGACCGCTCTTTGAGTATCCCTAAATATGGCCAAGTAGAATCACTCAATGTAGCTGTTAGTTTTGGCATTTTGGTAAATACTGTAGTCAGCAGTTGCGCTAAGTAATATCCCATGATATAATGTTATAGGTTATTATTTTTGTCGGAAACAAGACGTTTCCAAGATAAGAATGATAGCTGATCTTTCACATACCGCACCAAAATTCACTCTTCTCTGCCTCATGAAAATATAATCGTGATGCAAAAAAGAGTGAATTGAATAAATTTGCTCAAAACTTTAGGAGGTGTTTCCAATGAGAAACCCAAACCGTTCTACTGTGATTGCCATCCTTGTGGCATTCACCATTATCCTCGTTTTGGCGGCTTGCGCCCCAACCCCCAAAGCCAATGGCGATGTCCTGAATTTCAGCAAAGGCGACGTGAAAACCGTCACCAATGGCGAAGTCAGCGTCACCTTCACTTATGAAGGCGATGGCAACTGGACCTGCTCTTATGGCCAGGGAGATAATCTCTGCGTTCAGGATGTAGCTGGCGAGATCATGTTCTTCTACGGCACCGATAAGATCGGCACCGAGACGATCAACGAACAGGGCGAAATGAACCTGTTTGATGAATGGCGCGAACAAACCAAAGGAGGATAAGAATTGAAGAAATGTTGGGCGCCTGCTTCACGCAGGCGCCCAACAACGAAGCAAATTGCCGGTGCGGTATGTTTACTTTTTTTAAAAAATAACTTTATTTCTAGATTGTTTATATTTTAAAATAGTCCTATAATTTTTGACAAATGGACTATTTTCTGCTATAATTTCGGTGTTTTCGAACGTAAGACTTAAGCTGTCTTTCTGTATGGAAACAGCCGATTACAGCTCTTTAACACTGGTGGTGCTCCCTTCAAGACACGGGAATCAATAATCGATTGGAACCTATCATCTACCTAAAAAAATTCAAGAATTAAAGCGATCACCTATAATGGAAGATACTAGAAGCTGAAATATTTATTCGATTACTCTAATTGTTGGAATTATTTGCTCTAGTAAGGTTTTTGATTTGAATTCGACAGTTGGGTAGTGAAATACTAAAATGCCATTTAATTTGATTGATTTTAAAAACAAAAATGTATTATTGCCATCGGCTGAAAGTAGCCTGTAACCATTAAACTCACCAAAATTAACCGACTCTTTATTATTAGAGAATATTACCTGTTCGTTTGTTCCCCATGGTTTAAAATTATCTAAAGCTATTTCTAAATCAGTTTGTTTCCCTAAGAAACGATGATATAGAGTAGCGTTTCCATTCATAAAATAAGCTAAATCTTGTGCTTCTTGCAAAGTAATATTAGGAGGATATTTAAAAGTATATTTAAGTCCGATTGTTGTGGTCGGAGGATAGATTTGCCAATTAGCTGTATTGTCTAAAGTAGCCAATTTGAATGTGGAGAGAATTTGTGGCGCAAGCGTAGAGGAGTCTAATGATTTGTCCTCTTTAAAATCAGTAATCGTTATCAGGATTATGTTGTTGTCTTTTGCAACTGCCTGTGACCAGAAATGCCATGCATAAGCAGGGTCAGTACCAAGATACTCTCCTATAATTGCACTTTTTCCTTGCACTTTTGCATTTTGATCCTCTTGTATCTTGCTCACTTGGTAATTACCGGTGACCCCAGCTCCGCCAAGAGTATGGACAATGTCATTTATTTCAGCTGGATGGCCTACGTCAAAGACTCTTATGCTTATACTCATGCCAATTTTGGGTTCTTGGCTACCTTTTAGAGCAAGGTCTGGACTACTTATTTCTTGCCAGGCATCCTTAATGCTACCCTGAGACCAGGTTTTCCAAGAAGCAGGGTATTTGATTGAGAAGTTATAGGTATTGTTTTCGTAAGTTGTCCAATTGACCATAGGATCAGCTACAGTAGTTGGAGTCGGGGATACAGATGTTTCTTGGATTTGTTGCTGATTTGATACTCTCATATTTGAGGTGTTTAACAGATATATAATGTAACCACTCATTCCAACGAGAAGAACGGAAAGTAATAATGCAACTATTTTCCATGTATTTCTTTGTTGTAGAGCGGGTTGTTCTTGCATCTGATTTGATGATGCGGGTTGGGGAGATGTATTGATTGGATTAGTAATATTAGTTGTCGTATTCTCCATAATTATTCCTTAACAAAAGTATAACACTAAATATTATTTCAATAATAGATATATCATTTTTTAAATTTGAACGACACTAAGTAGCCCATCATTCAGATTCCTCAACTTTCTCAAACACCTCTTTCTTCATTCCTTTTGTCCGTATTGGTTCCCAAGTCGAAAGATAAAACTCAATGTCTGAGGTGTATTCCATCTTAGTCTTGATGTATCTATTTAAATATCGCTTAGTCCGTTCATCTGGGGAAATTAGGATAATTTGGGGAAATGGATGATTAGTCGCTTCCTGCCAGTCATTTTCGTCAAAATAGTCTACGTACTGCTTAACCCGTCGCCGTAGAATCATACGAGGTGGCAGCGGGTCGAAGATATCTAGAAAATAACGTTTCGTTTTCCTTTTCGCTTCCTTAATTGCAAAATACGCATCTGGGCGTGGATCGGGTAAATAATCATGACCATGTAAGTCTGTTTTGGTAAAAAAATACAAAACTGCTTTATTTTGTGTAACCAAATCCGATAGCGATAGATAGATATCAGCAAGAAATAGACAGTGAATACGAAATTGCTCAGATAAGGTATGTTCTCTCCAAATACGATTGAGTAATTCTGGCTGTATCCGACTTCCTTCTTCCTTTGATTTCTCTAACAAGTACTTTCTTCCCATTGAATCTAAGGAATATATTGCAGCAATAGTCACTGTTTTGGGATTGTAGTATTTCCGAATATATCCATAAGTGTTTAATTGGTTGAGCCAGACAATAATGCGGTTGAAGTGTTTGTGACACAGGAGTTTTTGAATTTGAGTACGATTAAGGAAACGAAAGCGATAGAGATAGATAAGTATTTCTTCCTGTCGGGGTTTTAGTTTCATACACCTCTTTATTTATAAAGAATAATAAGGACAGGAATATTTGTTATTTAGCCTTAAAATATGGCGTTTTTAGTGTAAACACGCTTACACTATTTTTGGAGTATAGCATGGTTGTTTACTCTGGCCAAAATTTACCAATACTCTTAGTCTGGTATACTCAGAATATGAGTAAAAAGAAGTTGGAGAAAAACGCACTAGTACAAAAACGCTTGAAAGAAAATCAAACAATAAATAAGAAAGATTTTGTGAAGCTACTCAAGAAAGCGGTGAGACCTGCAAAGCCTTCTTCAAAGCAATCTGCCTAAGCATTTCGGTGAACATATCATCAGCTTTTCTATTGCCATACCGGAACCCATATTCATCAGCATAGTGTTGGAGATATTTGGGAGAAATATGAGTGTAAACGCCAGTTACTCCTCGTTTGAAAATACTCCAAAATCCTTCAATGGAATTGGTGTGAATATCAGTTCCTTTAATGACGTATGTTTCTTTGTGGTTCACGAATGAGTGATTATAACCATACCTGTTAAGTTGTTGATAAGCTCCTAGTTGATCAGTATAGATTGAGGCATCTGTTGAAAGGTTTTCTTTTATTTGCTTTAGTATCGTCCACTTACCAGTATTGGGGATATGCCGTAGGTGAATTTTGCCACCGCGTTGGAGAATGCCCATGACGACTTCTTTTGGTTTTTCGTTATAGTCTGGCACATAGCGTTTATTCTTTCCCTTTCCACCAATATAAGTTTCATCACTCTCGTTTATTCCGTCCATTGGTTCTCCGTCATCAGCCATGAGTTTTCTAATCTGATGACACATGCGGAAGGCACATTTATACGTGACTCCAACCTCTCGTTGTATTTGTCTGGCACTTATTCCACTTCTTGTTTTACTCATAACCCACATAACGTAAAACCAGGTACGAAGATCGGTCGTGCTTTTTTCAAATATCGTACCTTTGAGAGGATATACTTGCGTACGGCAAACACCACACGAATATGCCATGCGACCGTCGAGTTTATAGAAATTGGTGATTTTTTGACATTTAGGGCAATGAATACCATCAGGGAAAACAAAACGCTTTATCTCTTCCAAACAGGCTTCATTATGAGGATATTTTCGCAGAAAGGTTTTAAGGCTAAGTTTTTGCATTCTTAGCCTAGAATAGCAGAATGAATCCGTGTTGTCAAGGGATCATCACCTTAACACTTGCTTGATTCCATTTGATTGCGGTGCCAATCTGCGTTCTTATCTCAAGAAAATAGATTGGTGTCGCAACCTTTTGGAGAAACATGAAAAAAGTATTATTTGTCCTCGTCATGGCGTCGCTTCTTTTGGCGGCTTGTGGCGGAGGCGATCTGCAAGCGGATTATTCCTCGAAGTTTGAGGATATCGTCCGGGGATCGATTTACGTCATCCCATAACCGTAAGCAAGTGTTCTAAATTGTTGTGATAAACCCTAGGCCTTCTGAGTTTCCGCGACACTCTCAGAAGGCCTTTTCTTATATTTAATGATATTCTAATAAGTGTATGTTAAAAAAACTTAGCGCTTATTTTAATACTCATTTTATTTTCCTCTTAATTGGTCTTTTTCTCATTTCTTTACTAACTCGTTTTTACAAACTTAACCAAATTCCCACTACCCTCACTCATGATGAAACTGTTTACGCTATTCAAGCTAAATCTTTGGCTGTACAAGGCAAAACAGTTAACCAAAAACTTGGCTGGTTTCCTCTGGAACCAGTTGATCCTATGTATGCTGAGTGGCCAGCCAGTATTATGGCTCCAGCTTTTTGGCTAACGAGCAATCCTTTATTAGCAGCTCATTTGCCTTCTGCCATCATGGGCAGTCTAATTCCTTTTTTACTTGGAGCAATTGTTTGGGCGTGGTGGAAAAATAAACGATTGGTATTTTTTGTAATTTTTGCTAGTGCTTTTAATCCTTTTTTATGGCAATTCAGCCGTCTAGCTTATGATGCAATTTACTCGACTTTTTTCTATTTACTTGGTGGAGCAATTTTACTTAATGGCAAAAAATGGTGGCAATTATTGAGTGCGCCATTCTTTGTAATTGGTTTTTTTCAATATCAAGGTTTCAAATTATTACTACTGCCTTGGATCATTAGCCTCATCTTAATTTCTTATTTTTCAAAAAAAGAAAAGTTCAATTTTAAAAAAATAGTCAAAGATATTTCCTTAGCACAATGGTTGGTAGCCATATTTGGCTTCAGTTTGGTACTTATTTATGGCTTATTTATGTTGCCTCACCAAAATACTGGCAATCGTTTGGCTTCAACCATTTGGAATAATACTTCTTATCTTTCTAATGAGGTCAATATTTTGCGCCGTTTGAGTTTCGATTCTGCCTTAAATAAATTCGAGATTAATAAATTTACGGTAATGTTTAATTTTATTTTCAATCGTTTCTTCAATACTTTTAATCCACAAAGAATGTTTTTTGCCTTAGATGCTTCAGTTAATGGTTTTGCTGCTTGGAGACATGGCTTGTTTTACATGGCAGATGCCTTGCTAATCTTGCTTGGAATGCGCTATTTGCTAGCGGACAAGAAAAAAATCAACAGTGCCGTAGTGTTTTTGTTCTTGATTGCTTCTCTTACTTTCCCAGTTGTCATTAATACCATGAGCGAATGGTATGAGCTGCGAGCCTTTATGGTTTATGTCCTACTGGCAGTTTTGGTTGGGGCTGGCATGCACTTTGTTAGCCAATACAAATATATTTTTACTGGTTTGTTGATTATTTATTTGATTAGTATTTTTAATTTTACTTTTCATTATTTTGTTCAATATCCTGTTTACAGTGCAGATACTGCTAGATTTGTAGAACGCAGTTTGGCTAGATATATCAATCTAAATCAAGAACAAAAAATTAAAAAACCAGTGGTGGTCGTTGCAGAAGGAACTGATCTTTTCTATTTCTTTGCAACTTACTTATTACAAACCAATCAATTTACCAAAACTAATTCTCAAAAAATTGCTCAAGCAGTCAACGAACAAACTTGGCAATTAAATGATGTTAAATTTAAGGCCAGCTGCATCAATTCTAAAGATGTTGAAGACGACAAAATCATTTTATACGAAAATCGTTTCAATCTTTGTGCTGGAGGCTATGGCTTAGCGGACAGGGGTAATGAACAAATTTATAATGATGTAATTTCTATCCCCGCCATCAATGACAGTGGTGAAATTTTTCGTATTTATAATGACCAACTTTGCCAAAATGAGAAACTAGGGCAATTTATTAACCCTAAGAATCTGACCTTATTCGATCTTGGCAAACTAAATTCCAGCCAATTCTGCCAAGCTTGGCTAACAGATCTACATCAACTCTAATTATAAAAACAAAAACTCGGAAGTGATTAAGCTTCCGAGTTTTTTTGTATTTCTAAATCGTTTAGCGAGAAACTGAGATAGTTTCGCCATTTTCAGCACTACAAGCAGTGATAGTAACGATGTTATTAGCATCGACATCAACTTTGTAAGCTGTGGTTGCCGCTGAGCCGGTTTTAGCATCAAATGGCAACGACTTTAGGTATTTATTGAGTGGTGTAGCAATATTGACACAAGCTGCTGCTGCACCAGAACAAAGAGTAGAACCACCTGACACACAAGTTCCAAGTTGGGTAGCACTCATACCAGTAGTCAAACCAGTCGGTAAATCACCTTTGTTGTCTACAATATACTCATGAATAGCAGTAATCATATTGTTTACATCTGACCAGCGACGAGAGTTACGGGCATCCGCAAATCTCTTAACTGGATCTAGAGCAACAAAGACAGTTACTGACAGCAGAGCAACGATAGAGATAACCACCAAAAGCTCAATTAAAGTAAATCCTTTTTGGTTTTTAGTCATTAAGCCTCCTTTCCGATTCCATTATGAACCAAGAATAATTAATATATCAACTACATCATTATCAGTCAGATCAATCTGGTAAACTGGTTTCTTTTCTGGCAAAAGCTTGTCGATTATATTTTTGATATTTTCTGGCAATGCTGTTTTAACGTGAACAATAGTTTCTTTGCTAACTTTTTTTTCTGCAGCATTGGTAGCAACGATAATATCTACATTGGAAAAACCTGCTCCATCAAAAAGAGAAGCTGATTTACTAGCGTAACCTACAATCCCGCTATTATCTCTTAACCTTAAATTAAAATCTTCTGGTTTTGGAGCTTCGGTAATTTCTGGAGTTGGTGAAGGAGTAATCAGAGTCAAAGCTGCTTGTTTCAATCTTTCTTCTTCTTTGAGTTTTTGTTTATTGAAATAAGAATACAAAATGAAAAAAGACAAAGACATAATCATGACAAACAGAATCAG
Organism: uncultured bacterium; assembly: GCA_903842795.1. Taxonomy (GTDB): domain Bacteria; phylum Patescibacteriota; class Microgenomatia; order UBA1400; family PJMF01; genus UBA1364. The sequence goes on along the minus strand of CAIMNJ010000013.1, from coordinate 119,452 downwards.
CATAAATGCTGGTTTAGCACTCTTTTTTGGTTGCTTAAAAGTGATGTCTAAAACATTCTCATCTGCCCCTCGATCCCTAGCTTCGGCTAAAACTGCCTTAAATAACTCATGTGCATTGGCCAAATCAACTTGATCTCTTTCTGCAACATATTTAGCAGTAGTAATTTTGTCCAAGATGATACCAATTTTTTCTGCTGCTTCAATCCACTGCCAAACTCTAGTTGTAACTGCTTCTAATAAATAAGTCTTTTCATCTAGTTTTTTCCAGTCCCATTGCCTTGGAGACAAAGTTTCAGGAAAAAATTTAGGCAACTGTTCAGTAATCAAAGCTCTATTAAGCACTTGCTCACTTTCAATTTTTTTATAATAAGAGATATCTGGGGCCAATAAAATAATCAAGTGATGATCTATTGCCTTAAGTTCTTTGAGAATATTGTTGATGTTTTTTTCGTTCCAAGTCCAAGTTTTGGTAGACCAATTTTTACCCTTACCAGGATAAACAACCACTAAATCAGCTTTAGAGATGTAAAGGACAGTTTTACTCATATTTAAGCTTTTTTTAGTATGGCATTTTTACAGAACTTTGTCTATTAATTCTGCTCGAGCCACGAAGTCACTGAAACATTTGTTATCCTCGAAACAGAAGTGGTAATTTTTTTGGTGCGACCATCTTTGGTAGCAGTTACACTTACCGTATAGTTACTACCTGCTTGAGCATCAGTAGTGACAGTGCAAATCCCTTGAGGTGTACTAACGCTTGATGGAACTGTGGAAGTCTTATTAATTTTGAGTAAAACATCTTCCATGCAAGATTCTGCCAAAGACCTCGCTCCGTTGGCTTGCGCCCCACCAAGAGCCATCTGAGCATTACCAATGGAAGAAAAAGTAGCCAAAACACCTACAGAAATTACCACTGCTGTAACCACTAGCATACTGGTAATTGCAATATAACCATTGGCTTTGGCCTTAGCTGATTTAGTTAGTGCGGATTTCACCAGATCCTTTCACGTTGGTATTAAATACCCACTCTTGTCTATTGGTCAAAGTCTTACCAGATATATTAACAGTATAATCCACATTTTTACTAGTTCCCGTGCTCAAGTTAACAAAATTAAGCGAATTGACCACCATATCTGAACTTGTTAAGTCATAGTTACTGGTAGTAGCACTACAAGCACCACCGCCACCCCAACCAATACGAGCACGTCCGGCACTGATATAAATTCTGGTTGGATTGCGAGCTGAATCAACCATGGCCAAACATAAATCATTAGCTGCTAAACTAGTAATAGCACTTGCACCACGAATCTCTCTACTAATCCTTTCACTCAAAAACCTTGCTGAATAGGTCACTTCTTCTTGAACTTCGACTTTGATTCTACTTGATGTAACATTGGTAATAAAAAAAACAGAAACAGTAGCCAAAATAGAAATTAGAGCTATATAAAGCAATAATTCAATGAATGTAAAACCTCTTTGTTTCATTAATTTCTCCAATAATTAAAACTAAATGGATTAGCTACAAAAGATGGTAAAGCCACATCATGAGCCACTCCACCATCACTATTTGTCCAAGTAAAAGCAGGAACTGAAGTCATTACCACTCTTTTGGTAAATAAATCACTAGCTCCATCAACCACCACTAAACTTAGTCTATCTAAATTTTTCGGATCAGCAATCAATTCAATATAACCTTTGGTTGCATTCATAACTGGCGTCGGAACCCAATCAGTCTGAGCGGTAAAAGTCCCAGCACTGCCAGTGCGCCAATCAATTCCTGTGGCAGCACTATCGTTATAAACCACCAAACTACGCTTAGTAGCTCCAGAATTCAACCAACCAACCGCAACTTTTTTACTTCCAGCAGTTGGAGTACCGCAACTAGTATCAGCATTAGCAACATTGGTCCAAGCCGAACCACTCCAATAACCGTTTTGTAAATCAGAACCAGCATTACCAATCGAAGCAAAAACCATTGCATCACTACTTGGATCTGCAGCCAAATCAAGATTAGTTGCATCATCCAAAAAAGTTGGTGGGGTGGTCACTGCTCCCCAAGTACAAGCACTGGTACCACCAGTACAAACTCTATAACGAACGCCATTTACTGCATTACTTCCAGCAGAATTAGCCCAAACAAGCATGATGTCACCAGATAAAGATTCATATTCTATGTCAAAATCCTCTACATCTTGCGCAATCGTCACCACTTCCAAACTAGCTTCTGTCACTGCGGTTGGCTCGTTGGTCCAAGCACTACCAGACCAAATCATTGCGGACAAATCCGAATTAGCATCAGCCCAAACCATTGCCAGTAAATTTGATCCCACACGATCATCCTCAGCAATCTTAACCCAATGAACAATGCCTGTTGTACGAACCGGATCCAAATTGGTAGCAGCACTCCAATTTGCACTGCCACAGTCATTCGCTCCTACCTTGGTAATATAAGCCAACTCATTAGTAGTACCCACATTGGTAGAATAAACAACCATCGCATCACCACTACCAGTTTCATAAGCTACATCAAAACGGCGCGTCGTCCCTGCACCTCCCACAGTAACGCTAAAATCCTGACTCCAAGTGCTACCATTGAAACACATCACTCTAAGATTGCCAGCGTTATCAGTATAAACAGCGGTCATCTCGTTTTTGGTGGGTGAAACAGCACTCGCCCAATTGCGTGCCACCGCTCCACTAGGCATATCCGTCACCGATCCAAAAGTATTTACTGTATTCCCATAACTCTTCCACTTTGGTAAAAGCGAAGCATTGGAATAAGTCAATAAACCATCTCCAGCATTGGCGATTGCTTTGGCAAAATTAGTAAAATATTCAGTTGTTACTACACTATCATTGCGAGTTGGACCAAAGCTCCAAGTAACTGTGCTGGTCACCTTTTTTAAATCTGGATCAACTGTTCCTACGTCAACAATATTGCCATTCCCATCACGATTGCCATCTGCAATAACTACAGTGCGAGTCATTTTGCCATTAGTATCGCTGCTGCCAGAAAAAGCCCATGAGCCGCCACTAGAACTCAAGCCGTAAGTACCATTAACCAAATTGCTCCAGCCAACTTTACGAATAGAACGTACTGCTTCTAAACCTTGGTTGGCAAAATTAGCTGCCTGAGTTTCTTGCTCTCCAAGACGATTGAGATTAAAGCTATGTAAAACAGTCAAAACTCCACTACCCGCCACCAAACCAAAAATCCCCACCGCCAAGATGATTTCAATTAAACCAAAGGCACCTTGCGATTTTTTTACCATATCCCTCCTGCCTGATTAACTGTAACAGTTTTATTTCCTGCTAAATTACTAATTGTTACAGATAACGCTGCACTTGGTTCGCCTCTCAATCTGGAAAAAGTAGTGTCATTTAAACCAGAAATCGTCACCGTACTAACAACACTCCAATCTTCTTTTTGTGTGGGGCTAGCGCAAGTTCCAAGATAAACACGCACTTTGCCGCCAGTCAAACAAATCCCCCAACCAGCATCTCCTTTACCTTCCATTGAATTGGCTTGAGCTTTGTGCAAGGCAGAAATCACCACACTATTGGTGGTGGCGAGATTGACACGCTGATAAAGTTGACCAGCAAAGGGAGCTGCCATCACTGCAATAGTGGCAATAAGGGCCACTACCAGCAGTAATTCTATGAGCGTCAAGCCTTTGCTAGACTGCCATTTTGATAAAAACATAAACAATTAAAATAGATGCACCAAGCAAAATAAAGATATCCAATGGTTTTGGAACCACTCTACAACACCAACAATTGCAAGCTGGGGCTTTTGCCTTCGACTTGCTTTGAGTTTTTGTTTTTTTCATATTTTAACCTCCTATGCTCCCTGTTATTTGATAAATTGGGCTAATAATCGCTAGGGCTAAAAAGGCTACCAATAAGCCAACAATGATTAACAAAATTGGCTCAAGTACAGTGGCCAAATTTTTACTAGCACTATCTAATTCTTCCTCATAATAATCAGCCACATACATCGACATTTCATCAATCTTGCCAGTGCGCTCACCAATGGAAATCATTTTTTGAGCCAATGATGGGATTGAAGTGATTTTTCTTTTTTGTATGCCTTCACTAATCATTGAACCTTTTTGAATTTCTTCACCAATCTTGAGTAGATCTAAACGCAAAAACTCATTGTTGGTCGCATCACTTATGATCCTCCAAGATTGAGCGATTGGCACTCCTGAAGAAAGCAAAATACTCAAATTACGCAATGACTCAGTAATTTTGCTGTCTTGATTAAGTTTGCCTAAATAAGGTAAATGAAAGAGAACTTTGTGCCACCATGGTTTAATTGATTTAGTGTTTAAGATTAGGCCAAGTAAAACAATTAAGCCAATCATGCCTCCAACAAGTAAAATTCCATAATTTTTCATTAAGTTGGCCACCCACAAAAGAATCTTGGTCGACATTGGCAAATCAGCACCAAAAGCTACAAAAAAATCAGTTAATTTTGGCAAAACAAATAAGGCCAAACTCATGCCAACCGTAAACATGAGTCCAATCACCAAAGTTGGATATAAGGTTGCACTTTTGATTTTACGACGTAAGCTATAAACTTTAGCTAATTGTGTAGCTAGGAAAGATAAAGTTACATCCAATTTACCAGACTCTTCACCAATGCGAATTAAAGAAATATAAATATTATCAAAACTTGGAGAACTTTTGCCGATAGCATCAGCTAACGTATCACCCTGATCAACCCTATCTAAAATCAATTTAATAATTTTTTTTGAATTGCCTGAAGCCGAAGTACCTATATTGGACAAGGCTTCCGTAATTGGAATACCAGCCTTGACCATTACAGCCAAATGCTTGGTAAACATCAAAATCTCAACTTCACTAATTTTAATTTTGACTTTCATTCTTTATTCCATTGTTACTCTTAGGACTTCTTCTAGAGAAGTGACGCCAGTTTTAACTTTATCGATGCCGTCTTCAAACATACTTTGCATGCCTGCTTCTACGGCAATTTTGCTAATTTCACTAGCGTCTTTTTTATCAATTATGGCAGCACGCAAAACATCATTCATTTTGAGCACCTCAAAAATACCTACTCTACCTTTGTAGCCACTACCTCCACAAATTTCACAACCTTTGGCTGTATAAAGCCTAACTTTTTCCTGATCAAAATGCCTTTCAATTAGTTTCTCACCCCACTTCTTTTTTAATTCTTCGACTGTTACTTCTTCACTAACACGGCAAACATTACAAAGTTTGCGAACCAAACGCTGAGCAACAATTACATTGACAGTACTAGCAATCAAAAATGGCTCAACTTTCATATCCAAAAGTCTTGGTATAGCGGTGGCAGCATCATTGGTATGCAAAGTGGATAAAACCAAATGTCCAGTCATGGCTGCATTCACAGCAATATCAGCTGCCTCATCATCACGAATTTCACCCACAAGGATAATGTTTGGATCTTGGCGAACAATGGTGCGTAATCCCTCTGCAAAAGTTAAATTATTGGCATCACTCACCTGAATCTGATTGACTCCAGCAATCACATATTCCACTGGATCCTCAATGGTCATAATGTGCACACCACGAACATTTAAACGCTTCAACAAAGAGTAAAGAGTGGTAGTTTTACCAGAACCGGTTGGACCAGTGGTTAGAATCATGCCGTGAGGATTTTTAATTGCTTCTTCAATCTTTTTAGCTGCATCTTTATTAAGACCAAGATCGAGTAAAGAATATTGTCTAGATTGGGCAGAAAGTAAACGTAAAACTACATTTTCTCCCTCAATAATAGGCACAATAGAAACTCTAACATCCACTTTTTCCACCTCAGTCACAAAATTTAACTTACCATCTTGAGCACTATGCTGCTCATCAGTGCGCATATGAGCCATCACCTTGATTCTAGTAACAATCTTTTCATGCAATTCTTTGGGAATAGTTAAAACATCATTTAGTAAGCCATCAACACGATAGCGAACATGAGTCACTTCTTCTGTTGGCTCAATATGAATATCAGAAGCACCTTGCTCATATCCATAAACTAAAATTTTCTCAACTATTTTAATAATTGGAGGATCATTTTGGCCGGTTTTAGCTTCACTTAAAGTTGTTTTCATCATTTCCTCAAACATAGCTTGAGGATTGGCATCATAAACACGCAGTGATTTAACTATATTTCTCTCTGTAGTGTAACCATACTCAACTTTGCCAAGAACCACACTTAATTCTTCAAATAAATCTTTATCTTCTGGCTTGGAAATAGCCACCAACAAAGCATCATCATGCCTGCCAATAACCATGCATTTTCTAGCCTGAGCATAGGCCTTGGGGATTTTGTTTACTAATTCTCTTTCCAACTTAATTTCTGCCAAATTCAGAAATGGTAGCTGATAAAAATCTGCTGCTAATTTGCCCAAATTTTCATCACTAACTAAGTCTCTGTTTTCCAAAATCTCTGCCAAACTCTTACTAGAAGAAATAGCCTCATCTTTACAATCATCAAGTAGTTTTTTGTCCAACACTCCCATTGCCAATAGGTTGTCGTACAGGGCAGTATCTTTGTTCATATTACTCTACAAGCTTGAGTATGTCTGAAATCGACATATCACTTTTGACGACATAGCCGTCTGCTCCCAAATTCTTAGCTTTCTCAACATCTTCATTCTGACCAAGATTGGAAGCTACAATTACCTTTATATTTTTGGTATTTTCATTACTTTTTATATTTTCTAAAACAGCAAAACCATCCACTTTCGGCATCATTAAGTCTAGCAAAATTAAGTCTGGTGCAAAAGTTTTAATTACTTCCAAAGCCTCTTCACCATCACTGCAAACTCGCACTTCTAGATTTGCTTTTTCAAATTTAATGCGATAAGCATTTGCTAAGAATTGATCATCCTCAGCTATCAAAATTTTTTTCATAAATTTTCCTTTATCACTGCCTTTAGTATATCTACAATTTCTTCTAATCGGTAATCTGCTTTCAGAATATACTTTTTTATACCAAGTGCAAGCATATTTTTCTTATTATCATCATTTGCCGAATTTGAAACAACAATTACTGGAATATCTAAAGAGCTTTTGTGTGTCTTAAGTTGATGAATAAAATCTAGACCGTTCATATCTGTCAGATAATAATCCAACCAAATAGCATCAGGTAATTTTTTTCCTTTGATTAAATAATCCAAACCTTCTTGACCAGTGGCACAAGCAATAACCTCAATGTCAATTTTCTCAAACTTAGTTACAATAGCTCGTAAAAGCATTGGCTCATCTTCGACAATCATAATTCTATAATTTTTTTTCTCTGTCATATTTTTCCTTCAATTAACTCAAAGAGACCTCTCCTTTTTTGGCTTTGACACCTTTAAGTGGAAAAGTAAACCAAAAGCTGGTGCCTTTATCTACTTGACTCTTAAACCAAATCTTTCCACCAGAAGATTCAACAATTGCTTTTACCAAATACAATCCAAGTCCAGTGCCATCAGTTTCTTTTTTAACCACATTGCTGGCACGATAAAACCTTTCGAAAATTTTTCGCTGTTCTTGTTCTGGAATACCATAACCATCATCAGAAACCTGCACCAAAACATCTTGATCTTTTTGAGAAATAAAGATAATAACCTCACCTTTTTCTTGAGTATATTTATTAGCATTGGTAAGCAAGTTTAAGAAAACTTGTCTAACTAATTTTGGATCTAAGTTGATTTTTGGCAAATTTTTATCAGCGCTAATAATTAAAGATTGTTTTTTGTCATCGTATTTGATCTTCAATTCATCAATTACGCCCTGAGCTAAGGCAACCAAATCTGTTGGTTCAGGATCAACTATGATACGACCAGACTCAATGCGAGAAATATTAAGCAAAGAAGCTACCAAAGCAATCATTCTCTCATTTGATTTATCAATGTTTTCAATTGCATCGTGCTGTTCTTTACTTAACTTGCCCATATCGCCACCAAGAAGCATTTCCAAAAACCATTTCATCCCTGAAAGTGGCGTACGCAATTGATGAGAGGCTAAAGAAATAAAGTCAGTTTTCATACGATCAATTTCAATTTCTCTAGTAATATCTCTTTGCGTGGCTACAAAAATGTTAGAATTACCATCTTCATCCAACAATGGATAAATATTAATTGTGGAAGTAAACAATTCACCATTCTTACGATGATTTTGAATTACGTCTGTAAAAACTTTTTTCTCATCTTTGATAGTGTGCCAAAGCTTTTCATAATACTTCTTATCCATCAAACCACCCCAAAGTGAGCCTGCCTTGACTCGTAAAACCTCATTCAAAGAAAATCCTGTCATCCTTCTCAATAGCTGGATTACCCCACAAAACTGTACCATTTACATCAGAAAAAACCATCATTTCATTTGATTGATTAACTGCTGCTTCAAATTTTTTTAAATCTTCAGCTTGTTTTTTAACTTTATCTTTCTCTTGATTAACATCATCTAGAATATTGAGAATTGCTTTTGCTTGATCGTTAATTTCTTGATTTTTAAGCAAAATTTCGTCATTTCTTCTTTTTTTCTCACTAACATCGCGAATTACACTGACTGTATGTAATTGGGAATTTAATCTTACTGATGAAATTGAAATCTCTGCTTCAAAATCAGTCATATTTTTATCATAAACTTTTAATTCTATAACTTCATTTTTGGTAAGATTTTTTTCATTTTTAAAAATTTCAAGCAAATCTTTTATTTTTTGATTATCCACATCAATCTTTTCATTCTTAGGGAAAATGGTTCCTATAAAATCTTTATTTATCACTTCGCTCTTATTAAACTTAAATAGACTTTCCGCTGCTTTATTCCATAAAACAATTTTTCCAAAACCATCAACAATAACCATAGCATCCAAAACACCATCGGTTAGAACGTGGAATAAAGATTCATTTTCCTTCAAAATCTTTTGATTGTTAAACTGCCTAATCAGTACTATCAATAGCCAAGTGGCAGCAATAGTAATCGTAATTGGCCAAACCATTTTTTGAGCAATAGTTTTACGATAAATGTTTACGTCTATATCAACTCCAAGAATTCCCACAACTTTAGAAGTATTCCAATCTAAAATTGGTACAAAAACAGAAGTGTAAGTTCCCCACTCATCAGTATAAGAACTAACAATTTGCACTTTTTTGGTTTCCTGAGCAAGCAAAACAGCATAAGGATAATCAATATACCTTTCACCAGGATCAGTATAATCTGGCTCACCCTTAAGGATTGAATCATTGATAAAAGTTACTTTTTTACCATCAACACGCAATAAATAAAGCCATTGAATCTTGTTAACTTTGCCAACTTCCATTGCTCTATGTAACTGATCTTTAACATAAATAAAATTAGGTTGATCTCTATCGCTCACTTCACCTCTCATTTCTTCAATATGTTTAGGATTGAGACCTGCCACCACATTCTGTGCGAATAATTGCCAATTTTGAATTTCGCTATTTTTAATCCATTGAAATGCCTGATAATTAAAAATAATCACCGCAATTATAAAAAAAGTTACCTCTACAAATAATGGGATTGAAAATTTATTTTTTTTCATTTTTCACCTCATTGATTTGTTTTTTTAGTTCAGCCATCTTAAGTTCACGACCAATCATAAATTTATTTAACCTGGTTAATTCTTCTGTGCGACCACGCACCTGCTCCTCAACGTTCTCTTTAGCTATTACCAAAGAATTTGCCATTTCATTAAATGATCTACCAAGATCACCCAATTCATCATCGCCTAAATTATCAATGCGCTCACTAAAATTCCCAGCAGCAACATTCATTGCTATCTGGCGCATTTTCTTAAGTGGTTTTAGCCACAAAGTAACCAAGCCAGCCACCACCAAAGCCGTAAATAAAGCAGCAAAAACCACTACTGCACCAATTAATGAAATCACTTGAATAACGGAGTTATTGATCTGACGTAGATTCATTTCCATAACAACATAGAGGGGGTAACCTCCAACTTTAGCTAAAGTTACAATCTCTCTTTCTTGATCTAGTTCGTCAAGAAATTCTCTCTGGGTGAATTCTTGTTGCTGCAAAACTGCATCCATTTCCTTTTGATATTGAAGCTGCATTAATTCTTCCTTTGCATATCTCTTTTTCCTCATCTCCGCATTCAACAAACTTTCAGACAAAACTCCCAAGCTCGCATAAAGCCGATCTTCTTCTCCAGAAAAAACAATTACTCCATATTCATCTGTCATAAAACGCTCTAAACCAAGATAAGAACTCTCCTCTTTTTCATTAGTATCTATTTCTGCCAATAAAAGATTTGGGTCCATTTTGCCCACCAAAACACCTTTTACCTGACCTTCGACTATAACTGGAGCAGATAAATAATGACCAAGCATGCCAGTGGTTACCCCTACAGCAACGTCAAAACCTCTTTTGCCATCCATGCTTTGTTTAAAATATTGACGAAAAGAGTAATTTTGTCCAATAAATTTAGGATCAGTAGAAACAACAGCAGATCCAGAAGCATCTAGCAAATAAATAGATGAAAAACTCTTACCAACATTGAAATCATTAAAAAGATCAAGTAAATTTTCGTCTTGAATTTTTGGTTTAGCAGATGACAAATAGTCTAATGTCTCTGGCAAAATCGCAATTTGATCAATTACCACCTGAGTTCTAGATAAAACAATCGATGACTCGTGAGCTTGCTCCATAGCCACTATAGACAATTGATTTTTTTCTTTATTAAGCAATTGGTTGTAAACCAAACGTGCCACCAATAAAGCAGTAAGTGATCCAAAAATTAAGATCGTTATTACCATTGGCAAAATAATCTTAGTGGCAAAAGAAGAACGACCAAAAATAGCAAACTTTTTCATGCTATTTCATTCTGACTTTAATCAATTTATCTGTCAAATAAAAGAAGCTTTAAGGACTTACTTTGATCTGGTTTTCTAGCCACTTTTTATAAGCTGGATCATGAAAACTCCAAATTTGTTGCATTCTTTTGAGATTTTTTGGATTTTCTAAAGCTAGTTCAATGCCTAAAAGAAGTATTAACAAAATTTCACGATTTTTTTCACTTTCTTCATCCAATTCTTCTCCAGAAGCATTTGAATCAACCACTTTATCCTGATTAAGATCTTTTTCTATAGTCATGAGCCAAAAAGTGATTATATCAAAATATGGCAAAAAACTTTACTTAGACTTGCAATTTTGGCAAAAGTATCCTATAATATAAGTTATCTTGCTGATATTTCTATGCTACGAGCTCATCGCGAGCACACAAGCTAAATTCTTATCAGCTGATCTTTAACAACAGATATTCTTTTCCCTACTCTAGATTTGAGTCTTGGCTCACACGGTTAGAAATTTGCTTTAAAAGTAAATTTTTGACCGTGTGAGCTATCGCAAGAAAATAGACTCATGCGCCTGGTTTGTAAAAATCAGGTAACCTGTCTGTACGGAGAAGTAAGATGAAAAAAGTTATGTTCTATACCTTGTTGCTTTTGGGGCTTTTGGGGCTCGTTGCTTGTGCGCCCACCCAGCAGACCGACACTGGCGTCACCATCACCTCTGAAGTTGACCCCAACGTCTACACCATCAAATTAACGATGGAACAAGATCTGGAGAGCTACACCGTGGGTCACGCCTACGTTTCTGGCTCTTCGATCAATGGCGTCGGTAGCGTCAGCGGACGATACTGGGAAGATGGCAAGGGCATTTTGCGCGGTTTGCTCGGATCTGTGGACCCTGCTGTGGATTTTGCACAGCCTGGCGACACGATCGTGATCAAAACCACTGATCGCAAGGTCATGGGTTTGATTCCCGGCGACACCGTCACTTTTGCCTGCACTGCGGACTTTGAGCCAGTGTGCGCCATCAACGAAACCAACAGTACCCAAACCGGCAAATGCGTGGAAATTTGGGAGTTCGATTATTGTCGCATCATGGACATTGATCCTGCCCCGAAGCCCACTGCCATCCCCGGCAACTAACCATCATCCAATCAATATCTGTTTTAAAGAAAGCCCCGCTCGCAAGAGCGGGGCTTTTCTGTTTAATTAGCTTTATTAATTTAAAAAAACTAAAACACAAAAAGTTTTTGTTGAATTAATTTTAGTTCATCATCTGTAAACAGACTAAATTCAGCGTCCAAATCATAAAAGTTATGTCTTTCAGCTTGAATCATTCCCATTAAGTTAGCTAATTTCTTGGTTTTTTCTTTTCTTAGGTCATAATCTTTCTGATCACGAAACTGAATTTTTTCAATTTCTGCCTTCAAACCTCTAGCCACCTGATAAGTTCCCAAGGCTTTCATTAAATCATCAGATACACCGCGATATTCTGAATTAGTGCCTTTGCCAAGACGTTGATGAAGTTCGGCTATTTTGGCTTCCACATCGGCTGGCGTTCTCTCTTTAGCCAAAAACATCACGCTTGTGTCATTCTCACCATGATTTCGATAAAACATGTGAACTAAATCTTTTTTGGCATAATTAGGAATAGCCTGGCTATTGGAGAGAATCAAAACAAACTTCTGCAAACCAAAATATTTGGCCATAGCTTCCAAATTCTGACAAATATAGGAACGCGTGTCTCCGGCCACATCAGCATTAACTCTAATATATCCAGCAAATCTTTCTCTCAAACCTGCAATAGAACTCACAAATTGTTTATCATCTGGGCGAAAGCGTGGCTTTGTAGCTGCAAGAGCTAACATTTGATCAAAAACCTCAAGAGTTACCGCAATCGTATAAGCCATTTCGGCATAAAGTTCATAATTACCAATATCATCATCTTCTGGGTTCTTGCCTTCTGCAGCAAGTTTGGCAAAAGCTTCTTGAGGAACAATTTTGCTACAATCAACGATAATCGTGGCAATACCTTTGCGCTCTTTTCTCACCGCGTCAAACATAGAATAATGCCCAAATTCTCGCTTGCCAGCTTTGGCTAAAACATCAGTCGTACGTGTCATAACAGCCTCAGGCAAAACAGTTTCTTGCTGGAAGTAACGAGGTGAAATACGATCTATAAAACTATTCAGCGAACTATCGCCAAGATTTAGATCTTTTTCTGGATTAAGTGAACCATTTTCAATCATATAAATATAACTATAGCATAATTACTCTCCTAGAGAGAATTAATTACTTTATTTTTACAGCATTTAAAATTTATTGGAAATAATTTCTAAATCTATTAGCTATATCAGCCATTCCCAATGGTCTTTTGAAATCTCTTTGGCCTTCGGAATTAATTTGAATATGAAGCATTTGTGGACCATCATTATTTTTATTAATTTCAGCAATGGCTGCTAAAAGTTGTTCGCGAGATTGAACAGTAAAAGCTCTTTTATAACCAAATGTTAAGGCAACTTCTGGAATTTTACCTGATCCATAGGTTTGTTCTGCAGAACAAGAAGCATAAGTTGCATTATCCAAGACAACGTGAACAAAATTATCGGCTACATGATGGCCAATCGTGTTTAATGAGCCAAGATTTGTAAGCACACTACCATCGCCCTCAATTGTAATAACTCTATGTTCTGCGTTGATTGCATATCCAAGAGCTATTGAGCTTGTGAAGCCAAAAGCCCCAGCATTATAGAATTGGTTTGGAGCATCATGGTGGTGAAAAATAGATCTAGAAATCAATCCAGTTGAAGAGAATACACCATCTTTATCATTTATTAAGTTTGAAAAAATTATATTTAGAGCTTCTTCTCTACTCAAAGTAATCAATCCACTGTGTTCTTTATGCCAATCTCCCCTATTAGCTTCTGTTTCAATAACTCTTTGAGTAAATTCAACACCTTGATTGAATTTTTCTTTTTTCATTAAAATTACACCAGGAAGCTTAGCTCTTTCCATGTTTGTCTTAAGTTTTTTTAAATCCGCCAAAGTAGCTCCAACGATATAGGGTAAGCCCAAGGCTTCAATTACTGGAATAGTTGCGGCACCAGTTGCAAGATGTTGAGTGGCTTCTTCTCCAGGGGCTCCTCTCCAAGAAGCCACAAAGAGAGCTTCTGTTTGACATGGAATTAATAACGATCCAATTTCATTAGTGATCTTTAATAAACCACTATTTTGCATGTAAAGAACTGGTTTCTTGCCTGCTAGAGATGCTCCCTGAGCAATGGCTGCTGCTTCATTTTCATTAGTTGCCTGCACATGTCCAACCTCATCAGCATTATTTTTGCTTGCTTCAATAAAACCTCTTAATTCTCCACATGGCAAACCAGAAACAAAATCTGAACCAAAAACTTTTAATACCTCCTTATAAAGGCTAGCTTCACCAATTGGTTCATATTCAGTTAAATTTATATGTTCATTCATATTTGATGTATAATATGTCTTATTATATCAAATTATAAGCCATGTTTCAATTTTTTTGGCTGAAAGTTGATTTGTGATTTTTTCTCAAAAAGAAATGAGTGAACTCCAAAAAGGTGGCGTTAATTTAAGAATTAACGGTAAAAGTTTTGAGATTCCTATTTTTCCAAGACATGAGCTATTAAGCGTTTTGCCAAAAAACTTTTCTGTAGAAATTCCAGGCAAACTTTTACGTGGAAGCTGGCCAGTTGAAAAACTTCCTGGAATAAAAACTTTAGGCACTGAAAAGATTGTTTCCCTTTATTCCAGCAGTGATGAAAAAGAAAGGATAATGCTTCCAGCGCTAATTTCTAAAGTCGGCATGATGGGAATAAGTCATGTTGCAATTGATATTCAAAATAACATTAATTTGCTTGATGCTGCGATGAATAATTACGATGGCAAAACATTAACTTACGTCCATTGTCAGGCTGGTGCAAATAGAACAGGGTTATTTTGTTTCGTTGCAAATGCAAAAGAAAAAAAATTGCGCAACCAGCCATTTAAAGAAAATGATTTGATTGCTGTATTAACTAAAATGTTGCAAAGCGGATACGATTATGACAAAGATAAATACATTGAAAATTTAAACGAAATTATAAATCTCTGCATTAAGAATGGTCTTTTATCTGCTGACCTTTTCCGCTAAAACACAATAATAATCTTTTTCATCAACCCAAATTTTCTTAACTAAATTGTATTTTTTCATATATTTGGCAATCAAAGATTTATTAAAAATATAATGTGGCACCCCAATTTCTTCTCCAATGGTTGGAATAAAGGTATTTTTTTCAACTTTGCGAGCAGTTTTTACCAAGCAATACCTAACCTTACCTTTTGAAATTCTTCCTGGCAAAGTTAAAAAGATCAGTCCACCTGGTTTTAAAACTCTAAATACTTCACTGAAACCAGCTAAAATATCTTTTTCATAGCCATGATTTAATGTCTGCACACTAATAATCGCATCAAAAAAATCATCTTGAAAAGGTAAATTTTGGAATTTTGCATTTTTAAGTTCTGCTGCCAAAGACTTAGCCTTGAGTTTAGATCTCAAAATTTTTATTGCCTCATTTGAATCATCAATTCCGATTACTTCAAAACCACTTTCAATTAGAGGGATCATGTTTCTGCCAATACCACAACCTAAATCTAATATTCTACTTACTTTTTTGTCTTTAAAAAATTTAACAATTGAAACAAGATCATTATGAGGTTTATTTAAATCATAATATTCATATTCATTTGGCAAACCACCATAGATATCATTCCAAGTCATATTTAAATTTTAAACTAGATAGGAGTGTTTGGAAGTTCTTCTTCAGCGTACTTTGTATACCATAAACCCCTATAGTTACTAAAGGCTTGAGGTCTGAGATCTGGAAAAGATTTTTCGATAATGGTTCTAGTTTTCAAAAAATACTCAACAGATGAAGCAGATGGATGTCTTTTTTCTAATTGCTCTGGAACATAAGCTTGAAAAGTTTGTGCCAAAGGCAATCTGGTCAACAATCCACTATATTTTGGAAATTCAGATTCCATGCTAGACAAATCGTCTAAACCAGCAATATACAAAAATGTTGTCTCAATACCGAGTTCCTTTGCTAATTGAAGCAATTCTCTTCCCATTTCTAAGTTTAATGATGCTTTGGCCTTTTTCATTAATTGTTCACGTCTGGTAAAAGATTCTACCGTTAGATAAAGAGCAAATGGACCTTCACTGGCAAGCAAAGCTAAATTTTCTTTACTTCTCAATTGAGAACCAATATATCTCAATTCTTTATTAAAACCGTATTCAGCAAAAACTGATCTAACCATTCTAAGATGACTAACTAAAGATTTCTCGTTTGGAAAACAACCAGTTACAACTCCAATTGATTCTAAAGAAGACAAGTCACCTCCCACTTCTTGGCAAAGCTCCTCAGCCTTTCTTCTCAAAGCTTCTGGAGTATTTAAAGCCTTATCATCATCTCTAAGTGAATATGTTCCACAAAATTCACAGCCCTTGCAATTACTTCTAGAATTTGAATTTAGTGTTAGATGTGTTTTGTTGCCTCTCCAATAAGAATCTGAACAGGTATCTTCTTCTATTTCACCTATATCAGCAATTTTTTCATTGCCAAAATATATTTCTCCATTACGATGTTCAAAAGGTGAAAGTGGTTTATTTGTAATTGTCATGGCCAAAAAATATTTTTTGCCATCTGGCATTACAATCGTAAATCTTCCACGATCATTTTCGATATCACCATTTTTAATTCCAGAAGCATTTAGCGCTATAAGAATAGCGTCTTGCTCTGGAATATTGTGCTCTGCAGCCGCTTTCTTTAGCTGCTCCAAATTTCTAGATAGCGGAAATGGTTGGAACATCTCGTGATAAGAAATTCCTAATTTTTTTTCATCAATTTTTTGCATAAGATTTATATAATTTATAATTTATTTTCCTTTTTTATAGAACATTTTTCACTCCAAACTACTGAATTATTTATATCCAACAATTCTAGAAGATACGTCTCATCAGCAACAAGCAACAAATCTAACAACCAAGCATCTTTATGAAAACCAGATAATGGCTCAATAATTGTTGAATATCTTTTTTTACCTTCAGTTTCAGACAAAGGTGTTATGTGTAGAGAACTAGTACGAGGATCTCTTAGCTTATAAATAGCCTGCTCCAAAGACAAACTTTGTTTTCTTTCAATTAAATTAGCAGAAAATAATTTTCCGAATAGACTATTGAGCATTGCCGTAAAATAGACCCTGTAATACTGATAATTTTCTGAAAATAAGCTTGGATTTTTTATAGATTCTAATTTCATACTAAAATTCCCACGCCACCAGAGTTGGTAGCAAAAATAGAATCATGCTTACTATCACCAATAAAAGCAACTTCTTGTGGCTTTAGTAACATTTGTGCAGAAAATTCTCTAAATGCAAGTTGATTGGGCTTTCTAAGACCAACTCCAAATTTCTTTATACCAAAATCACTCGATAAAAATACATTTTTTTCACTTAGCATAGACTCTGATAAATATTGATTTTTTCTCAATAAAGCCAATAAATGCTCACGACTAAAAGAATGATTTGAAAAAACAGAAACACGATCTCTACCAAATAGAATTACAGATTTTTTTACCAAATCCAACATCCCATCAATTGCTTTTGTATGTTGTAAATCAGACAGCAACCACTGACTCTGCACATTGGAAATCAAATCATCTGGGCTGTCTAATTGGAGTAATTTAGCAATTGCTTCTAGAACAACAATCTCTTGTATTTCTTGTTCTTTGGCTGGAATATTATCTTCTCCAATTAACAATGGAGAACGATTATCCTTTAATGATTCTCTACATTCCAAATAGAGACTTAAAGCTTCTTCTTCTGAAAATGTTTTACCTGTTTTGAACTTGTAATAAGTTGCGACGCAATTAGATAAAAATGCACTAAGATCAAAGCGATTGAGTGAACCATTTAAAATGGTGCCAAAAACATCAAACCCAATTCCTTTAATTTGCCCCAATTGAGAAAGCTCAGTCAGCAATTTATCTAACATTGCTGGAGCATCCACAGAGAATGATCTATTCTCTCTGCTAGAGCGTCCTTCTTCAATAATTGACATTAAACGCAATTATTTAATAAAAACGATATTATATCACAATACATCAAAATTTTTACAAGATTTTTATGATTAAAGAGAAATTAATAACTCATTATTCAATTCAGTTATAGCAATTTTGTTACTCTCAAAATGTAATTTTGCCAAAGCCTCTTCGAAAGAAAACCAGGAGTAGGTGCTGTGTTCGCGAGCGATTTGAATTTCTTGAGCTGGCAGATCCATAACAAAAGCCTATAATTTTGACTCGACTGATATATTTTGATATAATTCCCGTGATTTATTTTCTAAAAATTGCCAATCGCGGCGATGATTTGAACTAAATCATTTACGCACATTAAAACTTTTTGCTTTTGGCTATTTTGTTTGGCGCGCTCAGTCTATTTTCTTGCAGTACTTTTTGTTTACAAATGTGCAAGAGGCATAAATTGAGCGCGCCAACCAACACTCGCAAGGGTGTCAGGTAGCCAATCAAATTTTGAGGAGGCATACTATGCCGTATCAACCCAAAACCGGTCATTTTTTACCAGATGACATGGATCGCATCGAGAGACTTCCGATTCGCCAACTGATCTTCAATCTCGCTTCATCTCATGCCGTGACTGCTCTGCGCGCTGTCGCGGAAGTCATGCTTAATGAAGATGAGCCCAGACTCAGACAGCTTCTGAACGACGCCACACTGACGTCGGTCTGGAGACGCTATGAGCTGGAGGGTGATCCCATTGACCAGCGCGATCACGAATACGCCAAGGCTCTCGAATACCGACTTCCTGTCGGCGGTCCACCTCTGGAAGAATAACCAGTAGATTTGACCAAAAAGTAAGAAAAGTAATGTGCAAACCCCGCCCTCAAAGGCGGGGTTTTGCGTAAAAATACATTATTACGAAATAAGAGCTTCTTTTTGCGAGCGAGTTAGTTGTTTGATAACATACTCTCTCTGAGCAGCTTCAGAATGAGTATTGAATTTTTCCTGGTACTTCAAAATCACTGGAACTCGACCACGAGTGTAAGCCGCACCCTTGCCAGCATTATGTGCTTGGAGGCGATGCGCTAGGTCATTACTGATACCAGTGTAATAAGTGCC
Organism: uncultured bacterium; assembly: GCA_903842795.1. GTDB lineage: Bacteria > Patescibacteriota > Microgenomatia > UBA1400 > PJMF01 > UBA1364. Next base: position 100,428 of record CAIMNJ010000013.1, on the reverse strand, counting down.
ATCGGCGCACTGTAAAATATAAACAAACCAAGACTTAGACATATTTATAAATCCCTGACCAAAACTTCATTTTGATGAGGTGTAAAACCTAGACGCTTGTAAAGAGCCTTAGCTCTGTAATTCTCTGGCGTGGTTTCGAGTTGAAGAGCTACTGCCTGATGAGGTTTGGTCTGAATCAAGTGCTCCAAAAAATACGTAGCAATACCTTGATTGCGCTTGGCTGGAACCACATAAAGTTCATCAATGGTCAGGATATTGCCGCCAAATTCGTTACTCCAAAAATTAATCAAAATGGTGTAGCCAACAATTTGTTCTTCGTCTTTGATCACTAAAATTTCACCCTGATCAGGATGAGCTTGTAAGTGGGCAAAAGTCGCCTGAATTTTCTCTAAAGAAATGGGTTTGCCTGAGGGATCTTCGGCATAGAGCGCGAGCATAAGTTCAGTGACGGCTGGAATGGCGGCAGGAGTAAAAGAATTAAAAGTAATTGGCATGATTTAAATATACTACAAAAGCAATCTCTTAATTTCTGCCACACCTTCCTCTGCCTTGCGTTCATCAAAAAGCACGACTTTCCAACCCAATTCCTTTGGTACAACTAAATTTTCGGCTTTGTCATCGACAAATAAAATTTCCTCTGGCCTGGCACCTGATTCTTTTTGGACTTTTTCGTAGATGGCACGATGTGGCTTGGCTAGTTTTTCTTCATAGGACAGGTAAACTTTTTTGTATTTAATATTTGGGACTTTGCCACGCTCCAAAGCTGCCTGCCATGGGCCGTGAGAAATATTGGAAATAATGCCAATATCAATTTTGCCCTCTAGTGAATAAATTAGATCTTGAATTGGTTTAATGATGACATAGTCTGAAACCCACCAGCGCGCTAACTCATAACCAGTAGGAACCTGCAAATGGTAATGCTCGATGCAAATTTGCCAAAACTCATCAGTGGTCATGGTGCCAGTAGCGAGCATAGGATCATACTGATTGTAAAATTGCCAAAAATCTTGGAAATTGAGAGAGAAATCGGTACAGATTTTTCTGAAAGCATTAGTGTAATTAACGAGAACGGCGCCGAAGTCGAAGTAGATGAGTTTAATCATAAAAATTGATTATACAGGATGCTATAATTAAACCATGTCAGCAGAACTTAATTCTTCTCATTGTCCTAATTGCGGTGCTCCTGTACCAGGACCAGGTAAATGTCCAAATTGCGGATCAATATTGACAGTAGAAAAAGTAAATTTGGTAACTTCTAAAGATGGTCAGGTCGTTGATAAAAAAGAAGTTGAAGTTCCTCCAGAATTTACCATGGAAGATCATAAGGAATTCGTCAATGAAAAAGCCAAGAAATGGGGCAAAATCATTTCTAATATTGGCCTAACCATGTTCCTTGGTCAATTTGGTTTGCATTTCTACAATATGGCTACTTTTTTCAGTGGCGATTTCAATCCTTTGAGATTGGTCTTGCCATTTGGTATCGCTGGACTTGGCATGGGTTTGATTATCACTGGTCAATTGATCTACAGAGCCAATGGCGGCAAAGTGGAAGGATATACTGGAACTCTAAGAGATGATGACGACTCCATGGCAACTAGAAGAAGAAAAAGAAGAAGACGTGGAGGCTTACTAGATTAATATACGGAACACACCTATGAATCCTGCCTGGATGATCCTACAAAAAATCTTAAGAGTTCTAAATTTTTCAGAAGAAAATATCAAAATAGTTTGTGACGACATGGATGAAATGGCGCAAATCGAACTGACTACTTCTCTCTTCACTGATTTGACTGATAGTGAAAAAGAAGAAATCACCAAGGAAATGGGCGAGCTCAAGGGACCAGCCGCTATGGAAGTACTGGTCAAATATTTTAAGGGGCGCATTTCAAAAGAAGAGATGCATGAAATGGCTCAGGAAGTGGCAGAAGAACTTTTGGGTGAATACATCAACAACATTTTGGACAAAGTCAAAAATCAGACAACAAGAGACAAGATCGAGGCAGTGCTTAGCGAAGCACAAACTGCAAGTTAATCATCTATTAACTTAGACAAATAATTCTTTTTCAAAACACTAAATCTGGGATTGAGTTCATTAAAAGATAATCCCGCATACCAAGAATACTTGTAATAGGCTCTAACTAAATATTTAGAATAGAGTGATTTCTTAGAAACCATAGTTTTATCTTTATCTAAGAATCGACAAATATTCCACATCTCAAGCTTATCTAAATCAGCTAAGATTTTGGCTTCTAGATTAAAGGTTGGTAGAAATTGAATGCTGGAATGTTTTCTGATGCAGTAGGCAATCTGATCAACTAAACTTGGTGGAATAATCTCTTTTGCATAAAGACTAAAAAGGTTGGCAGAACCACGACCCTCTAAGAATTGATGCCAAAGTAGTTCTAAAAAACCATTAGTTTGGCGTCTTGAAATCCAAACGTCATGCCAACAAATGGCAGGTAATAGAACTTGAAAATTAATTTTCTTTAATAACTTTGGATTAATATCCAAGAGGTGACTCAGATCATCAAACATTCTGTAAACATGTTCAACGTCATGATGTTGATTCTTAGAATGACTCATTTTCTTAAGAGCATAAGAAGACACTGCATGTGTGCGGTCGTCTAAAGAAATATTATACTTATGACAAAAATCAGGTAAGTTCATAAAAGGATAATATAGTTTAACTTATTTCTTTGGCTTTTTTGGCCACCACGGAATAAAAACTGAGACTCTTTTCTTATATTCTTCAAATTCTTGATTACCTTCGTATCTTTTTTCAAGCATGGGTACGCCGGAAACTTTTAAGATCAAGAAGGTAATGGTCAAAGGACCAACAAGTGTCCACCAATTTGAATTCATATTTAGCAACCAAATCCCCCACCACATGGTCACTTCACCGAAATAATTGGGGTGACGGCTAAGAGACCACAAACCAGCTTGCATGATTTTGCCCTTATTGGCTTTGTTGCTAATGAAATTCTTCAATTCTCTGTCAGCTCGTGATTCAAAATAAAAGCCAAAGACCCAAATTAAAATGCCAAGCAAATTAAACCAGCTCGAATCTCCTGAAGAATTAATGATTGGCCAACAAATCAGCCACATCAAAAAACCCTGAGTCATGAAGACTTTTAGGTAAGGACTGTTTTTGAATTGCTCATAGCGAGGGTCTTCTTTTTTATTTTTATTGCGATTGTAGATGTGAATAGCCAAACGAAAACCCCAAATAGATATTAAAAGTAAGGAAATTAATAATTTTTGATTTGGCTCTAAAATAAAACTGGAAAACGCGACCAAAATAAAACCTAAGCCCCAAGCAGTGTCAGCAAGATCGTTTCTTTTTTTCAACAAAGCAATAAAATACCAAACTGTCATGTAAAACCAAATGATAAAAGCGCTTGTCATCATAATATTTTAGTTAAGATTAAGTAACTGATGCCTGCCACTGCTCCAGAGAGGAATGTACCCCAAATTAGATCAACTATGGTGACTAAGAGAGGCCAGTCTCTGAGGGTAGCGAGATTGGTCAGATCATAAGTGGCATAAGCACAAAGACCAAAAAGAGCGCCAGTCAAAATTGCCGCCATGAGCGAGCCTTTTTGCAAAGCCGGAGAAATAATCAACACAACCATGGTAAAAATATAGATCAAATAGAAGATTAAGGCTGCGGCGAGATTGGGAGTTTTGGTCATGATGAAACCAAGATGTTTGGCATAAAAATCTTTGGCGACAATAGTGAGCCAAAGGCCGTCAATGGCGAGAAATGTAATGAAAGCAACAACAAATTGTTTGAGCATAATTTAATTCTAGCATGAAAGTTATTTTTCTTGCTTAATTTTAATTTTTTCCCAGCTGGCAATTGGGCCTTCGATCAATTCAAAAAGAGGGTGAGCAGGAAACAAGGATTGGCTCTCTAACAAGATGAATTTTTGAGGATCTCTGGTTTGTAGCTTTTCTTTTAAGTGTTTTGTTTCGTACTCTAATTGGCCGCGAGTAAGTGCAATTTTTTCTACTTTTTTGAGAGCTTGCAGTTTTTGGCGATCAAACTTGAAGTCTCTTTTTTCTGCTTCATCAACAATGCTGTGTAAATAGCTGGTAATCGCCTCAATTGGAGAAGCATGCTGCCGAAATCTGATTAGTTGAGGATGGTTGATGTAGCCCTTGGTCTTTCCAGAAAGAACATGGTGAGCCAGCAGGCCTTCGCGCCAAACGGCAACCAAACCTTTGGTGTCTAAATGACTGGGATGAATGCTCCAAATGCGCATGTTCTAGGTAGTATAACTCTGTGAACTAAAAATTTGTTGGTTTGCGGAGCATGTGGGTCTGGAACCATACGTCGTTATAGCACTGCTGCTCCACCAGAGATTATTGTACTAAAAATGAGACAAATGAGACAGTGTAAAAGGAGTGTCTTGTTTTATAAATGATCTATTTTGATATATTTATTAACAATAGATTCAAAATTTAAATTAATGTTCAGCTTCTTCCAAAAACCCTCTACCCATTCTTTGTCTGTACCTCTACTAGAATAGTGAGGAATAGAAATCACTTCATTTCCATAATCTTGTTTAAAATATTGATTAAAAAATCTAAAAGTTGATTGACCAAAAATAATAAATTTTGTGTCTTCATTTATTTTAACGTCTACCATTTCTTGATTAAATAATTTTATATTCGCATCGATATCCTTTTTTGTAACATTCTTTTCAAAATTTGAAGAGCTTGGATCGATCATGTCTTTAAAAAGATCTGTCATATAAGAGCCACGCAATTCATTATCATTACAGGCATATCTTACTTTACGTGAATGAGTGTTGTCATGAAAATTAAACCAAGCTGGTCTATTTAATAAACGAGACATGTTTAATCCAAGAAGAACGTATCTCGAATGCAGTTGATCTAAATTTTTATCAATAATAGAGGTGTCTTTTGAATCCTCATAATTCCAAATTGCCCAACTAGCAAAAGAGCCATATTTTGAAACTAAATTATTATATTCATTAATGCTGTACATAAAATTAAGTTTTTAAATTAGATGGAAAAAGTTTCTCTCCCCTCATACATTGTCTCTAGAATAGCTTCATCTGGACTAGTGAGTTCAATTGATTCTGGAATGCCGTTGTTACGAGCCATGTGCTCGGTGGTAGGCTTAAAAACAATTTTAGCACCAACACTAACAAAGAGATCTTTTTTAATGTTTGGATCTAGATAGTCAAAAGAGATAATACAGTAAACTTTTACATTTCTACCTAATTTGAGAATTCTAGACATACGATCTTGAATCTCCGCAGCAGCGTAATAATTAAATTCATTAAAATTATTAATAAATAGTAGAATTGGCAAATTAAATTCTGAGCTCTCTGCTTTTCTTCTCTTATCAACTTCCATAGACAACCAAGCAAGAGCTGGCACTAATTTTCCTGGATTATCTATCACTGGTGTTAATAGATGTGGGTCGCCATCTTTAATTTCAAGTTGATTTGATGAAGGATCGGCCACGATAAACTTTAGTTCTTCAGGAGATTTTTCTTCAACTAATTGACTGAGAATTTTGTTTGTTAGTTTAGAAATATTAGTAAGCTCAGAACCAACTAAAATTAAGTTGCCATACTTTTCTAAATCTAGAGTGACTAATTTTTTCTTTTGGTTCTTACCTAGCTTAAGAATATGGCCATCCATAGCTTCTTTGACTCTTTTCCATTCACTTGTGGGAGTACTTTTAAGTAGCACCATATCTTGGAGATACTTTTCTAAATCAAAATTTTCTGGTATATCTTTAATCAATATTTCTCTTGGTTTAGATCCATCGGGAGCACCAACAAAACCTAATTCATACAGTTGATCTATTATTCTGGCAGCACGAGCATAACCAATAGAAAAGCGTCTTTGAATGAGTGAAGAACTGGCGTAATCTGAAGTTTGAAGCAAAAGAATTACTTCTTTGAGGAGTGAGTCGAGATCTTGGTTAAAGAATGACATATATCTCTACTATAGCAGATAGTTTTTGCTATCTTTGTACCTATTTTGATTGTACAATTTAGCTATGCAACTTACCAAATCAGACTTTCTCCTCTACCAAGAAGCACCAAGACATTTGTGGGCTAAAAAGCACAATTTACTTGAGAGAACAGCTCCTTCTGATTTTGACCAATTTATTATGTTGCAAGGTCAAAAAGCAGAGAAATTAGCTAGTCAATATTTCACAGAAATTTTCATATCTACTGCCAAAGTTGGCGATACTGGCAGCCACCAACCAGTCTTTGTTGATGGCAATTTTGAAGCTATAGCTGATGAAACAATAGAAATTGCTGCTACAGGTAAAACAGATATCTATGAAATCAAAAGCTCAACTGAAGTTAAAAAAGAACATATCTACGATGCGACTTTTCAAATGTTGATTGTTGAAAAAGAAAAGCCTGTTGGACACGTCTATCTATTACATTTAAATGCCAACTATATTTACGATGGTCATTATGTTTTTGATCAAATGTTTGCCATAGAAGACATTACTGACAGATGTAGATCAATAGCAGATGAAGTAAGGGAACTAAGAGAAAAAGCATTGGCAGATATTAGTCAGGATGATCCAAGTAAAGTTGCCCATTGTTACACTCCAGACAAATGTCCTTGTCCAAATCTATGTCATCCTAATTTACCAGAGCATTCAATCTACACTTTGCCAAATTTAAGTCAAAAGAAAGCTAATTCTTTAATAGAAGATGGCATTATTAAAATTTCAGATATTCCGGAGGATTTTAAACTGAGTCCTTTGCAAGAAAATCATGTCAGAGCTGTTAAAGAAAACAAAGCTATTATTGATTTGGAAGCAGTTAAAGAATCACTGGGAAAATTAACTTATCCTTTATATTTCTTAGATTATGAGACCTGCAATTTAGCTTTACCTTTATATCCAGGTTATCATCCTCAGCAACAAATGGTTTTTCAATATTCTCTCCATATGGTAAATGAAAAAGGTGAAATGACTCACAGTGAGTATTTGGCAGATAGAACTGGAGATCCAGCTATAGAACTAGTTAAGAAATTACGAAGTGACATTGGAGATCATGGCAGTGTAATTGTGTGGAACAAAACTTTTGAAACTAGCAGGAATGCTGAACTAGCAAAAATGTATCCTGAATTTAGTGACTTTTTATTAGATGTAAATGAACGCATTTATGATTTGGCAGAAATAGTAAGAAAAGGTTATTACATTGATCCGGCTTTCAGTGGTAGTTGGTCAATTAAAAAGGTTTTGCCTGTTTTGGTGCCGAATTTAAGTTATAAAGATTTGGCGATTGGTAAGGGTGATCTGGCAATGATTACTTGGTGGGACATGATCAATGCTGGAAAAAGCATGTCAGAGAATGTGAGAAGTGATATTAAAGAAGCACTGCTTAAATATTGTGAAAGAGATACCTTGGCAATGGTGGAGATTTGGAAAAAAATTATTTAAAAAAGTTGAATATCTTTATCGCATATTCAACTAATTGAATAAATACCAATAATCCACTTATTACTGCTAGGAAATACATTCTTACACTCAAAACTGAATTTTGTTTGTCTAATTTTTTAATAGTCTTTTCTAAATTTCTAATAGACTGGATGTTAGTGATCTGTGCAGAACCAAATGATGGATCTCTCTGAGAAACATATGGACTAGTTACTCCTTTAATCAGTTCCCTCAGATCTTTATCTAATTTCATTATTTTCATTCAAACATTTCATTTACTATTTTTTCCAAACTTCTTCAATTTTCTTCTTGCTCCTTTGTTGATAATTATTAATTAATTCTTTAACACCCTCTATAATTAATAGTTCCATTTGAATATTACCAACAATTTCTTTTTGTACTTCTAAAGATGGAGTTTTAATTTTAAGATCTCTTAAAACTGAGAGTGATACAAATTTTTGAGTAGAACCGGATGATTTATTTTCAAACATTTTTCTAAAAACATCAGAGTTTAATGTATTTAATAAAAATTCAGGAATAATTTTTTCTGATTTTTTAAAAAGAGCAACATTTTTAATTGCAAATTCCTTTTCCTTAGATCTAATTAAGCATGCTCCTCCAATTGTTCCTATCATTGGCATGATGATGTCACCAATATCAACATGAGAACGCTTAGATATTTTATTAAAATCTTCATTAGATATATAACTAACATTAGAAAAATCTATCTTTCCAGATTTAATATTCTTTGAAGTAATTAGAGGATACCCAATTAAAATTTTCTTTGGACTTTCATGTGTTCCATCTCTAACATCACATATATCCCCTAGTCTTACTTCCTCCCACTTTGAATCAACTTTTATTATTGGCTTCCAACTATTTAAAATTTGTTTTGCCCCATCGATGATTTTTTTGAATTGGTCGATTTCTTCAATAATTTCTTCTTGAATCGAGATTGGAGGTAATGGAATTTTTAAGGATCGAATTGTGTCTAACGAGAGTTCGATTTGTCCACCGCTGCCAGTTGCCATCTTTTCTATTGTTTTGAAACCATAATAGTTCGCCAAAACATAAAGAACAAATTTTGAATTAGCAATTTTTTTATTAAGTCTGACAATTGTTATGTGTCCGTCTGCAAGATAATCACCGTTTAAATCAAATAAAGTAACTCTTCCAGCTGTACCCACGCCAGTGGAATTTACTAGAAGATCTCCTTTTTCAAGTTTTCTATGGTCAATCTTAAAATTTTCATCCACAAAGTATTTCGTGCTGAAATCAAATGTGAAATACCCTCTCGCTTGACCTGACTTGATTATTTGAAAGTTACTTTCACCATATTTTGGTGATTTTCCTCTTTGCAATAAAGTACAGATTTCGCCTAATGTGACCGTTGCCCATTTCTCGCTATTACCAACAGCACTTACCTTATACTTATCCACGCTCAAATCATAATTTGATTCTTTAATGCTGTCTTTGGTCACTTCATCGTAGGCTTTACTGACAATTTGATCTAACTTAATATTGCTATTGGCATTCAGATCAAAGCCATAGCTATGCACCATGTCTTTGTCACTGGGGCCACCGCTCATCTCAAGAGCATCATCTAAGCTGAGCTCTTTTCCACTTAGAATTGCTTGTTTAAACTTCAAAAGTAAGTTTCGAGCAACTGGCAAATCATTTTTATCTGATTCTCGTCTCTGAGCACCAAGATCAAAACCATCGCTATTTACTTTCACAAATAAGATTTTGTCAGTTTTCTTAGCAATTTCTCTGTCAAACAAAAGAATGCTTGTCTTTACACCAGAATATGGTTGAAAAACTCCAGCCGGTAAAGATACCACAGCCCACAAAAAATTTTCTTCAATCATCATTTTGCGCAAAGCTTTGTATGTATTTTGGCTTTGAAAAATAATGCCTTCCGGCACAATCACTCCTGCTTTTCCTTTACCATTTAAGTGCTCCATAATATAATCGACAAAAAGCACTTCAGCACGTTTTGATGGCACAGAAAAATGATTATGTGGTTTGATGCCGCCTTTTGGTGACATAAATGGTGGATTAGCTAAAATAACATCAAAATTTTCATTCCACCTATCTTCGCTAGTTAACGAGTCATATTCATAGATATGGGGGTTGGGTAAATGATGTAAATACATGTTTACCAATGATAAGCGTTGCATGTCCTGAGAAATATCATAGCCAACAAAGTTTTCAGAAATTTGGTTCATTTCATCACTAGATAAACCTTTTTCTTTTAGATATTTGTAAGCCGAAATTAAGAAACCAGCAGTTCCACAAGCAGGATCAAGAATTTTATCAGTTTTTTGTGGCTCAACGACTTGAACAATAAAATCAATGATATGACGTGGTGTTCGGAATTGGCCTGCATCACCCTGGCTACCCATCACCTGTAATAAATATTCAAAAGCGTTGCCAAGCTCTTCGCTATGGTCATATTCAAATTGATCAATGACATCTAGAAACAGCTTGAGGGTTTCAGGATCATTAAAAGGCAATGAAGCATTGCGAAAAACATCGCAAAATAGTTGAGGAATGTAAGGGTTAAGAGCCATTTTTTCCAGAGCTTCACGGTAAAGCAAAACTCGATCACGAGCGGGTAGGGCTTTATCCATCAATTTTTCCCAAGCATATTTCTCATAACCATTGGCAAAAAAGCCATCAGCGTCTCCCAAATCTTTGGCCTTTTTGTCCATGTCAGACATGAATTTATAGATCAAAGCTAAAGTAATCTGCTCTACTTGAGCAGTAGGCATAGGAATTTTTCCAACCAAAATATCTCTGGCATTATCAATTTTTTTCTTAGTAGCAGTAGTTAGCATAGGTTTGAATTATTTATTTTTTCTGTTTAATAAAATTTACAACTCGATCAATCCAGGTTCTTCCTAATGAATTAAGTAAATTCCACAATTCCGGCATGTTAGCATATTTACTAAATTCGTGATTGCTTAGATCTTGGAAAATTTGTTCGTCAAAAACCACTAAATCAAAAAGAGATTTAATTTCATCCATCAAATCATAAGTTACTGTAAGTTGTCTAGAAAATTCACTCCACCAATCTTGAGCTTGTTTTTCTATTTCAGATTTTTTTAAAGCTGCCGAATTAGCTTTGTCTCGCAACATGTTGTAAAGCTTAGAATCAATATTCATGCCTTCATAGCCAATTTGTTTTTCCTTAATATCTGCAATTTGATCTGCTGATTTACGATTATGAGCAAATTCTTCTGGAGAAAAACCATAATCAACTATTATGTTACCGTTCAAACCATTTTTACCATCAACAGTTTTTTCTCTAATCTTTGGCAACTGTGGCGTTTCATCGTATGGGTAATCATTTTCAAAAAATTCACAGTTTGCAAAGAAATCAAAAAGATTAAATCGCTCTTTATTTGCATTTTGTTCAACTTCTTGACCATTTAGACGTTCAGAATAATTAAAGATGTGTTTACGAGTACCGCGACCTTTGATTTGCACAAAATCTTGAGGTGAAAAAATTGGTCTCATCAAACAAATATTTAGCAAATCTGGACAATCATAACCAGTTGTCATCATACCGACAGTGATACAAACTCTAGTTTTGCTAGTTTTGTAATTTTCTAAATGACGAGAGTTTCCACTTAGATTATTATTGGAAAATTTAATTGTAAATGGTTGAGCATCGCGTATATTGGAAGTAATTTGAATGGCAAAATCTGAGTTGTATAACCCATTAAAATATTCATAAGCATATTCATTCATCAGTTGAGTAATTTTTCTGGCATGATTTTGGCTAACACAAAAAACAATAGTTTTGCCAATTTCTTTAGAAATTGGATCACGCAGAGCTTTCCTAAAAAATAGTTCGACAAATTTGCGATTGGTATCTTCACTAAAAAACTTCTTCTCAAAATCACCAGCATGGTAGATGGCCTCTTCATCACCACTATCATCTGAGTTATTAGCCACAGAATAGCCTTCATCGGAAAGTAATTGGGTGGTTACTTTAGTACGGCAGTCGAGCACATATGGATTGATAAGATATCCATCTTTAACTCCATCTAGCAGAGTGTAGCGAAAAGTTGGTTCGCCACTAGCGCAACCAAAGATTTCGTAAGTTGAGAGTTGGGTGCGTTTTTCAAGCTGGCGAGGATCTGTTTCTGCCAGTTTGCTGGTATCTAGATTCTTAAGATAATCTTTTGGAGTTGCTGTTAAACCTAGTTTGTATCCAGAGAAATATTCAAAAACTCTACGACTAGCACCATCACCACCAATAGCGCGATGAGCTTCGTCAGAGATAATTAAATCAAAATCATTAGGATTAAAAATATCTTGGAATTTAGCATCATTCATAATGCTTTGCACAGTAGTCACCACTACTTCAGCTCTGTGCCAATCGTCTTTATGTTCTTTGTAAATTACAGTCGTGATATCTGGTTTTAGATAATCACGGAAATTTTTAAAGGCTTGATTTTCTAATTCCAAACGATCAACTAAAAATAAAACTCTTGAAGCATTCTGAGTTTTGATAAATAGTTTAATAATAGCAGCAGCAGTTAAGGTCTTACCTGTCCCAGTAGCCATTTCAAAAAGAAAACTTTTCTTGCCAGTAGAAACTGCTTTTTGAATTGATTTGATAGCATCCAATTGATAATCACGTAAAAAACGCAATTTATCTGTTTGAATCATTTGCTTTCTACCATCTGCAGTTTGCCAGCGTGGATCTTGTCGATAAATTGGGTTTTGAGTGAGAGCTACATAATCATCGCCAACAACTTCACTAATTAGTGAATCAGCATCTCTTTTAATGCTTACGTTTGATTCAAGTGACTCCTGTGATGGAAAACGAGTGATTTCTTCTGGATTACCTTCTTCAATATTCCACTGGTAGTGTTTTTCACCATTAGAAAGTAGCACCCATCTAACACCTAGCTGTTGAGCATAAATGCGCGCCTGCTCTTTAGCGTCTAAGGGATCGATTTGACTTCTCTTGGCTTCAATAACAGCAACTGGTTTTCTATCTTGTCCGTAAAGGACATAGTCAGCAAAACCACTGTTTTCCTTTTCCTCATCATCTACTAGGTGATTTTCAACATCAACGTTCGCTTTTATTTGATCACTATTAACCAGAACCCAACCAGCTTGTTCAAGCAGTTTGTTAATAATGAGTCTCGCACTTGCTTCTTTATCCATATTCACTATTGTACTCTACCGATCAAAAACCTCATTTATTAAACTGGGCTTTTTTTGTTTCAAAAAAAGCAATTTCCTAAAATTAGTAAAAGAATCACTCGTTTTCAATATAATTAAAGTATATGACAGTTTGATCCAAAAAATATTAGAAACTGGCAAAGAAAGGAACGCTTATGCCAAATAAGCTAGACATAGTACAAGTTAAGATCGAGAAACTAAATCTCGCCTCATACAATCCGCGCAAGTGGAATAAAGAAGCCTTGGAGAAACTAAAGGAAAGCCTAAGTCTTTATGGCTTCGTTGACCCAGTTATCGCAAATTCTACTTCTGAAAGACTAAACACTCTTATTGGTGGCCACATGAGAATTGCGGCTGCCAAAGAGCTGGGCATAAATGAAGTGCCAGTTGTCTACCTAGACATCCCAGATTTGGAGAAAGAGAAAGATCTAAATCTAAGACTTAATCGAGCAACTGGTGAATGGGATTGGGAATTACTAAAGGGCTTCGCTCCAGAAATATTGGAAGATGTTGGTTTTAGTAGCGAAGAGCTAGACAACATTTTTAATTTAGATTTAGCTGTCCCAGAGCAATTTGATCTAAAGAAAGAATTAGCCAAACTCAACATTAATGAAATCAAAATGAAGAATGGTGAAGTCTATCAACTAGGTGAGAGCAAATTAATGATCGGCGACTCTACTATAGAGGCAGATGTTCTGAAATTAATCGGCAATGAGAAAGTGGATCTAACTCTTACTGACCCACCATACATTTTGGATTATCTACATGGCAAAACTAAGCACGGTAAGGCCACTGAAGGCTTCGGATATAAGCGTGATCGCAAGTATTTAATGACTGACGTGCTTCCAGACAACTTTACTGAACTATGGATGGCTAATATTGCCAAGGTGCAGGCTGAACATTTCTCAATTATTGTTTACGAGAACTGGAAAAACCTGCGCACTATCTGGGTAGAGATGGAAAAATATTGGAAAGTTAAAAACATGATTGTTTGGCACATTCCTAATCGTCATCAGGGATTTAGTGCCAAGTATAAATTCTTTAGTAAGCATGACATTGCAATGGTCGGTGCTTCCAAAGAAGCTGACGTTGAATACAACCACGATGAAGAACTGGATGGTTTGCAAGAAGAATATCAGACAGCTCTTTATGCCATTTCTGGAAAGCCTCAGTGGGAAGGTTACGAGAAAGGTAAAAAATATCAGCCAACTGACTTTATTGAATTTAACGCTAGCGACGAGAAAAGCTCAGGTCAGGGAGTAGTTTTTGGCACCAAACCTACGGAGATTCTAATTCCATACATTAAGGTTCTCACCAAAAGAGGTGATTTAGTTTTTGAACCATTTGGTGGAAGTGGCTCGACTCTAATCGCAGCCACAAAAATGAAGCGTCGTTGCTACATTATGGAAAAATGTCCAACTTATGCTGAAGTGATTTGCAAACGATACGAAAAGTTAACTGGTATTAAGGCAGAAAGGATTTCCTAAAATGCCAAAGCAAACTAAACAAAAGATAACAATTGTCGATCGCATCGCTAATGACAAATTAGAACTAATTGAGCAACTTAGGAAAATGCCAATCGTTCAGATTGCCTGTGAAAGGGCTGGCGTTGGTAGAGCAACTTTTTATCGCTGGTGCAAAGACGATGCTGAATTCGCTGAAAAAGCTCGAGGCTCTTTATCTGAAGGCAAAGCCATGGTTAACGACATGGCTGAGTCTCAGCTAATTAGCAGCATTAAAGATAAAAGTTTCCAAGCCATTGCTTATTGGCTAAAACATAACCATCCAGATTATCGAACAAGAGTGGAGCTCACTCCGATAGCTCCACAGGAATCTTTAACTCCTGAACAGCAAGAAAAAGTTTTAACTGCTTTGGAGCTGATGTCTTCTAATGAGGGAGGTGACTAGTATGCAAAATAAATTTGAAGCTATCGATGATTTAATTCAAACAAGAGTTGGTCGTAGAATGCTGGCTAAACAAAGTTTCCAGTGGTTTCTGACTTTGTACTTTCCTCATTTTCTGCAATATAAACAGCCAGCATTTCATCGTGAGATTATTGACCTAATAACTAATAAAGAACCTGGTTTAAGCTGCATAGTGGCTTTTAGAGGTAGTGCAAAGTCAACACTCTGCTCCTTAATTTTGCCTCTTTGGAACACTATTTGTACCAATCAGAAAAAATTCGTGGTTATTGTTTGCCAAAGCCAAAGTAGATCAAGTCAAACTCTTTATAACATCAGACAAGAATTAGAAACTAATGAACTACTAATTAATGATTTTGGGCCATTTCTGACAGCTGAAACTTCAGAATGGAATTCTGCTAGCTTAGTATTGCAAGAACATAAGGCAAGAATTTCTGCGGTCTCAGTGAGTGAATCAATTCGTGGAATTAGACATGGTGCTTATAGACCAGATTTAATCATTGCTGACGATATTGAGGACGTGCAGTCAGCGAAGACCTTAGAACAAAGAGATAAACTTTGGGAGTTTGTTAATGGTGAGCTAATTCCAATTGGCAATCCAGAAACTTCATATGTTTTTATCGGCAATCTAGTTCATAAAGATTCTGCGATGATGCGTCTTAGAGAATCGATTCAAAGTGGCAAAAGGATTGGATACTATCGCGAATACCCGCTTCTTAATGAAGATGGCAGCTGCTTATGGCAAGGAAAATATCCAAACCAAAAAGAAGTCGATAGGCTTAAAAACAGTCTTACTGAAATTGATTTTGCTAGAGAATATTTACTGAAGGCAATTAATAGTAATGAGCAAATTATTAAGCCAGAGTGGATTCAGTATTACGACCAATTTCCCGATGATAAGTATTTGTCTTATTACGTTATTAGCATCGATCCAGCCTTTTCTACTACTAAAGAAGCTGATAAGACTGCGATCATTTGCTCATCATTTTATGACTTTGGTCACGATGATAAAAAGATGTATATCCACGAAACTATTTATAGCGGTAAATGGAATAGTCCAGAGTTGATTGATTTAATAGCTAGCATTTACAAGACGATTGGCAGATCTCATACGGTCAAAATTATTGTTGAACAAGCTGGTCAGCAAGTAGCCTTAGTAGACCAATTAAAAAGCCATGACCTACCAGTAGAAGGTGTTCCTATTAAAGGACAAGATAAAAGCACAAGGCTTTGGTCGGCATCAACGCAAGTTAGCAAAGGTCAAATCTTATTTCCAAGAAAAGGAGCTGAAGAACTCATTAATCAGCTTCTTTTCTTTGGTAGCGAGAGGTTTGATGATTTAGCTGACGCTTTTACTTTGGCTTGTTCAAAACACAGAGAATATTTAAGCGAATATGAGCCACAAATTGGGTGGATATAAAACCTTAATTATCCGGCATCGTTGCGAAGTCAACTGTGCTAGATTCGATAGATATTAATTTATTTGGATTCATTTGAAAAACATAATAAGAATCATTATCTTTTGATAGCAAAAAAAGATTGTTTAATTTAGAAGTTTTGTTAGAACCGTTTATATCTATTTCTTTATTTAGTCCAAATGAAATTGATGAAAACATTCCTTCTTGGTTTTTTATATAACTCTCAGCTATGGCTTTGCCAAAAATTGAAGAAAATTGATATATTAAAAATAAAATTGTAGTCAAAAAAATGAGTCCAGTTACAAATTTAGACTTCTTTTTATTGTTTTTCTCCTCAATAAACCAATTAAATAAAATAACCAATAGAGAAACAACATAATAAATTTCAAAATAAAAAGTTGAAAATATAGTAACAATATCAGTTTTTGCACCAATAATATGTTCTCCTCTAGAGGAAAATATTGGTAATAATATAGCGAAAAGATACACTAGCCAAGCAGTTGAAAAAAATTCTTCATGCTTTTTTAGCTTTAATTTTTTATTTTTACGTTTATTTCTGAAACGTAACAGATAAAAATATACAAAAACAATAATAATTAAAATTAATGTGCCAAATAATTTAGTTAATAATGAAGAAAATTCAAAATGAAACACGTGGAATTTGATGTTAGAACTCCACATTCCTAAAAATACTCCTGCAAATATTAGCTCTGAGAAAGAAACTCCGTCAGATCTACCATAAATCTGAGAAGTAACAAAAATTGAAATTAATAAACTGAATATAATTAAATAACCGAGAAACAATATTTGACTTGGTGGAAAAATCATACTTGTTAACACCGGCAGCCCAAGCATGGAATGCAAAAAAGAGAAAAAAATTGAGTATCCAAAAAAATAACCCATCAACACAAATAAAAAAGACCCACCTGCAATTAATTCTAGATATTTCTTTGCTGTTTCAGCATTTTCTTTCACAAATGAATAATATCACTAGTTTTTTGTTTTTGTACTAGACTTCTAATTTCTTTGCGGTACCTTCACTAATTGAAGGAAAACTGCTATGAAAAGCTCAGAAATCAAATACTGCCTCTACTCTAGAAAGTCATCAGAGTCTGATGAACGACAAACAATGTCTATCGACTCCCAGATTAAAGAAATGACCACATTGGCCGAGCGTGAGGGCCTCAAAATAGTCGAAATTAAGCGTGAAAGTCACTCGGCCAAAGCCTCTGGAGCTAGACCACTATTTGTTGAAATACTTAAAGAAATTAGAGAAGAAAAATATAATGCTATTTTAACTTGGGCTCCTGATAGACTAAGCAGAAATGCTGGCGATTTGGGCTCACTAGTTGATCTGATGGATCAAGGCAAGTTGCTAAAGATCCAAACCTATTCTCAAAGTTTTACCAATAGCCCAAATGAAAAGTTTTTGCTCATGATTCTCTGCTCACAAGCAAAACTAGAAAATGATAATCGTGGAGTTAATGTTAAACGAGGCCTTAGAGCCAAGTGTGAAATGGGCATTAGACCTGGTTATGCTCCAATAGGATATCTAAATATTATTAAAAATGATCGCATTAGAGAAATAATTGTTGATGAGGAGAGAGCACCATTTGTTACCCAAATGTTTGAGAAAGTTGGCGAAGAGCATTATTCAGGAAGAATGATTAAACGATGGTTGGACAGAATAGGATTTACCACGAGGTCTGGGAAACAATTAGCATTGAGCAAAGTCTTCTCCACTCTTAAGAATAGTTTTTACTACGGTGAGTTTGAATTTGGTGAAGTGCTATATAAAGGTACTCACCCACCACTAATTTCTCACGATTTATTTATGAAAGTGCAAAAGCAACTTATTACCACTCCAAAAACTTGGAAGAAAAATGGTTATGGTTTTAGAGGAATTTGTACATGTGGCAGATGTGGAGCACAAGTTATTCCAGAGGAAAAACATAAGAAATTAAAATATGGCGGAGAGGCTACCTATATTTATTATCACTGTACTAAAACTGTAGATTACGATTGCAATGAGCCATATATTACTGAGCAAGATTTAATCGATCAGCTGCTAACACTATTACCTAAAATTAAAATTGATGAGGCAAAGATTTCGAAACAAATTAGAAGTGACATTGAGAAATTTCATAGATTAAGATCAGAGGTACTCAATCAAGAATATTTATCTGGAAATTTAGAAGAGCTTGAACTATCTGCTGTGAAACTAAACAATACAGAAATGGCCAAAACATATTTAGAACATATTCTAAAAACTGGATCAGCAAGTGACCGCCAACAAATATTATCCTGTCTGAAAACAAGGTTTGTTTTGAAGAATAAGGTTTTGAGCCTTCACTAAAATTTATTTTATTAAAGAAGCCAATTTGGATAATCTTTAAATTTCTTTTGTTCGTCATTTCGCAACTATATTAAAGATGAGAAGAGGTTTTCAATATGAGTTTTAGTATCTAATAACTCAAGGTTTCGTTTTATACAGGCTGTAAAACGAGAATCAACCTTTTTCGGTAAAAATTAAGTCGACTGCATCAAGCTAATACGGTAAAAGGATGGGTCTATCAAGATAATTTGTGTTACTTGCGGAAGGGGCGGGACTCGAACCCGCGGTGCCCGAAGGCGTCAGTTTTCGAGGCTGATGCAATAGCCGCTATGCGACCCTTCCTTAGATCTGTAGGAACTTCTAAATTCTAACACTAAAAACAAAAAAACACCCGAGTGGGGTGTTTGGTACTGTTATTGTGATTTGGTGCACCCAGTGCGATTCGAACGCACGATCTTTTGTTCCGCAAACAAACGCTCTATCCAGACTGAGCTATGGGTGCTTAATTATCTCAACTAGGGTATTATATTTCGGACCCTGTCTTTTTGCAAAACAAAAAGCAGCTGGTACGAAAGATGCAAAGCGAAGTTCGGACCCTGCTTTTTTGCACAAGCAAAAAACAGCTGGTACGAAAGATGCTGCGCATAGCGTAAAACATTTATTTTTTAACCTTGAGATATTTCTTCCCCTTTAGCTTTTCTGGCAGCAAGCTTGTTTCCTTGTCAGGATACATTTCATAGCCCTTGCCATAGCCAATTTCTTTGAGCAGCTTAGTGTCGGCATTTTTGAGATTGATGGGAATGTCGAGATTACCATAGGCCTGCACATCGGCTTGGGCAGTGCGCAAGGCTTCGTAGGCAGTGCGATTTTTGGGGGCGTTGGCGAGATAAGTCACTCCATGAACAAGATTGATGGCACATTCTGGATAACCAATAATCTGACAGGCACTAAAAACAGCGTTGGCAACAACCAAAGCGGTGGGAGCTGCCAAACCAATATCCTCGGAGGCAAAAATGACCATGCGGCGAGCAATAAAAAGTGGATCTTCGCCGGCTTCCACCATTCTAGCCAGATAATAGACGGCCGCATCAGCATTACTAGCTCGCATGCTTTTGATAAAGGCACTAATCGTTTCGTAGTGCTGCGCCCCTTTTTTATCATAACTGAGGTGCTTGGATTGCAAAGAATTCTTGAGTGATTCGAGCTTCAAATCGCCATAAAGGGTAAAAGTGTTATCAATCAAAGTTAGCAGTTTACGTGCATCACCTCCACTGTAATTGAGCAGAAACTCTTCACTTTTGCTTGGGATTTTTAGCTTTTTGCCTAATTTTTTAACCGCCATTTGTAGGACTTTTTTCATCTCCTCTTCACCAAGAGCCTTAAAAATGAAAACTCTCATGCGGGAAAGCAAAGGCGAGATCACTTCAAAAGAAGGATTCTCGGTGGTCGCACCAATTAAAATCAGGACGCCTTCTTCGACAAAAGGTAACAAATAATCTTGCTGAGCCTTATTGAAACGGTGGATCTCATCAATAAAAAGAATTGGCGCACGATAATCTTCCAGCAAGCCTTTTTGCTTACGGCTATCATCAACAATTTTGCGAATATCCGCCTTACCTGCAGACACTGCAGAAATTTCAATAAATTGGCGATCACTCTCATGAGCAATAATGCGCGCCAGAGTGGTCTTGCCTACTCCAGGAGGACCCCAAAAAATCATCGAAAAAACCGCCTGCAAAGCCATGGCTGTGCTGATCGGCTTACCAGATCCCACCAGATGTTCTTGACCAATAAAATCAGCAAGAGATTCAGGACGAATTAAGGCAGCAAGAGGCTTAGCAAGATCAGACATTGTAGGCCTATTCTAGCAGGAAAAAACTTAGCGAGCTTGTCTATTGCGGACGATTCTGTTGAGGAAGCGTTTACGCAATCTCAAACTCTTTGGAGTAACCTCCAAAAGCTCGTCGTCTTCAATGAAATCAAGGCATTGCTCCAAACTCAATTCAATACGAGTATCAAGAATAGTTAAAACATCAGCATTAGAACGGAAGTTGGTTAGTTTTTTGGCTTTACAGACATTAACTTCCAAATCTTCTTGTTGGTTACGCAAACCAATAATTTGACCCTCATAAGCTGCTTCACCTGGATTGATGAAAGTTTTACCACGCTCTTGAATAGTTTCCAGAGCATAAGCGGTAGCAGTGCCAGACTCAGTGGCAATCAAAGCACCATTACGCATTTGTGGTAATTCGGCACTAAGTGGAGCATATTCGAGGAAGCGAGAACTAAAAAGGCCATTACCTCTGGTTTTGGTCAAAATTTGACTTCTGAAACCAAGGATATTGCGACTACTAACTTCGTAAACCATTCTGGTAATACCTTTATCATTAGTTACACTATCAATTAAATTACCCTTACGCTTGCCTAATTCTTCGGTGATTACGCCCATAAATTCTTTGGCAATTTCAATAGTCATTTCTTCATAAGGCTCCATTTTGACTCCATCAACTTCTTTGATGATAACCTGAGGCTTGGAAAGTTCCATTTCATAACCTTCACGACGCATGGTTTCGATCAAAATAGCCAAGTGTAACTCGCCACGACCGGCGACATTAAATGAACCACCTTCAAGACCTTCGATACGAAGACCAAGATTGGTTTTTTGTTCTTTTTTCAATCTTTCAGCAATTTGACGGATGGTACAGAAATCACCTTCTTTGCCAGCAAAAGGAGAAGTGTTGGCAGCCACTCTAATCTTCAAAGTAGGCTCGGTAACAGTAATGCTAGGGAAACCTTCAGTTTCACCCAAAGCAGCCAAAGTGTGACCGATGGCAATACTTTCTACGCCAGTAATAGCAACAATGTCACCAGCCTGACTAATTTCAGTTTCTTGGCGGCCAAGACCATCACTTGTCATCAAATGAGCTACAGACATTTCCCCAACTTTTTCTTTTTCGTTAAGAATAACTAAACGCTGACCTCTCTTGACCTGACCTTGGGCAACTTTACCAATAGCATAAGTACCCTTGTAGGTATCAAAATCCAGAGTAGAAACTTGCATTTTGAAAGGCAAAGTTTCATCTGCTTTTGGAGCTGGAATAGTACGAATAATTTCTTCAAAAATTGGACGTAAATCGCCAGGATGTTTGGCAATGGCTTCGGCGTTACCAACTTCATTTTCTGGCAAATCATCCCAGACTTTACCATCACGACCGACAGCATAAAGAATTGGGAACATTAATTGAGATTCATCATGAGCAATATTGAGGAAAAGTTCCTCGACCTGAGCCAAAACTCTCTCTGGTTCAGCATCGCGACGATCAATTTTATTGACCACTACAATCATTTTGAGGTGTTGTTTGAGAGCTTGCTCCAAAACAAAACGAGTTTGAGGCAAAGGACCCTCAGCAGCATCAACCAAAAGGACGGCACCATCGGCCATACTAATCACGCGCTCCACTTCACCAGCAAAATCTGCGTGCCCTGGAGTGTCAATAATATTGATCTTGTAATCTTCACCAGCGGCACTCTTGTAAAAAACAGCAGTATTTTTGGCGAGAATGGTAATACCTTTTTCTCTTTCCAAATCATTACTATCCAAGATAGTACTTTGATTCATTTCTGCTTGGTTTTCACGAAAAGCATGAGTTTGTTTTAACATTCCGTCAATCAAGGTAGTTTTACCGTGGTCAACGTGGGCGATAATGGCGATGTTTCTAATTTGCATAAAGAAGGTATTATACTCGCAAAAAGGCTAGCAAGCAAGCTTGGGCCTGCCTTGAGCTAGTTAGCTATGGTCTGATAATTTCTTGATTAGTGGAAGAATTTGCTTGGGTTCGCTGAGAAGAAAATCTGGGTTTTTGGCTTGCAATAATTCGGTTGCATTAAAGCCCCAACTAACCGCGGCAATTTTGATGCCAACTTTTTGGCAAGCCTCGATGTCTCGCGCCTCGTCACCGAAATATAGAATGTCATTTTTGCGTAATTGATGTTTGCGCAGCATGGCACGAAAAGTTTGATCTTTGCCAAAAATACTCTTGCTGGCATGAATAAAGTCAAATAACTCACTACAATCCTGATTCTTGAGGAAGTCGCGTACATTTTCACGATTATTGGAGGTTAGAATTCCCAACTGATAATCTTTGGCTAGCTCTTGTAGGACGTTTTTCAATTCTGGAAAAAATTTTAGATTAGCAATTTCTTTGCTAAGGTTTTTGTTGATGGTGTAAACCAATTTAGTCAACTTGATTGGCCCAATTTTGTATTTGATGGTCAAATCTTTGGCAGATAATTGCTTGAGTGCTTGGATATTTTCTAAATCGATTTTTGGTAAACCAAAATCTTGAGCCACTTGATTAAAACCATGAAAATATGTAATTAAGCTATCAGCTAGCGTGCCATCGAAATCAAAGATTAGAGTTTTCATAAAGACCAACGAGTTTTTTGAGACCAATAACTTCTTCCTCGGTCAATTTGCGCACATTGCCAACAATTAAGCCAGCCAAACTTAAATCACCGAGTTTGACGCGCAGTAATTTAGTCACTTCCCAACCCACCTTGGCGCAAACACGACGAATTTCTCTTTTGATGCCCTGATGAATACCTACTTTTAGGACGAAATCTCGACCATCTTTTTCCAATAATTCCAGTGTATCGAAGGACACTTTGCCTTCTGCCAAACGCACTCCGCGCAACAAACGTTCCATTTTGGCTTCAGAAAAAATGCCGTTGACGGTCACTTTATAAACTTTGGTCACCTCATAACTAGGATGAGTTAGACGATTAGCCAATTCTCCATCATTAGTCATCAGCAATAAGCCTTCTGATTCCAAGTCTAAGCGACCAACTGGATAAACACGACCTTTGGCCTTGGTTTTGACATAGTCAAAAACTGTCTTGCGCCCAGCTTCGTCACTAACTGTGGAAACGACATTACGAGGTTTATTGAGGAGCCAATACTCAAGTTCTTCTTTGTGGGCGGTCAAGTTCTGGCCATCAAAAACCACCTTGTCTCTTTCTGGATCAACTTTATCGCCTAACTGAGCTTTTTTTTGGTTGAGAAGAATTTTGCCTTCTTCAATCAACTGATCTGCCTTGCGACGTGAAGCTACTCCAAGATCTGCTAAAAATTTATTTAAACGAATTTGCATATGGGTATTATAACGGGCAGAGGGGTAAAAACCTAATTATCTGATTAATCACCCAAGATAATCAGTTCTTCTTCTGCTCTGGTTACAGCGGTGTACAACCAACGACGCCAATCCACATCAGACATTTGTTTGAAACGCTCTTCAAAAAGAATTACTCTCCTAGCCTGACTGCCTTGAGCTTTATGAACCGTGATCGCATAGGCAAAATCAAAGAGTTCTGCCTGCAAAGTCAGAGCTCTATTTTCTCTGGTGAAATTGAGAGCGACGCTACTGCCGAATTGTTTTTTGACCGCCAGACCTTCAAAAACCTGCTCTTCATCATCAAACAAAATTTTCAGGTCATAAAAGTTTTCATCTTTGCTGGTGATATTTTGAATCGTCCCCAACATACCGTTGAAGATGGCCTTTTGTTGCTTATTACGCAGACATATAACTCTGTCACCAGCCATTGGTAAGGGTGAGTCATAACCTAGTAAATTGCGCAAATAATTATTGAGTTTGATGCGTGTGTTATTGTAGCCACAAAGGATGAGTGTATCTTGAGTATAATTCTGTAAATAACTCTCAATAATCTCCTGCGATTCTGGATCATTTTTGGCTAATTTGCGCACGCCCTGGCCATAATTCCCAACTTTGATGCGGCCATGTTTACGTGCTTCGATGGACAGCTTAATAATTGGATTGTCTGCCACCTGACGGTGAATTTCCTCGAGCTTCAGCTCTGGCTTCTCCATCAAATTAAATTGCCCACTGACTGGTGGTAACTGACCATGATCGCCCACCGCCAAAATTGGCACGTCATAAGAGAGTAAATCGAGCCAAATCTTCTGATCTACCATCGAAGCTTCATCAACAATGATCAGATCAGCTTTGAGCTCTTCCTTGCGCTTCCAGCCAACAATTTCATGAGCTTCATTCTCGATAACTGAGTAAATCAAAGAATGAATTGTGCCTACGCTGTCACCTTTGTATAAAACTGCGTTGTCTTTGAGATAATTCTTGAGTACTCTAGCCGCCTTGCCGGTAAAAGCTGCAAAGGCAACTTTGAGCTTGGGATTTTGACCAAAAAGCACCTTGCGCAAGATAGCAATGAGAGTGGTCTTACCAGTTCCAGCGTAACCACCCAAGGTTAGCGATTGTTTGCTGGCAGCCTTTTTGGCATACCAAGCCAAAATTTCTTTGAGGGCAATTTTTTTGTCAGCAGAAATATCCATATTACTCGATCAGCATAGCATCGCCAAAACTAAAAAAACGGTAGTCATGGGCGAGGGCGTGAGTGTAAGCTTGGCCAACACTAGTTGCCAAAAAATTAGTAAATTCTTCTGTCGTATTAGGCGCTGTGCAAAAAGCTGAGACCAACATGAGTAGACTAGATTTAGGCAGATGAAAATTGGTAATGAGAGCATCGATGAAATTGAATTTGTATGGTGGATCAATGAAAATATTAGTTTCTTTGGCTGCGGCGAGTAATTCTTGATGATTTTGGCTTAATAAGACAGCTGACTCGAGAGTTCTAGTGCTAGTGGTGCCCACGGCGATAATGCGCTTGCCCGCTTTTTTGGCCTGATTTAGGCGCTGGGCAGTTTCTGCCGTTATTTCGTAATATTCGCTATGCAAAGTCTTGTTTTCCAGGTTTTCACTGGTCAGTTTGGCAAAAGTGCCTAGTCCTACATGGAGAGTGACTTTTTCTATTTGCACACCCTTAGCTTGAAGTTTGCTCAGTAGTTCTTCTGTGAAATGTAAGCCTGCAGTCGGCGCTGCAGCTGAGCCCTCTTCTTTGGCATAAACCGTCTGATATTCTTCCTTGATTTTTTCTTCTGTTTGAGTGGGATGGATGTATGGCGGTAAAGGTGTAAAACCACACAAATCAATCTCTGAAAGTAAACTGGCCCCACTCTGGCTAAAACGCACTTGAACCTTGGCACTTTCGGTATCGCGCCAGATCACTTCTGCCTGCAAAAAATCACTCGTATCTAAATCTGCAGATAAATTGCCAGCATCATCCAATAAATTTCTTCTTGGAAAAAACAAGCGCTGCCCCATTTTGAGACCTGGTTTGGAAATGGCTTCAAAAGTGTTTAGATTGTCTTGTTTGATTAGTAATAGTTCAACCTTGCCGCCACTCTGTTTTTTACCAAGCAAACGAGCACTAAAAACTTTGGTTTCATTAAGGACCAAAACGTCATTGGCGGTCAATAAATCTGGCAAATCATAAAAATGATAATCTTGCAGCTTGCCTGTTTGTCTAGAAATGCGTAAAAGCTTGGAATGATCGCGCGGCGAGGCTGGCTCATTGGCAATTTGCTCCTCACAAAGTGGATAGTCATACTTGGCTAAAATGTCTTGAATATCTGCGTCAAACATGGGGTCAGTTTATCACAAACGAAGCGTAAAAGTACTACCTTTGCCTAATTGACTGGTAACGCTCAGGTCGCCATTGAGTAGATCAGCAATTTCACTAGCGATAGCCAAACCCAGACCAAAACCAGCAGTTTGTTTCTGGTTACGTGAGGATTCAATTTTATAAAAACGATGAAAGATCATTGGTAAATCTTCTTTTTTTATACCTACTCCGCTGTCTTGAACATGAAAAGCAGTTTTGCGTTTCTCAACCACAAAGCTCAAATTAATTTTGCCATTTTCTGGAGTGTACTTGATGGCATTATCAAGAAAAATGGACAAAATTTGCAATAATTTATCATAATCAGTTTTGATCAAATCATGATTGGCTTTGCCAATAATTTTGATTTTTTTGACTTTGGCAAGAGAAGCAAATTTACTGGTCAATTCACTTAGTAACTCATCTAGGGCAATACTTTGATAATTAAGCATAGCCAAATGATGATCAACTTTGGATAGCTGCAAAAGCTCACTACTTAATTTTTCTAAGTTCTCGATATCTTTGAGATTATCCTGCAAAATACTGACAGCAGCAGTTTTAGTCAATTTTTTGTCTGCCAAATTGACTTCAAGAGCAGTTTTGATCGCTGTTAGAGGAGTGCGCAACTCATGAGCGGCATCGGCAGTGAATCTTTTTTGGGCTTTGAGGGATTTCTCAATTGGTGCTAAGGTGCGTCCGGCCAAAAGATAGGCCAAAAATGTGGAAACAGACAAAATTCCTAGATCAATAAAAAGCAAACTCAAAAAAAGCGTATGTTCGGCTTCACCGAGATCTTGCAAAAATTCCTCTGAATTGAGATTGAATGGCTCAGTCCCAAGATCGCGCATATTCTTTGGCATTCTGGCTGGAGAATTAGCGTTGAGTTCGATCGAACGCAATCTTAAGTGTAAACGACTTAGATTCTCAAAAAGCAAAGCTGAACCAGCACGATAAATCAAAGCAGAAAATAACAAAAGAATGAAGGAAATGGTCAAAAAATACCAAAGCGTCAATTTGAACCTAGCTGATTTAAACATGTTTGTCACTTAATCCTCAATTTTATAACCAAAACCTCTCACTGTTGTTATTAGTGGCTTTTTGGTTTTGAAAGGCTTATCAATTTTATTTCTCAAATATCCAATATATACCTCAACTGTATTGAGCAGAACATCTGACTCATAATCCCAAACACTAAGTAAAATTTGATCTTTAGTAAGAATTTGGCCTTTATGACGCATTAAATACTCCAACAAGGTAAATTCTTTGCGAGATAATTCAATCAGCTTACCATCTCTTTTGACCTCAAAAGTTCTCATGTCCAAAACCAAATCATCTGCCTTGAGAACGGCACCTTGTTGCAATTTGGGGCGACGGCATAAGGCTCTAACTCTGGCTACTAATTCTGCAAAAGCAAATGGCTTGGTTAAATAATCATCAGCTCCACAATTTAAAGCCTCAATCTTTTCACTCACATCACCTTTGGCAGTTAAAACAATAATTGGCGTGTGTATTTCCTCAAGACGTAAGCTTTTACAAACATCAAGGCCATCTTTCTTTGGCAACATCAAATCAAGAATAATGGCATCATAATCATTGGTGCTAGCTAAGTCCCAAGCCGTTTCACCATCATAGGCCACTTCAACTAAAAATTTCTCTTGTTCAAAACCCTTTTTGATGGCCTGACTAATGCGATGTTCGTCTTCAACTAATAAAATCTTCATAGCAATGAGACATTATAACAATTTGCTGAAAAACAACTGAGAAAAACTACTCTGTTTTTTTCTGATATTCCTCTATAAATTTTTCTCTATGTTCTCCCTTAAGATAAGGAATAAAAGGTCTGAAATTTTCTAATTGAGCTGGAGATTGACGCAAAACACTAAGAATTTTATTTAAATATTGCTGTAAGTCTTCACAATATCTAATATTTTCCAAATAGAAATATTTCTTGTTCACACGTTCGTTATTTTCAGTAGCTACTCCTGAACTAGAAGCGCTTGAGCGAGCGGTGAGAGTGCCAACTTGCAAAGTGGAATGAGCAATGCCTTCAAAAAATCCTTGATTGTTACAGCTTGTATCTACCACCATTTCCAAAGGCAAGCTTTGGTTATAACGATTAAAAGGAGTGGTATAGACAATTTTGGTCAGGCGTTTATTGGTCAAAATAGCTAAACTTTTTTGCCATAAACTATAAACCCACCAAAAGCCGATTGCAGCAAAACCACCAGCCAAAGCAATGGTGATTGGAAAAAGAAAGGCAAAAGAACTGACGGCAAAAATATTTTTAAATGCCAAAGAAAAAACCCAAGAGGTCAAAAAAATTGCTACAGCAATCAATGCTACAAAAAACATCCTCGTCCACATAAAAAGCTTATGCTCTCTAGTGATGTAAAGAATCTTCTCGTCAGTGGCTTGACCAGGAAAACGATAAGCATCGTAAGGAAAAACGAATTCTGAAACTTGATGAATTTGAGTCATGGAAAAATTATAACATCATGGTTATACTCAAAACAAATTTAGAGAAAATAAAAAATGTTTACACCTTTTCAAAAAATTAGAAATCTTGAAAAAAAACAGCGGCTAATTATTTTCACTGTTTTTGGTTTAATTTTTCTTACCACTCTAGCAGTTTCTATTTTTGCAAGCTATCGTTACTTCAAACAAAAGAACCAAACATACATCGATTCATCTGTTCCAAATATTATAGATTTAGATGCAGAAATTAGCCTTGACCCAAGCCAAATCAAAGAAGAAGATCAAAAAACACTCAATGTCTTGCTCGCTGGCTATGGTGGAGCCGGCCACCAAGGTGGTTTCTTAAGCGATGTGATTCAAATTGCTCACTTTGATTTTGAAAAAAAGCAAATTACTTTTATTTCCGTTCCCAGAGATCTTTATTTGCTCACCAAAGACAATAAAGGCTATAAGGTTAATTCTTTACTTAGTTCCGGGATGAGTAATGGAGGTGGCATCGATGCTGGCCTAGCTTTCATGCAAAAAAACATTAGCCTCATCAGTGGTTTACCAATTAAATATTTTATTGGCATTGATTTTGTCGGCTTTCAAAGAACTGTTGGCTATGAACTAAAAAGTATTGAAGTTGAAGTTTCGCAAACTCTTGAAGATCCATGGTATCCAAAAGAGGGAGCTCAACTCGATTCTTGCGGCTACTCTCCAAGTGAAATTGCCGATCTAACAGCTACCTATAGTGGTTTTGAGCTGGAAAGTAAATTTAAGTGTCGCTATGAACATCTACTTTTTCAAAAAGGCAAAGTGACCATGGAAGGTCACGATGCGCTTGCTTATGTCCGTTCCCGCCACAGCTCTAGCGATTATGACCGTAGCCGCCGCCAAGTAGAAGTTCTCACCGCTATTCGCAATAAACTATTTAAGCTTGATGCTCTCAAAAATATGCCCAAATTTTATGAAGCCATGTCGAAGCACGTTAGCACCAACTTAGATTTGGAAAGTGCTAAATATCTTGCCCCACTTCTAGCTAATGCTAATGAATTCACTATCAGAAACGTCAATTTAAGCCCAGAAAATGTTTTGCAGAGTAGCAAATCTAGCGAAGGAGCATTTATAACAATACCCAAAGCTGGCATGAACAACTGGGGTCAAATGCAAAGCTTCATCAAAAACCAAATATAGATAACTAAATTGTTAGATAACAAATGGCGCCGGCTATGCGCCGGCGCCAACAAATACTAAAATTATTTAACCTTTACTAACTTTTCAATTTCTTCTCATGATATTTCTAAACCAACCCCAAACGCCCTGATCTTTCATTTCTACTTGTAGTTTATCGTCTAAGGCTGCATTTTGTTCAATGAGAGAATTAGCTGTATCTTCTAATTCAGCCATAGTTTCCTTGTCAGTGGTGGATTCTTGCAATTTGTGAATTTCTTGAATTCTCAAACGAATGGCTGCAATCTCCTCTTTGACAGAATCAACTGCTTCGCGATCATAACCAGTCATTTTCTTGAGCCAAACTTTTTTGGCTTCCATTTTGGCCAATTTAGCAGCAATTCTTTCTTGAGAATCAGCCTGATCTTGAGCAATTTTTCTCACTTCTTGACCAATGCCTTCACCTTCTTCTTTATTTTCTAAGAGGATTTTGACATGCTTGGCCACTTCACTCATGTGTTCTTCGGCTGATCTGTTATCATTTTCATTATCATCATTCAATTCTGCTTCTTCAGTAGCCTCGTCTTCCAATTCATCTCTATCTGACATTTTGTTCTTAATTTCAGCTTTAACCTCTTTTTTCTTTTCTTCCAATTTTTGCTTAGCTTCTTTAGCTAGCTCCAATTTTTTCTTAGCAGCTTCTTTTTTTTCTTGAGCCAATTCAAGTAAACGATGTTCTTCTCTTGCTTTTATCTCTCTGGCTCTTTTGGCCATTTCTAAGTCACTTTCAATCTTTTTTTCTTCTGTGGTCTTTTGCTCATCCGATTTGACTTCTACATTTTGCTCTTCTCTCACTTCAGTTTCTTTGACCTCAGCTTCTTCTGCCTTAATAACTCCAACAAAAACAAGCGATGAAAGAATCATTAAAGACAAAAATAGTGGCAATTTATTGATGGAAGATTTTTTTTGTTTCATAGGTTTATTCCCTTACGATCATGATAACAGTTATTCAATACAGCAATCAATAGCTTTTTTAACCATTACACCAAGCTTATCAAAAAGATTGGCAGAGCCTTTGCTCTTGGCAGGAGTGGCTTCAGCCAAGAATTCAACTTTATTTGGTAATTTGCCACCTTTGACTGAACCAAGATTCACAGCACCCATATTAAGGCCCCAAAAAAGTGAATAAAGGTCGTAGGATTTTTTAAATAAATCTTCAGCATCTTTTTTATCACCTTTGGTCAAAGCCTTGGTGCCAACCTCCATCAAACGCATCGATGAAGCGAGCAAATGTTTGCTAATACACCAGACTTCTCCTTCATACTGCTTGATGATTTTTTTCAACAATTCTTTGCGCATTTCTCTGATTTCATAAAGCAGATCATAATAACTTGACTTACCAGTCTTATTAGCAGTGAAGAATAAATGCTCTTCAATGCTAATTAGGTTCATGATGGCAATTGATAAATCTTCATCAGAAGACAGATCTAATTTCTCACCATGCTCCATTTTTTTGACCTTATTCATAAAACCATCAAAATCTAGTGACAATGTTTTGGAATTATTTGGCATAAAAACCCTTTCAGTGAGTGATCAAAAAAAAGATCACACTAGAAATACTGAGTAAAAGAACCGGACAAATAACTCTTTGAAAATAAATAAAAACTTTGCCTTCATTGAGTGTGCGTAAATATTTATCTAGAAAAACTCCAGCAGTAAAAACTAAGGAACCTAAAGTAGTGCCTAGCAGAATCTTGTCCACTCCAAACAGTTTATTTAAATCATGACCAATCATTCCCATCCAAAAAAGTGGGGGGATAGTCAGTAGATAAAAAAGAACAATGGAAAAAATGGTTTTATGTGGAATTTTCCATGGCTTAGTTTCTAGCCAATTGGCAGTCCATAAAGCACTAGAAAGAATCAAGGCACCGATCCACAAGCCGGTTATACTATCATCGATACCTAAATAACGAGAAAATCCCAAACCAGCTCCCACCGCAATAGTGCAAATTGGACAAACAGCTTGAGCTTGTGGGGCCAAAGCCAAAAAAACTACCAAAACAATCAAACTACTTAGTAGCTGCACTTGGAGTCCCTTCTGAGCCCAATCCTGAAACCGTAGCTTCTGGAGTTGCTTCAATGCCTAATTTTTCTGAAAAATACTTAATAATATCAGGTGTACCAATTAGACATTTTTGGTCAGCGTACAAAAATGGCACTCCAATATTATTAACATCTAAATTACAACTAGCGGCAACTTTGCCAAGCTCAGCAGCATTTTGACGATCGTTCCAAACTTCTTTTTTGGTAAATTTGATTTTTTCCTCTATTTTATTTTCTTCAAACCACTTTTCCACATCTTTGCAATGAGGACAGGTGGCACCAAAATAAAAAATTGGCTCACCATTTTTGATGGCTTCTAATTTCTGATCATTGGCTTGTTGTTCTTTTTTATTGCTACCAACAACCACTAAAGACATGAGTCCTGCAATTAAAATTACAATCAAGAGGGTAGTGATTTTTTGTTTCATATATGTTTTTTAAAAGTGTACAAAGCTTATTATAAACTACCAAAATAAGCAATCTTAAAACTATTTAAAAACCCAAGGCTTCTTCTACCAAAATCACTTTAACTCTTGCTGGAAAAGCCTCTCGCTCAAGAATTATCCATTTACCAAACATACTGCCCATCCCATAGGCTACCATTGCTCTTTGATTTTCTTGTGGAAAAACATATTCTCTAATACGCTCCATTGCTTCTTCAACATTCTTAGTCACTTTTTGTGCACCCACAACAATAATTAATTTCTTAGCTGCAAAGGGCATCGCTCCTACGCGACTACCTGTAGCATCGACAGCCACTAGAATGCCATCCTCAGTGATGGCATTCACACTAGCTACAAAATAATCTGCCGTCACTGCTTTACGACGCATATCTTGTCTTTTGCTTTCATCATTTTCTTGATTGATTTTTTCTTGGATTGATATGACTTTCGATTCTTTGGATAATAAATAATCCATCAAGCCAATTTCTTTGAGACTAGTAGAAGAACCGGTCATCACTTCTGCTCCATTTGGTAAAGAATTTTTAATTGCTTCAAGTGCTTCCTTTTTTGTAGAAACAATCTCCACTTCAAAATTTCTTTCATTCATCTTGACAGCAATAGCTTCGAGATCTTTTCTTTTGGCAACATGATCGAACATAGTCTCATTCCTTGTTAATATTTAATGATGGATATACAATAAACTATGTAGTAACAAAAATAAAGTAGGTACTAAAAAGTAACTATCAAAAGCAATTTATGAAAAACAAAAAATGCCCTCTCCAAGAATTTCTTAACCAACTCGGTGGCAAATGGAGCCTAGTTATTTTATGGCACTTAACTGAAGAAAAAACTGGCTTCAACGATCTTAAAAAAACCATCGGTCAAATCTCTGCCAAAGTTCTTTCTGAAAAACTTAAAGAGTTAAAAAAAGCCAAGCTAATCACTCGCAAAACTCTTGGAGGAAATCCTCCTCACGTTAAATATGAGCTTAGCAAAAAAGGCGAGTCGCTCCTACCCATCATTAAAATCTTACATGATTGGGGCAAAGAAAATTTATAGTACTAAGAAAAATAAGCTTGCCAAAACACCTACAATTCCAACTACTTTTGACCTGGATAAATCATCTTTAAAGAAGAAGCTTGATAAAAATGTCACACTCATCACTGAGGAGACATTGATGGCTGAAACATAGCCAATGTTTGGAGCAAATCTGTAGGCAATTTGCTGAGAAAAACTAAAAGCTGTCCCAAAAATTCCAATCAAAATAACTAGAAACACTTGTTTCTTAGATAAAATATTTTTGATTTTTTGGTTTCTAAAATTAAAAATATTTAAAATCGCCACAAAAAGATTGATGTAAAAAAGATAAACAAAAGGTTCCAAGCCAATATTCAAAAAGTACTTAGAAATTAATGATCCAAAGGTATAACAAAGATTAGCTAATAAAGAAAAATAAATCCACTTTTTATCTTGACCTATCTTATTTTTTGGAGAAGCGGAAATTAGAATTGAAAAAAATAAAATGAAAATTATGGCAATAAATTTTTGCCAGCTAAAACTAGCATTAAATAAAAACACCGCAAAAATTGTAGTCAAAACCACATAACTTTTTTGCAAAATTAAACTATAACCCGGATTGATTGCCAAAAGAATTGCTTTTTGAGAGAAAAAATTTCCAAGAAAACTCCAAAAAAATGCAGAAAAAATAACTAATAAAAAATCTTGTAAACTAAGCACCAATGACGTGTGCGTCAAACTTGCTGCAAAAAAATAAATGATACTTGGCACTAAAAACATAGCAATCGAATAAAAACTAATTGGAATATTTTTCTTTTGCGCCAAACGAATTAGCAAATATAAAGCATTAGAAAACAAAAACATCAAAGCAGAATAAAAAATCCACATGTTATATTTTTCCTAAAATTGGCAATGAAAATTTTTTCTGTAGCCATTTTTTATATAGCTCAATATTCTCTAAATGGTCAAAAGCCATATCCTCTGCCACAGGCAATTCGTTTAAGTCAAACCATTTTAAATTTAAAACTTCTTCATCATTACTTTCTCCATTCCTTACATCGGCACTAGCCACAAAAACAAAACTAAAATTTTGTCTATCCTCTTTTGGTCGGTTTGGATTATCGTTAATTCGCAATAAAAATAAATCTTTAATCGTCCAAGCAGTTTCTTCTTTAACTTCTCTTTTTACTGCCTCTTCTAAAGTTTCATCTCTTTCCACAAAGCCACCAATTGTGCTCCATTTTCCATATTCCAAAATCTTTTTACCTCCAAAAGTTCCTCTTTGATTTAGTAAAATTTTTCCATCTTTGATTATCAAAGTATCTACACAAACATGTCTCAAAAAAGCTTGATTACCATCTTCCCAGTTACATTTAATCATGAAAATAAGTATAACATTTAATTTATGGTGCTATACTTATGAGTAATAGCAACTTACTTGGAAAGGACAAATAAAAACATTTCAACTTGAGCGTGTGGCCTTGTTTAAAGCAATAAAAAACAAGGAGACGAGGAAGAGGGATGCGATTAAGCCAAAAACTAAAATCGCGATCGGACCTGCGAGCAAAACAAAAATTGCAAACAGAGCATCTACGGAGACCCTTTGGGTGGTTAAAAATCAAAAAGATCCATCCATCAAAAATTAAGATCAAATCAACAAAGTCTTAATTTAAAAATCTAACAATAATCAATCATTTAGAAAAAGGAAAATTATGTGTGGTATTTACGCCTGTTTGGGTGATACTTCTGCAACTGACAAAGTTCTCGCCGGTCTTAAAAGAATTGAGTATCGTGGCTATGATTCTTGGGGAATTGCTGCCTTAAATAGCAAAATAAAAATCGAAAAACATATTGGCAAAATTGGCTTAGTCAAAAAACTCAAACTTAATAGCGGCGAGATAGCCATTGGACATACTCGCTGGGCCACACATGGTGGCGTCACAGTCAAAAATGCTCATCCTCACTTAGCTAGCAATGGAAAATTCACACTCGTCCAAAATGGTGTTCTAGAAAATTATCAAGAATTGAAAAACAAATTAGAAAAAGACGGCTATCAATTCCAAACAGAAACCGACACTGAAGTTATTGTAGCTTTGTTAGAAAAATCCATTGGTGAAGAACAAATTAATTTGAAAAATTTTAGT
This sequence comes from uncultured bacterium, assembly GCA_903842795.1. Classification (GTDB taxonomy): domain Bacteria; phylum Patescibacteriota; class Microgenomatia; order UBA1400; family PJMF01; genus UBA1364. The sequence goes on along the minus strand of CAIMNJ010000013.1, from coordinate 65,233 downwards.
GAAGTAATCAAAAAAATGACTGGTCGCAACACTATTCTCGTCCTCACCAAAAATGGCGAAGTTTGGGCCTATCGCCAAGGCTCTCCACTCATCGTTGGTCAAAGTAAAAATGACAGTTTTTTCTTCTCTTCTGATCTAGCTTCTATTAGTCATGATAGTCAAAGTTATCATGTCTTAGATAACCAAGAAATCATTCATTTTGCTGACCAAAAAATCAATTCTTATGACTCAAAAAATCTCACTAAGAAAAAAATCAGCTTCCAAAAAATGAATCAAGAAGCCTTAGAAATTGATAAAGGCAACTATCCCCATTTCATGCTCAAAGAAATTCATGAACAAAAAGAAAGTTTGCAAAAAGTATTAGCCAAAAGTGAAAAAATATTCCCACAATTAGCAAAAAAAATAGAGTCATCAAGAAATATTTATATTGTTGGAGCTGGTTCTGCTAGCTATGCTGCTGCCAGTATTGCTTTTGAACTGCGCAAACATCAACAAAATATTTATCATTTACCCGCCTATGATTATGCAGATTTTGACAATCTTTTTGGACCAAAAGATTTAGCCATCATCCTCAGTCAAAGTGGCGAAACAGCAGACACTATTGAAACTGTTGAACAAATGAAAAATAAAGGTGTCTTTATTGTTTCGGTTGTCAATATGCCCAGTTCAACTCTCATGAATATAGCTAACCTCGCTTACCCCCTCAATGTCGGGGCGGAAGTGGGTGTCGCCAGCACCAAAGCACTGACTGGACACATACTTTTTGGTATGGCTCTCGCCCATTATTTAGAAAAAAAAGATTTTTCTTTCAAAAGGGAAGTGTTGCAATTTAGTCAGCAGCTAAATAAATGGCTCACCAATCAAAAAATCATGACAAAAATCAAAAAAACTGCTAACTTTCTCAGTAAGAAAAATGATTTATATATTCTTGGTCGTGGACAATTATTGCCATGTGCCCTGGAATTTGCCCTAAAAATAAAAGAGGTTTCTTATTTACACGCAGAAGGTTTTAGCGCTGGCGAGCTCAAACACGGTGTGATTGCTTTGATTGAAAAAGATACTCCAGTCATCTGCTTGTTCAATAAAGAAAATAGGGCAGAAATGATTAGTAGCGCTCATGAGGTCAAAGCGCGTGGAGCTAAAGTAATCGGTATTGCAGAAAAAAATGAGGAAGTTTTTGATATTTTTATCAAACTACCACAAGCAAAAAAATTTACCAATCTCTCAAGCATTATCGTAGCTCAATTACTTACTTATGAGATTGCCCTGCTCAAAAAATTAGATCCAGATAAACCAAGAAACTTAGCCAAAAGCGTAACTGTTAAGTAATTTTTCTTATTATAGGATATAATACCTATGTGAAAAAGAACTACAAAGACACAAACGAAAAAAGAGATACTTCTTGGAATAAAGTTGCTCCTTGGTACAATAAAATTGTTGGCAAAGAAGGCCATTATTATCACGAACACACTGTAATTCCTGGAGTCTTACGTTTACTCAATCTAAAAAATACAGACACTTTGGTTGATCTGGCTTGTGGTCAGGGAATCTTGTCCCGCAAAATCCCTGTCATTAAAAAATACCTTGGGCTTGATTTGGCCAAAGAATTAATTAAAGAAGCCAAAAACAGAAATCGCGAACAAAATTACGAATTCATGGTTTGCGATCTAAGCAACCTTCTCAAAGAAAGAGAAGAAAAATTTGACAAAGCCACTATTATTTTGGCCTTGCAAAACATTGAGCAAACCGAAAATGTGCTCAAAAACGCCGCCAATTACCTCAAAAAAGGTGGCCAATTAGTCATTGTGCTTAATCACCCCTGTTTCCGTATTCCCCGTCAATCTGGCTGGGGAGTGGATCCCGCCAATAAACAACAACATCGCTTCATTAATCGTTACCTATCTGAGTTAAAAATTCCTATTGAAATGAATCCTAGTGAAAGAAACCAAAGTAAAACTAGAAACATAACTTGGTCATTCCACCACAGTCTGCAAGATTACAGCGCCATGCTCCAAAAAGCTGGTTTCGTCATTGAGAAAATCGAAGAATGGTCATCTGATAAAGAAAGTGTTGGCAAAGCAGCCAAAATGGAAAATCGTGCTCGTGCTGAAATTCCACTTTTTATGGCTATTTCGTCCAGGCTTTATTAAGAATTCGATGAGCCTTGGTTTCAATTTCCAAAGCACGTTTCTTATTTTCACCAAAAATAATGTAAGACAATTGTCCTTGCTTTAACAAGTTAGCAGAAGCAATTACCATACCTTCTTTGGTTTTTTTATCAAAAAGCACAGGATCTAACTTTTCTAGCAATTCTTCAAAATTTGGAGTAACTCCCTTGGGGAATTTCCAAGAATTATCTGACAATACATAAGACTCAATTAAGAATTCTTTACCTATCAACTTAAGCGCAGTCTTATAAACGTGAGAACCACCAGTGCGACGAGTATTTGACTCGGAAACATAGAGGTCGCCATTTTTGGCAGCTACTAGATCAACATCATAGTAACCACGATAGCCATTGGAAGCATATTGCTCACCGATAAAGAAACCCATATCAATAATACGAGTCATCAAACGATCGTTCATTACGTCTTCATTCATCTCTACGCCTTGAAAAACGCCATTTTTGCTGACACGCAAACCACAGTAATATAAGTAATCGATACGACCGCTCTTGCTAATCTTAAATTCCACATTGGGAAAACCACCACCAACCGCATAATTAACATTGATCAAACTCTCAATGACGATTGGAAATTTATCCCAATAAGCATCTTTTTTGAGAATGTCATAAATAGCTCTTTCACATTCTTTATAATCATCTGGTAATTCACCAGGACGCAAAATCAAAACACCAGCACCAGAATGACCCTTATTGGTCTTGATAACCACACCTTCTTCCTTGATGTATTTCTTGGCGGCAATTTTGGCAGCATCAATAATATTGACACAAATCAAACCATCACCCATCAAAAAATCTGGTTCTTCAGCCACACTTTGCTGAGCTAATTGACGGATACCAGACTTACTTCCAAAAAAGTTGACCGTCCAAGCATCTTCTTCCTCTGGAGATTCTGGGGTATAAACAGTGATACCACGATCTCTGAGTTTTTTGACCAAAGTCAAAAATTGCTCACTAGTGGCATAACTCAACAAAGTGAGTTTTTTGACGTGATTAGCGAATTCAATTAATTTCTCAAACAATTCCTTGTCTTCATAGACATCACGACAAGTTTCACCGGAGTGAATTCTTGGAGAAAGCATCTCGAGTTTACGAATACCAAAAAGGTTTTTGTAATATTGAACAAAAGCCTCATTGATAGGCTTAGGACTAATAAAAACCAAGTCGCTTTCTTCGGAATTGGTAAACAAATCACGATCAGACAAATTGGCGTTCTCGTCTATTTCTAGAGCGCGAGCATGATCATCACTGATGGCTTCGATAAATGGCCAAACGTCTTCGGAAAGGTTACAAATGTATACTGTTTTTTCTGCTTTTTTGGTTTCAGCAGGTATAGGATCAGTTTTTTCTTGCATAAATTGTGATTCTCTATTAGAAGCACAGGCATTTATTCTATCACAATTCATTATTTGTAAAGAAGGTCCTGAACCTAGGGTCAACTCGATATGTAGGTCAGGAAAAAACTTGGCTATTCGCCAATTGTGATTGTGACTCCAGACTGGATAGTTATGAAAGGACCAAACTCTTGACCCTCTCCGATGTCACCAGTTTCAGCCACAAAATCATCTACTTGCTTAGTAAAAGGCAAGTTTGGATTGGAGGAAGTCACCCTGAAATAATCAGGAGATATGCTAAAACTTCCACCTTCGTAGGAAATGTCCCACGAGCCACCAAACCTCATCCCCATAAAGGGTTGAGCGCCATTCCATCGAGCAGTGATATTTGGATTTGCGTAAGAACTAGTGTCGATATTAATACACTGTTCAGAAAACACCCATTCAGTCCAACAGATTTTCACTGTTTGAGAGGCTGGGTTCGCCTGCACGCCTGCAGGCGAAGCAAAACTGAAAAAAATCGTAACCAACAAAACAAACGAGATTACTTTGATGTTCATTCAGCACTTTTCCTTTTTATTTGGCCCAGACTAGGTATTCGCAAGAATACGCAGTCTGGGCCAAATAAAGGCTTACATAAAAAATTGTACCCTAGGCTTTTAAAGAACATTTCCACCTGCTTCTAAAGTGCAATACTCTAGAGCAAATTAAGAAATATAACTAATTATTATAGGATATTTTACTCAAAAAGTCAATTTAGAATGTCCTATAACTTGCAAACATAATGATTAAATGATATAATGCCGTTTCTTATTTAAAAGAATTCATCTGGTTTGAGCACGCATAATATTGCTTCTTGTCTTTGACCCATGAAGGATTAAAGAAAGAAAAAATATGTATAGCAACAGAAACCATCGTTTCAATTCTCGTGGTAGTCATTCCAATCACTCTCGTGGTGGTCGTCCATCTTTTGGTGGGAATAGACCATCTTTTGGTGGCAATCGTAGAGGGAGAAAAGCGGTTAGCTTTGACCCTTCTATGTTTATCCAAAAAGCCGTCATTGAAGAACAGGTCACAGAAGAAGTTTATCAAAATGAACATGCTTTTGCTGATTTTGCCATCCACGAACAAATTAAGAAAAACTTAACTCTTAAGGGTTATCAAACTCCTACACCAATTCAAGATCAAATCATTCCATACATTTTGGAAGAACGTGATGTAGTTGGCATTGCCAATACTGGTACAGGCAAAACTGCAGCCTTTTTATTACCCTTAATTGATAAAGTTTTGAGAGATCCAAGCACTAGAGTTTTGGTGGTTACCCCAACTCGCGAACTTGCTTTGCAAATCAGAGAAGAATTGGTGACTTTTAGTCAAAACTTACCAATTTTCTCCACCATTTTGATTGGTGGATCTTCTATTTCTCGCCAAATTGAGCGCTTGCAAAGAAGACCAGCTTTCGTCATTGGTACTCCAGGTCGTCTTAAAGATTTAAACGACAGAAGAAAAATAAATTTTGCTCATTTCAATACTATTGTTTTGGATGAGGTGGATAGAATGCTCGATATGGGCTTCATTCATGATGTTAAAAGAATTATTAGTGATCTGCCAAGTGAAAGACAATCTTTGTTCTTCTCTGCCACCACTAGCAAAAAAGTGGAGGAAATTATGCAGGGTTTTCTTAGAAATCCAGCTTTTGTCACTATTAAATCTAGAGAAAGTAAAGCTAATATCAATCAAGATGTTGTCCGAATTCAAGGTCGCGCCAAAATCGATGTCCTTCATGATCTTTTGATTCAAGATGAATTTCAAAAAGTTCTAGTTTTTGGCCGCACTAAACATGGCATGGAAAGACTGACTAGAGATTTAGACCAAAGAGGTTTCAAAGTTGCCTCTATTCATGGCAATAAAAGCCAAGGCCAAAGACAAAGAGCCTTGCAACAATTCCGCGAAAATCGCATTCAAATCTTGCTTGCTACTGATGTAGTTTCTAGAGGTTTGGATATCAAAGATGTGACTCATGTCATTAACTATGATCTTCCAGAAACCTATGAAGATTATATTCATCGCATTGGTCGTACTGGCCGTGCCGACAAAACTGGCATCGCTTTAACTTTTGTTGATTAATTTCAATCTTAACGAATTAGTAACAACACTCACGCTAGAAAAAGCCATGGCCATGCCAGCAAAAGCTGGATTAAGCAACACTCCAAAAAACGGATAGAGTAGCCCTGCTGCTAGGGGAATACCAATAATATTGTAGGCAAAAGCCCAAAATAAATTTTGACGCACTACTCTCATTACTGATTTAGAAATAGAGATAGCAGTTTCTACTTTGAGTAAATCTCCACGTAAAATTGTGGCTGCAGCAGTGAACATAGCCACTTCTGTACCAGTACTCATTGCAATACCTACATCTGCGACTGCGAGAGCCGGCGCATCATTAACACCATCGCCTACCATGGCTACAATTTCGCCTTGAGCTTTGAGCTCTTTGATTTTGGCTAATTTTTGGTCTGGTTTGACCTCGCCAATGGCTTCATTAATGCCTAATGTTTTGGCAAAATGATTGGCGGTATCTTGGCGATCACCACTAAGCATTACCATTTTGATGTTTAATTTCTTCAATTTATCGATTGCTTCTTTGGTGGTTTCTTTAAGTTGGTCAGCTACTGTGATTACACCCAAAATACTTTTTTCATCAAGTAAATAGAGGAGTGATTCCCCAGGATTAGCAGAAAAATTAGCAGTTTTTGGCAAAGTATGTTTGTTCAAAGCAAATTTTTCACTGCCAATCCAATAAGTTGCTTTGCCAATTTGTCCTTTGACACCTTCACCGGCTAAATTTTGAAATTTCTCCACTTTTTTAAGAGTAAGTTGACGCTTTTTGGCTTCTTCCACTACCGCTTTGGCCAAAGGATGCTCTGAGTGATTTTCTAAAGCTGCTGCTAAACTTAAAATCTCTTCTTCACCATGATTTGAAAAACCAATTACACGCTCCAAACTTGGCTTGCCGGTAGTAAGGGTGCCAGTTTTATCAAAAACCACAGTGGTAACACTATGGAGCTGTTCTAGACTCTCAGCATTTTTGATCAAAATACCCTTTTTAGCAGCATTGCCTACACCTACAATCATCGCAGTTGGCGTAGCAAGACCAAGCGCGCAAGGACAAGCAATAACTAAAACAGCAATCATGCAATTAATACCAAAAGCTAATTCCTGAGAAAATGGTAAATTAATTGTTGGCCAAAAAACCCAAGTCAAAATTGTCAACAAAGCAATTACTAAAACTGTTGGTACAAAAATAGCAGAAACTTGATCAGCTAAACGCTCAATAGGAGCTTTAGAATTCTGAGCATTTTTGACCATCTCTACAATTTTGGCTAAAACAGTTTCCTTACCAACTTTTTTGGCTTTAATAAAAATAACTCCATCAATATTGAGAGTACCTGCCACAACTTCATCATTTTTGACTTTCGCGAGGGGTAGAGACTCACCAGTAATCATTGATTCATCAAGATTTGATTCGCCATCTTCAATGATGCCATCCACAGGCACACTACTGCCTGGTTTAATTTTGAGCAAATCTCCAACTTTGACTTCTTCTATCGCTAATTCCACAAAATCATTGCCACGTTTAACCAAAGCTGTTTTGGCCTGTAATTTAATCAGAGAAGCCACTGCTTCGCCGGTGCGCATTTTGGAGCGAGCCTCCAAATATTTACCAAATTTCACAAAAGCAATCACAATAATTACCACATCAAAATACAAAGAATTTGGCAAACCAAAACGACTCAATAAGCTAGGAAAGAAAAAGCCAAACAAGGAATAAAAATAAGCAGCACCAGTTCCAAGTCCAACTAGAGTATCCATATTGGCTTTACCAAAACGCACAAAAGTAATTAAGGCTCTTAAAAAACCTTTGCCTAGGACAAAAAGAATAATTGTGGCAAAAATAAGCTGAACCATCATCCAAAAAGATTCTGGAAAGGGAAGACTTGGAATAAATTTAAATTTACTAGATGCCAATTCCCACATCATAGAAATAAAAACAAAAAGAGCAATTGGTAGAGCAAATTCAACTTGTTCTTTTTCTTTATCCAATTCAAGCATTTCAGCATGATGATGATTATTAGGATTATGTTGCCCACGATCATTTGCGATCTCTGGTTTTTCTTCCAATAATTCATAACCAAGTGGCTTTAATTTTTTGTTCATTTCCTTAACGTTAGTTTGAGAGTCATCATAACTAACCACTGCCTCTTCCGTGGCATAAAAACTATTAGCTTCTTTAACCCCATCAATTTTACTCAAACTTTTGGCGATGACATTGGCACAGCTCGCACAATGCATGCCCTTAACTTTGAGAGTAATTTTTTCTTTAGATGCCATACCACTGCTTTCTCCATAATTCTAATTGCTTAGAATTGTCGGTTAAGGATTGATTAACTACATCGGCTAAATTAAGAACTTCACTACGCACGCTTTTGGTAGAAATTTCTTTAGCTGATTCAATAGCCTCTTTGTGATGAATTAAAAGAGCATTAAGCAAACGCAAATCAAACTTTTCATCTTTGTCTCCCAAATTAACTTTATTAAAAGTAGTTATTTGACGGGTATTGTTGTACCAAGCCTTTTTATTGGCATAAAGACTCTCAATGCCAGCGCGATCAGCAGCAATCACAATATTAGCCAAGTCTTTTATTTCCTGGCGATCAGTTTTGGCTAAAGCTTGTTCCAATAAATAGATTGCTGATAAATGATGAGCAATCATATTATCAGTGTAACGCAGATCTACCCACTGATCTGCTTGGCCTAAGTCATGAGATTTTTTCATCTGAATATTTTGCACCTGGTATTCTGGAGTAAGGAAATATCCAAAACCAATACCTGATAAAAAGATGATGGAGAAGAGAGATATTTGCAATCCTTTGGACATATACACCTTTATTTTGATTTACTAAAAACTTTCATAATTTCTGTCACTGCTTGTTTGGATCTACCCTGTTTAATATGATCAACTACGCAACAAGATAGATGTTCCTCCAAAAGAACCTCATCCACTTTTTCTAAAGCGCTGCGCACAGCTTTGGTTTGAATTAAAACATCAATACAATAAACATCATCTTCAACCATTTTGATAACTTTTTCCAAATGACCGCGAGCAATTTTGAGACGATGCAATGCGTTATCCTTTTTGGTTTTGGTGTGGAACATATTGTTTTCTCCTCTATCAGTTTTAGTTATTTTCTAGTCCCCCATTGGGGGATAAGAATAGTATCCCAAAATACCAAGAAAATAACAAGTGGTAGTTTTTCATTTGGTTGGAGAATGATTTTGGAGAAGGGTTGTCAGACCGAAGCTTTTCACAAAGCTTCGGTCTGAGCGGTTGCGCTTGTTATGGCTTTGGTGGATTGCCAGAAACAAGCAGAATTTTTCCTTCATCGAGGGCAAACGTCAACGCATCGACGACGCTGCCATCTTCGGGGACAACCTTGAGTTCAGACCAGTTCTTGGCCGTGAACTGTTGGTTTTTGCAGGTAGGAGCGCCCTTGATTTCCTTCTCAATATGATTGAGATGAGAGCCAAAAGCGGTTACATGCGTGTAGGAACGGTCACTGTAGTAAATGACCGCGACGAGATCTTCCACCTTGATCCCGTACTTTTCTGCGATTTGCTGTTTGATAGACATTTCTGCCTCCTTAAACATCAATTGCAGACTCACTCTTGGGATTTGTGAGCCTAAGGACGAATTATACCAGGCAAAAGCTAAATTTTCAAGATTATAGGACTATTTGCCAGAGCTTTTTTTGAAGAAATTGAGATTGCGCAAAATTTTCCATATTTCAAACCAAATTAAGCTAAAAAACACTACCGTTAAGATAATTAAAAAATCATCAAAGTGAAGAGCAGTTAAATGAAAAATATTGGAAAAAAATGGCACATTTAAAACAGCAAAAAGACAAAACAAAGTGCCAAAAGCAACAAAAAACAAAGATTTATTGCCTTCAAAAATAATTTCTAAAATGTTTTTTCTCCAAGAAAGATTAACCAAAATCAAAACCAAATTAGCAATTACCAAAGTAGCAAAAGCAAAAGACCGTGCTTCTAATTCTCCTCTGCCACTCTTAACCATAAAAGCAAATAAGGCAAAATTAGCCAATAAAACTCCGAAGCCTTGCAATAAATTCATCAAAACTATTCTGAAATTCAACATTGGTTCTTTGATATTTCTCGGTGGTACCTTCATCACCTTATGCTCCTCTTTTTCTGCTTCAAAAACCACAGAACAAGCAGGATCAATAACTAACTCTAAAAAGGCAATATGAGCCGGCAGCAGCACCACTGGAAAATCAAAAACTAAAGGCAATAAAGACATGCCGGCTATCGGCACATGAACCGCCAAAATATAGCCCATCGCCCTTTTAATGTTGCTAAAAATTCTTCTACCAAGACGCACTGCGGCTACAATTGAAGAAAAATCATCATTAAGCAAAACTAGCGCGGCAGCTTCTCTGGCCACGTCAGTTCCACGTTCACCCATAGCAATGCCAATATGTGCAGCTTTTAAGGCTGGCGCATCATTCACTCCATCGCCAGTCATAGCCACAATTTCACCATTCGCTTTGAGGGCGTTGACAATTGCGAGTTTTTGCTCAGGCACAACTCTAGCAAAAATATTGATGTTTTGTATTTTTTTTCTCAGTTCCAAATAATCCATTTTTTCTAACTCTGGACCAGTGATATATTCTTCTGTATTTTTTATGCCAATTTTTCTAGCAATAAATTGTGCGGTTCCAGGATAATCACCTGTAATCACAATCACTCTCATTCCAGCCTCATAAGCTTCCTTAACAGAGGCTGGCACGCTTGAGCGAACCGGGTCAATGAATCCAAGCAAACCCACAAATTCGAAAGCAAAATCATGTTGATTGTTTGGTAATTTATCTTTAGAAAATCTGGCTTCTGCCACACCTAAAACACGCAAACCTTTTTCAGACATTTCAAGCACTTTTTGCAAAATTTCTTTTTTTTGTTTTTCACTCATGTGACATAAATTGAAAATTGCTTCAGGAGCACCTTTGGAAGCAATAATAAAATCATGTTTATTTTTGGATTGCCATACATGAGATAGAGCCAATAATTCTTTAGAAAGTGGATATTCTCGAACCAGACTCCAATCTTCATGCAAATATTTTGTATTGGTTAAGTAAGCACGACCAGTATTAATCAATTCTTTTTCGATTGGATCAAAAGGATCCTTTTGGCTAGCCAAAACTGAATACTCTAGTAAGTTACAAAACTTGACAGGAAGATCGGTGGAAGCAAAATTACTAACCTCATAAAAAGAATTTTCCACATAAAGACTAGTTAGTTCCATTTTATTTAATGTCAGTGTTCCAGTTTTATCAGTACATAAAACACTCGCTGCACCAAGAGTTTCAATAGCTGCAGATTTTCTAGCTAAAACTTTTCTTTTGGAAATTCTCCAAGCTCCAAGAGTTAAAAAGATCAATAAAACTACCGGGAATTCTTCCGGTAAAATACCCATGCTAAGCGTTAAACCTGCCAAAAGTCCTTGAATAAAATTACCTTTTACAAAAACATAAATTGCCACAACAATCAAACAAAGAATAACTCCAACAATAGCTACAAAACGAACAATTTTGGTGGTTTCCTGATGTAAAAGAGTATCTTCTTCTTTAATAGCTTCTAGGCTTTTACCTATTTTGCCCATTTCTGTTTGGGCACCAATAGAAGAAACACGAGCTATTCCACGACCACTTACAACCAAAGAACCAGAGTAAACAAAAGGCAAATCATCTCCACCTGGTCGTTGCTGCTCGGCTTTACCATCCCATGACATTTTTCTAACAGGCATTGATTCACCAGTCAGCAAAGATTCATCAACTGAAAGATTTTCACAAGAAAGAATAATTGCATCGGCTGGAACTCTATCCCCCTCATGCAAAATGATAATGTCTTCTTTAACAACTTCTCTACCAGCAATTCTTATTTGCTTTCCATCTCTAATTACCAAAGCTCTGGGACTAGATAAATTTCTGAGTGCTTCTAAAGTTCTCTCTGTCTTTCTTTCCTGATAAAAAGTAATTCCAATAACCACAAAAACAGCAAAAACCAGCATAGCTGCATCGCTAGATTCGCCCATAAATAAATAAATTACGCCACAAATAACCAACAACAAAAGCATTGGCTCAGAAAGAACCTTTAGTAAAAGTTTGAAACTGCTTTGTTTTTTTTGGGAAGAAAGCTCATTGGGACCATCAGCCTTGAGTATTTTGACAGCTTTTTGGGAAGATAAGCCTACTACTTGATTGACGTCTGTAAACTTAGACATCTATTCATAATATCATAAGTTTGGAAGGCTTTATTCACCAAGAGCTAAGAGTTGGGCACCAAGAGCTTCATGAGTAGCTTTGAGCTGACTAATTCTTTTTGCAGGCATTCTACTTAAGAAATTTATAGACTTCTGCTCACCTCGGTTGATGGCTGCAAGAAATTGCAAGAAATCTTGGATATCATTTAAATTAAGCGTACCTGGATCAATTTCTGCATCTTTAGATCTGTTTCGCTCACCATAACCACTCCACCAATGACCTGGAGTAGAAAAATGAATCGAAGCATCGCGTTTGCGATCGTCCTCTTCTTTGGACATAAAATTATTTTTTCTTAAGTTTGTTACTGATAACTGGCACTAACATTGGCACCACAGAAATTAGAATAATAAGTAAAATAATTAGCGAAAAGTTTTCTTTGACGTATGGAATATTACCAAAGAAAAAGCCAGCAAAAAGAGCAATAGTTACCCAAGCCAAACCACCAATTAAATTATAAGAAATAAATTTCTTATAACTCATCTTGCCAATGCCTGCTACAAAAGGGGCAAAAGTGCGTACAATCGGCACAAAGCGTGCCATAATAATAGTTTTGCCACCATGCTTCTCGAAGAATTTGTTGGTTTCTTCGATATGGGCTGCTTTGATTGGCATTCTGGGATTATCAATCAATTGCTGACCAAAAAAATGACCGATCCAATAATTGGCAGTATCTCCAAGCACAGCAGCCAAAACAAGTAAAATCCACAATAACCAAATATTAAGCGATCCTAAAGCTGCAAAAGCACCAGCAGCAAAAAGTAAAGAATCTCCAGGTAAAAATGGCATAAAAACCAAACCTGTTTCAATGAAAATCACTACAAACAAAACTGCATATGTTAGAAAACCATAGGCAGAAATAATTTGCCCAAGATGAACATCAATGTGCAAAATAAAATCAACAAGAAAAGATAAAAGTTGCATATAGCTTATGGATTATATAGATCAACAAAGAAACCAGCAACTATATTTTGAAATTACGCCTAATTATATCTTGTAATTGTTGATGAATGACTGGCGAGGCAGCACAATAAGTAAAATTCTGAGCTGCTCTCTGCAAAGGATTGGAATAATCAATTTTTTGACCAAAAAAATCAGTATAAACTCCACCAGCCTCTTCAATGATCAATTGAGCAGCGACATTATCCCAAATTTTACTAGATTGGTTGAGATAGGCTTCATACTGACCACACGCCACTAAAGCAAAATCTAAAACACTATTACTAGCACGTAAATTGCGAATATTAAGAACAATTTCACTAAGAAGTAAACATTCTTTTTGCGTTTTTTGTGGATTTTCTTTGTGGCCATCAATGCCATAAGCAACTAAAGAATTAATAAGTGATTGTTCACTAGAAACATGAATAGGTTGGCCATTACAAAAAGCACCATGATCTTTTTCTGCAGTATAAATTTGTGAAAATTCAGGCAAAGAAATCCCAGCAGCAATAGGCATTCCTCCATCTAAAAGACCAATCATGATGCCATAGGCAGCAACACCTTTGGCAAAATTGCTGGTGCCATCAATTGGATCAACTACAAAGGTGTATTGAGAACCAAGATTAATAACACCGGCTTCCTCATCAATAATATTGTGTCTCGGATAATTTGTTTTAATTGCTTCAATAATTAATTTGCCAATTTCTAAATCAGTCTCTGTTAGAATTTGGTTTGGATTATTTTCTTTGATTTCACCAACAACCTTACCAAAATTATTATGTGCAACCAAGCTAGCTTTAGTTAGAACATCTGTTAAAAAAGTTGTGTAATTTAAATTCATGTTTAATTAACTAATAATTAAATACAAATCAAAAAGACCCTCTTCTTCTGTTTCGATTCTCGTATTCAAAACTCCAATAATCTCGTTTAGCTCTGTTTTGAAAGTATTTAAATTATTTTTAATTGCTTCCGACTTACTATATTTGTCCAAAAATCCCATCACAACCACTCCAATGTCATCCATCTCTTTTATAAATTCTTTTGTACTACGTAAATCAACACCTCTTTTATCTTGTCTTGAAAGATAATCTGGATAAAACTCACCATTCTCCAAATCTAAATGCTCTAAAAGATCTCTTTTAAATTGTGTTAAGCTAAGCAAAATTTTTTCACCTAAATTTGGCAATTCTTGACTCGCTAAGTCCATAGCTAAAGCTAGATCCTTTTGTAAAGCGCTATGTTGAGTCTTCATTTTGGAAACTAAATCTTGTGGGTTAATCATGAATAAATACTAGACTCATTCAACAAGACTGTCAATTAAATTCCTTTTACGGCATAATAATTTTGTGAACAAAAATAATAAATTCAAAAAAATTCTAAAAATTTTAGGCCCAGGATTAATTACTGGTGCTGCTGATGATGATCCATCTGGAATTGCTACCTATTCCCAAACTGGTGCGCAATTTGGTTATGGCCAATTATGGACAGCTTTATTTATGCTGCCATTCCAAACAGCAGTACAAGAAGCTTGCGCCCGTATTGGAGCAGTTAACGGCAAAGGCTTAGTCGCAGTCATCAAAGAGCATTATTCAAAAAAAATTGTATATGCGGTTTGTTTACTGGTCTTGATTGCTAACACGATCAATATTGGGGCTGATTTGGGAGCGATGGCCGCCGCCACACAATTAGTTATTCCTATTGATTTTACAATTTTATGTCTGGCTTTTACTGTCTTAATTTTGGTCTTAGAAATTTTTACCAGCTATAAAGTTTATGCCAATATTTTGAAATGGTTAGCTTTGGCCTTGATCTCATATCCTTTAACCATTTTCTTAGTGCAACAACCTTGGTCTACAATTTTGAGAAGCACCTTCGTACCTCATTTTGAATTTTCTTTTGCTTTCTTATTTATCATTACCGGTGTGCTTGGCACCACTATTTCTCCTTACATGTTCTTTTGGCAAGCTTCTGAAGAAGTTGAGGAAGAAAAAGAAAGAAGAATAAAAAGAATTAATGGCATGCCAGCATTAACAACTAAATTTATTCGCAACATTAGAATTGACACCTTTATTGGTATGCTTTTTTCTGAAATCGTTACCTGGTCAATTATTGTAGTGGCAGCAACTGTTTTACACCAAAATGGTATAACCAATATAGAAACTTCTGCTCAAGCAGCCAGTGCACTCGAACCATTAGTAAAAAGTTTTCCTAATGCTGGATATTTGGCCAAAATTTTATTTTCTATTGGCGTGGTCGGGCTTGGACTTTTATCAGTACCAGTTTTATCTGGATCAGCCTCATATGCAATTTCTGAAGCTTTGGAGTGGAAAGAGGGCTTTAGTCTTAAATTAAAAAAAGCTCATGGTTTTTATGGAGTTATTGTCATTGCTACTTTGGTTGGATTAATGATTAATTTCATCGGTATTGATCCAGTCAAAGCTCTCGTCTTCACTGCTGTTATTAATGGTGTTGTAGCTGTGCCACTCTTGTTTTTGATCGCTAAAATAGCTCAAGATGAAAAAATAATGGGTCAACACAAAAGTGGTTTATTGTCTAGATCGCTAGTCTGGACCACCATGTTTGGCATGGGCCTAGCGGCAATAGCAATGTTGGTGACTTTTGCTAGGTGAGTTAAATTGGTAACGTTGGCGTTGGAGTCACAAAGCAACTCTGAGGATCAAATCCTGGATTTATGGTCAACTTGTAAGCGTCACTCCATTCACTAGAGTTGTGTGATCTGGTTAAATCTTTATATACTGTTCTAACATGCCAATAGTAATCACCACCCAATTGCAACGGACTGTTTATAATATGATTCTCTAAGCCACTCATGGTTATAGAAACATCCTTGAAACTGCCAACAACAGGTTTAGGAGTACCAGGCAAATAACATCCTTCAATTGCTGGACTTTCTCCAGGCTGACAGTCTCTGCTGGTTGCCGGATCATAAATTTCTGGAAACATTGAAAACTCAAGAGTATAACTAACTGGAGTATTCAGACTTGTAAGATCTTGCCAAGAAAATTTTAGATTGTAGAAATCATTGCAGGTATTAAAATTCAAAACAGAATTGTTGTTTGGTGCAAAATTAACAGGTTTTGGTGGCCTCGTACTCAAACTAACCTTAGTTGTATTACTCCACAAACTAGGGACAACATCGTTTGACAAAGCTTTAACATGCCAATAATAAACACCATCTAAATCAATCATATTATCAACACTATTGGTCGATAAATTTCTCAAGGAAGGAGATAAACCACCGATTGGTTCTTTAAACTCACCGCTTAAATTAGTATCTGGATGATTGGAGATTTCAAAAAAATAAGTCACCGGGAAAGAACTGCCAACAGCTGTCCAAGAATATTGAAAATTATAAGTATCTAAAGCTGCATTGTTAGTTGGCGAGCTATTTTTTGGGGTTGATAAAACAATGTCAGCACTCTTAGCAAAAACAAATTTAACCAAAAAAAATGAAGTTATAACGGCTATTAAGGAAAAAACAGCAACTAAATTACCAAAACTTAGTGACCAATTAAAACGATTCTTTTTTGAACTTTTGGATTTTTTAGAGACACGAAGACGGGCAGATTTCTTCTTCATATATCTTCAGTATACACATTTGCAAGCAAAAAAGCCAACTCCTGATAAGAAAAGTAAATGCTATACTGAAAAAATGAAAAAAGAAAATTCTTCTCCAACAGCTTTGCGCGATGCTCTAGCCCTCACTCGCACAATTATGTCCAACGAAAGAACTTTATTGTCTTACATTAGAACAGGTATTGCTTTTATTATTGCTGGAGCAGGTACTCTTAGATTCATAAAAGATGGCATTTATGTTTTACTTGGCGGTTGGGGTCTAATTATTATTGGCGTAGGATTTTTCCTATTTGGTAAAACTCGCTACCAAGCTTTAAAAAATGAAATAAAAAATCTTAACAAAAATAAAAAGGAAAAAAATGATGGAAGGTTTTAAAAAATTTATTCTCAAAGGCAATATTATAGAAATGGCGGTCGGCGTGGTCATGGGTGTTGCTTTTGGCAATGTTGTCAACGCTTTAGTCAAAGACTTAATTACACCGCTAATTGCTGCCGTCAGCGGTTCGCCAGATTTTTCTGGAATCTTTTTTACCATCAATAATAGTAAGTTTATGATTGGCGATTTCCTGAATGTTCTATTTTCTTTCCTAACAATTTCCGCCACCATATATTTCTTGGTCGTTTTACCAATGAATAAACTTATGGAAAAATTACCAAAAAAGAAGGTGGTAAAAAATAAACCAAATATTCGATAAACGAAATAGGGCGCCCTCGCGGGCGCCCTATAACACTTACAAATATTCCAACTCCTTTCCTATCCATTGCCTGGCGGCGGTGAAAGTTGTTGCCAATTGAAAATGGCAGGCACCATCCAACGCCATGAGAAGAAACCAATTCGACGACCGCGCGCAAAGAAGGAAATTTCGCTGTTCTCCAGCATTCCATCCCAATGTGCGGTTCCCCAAAAGACCGTATACACCCTGCTATCTTTCAGCTGGATGTAATAGGTGATCGTTGTGGAGCAATCCCCATCGCTACAAGAAGTCCGTGTTTCAGACCACTTGCTATTAATCCAGCCACTGCCTGACTCAGAAGCCGAGTAGAACCAAATGGCAAAGATCAGGGCCAGCACCAACATAACGATCTTGGCGTAAAGCGAACCGTCATCAGAAGATCGATAGGACATCAGATTCTCCTAGTGACGACCAGTGTTGGGAACAATGGTCTTCCAGGCTCGCCAATAGCCGAAAGCGGACAAGGCAAAAGCCCAAAGCAAAAACGCTGCCTTGGGAGCAACCAACATGAAAAGAGTGTTGGTCACTGGATTGAGCGGAAAAACAGGCACGCGAGTGCCAACAACCGACCAAACCATTCCGACTGCCACAGCAAAGGCGAAGCCGATGCCGAAGTGAGCCTTCTTGGTAAGTTCGATCTTGTATTCCGCGCTATCATCCATGCGGTCAACGAAGGCCGCCCACAGATAGCCAAGTCCAAACGGCGCGAACAGCACCAAGCCGGCAAACATTGCCCAGCTGGTGGGTTCAAACAGCGAAAGCCCCATCATGGAAAGAGAGCCATAAAACAGGACATTTTGGAGCTGTTTTTGGGTAAAGCTTTGAATCGTGGTTTTTTTCATCTTACGTTTCCTTTTCTAAAAATGGTATACCCACTCTAACTCAAAGAAACGAATCTCTGAGCGTGGGAATAAAATGGCATAACCATCTTATTTCCACACTCAAATTGGATGAGAAAAAAAGATTGAAATATTTTAAAGTGCAAAACGTTTGAACAAATATAGAAAGCAGCAATTGCTGACACATCTGAAACAAACTGAAAAATTATAGCAAAAATAGGCCAAAATGTCAATATTATAGGACTAAAATTAGTCTAAACTACTTCACACCATGCTGGCGGAAACATTCTACATATTTTTGATCTTCTGTCATTAGATGCTCAATTAGCCAATCTTCTAGGAAATCAACTAGTTTAAAAGCCAAAAGCATAGAATCTTCACCGCATTCAGCCAACATTGAATTCAATTTAGTATTAAACTCCATGTGTCTAGCATGGTGCTCATCTTTGAGTTCATAATTAAATTGTTCAAAGAGTTTTTCTTCAGTAATAAAGTGATTTTTTTTATAAACAAGCAATTTCTGAATTATTTCATCTAATTGTTGTTTGCTTGGATTATTGTCTAGAATTTGGATTAAAGAATTAATTGTTTCAAATAATTGCTTGTGTTGATCGTCAATAATTCTGACTCCAACACTATATTTTTCATCCCATTGAAGAACATTTTTTTCTGACATAATTTTAGTATCCTAAAAATTAAATATTTAAATAAGTTAGCAACTTAAACATCAAAATTGCTGGCCAAAAAATAGCTTTACCAATACCAGTGATCACCAAAGCAAAAGTACTAGCACCTTTGAGAAAATAAAATAGAGCTCCCACCACACCAAGACCATAGATTGCGTTGGACTGACCACCACCGCAGTGACCACCATGACCATGATGATGAGGTTTACAACTCATCTCTTCATGACAACAACTATCTTCATGACAACATTCTGTAGACATTTTATCTTTTTTCATATGTTCCTTTAAAGACATTATACCTATTTTGGTGTTTAATAAAAATATGATTGGGATTGAACCAGCCTCAAGCCTGCAAGGCAACCTAGAAGCTTCACTTGCTTTGGTTATATCAAAACCTTTTGATCCTTTTACTTTTGTGGATGCAATGCATCAATTTATTGGTAGCAGTGAAGCGCACACTAGTTCAATTGGTTTTGATGAGTGGATTAGAAGAAGAGATAAGTTCGTTAAAGCTTATATGGAACAAGAAGGCTGGCAAGAAAATCTAAGTTATGGAGAAATATACAGCCGTATTAATGCTGTCCACAGTGCAGATTTTGCAATTGAAGAAACCGATTCTCTTAGTAAAGAAATTCATGAAGGAGCAGATATAAGTGAGCTGATTGAGCGAAAAGCCTTAGTGGAAATTATCGCCCTACATGATCAACACACTGACGGATTACATCACCTGCAAAATACTGGTCGAATAGATAAGAAATGGGTAACTACACAAGCTATGGACGCACTATCAGTTGGCTCTGGACTTATCGCCCTTTGCGCAAAAGAAAATATTTCACTTGGGAGATCTTTGGTTGATTTAGGAGGCGGAGATGGAACTCTTGGTTTAATTATGGCTCAGCTTGGATTTGCAGTCACATTAATAGAAAGAGATAAGAATTTAGTTGAACATACTTATAAAGCAATAGAGCAATTAAAAGAACGTGGAATACAACCTGGCTTTATTCGTCAATTACTCGGAGAATTCCATGTAGAAAAAGAAAAAAATACTCCTGAAATAAATCAAGCTTTGCAAACTGCCGACATAATGTATTGTTATCCTTGGCCAGAAGAAGTTGAGGACCGTCTCAAGCTTTTCTCTGAAAATGCCAAACAAAATAGCATTTTAGTCCTTTATGGCAGTGGTGTAGATGATTTTAGCATCAAGTTGAACTTACTTGATAAATATAATCTTGAATTTATTGGGATCTCTACAGATGAAATTAGAGAAGGTCAAAAAGAAGGTCGAATTGGCCGTTTCAGAGGTTTAAGAGCTGCTGGTGTAGGTTCGAATTGGATGGCTTTACGTAAAAAACAAGCTTAATTTTCAATTTTAGAACCATTTTTTATAAAACTTTTTTGAAATTGTGGAAGTAGTTTTTTTAGCAGTTCTAATTGTTCTGACTTTGAGAGTATTACTCCACTCGCCAGCCATACAGCCATTTTGCCCTCTAACTTTAAAATAGTAGGTGGTCCCGGGTTTAAGATAAAAAACTTTGTGACTCTGCACTCCTTCTTTGGCCAGAACAACCGCTTCACCATGTTCTTCTGCTTCTGGTTTAGTCGAAAAACTAATTGAATATTTATCAATATTAGGAATAGGGGTAAAAAAAAGTTTGGCAGTATTGTTGGTTACATCAATCTGAAAAAGATCTGAAGTATTAACCGGCTTACTAGCCAAACAAGTGTTATCATCAGATGAAGTTGTCGTGTTTGTACTTACAGCAGAATTGTCATTACTTGGTGAATTTGTTAGGCCAGGAACTACAACTGAAAAAGCATAATTTGCCAAATTAGCTCCACTATTGGTCTGGGAATTGCCATCTGTAGAACGAATGCTGATAGTATGAGAACCGCCAGCTAAAGGTGTGGTTGTAGTGCAAGTGTAATTTTCACTCAATTCATCAAACACTCCATCATCGGCAGTACAAGCCTGATAAGCTCCAGCGTCAATAGAAAACTGAACTACTGAAATAGCTGTGAGAGAATCAGTAGCTGTACCATTAAAAACTGGCGTCGTATCTGTAGTACTATCTCCAGGCAAACTCGATACTGAAACTATAGCTGGCGTGCGATCAAAATTAATCTTAAAAAGTCTGGTGTTATCACCAACATAAAGAGTTCCGTCGTCTCCCATCAACAAACCAGAAAGATAACTCACACTTCCATCTAAATTAGCCTGAATATTGGCAGTGGTAATTTCTTGCTGGAAATTACCGAGATTATCAAAAATTTGAATACGACCATTGCCACTATCTGACACATAAATATTGCCACTACTATCTACGGTCATACCTTCTGGATAATTCCAAGCAGAACCAGAACCAGTAATCGTTAATAAATAGCTACCGTTTGGATCAAACTTCTGCAAACGGTTATTCCCAGAATCCAAGACATAAAGGTTATTATCTGCATCAGTCCAAACTACCTCTGGAAAATTAAAGGCTCCACTGTTACCAGTAATTGTTGCCAAATAAGTCAGTGAAGAGTTGTATTTTTGGACACGATTATTGCCAGCATCTGCCACATAAACATTACCATCCCCATCAACAGTTATGGCATAAGGAAAATTCAGCTGATTATTTCCAGATCCAGTACCAAAAAAGCTAGCAATAAAATTACCATTACTATCAAATTTATCGATTTGATCATTATTACTATTGGCTATCAGAATATTGCCACCACCATCAACTGCCACGCCAGTTGGATTGGAATAGCTAACTCCAAATTCTGTTACAAAATTGCCAGCAGAATCATATTTGCGAATTTGATCATTGTTATTACTACCACCAGTTACATAAAGATTGCCGGCAGCATCAAAATCCATCTGATATGGATAAGCAAAAGTATAACCATTATTGAATAAATCATAAGAAATAGGTGGATCAGCAATATTCCAAGAATAGACTGTCTTAACTAATGGAATTAAAACGATAAGAAATAAAAATAAGCTGAGTAGGAACTTTTTCACTATCTTCATTAAAACATAAAAACACTAAATAACTCAAGAATTGATGCATTTAATCAAATTCAGATTGTTCTTTGAGATAATCCAACACTACCTGGTTGTGTTCCGCATATGGCAAGATAATCTTGTCACCAAACCATTCTACAGGAAACCAACCTGGCCAGTCTTTATGTGGATTGGTAAGACTAAGTGAATCTGGACTCATTTCTGCAATATAAAAACCAACTTTTTTAGCATTAGGAGCATGATTGCTTTTGTAAGTATGAAATCTTCTTATAAGAGCCGGAAAACTACCAGTTTCGCTTCTAATTTCTTTGAGAATTGCTAGGTCAGGATTTGTTGGATCGTCTTTTAGCGGACCACTGCCACTGGGCAGCGCCAAAATAATGTTACCATTAGAATCAACTTTGTTTCTTTTGTCTTTAGGAATCTGCACTCCTGTTTCATCCGTTTCTTTTTCCAAACGCCTCACCAATAAAATCCTCTTGTGCTCTGGATCAAAAACAATCGCTCCCACAGCATCAACATTGGAAAAGTCCTCACCAATTTCATAAGCAGGAGCTGCATCTATCATTTCTGTCACACGAAAACCATCAAGCATATTTTGTTTATATTCCAAGTCTAACATATTTTTGGAAGAAGTTATTTCTACAATTTATACCTATTTGATCCAATTTGATATAATACCCACCTGTGAGTTAGATTGTAAGCAATCAAAGCTCGCTCTTTCAAAGAGCTTTCTTGACTTGTTTAGGATGTTCTATTGTTGTCCTTTTATTTTTAAATGCTAGGACGGCAATAATCACATCCTGATACAAGGAAAGGAGGTAAGAACATGAATAACTGGCTGATCATCCTGATTCACCTGTTGGCTTGGCTCATCCCCGGCATTTACTTGTGGAAATGGCATCGCAACCTCGCGCTTGGCTGCCTCTTAATTTTTGGCGGCTTCGCACTTGGCTCTTCAGTTGCAACAGGCAGTCCTATCTACCTGCTCTTCTGGGCGATGTATGCCTCTATTAGCCTGATCTTTACTCTCCAACTCAAGGGTTGGTGGTTCTGGTCTGGCTTGGCGCTTATTCCACTAAGTGGCTGGGTCTTGGTCCAATATGTTCTGACCAAGACCATTCTCTGGTTCTAGAGAGTGGTCAGCTCCACCATCATTCCCTCCTGCAAAACAGGAGGGAATGCACTTTAAAATAATCTGAAAAACTTAAAAATGGAAACCTATTCAACTGTCTGGTGCAAAGCGCACTGACAGCTGGGTAGAGACCATTTTTAAAGGAGGATTTCGACATGCATATTAGTATCCAACTAAGCTTGCTCGAATCCATCTTGGCAGTGTTGTCACCCTTCACTGTCATTGCGGCCTGGGTATGGTCGCTTTGGAACATTCAAAAGTATTGGAAAAACGGTGTGCTGACCACAGTTTTGGGTCTTGCTCCGTTTCTGATGCTGCCGGGAAGAATATGGTTCTTGGCGATTTCCAGTTTGGTGACGGCTGTGGCAGGTTTTATCGCCACCGCCAAACTCAACTGGAAGAGCGCAGTCGCGCTTGGTGTTGTGTACGCATTCAACATCTTCGTCATCGTCTACCTCTTCCTCGGCGTGTTCAGTCCGCTCATGCCCATGATGCACCGCTGGTGGTTCTAAACAACCACCCCCACCTCCCTGGAAACAGGGAGGTGGGAAATTCTTTCTTTATTTTTTCTGCAATAATTTATTTTGGTAAAGTCAAATAATAGCCACTTAATGAGTCTGGATCAACTGCTCCATTTTTGTGACGTAATACTACATGCTGATGATGCAAAGCCATCTGCCGCTCTCTTTCACTAGGAATGTCATAAACACGATGAACAATCATTATTTCAGATCCGTAGCGACGTTGACAAATCACTTCCATTCCCTCTTTAAAAGTAATGGCTTTATTAACTTCAGTTTCAATTGCTTTTTCAATCATATTTTTAATTCATTAAACTCTTAATAAGACGCGAAAACCACGCACAGCATAATACGACTCAGCACCATTATGATAAATAAAGACATGATCATAACGGCGATCGGCAAAAATGGCTCCACCCAATTTACGAATGGCAGCTGGGGTTTGCAACCAACTGGAAGTTTTGAGGTCAAATTCACCAATGGTTTGTAATTGTTGATAATCATCTTCGGTCATCAAAACTGTCCCCATCTCAGCAGCCATTGTGACTGCAGAAGATTTTGGCTTAAATTCTTTACGAGATTTGAGAGCTGCCTCGTCATAACAAAGACTACGGCGGCCCTTGGGAGTTTCAGCGGAGCAATCACCAAAAATATACTCTTTGGTTTTCTGATCATAAGCAATGACATCTGGCTCACCACCAGTGTTTTCCATTTCAGCAAGTGACCAAAGTTTTTCTTGATTAGCTAATAGTTTTTCTTGAATTTTGCCCCAAACTAAATTTTGGTGACGCCTTTGGTTTGTAGTGAAACGGGTTTGCAACAATTTGAGTAATTGTTCTGCTTGGGCGGAAGAAAGATTTTTAGACATAGACAAATTATAACAGTTTGAGCAATTTAAAAAGAAATAGCTCGCTCCCCTTAAAGGCAGAGCGAGCTGGTTTTGGAAGCAAGAAAATACTTCTTACATCGAAGTTATGAAGGGCTTGGACCCGGGCGCCAGCCCAATGCAAGCCAGACTCCAATAGCCAACCAAGGCTTATGGTCTTCGATGTAGGAGGAATCTCCTACTTTTTTGTGCATCAAGATTGTCATGATGCACCTCCTTTTTAGTGTTCCTAGGTTGTGTTGAGACAGCCATTGTCTCAAGAATTAGGAACAGTTCATTATATCAATAAAAATAAGAAAAATCAATGTTATAGGCCTATTCTCTACGACGCTGCCAACGAACTTTGATTCTATTAAGCAAATCAGTGAAAAATTGTTTTAGTAAGCCATTATCTTTGTCTGTTGCTTCATTCACCGAGTCTTCAGTTTCCGCTGGCACTGGAATGCTATCGTAGTAAAAAGAATCCCCAGGAACAGAAAACAATCGTCCAGACCATAATCGCAATGTGCCATTTTTTCTTGCTTCTGCAATACGCTCTTCGCGAGATAATTCAGGCTTCTTATCAACCATAAAATCCTCAATCTCATCCTCAGAATCAACTAACGGCTCACCATATAACAAATCGTTAATTTGTTTGACTTGTTCTCGATAAAATTTTCCTAATTTGGAATGCGGCCCAGCAGCTCTAATCAGTCTTGCATAAGTAGCGAGCTGATCTAAAGATGATTGCTCAAATCCTTGAAAAATAGCCAGCTGAGATTTGGCAAAAATCTGGGTTTGCGCTTCCTTTATCAGCTCATTTAGCACATCATCAAATTTTTTGGCTTCTTCAAGATCTCCATATCCCATCAGGCCCCATCTGATATTGTCACATCCAATTACACTAATGGCGTAATTAGTGAGCTGATCCTTATAAGCTAAAAATAGCTCGTGAGTTAGACTACGAAAATCAACTTCTCGCTCTTGATTTTGAACCATTTCTCTCGCATGTTTTTTGTCATCTTCTGAATAAGCCGGCTCAAGTTTTTTTCTTTTAGAGCTGGATTCAAAGTAATCAAAACGATCGGAATCACCATTATGCTTATTTTTATTCTTAAATGGTTCTGGTGGAGGAGGATTTATCCAAGCATCAAACTGAAGTAGGAAAATATATCTCACCGAATTGGTGATATCTGCCAGCATAAAGCGCTTAAACTCACGCTCGTCTTTTATAATAGATAAAAACTTTTCTCCATCAGCAACTGAATATGGCAATTCTTTTATTACAACTTTGTACTCAACACTTGCTTCATGAAAACGAGTTTTGCTGTCAGGAGTAACAAAAAGTGGTTGCAGGGCCTCACTAATCAGCGGACTCACCTCATCTAAACCGGCTTCATTCCAAAGCTCAATAAGTCTAGACTCAATTTCATGGAGTTCGTCAATGGTTGGCACACGATTATCATCAGGATCTGAAATAATTTTTTCCAATAATTGTCTCAGCTCAACTATTCCCTGAGCAAAACCCTCAACACTCTTTATCTCATGATTGGGAGTTTTTTCTTGTTTATCAGACTCTTTAGATAAATCAGCTACTTTCTCACCTTCTTCAGACCACATTCTTGCATTTTGCTCATATTTTTCAGCTAATGATAGCTTGGCTCCATCCTGTTTCATTTCTGCTATTAAATTTGGCAGAACTGGAATGGAAAAATAATTAAGTAGGTTGCTCCATGTTTCTATTTCAAGAAACTTTCCTCCACGAGTGTCGTAGTGATCATCAAGTGTTCTAATCGCTTCATGATAAGCTTCAAGAATTTCTTCCGCATTTATAAGTGGAGATTGATTTCGCTTAATAATCTCGGCAAACTTTTCCCTAAATCTAGTCATCAAAAGTTGTGGGTCTTTTAACTTTCCAGTGTAATTTGGCCAAGCATCAACCACTAACAAAGCATTTCCATCAGTAAGTTCAGTTAGATTTATTGTTGATATCAATTTCAAAATATATTCTCTGCTTGTTGGCGTCACCCTATCAACCTCTAGCAAACCTATATGAGGCTTTTGCTTGTCTAAATTTTTATCAGCTTCAGTGACATCAATTTGACCATCATGTGTTTCTATCATATTTAAATCCTGTACTTCTTATCTTACAGTATGAAGTAGAACCACTTTGAAAGTCAACGTTTCCAAAACAAAATATTTTAAAACATGAGAAAATGAACAATATGAATGAAACAAATTTTGAATATATTTACAGCTTGGTGCCAGAAATAGTTGATAGAAATATTGGCAAAGACGGCTTACAAGCTGTTGTTTTTGGTGGATCATACGCAGAACATAATTGGGACCCGAGCGGAGATATTGATATGGATTTGATATTTGATGCTCCTTTAAATGTTAATCATGCTTTAACCGTTTTAGCAGATATTAGACAACAATTTGCCAATAACAAACTTTCACTAGACGTTAGACTTTGCGCTGACACAGATGGCAACGCCATTTTTATACACAATGAAAATAAAAGACTGAGATATCCAGAAGTTGGAAAAGTTAATTTAAAAAACCTATACGACCATACTAATGTGATTTATCCAAAAGGATTTGCTTTATAAGATATAGGTAAGAAAGTTTTTTAAAAATAGCAAAAAATTAATCATTTTTCTGAGCTTTTGCTTTTTTCAACTCAGATCTTTTTCTTCTAATAGCAGCAATAAAATCTTTATATCCGCTTTCCCAAGTTTCTGGCAAATATTTAACGACATAGAGTCCTTGAGCCAAATCTGCTGCATATTCTACAAATCTGGATGCTGAATACATTATTTTATAATCTAAAAGATCATTAACTGATTCTCTGGCCATAACAGTGTCAATAACTTCAATTGTTGCCTGAGATCTAAGATCTCCATCTTCAACTTTTATTCCATGAATAAGTGAAAAGTATCTAATTAACGAATGATGAGCCTCTTCAATTCCAGTTAATATTGCCTCATCGACTTCTGACATTGGAAATTCGTAAATCGGTACACTGATTTCTTTTGATTTTAGACCACCCCAACTTTTAATTTTTTGTTTCTTTTCTCCTAATTTGACCATTATTTTTTCATGTGGTTTTTCACTTTTATATTTAGCTGCACCAACCATAATTCGTATTGAAGGTCCAAAAAAGTTATCGCTAACCGATGCACTCCTTTTCCTATCTATTTCAATTTTCATTGGCCATTCATCAAGATTATTTGGATTTAGATTTTCCTCGTGACTTTCCCAGTGAGAATTCTCCCATTTTTGAAAACTAGAATAATCGAAATATTTGTTAATCAATAAGCCACCAATAATATAATTTAGAAAATAAACACCATAAAGAAGACCTAGTGTTCCTTCTAATTTGGCTTTATCTCCTTGAAGTTTTTCTAAAACTATTTGTCTGAAATTTTCAAAAAATATTCTCTTTAGTTCTGATTCTTCTTCTGCGCTAGGCCAACCTCTATTTGAAGAAATTTCCTCAGCATTAGGCAATCTGTTAGATTCCGATCTCCAAGCGACAGATCTATCAACTTGTTTTCTACTGATTCTGAAATATTCTTGAGCATTTCGTTGCCAAGATTCAATTCTTAAATCTTCACGTTTGCGATAATCTTGTAAAAGTTTTTCCGTATCCACCTGAGAAGATTCATCTAACATGAAACCATGATAAATCAAAAACAAGGATCTTGCTTGAATGAAAAGATGTTTTATCTATTTAAGAATGCTCGCACTGGCGAGGTATGTAAGAAAGTTTCTAACTTAGAGATGAATGCTCCCCTGTCCAGATTCACAATTCGGATGTTGTCCATGCTCTGAAGATAAGGTATTTATTTACTAGAAGAAAATTCTATCAGCCATTCAATACCATATTTATCTCTGAACATACCAGCATAAGTACCCCAAGGACTATCGCCCATAGGTCCTTCCACACTTCCTCCTGTTGAAAGGCCAGTAAATAATCTATCAGCCTCTTCTTTACTTTCCGTACTGATTAAAATCTTACTCCTGTTTTCATTTTCGTTTACTTGCCCCATAAACTCTGGGACATCATTGGCAATCAACATATTGCTTTTACCGATGGGCAAAGCAATATACATGATCTTATTTTCCTCTTTTTCCGGCACTGGGAATTCATCACTTGCGATATCTTTAAAACGTACAATTTTTGTAAACTCGCCGCCAAAAACTGATTTGTAAAATTCAAACGCTTCCTGCGCATTACCATTGAAGTTAATCCAAGGATTTGTTGTTGCCATACGTTATATATTATCAAATTGAAGTAATTTGATGAAGGACGTTTATTTTGCTCCCCGACGTGGATTCGAACCACGAACCTTGAAGTTAACAGCTTCCTGCTCTGCCGTTGAGCTATCGGGGATTGTTTACTTGTTAAGACGTTAGTGATTTTACCAACTAATTAGTCAAAATGCCAGAGGATTAAACTCTCTCAATTTCCGCCACCACCGCCATATGATCACTAGTATTGGCAACCACACGCTCATTGCTCACACCATAATGTGAACTGGTAAAAAGAGTATCCACCACTAAACGTATATCTTTGCCTGACTTATGTAGATTGCGGTCGATTGTAGTTTCGATTTCGGCAGGAATATTATCAGTATATTTTTTGGCCAAAGCAGACCAAATTTCTGCGCCACGAGCAGCATTGAGATCACCACAAAGAATCATTTCCTCAAACTTATCTAGGAAATTCTGCAAAACCGCATAATCTCTGCGCTGGGCATCAGTGGTTTCTGCCTTGCCAGACCAAGTAAAATGAACTGTGGCTACTTGGAAATCTTCACCAGCCACTCTGGCTTTAGCAACAATCACTACGCGATCAATTAGATCTGGTTGTTCATTCTCAAAAGTAGCAATCACTCCATTTTGATGACCAAAGTAATAAAAATGCTCAGCTTCAACAATATCTCTAGCAAAAATGGCTACCCCCCAATTACCGCGCAAAGGCAAATGAATATTAGGCTTAGTAATATTGGCTTGAGGATAAAAAATACAGTTGTTCAAACCAGTGGTTTGCTTAATAATGTCGAGGTCAGCTTCAAAAATCTCTTGTAAAGCTAATACGTCTGGTTTTTCTGCCACCAAAAACGGAAGAATGCGTTCAAAATGCTTATCACCTTCAATATTGATTGAAACAAATTTCATAGACAATAAGAAACTATTCTAAAAAGTCTTGCAATTTCTTACGCTTACTTGGATGCTTGAGTTTACGCAAAGCCTTGGCTTCAATCTGACGAATACGCTCACGAGTAACACCAAATTCTTTACCAACTTCTTCCAAGGTCATAGTACGATTACCAGCTAAACCAAAGCGCATACGCAAAACTTTGGCTTCACGATCAGAAAGAGCCTTAAGCACTTCTTCTACATTTTCAGAAAGCATTTGCTTGCTGGTGGTGTCATAAGGACTGTCTTGTTTATCATCAGCAATGAAATCACCCAAAGTACTATCATCTTCACCGTCACCAACTGGAGTTTCCAAAGAAGTGGTGTTTTGTGAAATCTTGAGAATTTCACGCACTTTATCTGGTTCGAGATCCATTTTTTCACCAATTTCCTCTGGACTTGGCTCGCGACCAAGATCTTGCATTAAGCGACGAGAAGTACGCATGAGTTTATTGATCGTCTCAACCATGTGAACAGGAATACGAATCGTACGAGCCTGGTCAGCAATCGAACGAGTAATGGCCTGACGAATCCACCAAGTTGCATAAGTAGAAAACTTAAAACCTTTGGTCCAATCATATTTCTCTACAGCACGGATCAAACCCTTATTGCCTTCCTGAATTAAGTCCAAGAAAGTCATGCCGCGACCAATATATTTCTTGGCGATAGACACAACCAAACGCAAGTTGGCATCGATTAGGCCTTTTTTGGCTTTGTCACTGCCTGCTTCCACTTCCTGAGCAAGACGAATTTCTTCTTCACGATTGAGCAAAGGAATACGACCAATTTCTTTCAAGTACATTCTAACTGGATCAGACACACCAACACTACCAAGATTGGCAAGAACATCCAATTCTTGTTTCAAAACATCTTCATCACCAGCACTCTCATCTTGGGAAACTGATTCAAAAATATCAATATTTTTCTTGAAAAAACGATCATAAAGATCATCGAGCTCATCAACATAAATTTCTGGCTCCACGAAAACATCGAGAATTTCATCTTGAGTCACGTAGCCACGAGAATTAGCTAATTTGATAAGGGCTTTTATATCTTCCTGAAGGGATTTGGGTATTTTCTTGAGGGGGGCTTGGTCGGTCATAAGATGTATAATTATACAAGTCAAAATCAAAAAAGCAAACACCAAATCAGGCTTAAAACAAGCATGATACTATTTGATCAACTTGACAAGAAACTATTTAAAAACTAGTAAAGTGGCCAATCTAAAGTTGGGGTAAGAAAAACTGGCTTATGTTCTTGAACTACCACCATGTATTCAAACATCGCTGCTTTGGCTCCAGAAGTTGACTTGATAGTCCAACCATCTTCTTCCATGTATACGCCATCATCTTCTGAAGCAATTACCTGAGCCTCAATACAAAGCACTTCGCCACGACGCAGAGTCAGTCCTTTACGAATTTGACCCCAAGCTGGAATTTGCGGTTCATCATGCATGGTAAAACCAATGCCATGACCAACATATTCTTTGACCGTACTAAAGCCAGCTTTTTCTGCCACGCTCTGCATCGTGTAACCAAGATCACCCACACGATTGCCAACTATGGCTTTGCGAGCTGCCTCTTGAACACTGCGACGAGCGACTTTCATCAAACGCAAGTCTTCTTCACTTGGCTCCCCAATAGATTTGGTAAAACAATGGTCAGTATAAAAACCCTCATCAATAATCCCAAAATCCACTTTGACAATGTCGCCTTTTTCTAAAGGAATATCAGTGGGAATTCCATGAACCACACCATCGTTAACACCAATACAAGTCACATAGCGATATGGATTTTTCTTAGAACCAACACCTTTAAAGGCTGGTATAACGCCATTTTTCTGACAAAGACGCTCAGCTAGCTTATCAATGGCAGTGGGAGTAGCACCTTCTACAGTTGCTTGCCATAATTGCCACAAAATGTCAGCAGATTTTTTGCCAATTTCTTTGTATTTTTCTAATTGGTGATCAGAGCTAATTATCATGAGCTGTATTTTACCACTTTATAGTTTTTCTTCCCTTTAGTTTTGATTAAATCTCATTACGCTGTCGTCAGTCAATTTAGTCACTTCATCATTGGCTAGATTAATTTTGACAAGATAATTCTTGGTGCTATTGTAATTACTTGTCGGCGTTTCATTGACTGTGGTAACAAAATTATCATCGTCCAACCATGATCCGTGAATTGAATAAGAGCTAGTCGTAGAAACTGGAGTAACTTGCCTTGTCATACCAGTTTTGAAATCATAAGCATATAAACTGTAAATTGCCCTGCTTTGACTATCCAGCTTGGATCTAATATAGAGAAATTTAGTTTCATCTGGAGAAATGGCCGCAAACGGTTGAATCTCTGCCCAACGACCACTATCAATCACTTTTTTCTCTTTGGTTTCAGTATTAAGTAATATCAATTCTGAAGAAGATTTTTGTCCTGGAACATCTCCTGTTTGGCCTTCAATTTTGACAATCATTTTTGATTTAAGCAAAGGAAAACCACCATAACCAAAAGTCTCAGCTTTGTCTACCATACTAATTTGCTTAGTTTTGAGGTCAATCACTTTCAAACCATTTTTTTGATATTCCAAAGTGGTGTAATAAAACTTACCATTTTTTAAATCCCAAGCAGCTGGAATAACTATGTCGTCAATATGAGTATTGGTTTTATTGATCAAATCATAAAAATAGTATCCAGCAGGATAATTTGGATCTGGATCTGGCTCACATGGACCAAAACCTCCTTCAAAACCAGGTTCTATACTGATGGGTGGGCAATCCTTGAAAAAAGAAACATTATAAACTAGAGCTGAATCATCAGGGGCGATACTGTTCAAAGTATTAATCGCAATACTTTCTTTGGCTTCTGGATTTGGGTGCTTTATGAGTTCAAATTGATTAATTTCACCACTAGTTAGATCCTTAATGAAAAGCATTCCATCCGTATTACCATCTTTTGCAAACTTAGTGAAGAAAATTTTTTGACTAGTTGGATATTTATAAGCTGATAAAAATGCTGGTAAGTCAACTTTTTCTAATTTTTTATCATTTGGAGAAATCAGCCAACCTTGTAAATCATCACTTACATCTTGGTTTGGATCTTTAACAAAAAATAGTTGTGGTTTAATTTCTTTTTTGATAGCAACAGTCACACTCGCAGTTGGAGAAGTCTCATTTTTTATAGATTCTTCATTGGCAATTGGCAAGCTTGATTTGTTGAGAGAATAACCAAGAGCAAAAGCACCAACAATAAGTAAAACTGTCAGGATAGGAAAAAGAGGAAATTTTTTTGGTGCTTTTGGTATTTGGTTGGAACTTGAATCTACGTTCTCGATGGGTTTTCCTTCCAAAGCATTTTCAATAGCTGGCACTACAGGACTTTGTTCTGGCAAATTATTTTCCATAATTTTCCTCTCACAATCATTAGATCACGAATTGACCATCTTGGTAAATCAGCACTTCTTGGTCATCTTGAAGAATGGCAGTGATAGTACGATCGGTGGTAGTCATCATATCTGTATGCTCAGCACTGTCATTAAAACCCATAGCTTTCCATTCTGCTGCTTTGACCTTACTTGGATCACCTCGATAACAGTCTTTATAAGCCATACCAACAGCCAAATGAGAATTGCCATAACGACCACCAATGTTTTCATCAAAAAGAGTTTCTGCCATTGGGTGAGTAATATGAGACATACGTTTGTCAGTCATAGAAAATTCACCAAATTTATTAGCATTTTTGGTCTTGAGCATGGTTTGTAAAAACTCATTGCCAGTAGTAGCTTTGGCTTCCACGATAATGCCTTTTTCTACTTTTAGGTAAATATCACGAATAATATTGCCATAACGATACAATGGCTCATTAAATTTAATCCAACCATTGATATCTCGACAATCTGGAGAGGTAAAAATTTCAAAACTTGGAATATTTCGACCTCCTCCACCTTGCCAAATACGGTCAGCTCCAATTCTTATTTTCAGATCTACATCAGCTCCCTTAACAAGCACATATTTTATTTTCATGTCATTGAGTTTTTTCTTGATTTTTTCCTGAGTTTTGACGATTTCTTTCCATTTAGCAACTGGATCAGCTTCTTCCAAGAAACAAGCGTCAATGATTTGCTGCCAATAATCTTTGAGGCTAAGGCCAACTTCTTTGGCTTTGGCTTCTACACCCCAAAGTGCCAAAGTCCAAGTAAATTTGCCTTTGTTTTCTTTTTCTGTCAGCCAATCACGATAAATCTTTTGTGAATTGCGTGCCAACATGATTTTATTTGGATCAACTTCAGACAATTCGGTTGGATTTGGCTCAGCAATAATACCAATTTGATGGTCGATTAAATTGGCTTTGGCTTTGGAAAATTGGCGAGGAAAAAATTTGAGCTGTTCATCATTGGCCAAAGTATAAAAATCTTTATCAAAGCCAGTTGGAATAATGCGCATAATTGGGTGGGCACCAGCGCGCAAAATAGCGTTTTGCAAAGCCAAAGCCATTGGCTTAGCAACATCAGGAACAGCACATTGCACCACTTCACCTTTTTTAACACCTTTGCCAGAATTAAGAGCAAAATTAACCAAAACATTAGCGTATTGATTGATAATATTTTGTGGGGGTAAATAAGAATTTGACATGGTTTCCCATTGTACTAAAGATCGAGGCTTATGGTAGTATAAAAAATATTATGGCAATCAATTACTACACTCCAAATAAAGAATTAGAAATTGCAGAGAATATTTTTAAAACCAAAATTGATGGTCTCTATTACATTAAATACAAAAAATTCCTTGATGAAAGAGGCTTCTTTTCACAAATTTTAGAGCCAAACAGAATTAAGGCAGCCGGAATAAATCCAGATTTTCAAATCAAACAAGTCAATCTCTCTGTCTCTAAAAGTAAAATTGCGAGAGGTATTCACACTGAAGGATGGAATAAATTAATCACTATCATTCAAGGCCACGCTTTTTGCGCACTATCAGATGTCCGCCCAGATTCTGCCACTTATAAAAACGTAGAATATTTTGACTTTGTAGCTGATCCAAATAATGAATGGGGCGAGAGTCTTTACATTAGTAAAAAAATTGGCAATTCTGTTTGCGCGGTCGAAGGCCCAATGTTTTATCTCTACGGCGTAGATATGCTTTATCACGAAAGAGATAAAAAAGATGATTTGGCAGTTTCTATTTTTGATCCTGACCTAAATATTCAATGGCCATTTCCCAAAGAAGAATTAATTATTTCTCAAAGGGACATTGATAGTGTTACTTTGCGGGAATTGTATCCAGAAAACTAAGTGAGCGAATTTCGGCCATCACTTCTTTGATTAGTTGCTTAAGATCAGCTACTTCTTCTTGCGTGATGCTGTAAGCTTCTGTGGCGTGTTCAGTCCCACCTTTTTTCTTTGGTTCTACGAATTCAAAAACAGCTTCACTAAGTTTCCAATTTGGATTGATGGTTTTATCCCCATCCAATAAAATTTTATAAAAAACCAATTGTCTTTTATATGCACCGCGGATTGTTTCTGGTAAAGCCAATTCTCTTGCTGAAAATTTTTTTTGATAAGTTGGACTGGCTGATTCGATTGCTCCTCTAGTTTTTGGCTTACCAGTTTTATAGTCACAAACCCTGAGTAGTCCGCGATCAGCATCGATCAGATCGATGCGATCGATCTTGCCAGAAAGCTGAATGTCTCCCAACAAAACTTTTCTGCTACCACCAAAACTTCTTTCTACATCAAAAACATTGGTTGGATAAATAAGGCGATCGCTGTAATAACTAGTCAAAATTGTTGTGCCATATTTGAGACGATCTTCAAAATCACTCTGGCTTAAAATTTCTTTTTGTAGTGCAAGTTTAAATTCTGCCAATAAAAATTCTAGCTTTGGTACTGCGCTAGTTTGTTTTTCTAATTTATAAAAACGCTCTAAAGCTGTGTGAATAGCTGTACCAAAAGACATAAATGTTTGCTTAGCTTTTGGCACACGCAGCAAATTTTTTTCCAGAAACTCTTGTGGGTCGCGTAAATAAGAATCGAGCGCCGTAGTAGATAATTGAAAATCTTTGACCAAAGAATTCAGGTAGGCACGCTCATCAGTAGCAAAAGAACGATTCGCAACTGGCTCCATTAGTTTACCAAGATAAAATTCAGTTTTTGCTAGAATTTCTTCATTTTTATTTTCCAATAAAAATGAGGTTTTTGTTTTGTCTTCAATCTCTTTGACTTCAGTCAAAAAGATGGAGGGGAATTTGTCGCTAGTTTGATTATCTTCAATAATTTGTTCTGGATAGCTAATGTGCAATTGTTTTCTAGCACGAGTTAGAGCCACATAAAAAAGACGGCGGTCATCTTCATTGCGTTCTTTTTCTGATAAATCAGTATTTTTTATGATGCCAGCCGGCAATTTTATTTTGCTTTTATCCCTTTGATTGCCCCATTTTTTATCAATTAAATTAATCAAAAAAACATGATCCCATTCCATGCCTTTGGCACTGTGAACGGTAGAAAGATAGACAGCGTTTTTGTCTGCAACCATACTCTGACTCTGAATTTTAATTTTGTGCTGTGTGTAAGTATCAATTTGCAAAAGAAAATCAGCTAACTTTAACTGATGATTCTTATCCAACATCGATTTGATTTCAGCAAATAAAGCATTTAAAACGATTATCTGTTCAAAACTATCTGGTAATTGTTTGAGATAAGCTAAGAAAGCAAAACCATCTTCAGAAATAAGCGCTTCAAAAAAATGACCAAAAGTCATGCTTTGATCTCTTTTGGAAAAATCTCGCAATTTGTCTAACAAAGCAGTTACTTCTGCGAATTGCTGTTCTGAAATTTCTTGTCCAAGCAATTCTTGGTTAATGAAAGTCAAACCTCTGTTGATCAAATCGTATAAATCCAATCTGAGTTTACCGGCTACACGAGAAAGTTTCATGAGTAACAAAGAATCAATTTTGATCCAAGGAAAGTTCATTACTCTATACAGCAAATCAACTTCTTTGGCTTCCCTAATATTAACAATTAAAGTCATTAGGGTGAGTAATTCTTCTATATGAGAGTTAAGTAAAACATCATTTCCTTTATTCAATTGATAAGGAATCTGCCATTTTTCTAAAGCTTGAATCAAATCCTTAGCATCGTTGTGGTTGTGATATAAAACCGCTATTTCAGAAAAAGGCGTACCATTTTTTTGCAATTGAGCAATTTTTTCGGCAACTGAAACAGCCTCTAAAATTTGTGAAGGCGCTTTGAAAAAATTAATTTTTTCACCAAAACCTTTAGGACTTTTTAGATCTGTAACTAATTGGATTTTTTTATCAGTTTCACTTAATTTGGATAATTTATTGTAAGCAATGATTTGCGTAGCCAAATCATAAATATTTTGTGGACAGCGATAAGCAGTGTCCAAAGTAATCACAGTAGCATTTGGATAGTTGCGAGTAAAACTCAAAACATTTTCTACACTTGCACCTTGAAAACGATAAATCGCTTGATTTGGATCGCCCACAGCAAAAAGATCGGCCACACCTCCTTGTTCTTCCCAATAAGAAACTAATAAATTGATTAATTTATTCTGGGCAGAGTTGGTATCTTGATATTCATCAACCAAAAAGTAATGTAAATTTTCTTGGTATTCACGCAATAAAAGTTCATTTTGAGTAAAAGCATCCACCACAAAATTAATCATGTCGTCATAATCAAAACGATTTTCTTCTCTCAAACGCTCCTGATAACTTTGATAAAGTAAAAGTAAATTTTTGTTCTTAGCAAACTTACTTTCAAAGCTGGCAATTTTGCTTTTATTTTTACTAGTCTCTTTAAATTCTAAAAGTTCTTGTTCTTCTGCTCTAACCATTTCTTCGAACTGCAAAATAGAAATACCTTCTCTTTTGAGATCAGAAATAGCTCCAATAATTTCTTTAACGTAAAGATATTGATCATTAAGCGGACGTAAAGCCTCTGGTTTCAACTCATCTAATAATTTCTCAAAAATTTGGTAACGATCTAAATCACCAAGATGCTCACTGTCTTTTTGCAAAGGAAAATACTCGGCATGATCAGCAATTACCTGACGACAAAAAGAATGAAAAGTATTGATGTTTACATAATAAGCATCTTTACCAATAATTTTGAGCAGACGCTCACGCATATTTTTGGCTGCAGCTTCTGTAAAAGTCAAAGCCAAAATTGTATCTGGTTTCGCGTCAGTTTTTTTTAAAATATTAGCAATGCGCAAAGATAAAACTTGAGTCTTACCAGTGCCAGGACCAGCGATCATTAGTAATGGACCTTGTTCAACATGATCAACCGCAGCTTGTTGCAACGGATTTAACTTTTTATATTCAACTTCAAAATTGGTCATTTTTTATTTTAATCGACAATTAAATGTTGCTTACTTAAAATTTCTTCCACCTCAGCTGAATTATTGCTACGCACCAGTTCAGCTCTAATCGAAGCAGCATTTTCTATGCCCTTAGTGTACCATGCAAGATGTTTGCGCATTGGCAAAAACCTGTAATCTTCTGCCGCCGGATAGGTTCGCTCATAAAGCTGAGCATGTTCCAAAGCAACTTGAAAAATATTTTTTTCTGCCAAAAATTTTATTCGTTCTTCCTGTGGTAAAAAAACATGAGGTTGGCCAAAGCTAGCTCTTCCAATTAACACTCCGTCTACACCAAATTCAGAAACTTTGGCTAATGCCTCTTCGTAAGAATTGACATCACCATTGC
Organism: uncultured bacterium; assembly: GCA_903842795.1. Lineage (GTDB taxonomy): Bacteria > Patescibacteriota > Microgenomatia > UBA1400 > PJMF01 > UBA1364. The sequence goes on along the minus strand of CAIMNJ010000013.1, from coordinate 27,070 downwards.
CTAAAAAAGTAACTGCTGGATCAGAGCTTTTGACTAATTCTGCGGCTCGCCCGATCACCGCCCAATCAGCCTTCCCGGAGTAACCCTGCTTGAGGGTGCGACCATGCAAAGAAATAGCGGCGAGCCGCATCTCAAGTAAATGTGGCAACCATGTTGCAATTTCTTCTTCGTGATAACCAATTCTTGTTTTGACTGAAACGGTTGGAACTTTTTGGCGATTGGCATTCGCCAAAGAAAATTTAGCTTTTTTGGCTGCTACTGCCTGAATCATTTTGATAGAAAAATCTGGACAATCTTTTAGTTCTAAACCATTAGCCCATTCATTAATACCTTCCTGAACTGCTTTGATAATTTCTTTGGCTAGAAGAGGATTTTTGATAATAGCAGCCCCAGAGCCATTATTAGCAACCGTTGGTGCTGGGCAACCCATGTTAACATCAACTCCATCAACTCCAAGCTCACATAACAAAACAGCTGCTTGTTTAAAATAGGCTGGAGTTTTGCCAAAAATTTGTGCTACAAATGGGTGCTGACTAGGGTCAAAATCAAAATGATCCAAAATCCGCGTGGAGCTACTACGACAAATACCTTCAACATTGGCAAATTCACTAAAAATCAAATCTGGTTTTCCATATTTTTTGGTAATATAACGAAATGGATGATCACTTACTCCATCCATAGGAGATAGAGCTAAAATCATCTTTTTTTCCGCTAGAATTTCTTGCCAAAAGTTCATTGGCTTATTATAGCTGATGAAAGTCTAAAAATTTTTGCAGCAAAAAGAAATAATCTAAATGCTCCCGCAAAGAATCAATTAACAAATTTAGCTGATAAAAAAGATAAAAACTAATTTTTCCACTTTGGAAATCTAATTCTGACTTAATGGCCGCACTATTTAACGCGGCCATTCTCTGCTCATCGATTGTCTTTTCAATTACTTCCAAAGTTATTTGACTTTGGTTTTCTTTAGAAAAGTTTATTTTAAATAAGAATTCATTTACTTTTTCCAAATCTTGGTTTTTGTCTAAAATTCTATTCAAATCAACCAATTGCATTGTCCCGTTTTGTTGGTAAAAGAAAAACTTGATCTTATTTATCATTTCCTGATTATAGTTGCCAGCATTTAATAAAAGATTGATTTGTCCATTTTTTGGTTTTTGATAATAAATTAATTTATAATTTTCACCAATTTTTTCTGATAAAGAAAAAATTTCTTCTGTTACTACTTTGATATCATTAATATTTTCACCATTCTCATCAGTTAAAGAAAAAATAGATTCTTTTGGCAAAACTAATAATAAATAACTTAAATCTGTCTGACTGGGTTTAAAAAGACGCAAAGATTCTATTTTTTCTGGTCGCAAAGATAACAAGTCATATTCATAAAGAGGGTCTTTGATAGAAAAATCATTTTGTTCTACTAGATAATCAGTAACTAAGAAAAAATGTCCAGGAATAGCAGCTATTTGCACCTCATTGCCTTCCAAATTATTTTGCAAAGTAGATAAATTTTCGCTTTCACTACCTTTAAAATAATTAAACTCTAATTTTGGTAAAAGATTATTTTTTTGATCACTCAAAATTTTTGACAATCTACTAATAGCTAGCCAGTTAACTAAACCTTCAGCTATATAACCATCTTCCTGATTCATTAGCCAAAGATTGATCGTCCAAGGATTGATTTCTGTTCCATCTGGCAAAGCACCATAACCATAAACACGCAACATCATAGCTGCTGAACTAACAGCACAAGCCCAATTAGCCATAAATGGTTGGGTACTCCATAAATCAGCATGATCATAAATTAAATTACTCCACTTTGGATCATTCTGTTTGAAAAATATGACACTTGAACTCAGCTCTTTTATTTCGAGCTGATCAAAAAAAACTTGCGAACCCCAAAATGAGCCTGTTGTTATTTTTAAACCAAACTTTCCACCATGTATTGGCGGTTGCCACAAACTATCAGTAGAAAAAATTTTGACCCCATCAATCAATAGTTCAATTTTATCTTTTGAATAATTAATATGCATTGCATAGTCTCTATTTAATTGCAAAATGAAAGGCACTGACATGAGTTGTAAAGAAAAACTATCACGAATATCCTCCACAATTAATTGATTGTTATAAAAATGAAAATCATAAAAATTAGCAGAATTTCTCATACCAACAACAAAGTTTTTGTCGGCACCATCAAAAGCTTTGAAAATAAAATCAACTGTATATTCAGTCATACCTTGCCATAGCTCATCCTTTGGCACTAAAACACTTTCGTGCTGAGGAGGAAAAATATAGCCATACAAAGCTTGATTTTTTATTTGCCAATAGCTTATTTCGCCACTTACTAAAGTCCATTTATTTAAATCATTTGAAAAATCATCATTGAAAAAAATTTGTGCAAAAACATTTTTTGGATAAGCAAAAAAAATAACAATTAAAAAAAGAAGTAAATAATTTCTCATTACTTCTAATTGTTACAAAGCAAAGTTACATAAAGCGTGATGAGTTGAAAAATGCTTATTATCTGGCAATTGAATAATTATCTAAATAACGCAAGAAAACTGCTGGAGGATCTTCTAATAAAAATTGTTGGAACTCTTGATAAATGGTGCGACGTTTTTCTAAATCCAAAGTTTTGCGACCATTTTCAAGCAAGCTGTCAATTCTAGTATTTTTATAGTGAGTAAAGTTGATCGGTTGAGAAGAGTGCCACATAAAGTATTGATCTGGATCAATAGAAGACTCTTGGCCAATTAATAATAATTGATAATTGGCTAAATCAGGAAAGTTACTGATTTTAATATTTATTTTGATATCTAAATTTTTACAAAGATTCTTGTCTTTAATGTCCTTATTGGCCTGACATTTTTCTACTGCTATTGGACCAAAAGCTTCCCATTCTTTTTTGATACTTTCAGCTTCATCAGCAAAATTAGAACTAGTCGTCAATTCAAAATGCAAAGGATTTCTTGGTAATTCGCTAGTTAAACGCTCAATAGCACGATCAAAATCTTTTGCGTAGTCTTTACCACCTTGCAAATAAGCCCAAGAATTTGGATTAATTGGCCCAATTGCTCTAGCCTTGCCATAATTTTTCTCTAAAACATAAGAAAGTCCTTGGCGAATATTTTTGGTTAAAAGAGGGTCAGAATTATTAAAAAAAACTGCTAAATAACGATCATAGGACAGTTCTTTAGCTTGTTCTAACTTTTTCCAATCGCACAAATCATAGCAACCTGAAATATTAAGCAGCACATCAACTTCACCCTTTTTGAAAGCATTAACTGCTTCATTTTCAGTTAAGTAAAAACGATAAATGTAACGAGCATCAGGACCATCAATCTTGAATTCAGCTAAATTATTTCCTCTGAGCCTGTAATCAAGCATTTTATACTGTCCAATACCAATTAATTTGGCTTTGTCTTCAGTGAAAAACTTTTTTTCCCATTCCATGCGCAAAATTGGCTCAGATACAGAAACCGTGAATGGAGTGAAGGGTTCTGGGAGAGTAAAAATTACCTCATTGGGAGTGCTGATTGTTTGAACATCAGAAAAATTATAGTTAATATCTTCTGGCTTTAGGGTTTTACCATCTTGCCACTTAACATATTTTTTCAAAACAAAGCGATATTGCTTGCCATCGTCTTCAACCACCCAACGTTCAGCTAGTAAGGGTTCAGCTTCCAAGTTGGCGCCTATTTTGGTTAAGCCAGCACTCAATTGATTCTTAATTGGTTTGGGAAGATCAGTTAAAGTGTATTGACCAACAATAGCAATATAGGTACTCTTTTTGAAAGCCATTTTTTTATTGATTAGAGGTAATAAAAAAGAAAAAAACAATAAAGCAACCATGATCGACAAAAGGAAAACCAAACCATGTTTGCGCACGTAGCTGCTGATATACCAATATAACTTACGCATTGTCTTTAAATTAATAAAAGAGCAATAGAACTAGCCATAAAAAGCACTAAGAAAAAAATTGTAAGATAATACAATAGCTTCTCAACGCCTTTTCTAGTGTGATAAGTTTCACCAGAACCACCAAAAAGACCAGTGCCTCCATCAGTACCTGGCTGCAAAAGAACTAAAGCAATTAAAATCAGAGAAACAAATAGTTGAGCTGCTAATAAAAAATTACTCATATTCTATTCCTAATTCTAGCCTATCATTTAGGCTTTGGTAACTGCTTGTTCGCGATATTCACGAATGACTGTTACGGTAACATTACCTGGCACAATCACTTCTTTTTGGACGCGATCACGAATCTTATTGGCTAAGACAGTTACATCATCATCTTTGCTTTTTTCTGGAATCAAAAGCACTCTAAGCTCACGGCCAGCTTGAATAGCATAAGCCTGCTTAACCTCTTCATAAGACATAGCGATGGCTTCTAGAGCAGACAATCTCTTGATGTAATCTTCATGATTTTCGTAACGAGCACCTGGTCTAGCACCTGAAATGGCATCAGCAATGTAAACAGCCATAGATTCTGGACTTGAGAAAGGCTCATCTTCATGGTGCTGAGCAATACAGTCAATGACCTCTTGTGGCATATTGTACTGTTTGGCAATACGTACACCAGCCTGGACATGACTTTCATCATGATTGCCAGAGATTTTGCCGATATCATGCAATAAGCATCCAAGTTTAACCACATTGGCATCTAAACCTAATTCATGAGCAATAATGGTGCCCATTTTGGTTTCTTCGATGGTGTGTTTAATCATGTTTTGACCATAGGAGAAACGATATTTAAAACGGCCAAGCATAGAAACCAATCCATTTGGAATATTGTAGACACCGACTTCATGCATGAGTTTTTTACCAGCATCAAAAGTGATTCTTTCAATTTCTTGCTCAACCTTGTCCACAATTTCTTCAATTCTGGCTGGTTGGATACGACCATCTTTGATCAGACGTTCCATGGAAACACGAGCAATTTCACGACGAACCGGATCAAAACTAGAAAGTTTGATTTCAGTTGGTGAAGAATCGAGATCGATTTCCACTCCAGTACGACGCTCAAAAGTATGAATATTACGGCCACTCTTACCAATAATTTTGCCTTTAATTTCTTCTGATGGAATATTTACTACAGAAATTGTGTATTCGGCGACATAATCAGTGGCACCATGACGCATGGCATCAATCAAAATTTCCTGAGCCTTCTCATCTGCCTCCAATTTGGCTTCCTCTTCTTTTTGAGCAACCATTTTGGCTAAATCATGACTGAGTTTTTTCTCAAGACCTTCAAAAAGAACTTCTTTAGCTTTGTCTTTGGAATAACCAGAGATTTCTTCTAATTTTTCCAAAGTTTTGGCTCTAGATTTATCCAAATCAAGTTTTTGGTTTTCAAGATCTTTTTTGAGCTGATCAATTCTTTGTTCTTTTTGATCGATTTGCTCAAAACGATAATCCAACTTATCTAATTTGCTTTGCAAATCTCTTTGCTGAATAGCCATTTCTTGTTCGATGCGACGAGTTTCTTTCTCAATTTTGGAACGAATTTCAAGAGATTCATCCTTCGCCTCAACAATAATTTCTCTTGCCTTGGATCTGGCATCACGAACTAAAGAATCAGCTTCAGCTCTAGCTTTATCTAATAAAGAGTTGGCACTTGCCACCTGAGCTGGAGATGGTGGAGTTTGTTTGACTGGCTTAGCAGCAACAACTGGTTTAGCTTGATGATTAGCTGGTTTAAGAAAACCTGGCTTAGCTTGTTGAACTTTTGCTTTTTTCTTGGCTTCATCTTCTGCTGAAAACAGCGTTGATAAATTACTAAAAAACGACATAACTACCTTCCGTTAAGTAGAAAAGGCCAAAAAATGTTTTAGAAAAAGCTCCAAAAGATATGGAGTAAGAGATTATTTTATGGGTGTCAGGCAAAAAATTTGCATACTGATAATAGGTTTAGGATTCCAAAAAAATATACTCAATCTGATTCTAAAGCGATTAGCTTATTCTACTAAATAATAAATTTTAACAAATACTAGTCATGATTATATTAAAAAATAAGCAAAAAGTCAAAGAAAGTAAGTTTAAAAAATTACTCTTCCTGGATCTTCTTCCAGATAGCTTGTTCAATATCTTTCATTAATTTTTTATCTTCTTTAAATCTGTCTTTGACAGCTTCACGACCCTGAGCAATCACTTCACCGTTATATTTGAAAAAACTACCAGATTTTTCAATCACACCTTTTTCTGCACCAATATCAACCACATCTCCTTCTCTGGAAATACCGTTAATATCCATATCAAATTCAGCTTGATGGAAAGGTGGAGCTACTTTATTTTTCTTGACTTTGACACGATGACGACTACCAATAACCTTTTCACCTTCCTGAATATTGGCAATTTTACGTACATCTAAACGAATGGAAGCATAGAACTTTAAAGCATTGCCACCTGTAGTGGTTTCTGGACTGCCAAACATCACACCGATTTTCATACGAATTTGGTTGGTAAAAATAATGGTGGTTTTGGTTTTGTTTAAAGCAGCGGTCAACTTACGCATTGCTTGTGACATTAAACGAGCTTGAGTACCCATTTGATGATCACCCATGTCACCCTCTATTTCTGATTTGGGCACCAAAGCAGCTACTGAATCAACAATTACTAAATCAATACCTCCAGAACGAACCAGTGTTTCAGCAATTTCTAAAGCCTGTTCACCATAATCTGGTTGAGAAATAAGTACATCTTCTAAATTAACTCCAATTTTTTCAGCTCTTACAGGATCAAGAGCGTGCTCTACATCGATAAAAGCAGCTACACCACCATTCTTCTGCACTTCAGCAATAGCATGTAAACAAAGAGTGGTTTTACCAGAAGCTTCTGGACCATAAATTTCAATAATTCTACCTTTTGGATAGCCTCCCACTCCTAAAGCCATATTTAAAGACAATGAGCCAGTAGAAATCACTGGAACTTTTGGCATGTTTTTGAGTGATTCGCCAAGCTTCATAATTGAACCTTTTCCGAATTGCTTTTCAATCTGCTGCATGGCAATTTCAACAGCTTGTCTCTTGCTAGAATCTGGAACTTGCTCTAAACCTTCATCCATTTTTTTCTTAGACATATCATTCGTGACTCATTTTTTAATCAGATGATTAAAAAATTTGTCCGCTCCTTTCTTTAATTTAATTGTTGTTATTCTTTTGTAAGCTATTTTTTAAAGTTTGTTAACTAGCAGTTTTTGCCTTTTCTTCGCTTTTTTGGTTTTTCTTTGGATTTATTAATAAAAATCATTATTTATCATCTAGACTGCAACAAGTGTAGCGTTAGTAGTATTCGCCAAAATTTGAGGTAAAATTTAAACCATAACGGAGAGTAGTTCAGATGGCTAGAACGTACGCATGGGGTGCGTAAGGTCGCAGGTTCGAGTCCTGTCTCTCCGACTTTGAAAACAGTGGTTAGAAGCCACTGTTTGCAAAGTAGGGATGATATGGACGAAAACCTGAATTACAGGTTCCGCCACCAAGAGCACAGCTCCTGGTTAGTACCTGAAAGGTGGAGTCCTGTCTCTCCGACGGCGAGCTCCAAATCGAGCGAAGCACGATGGACCCGCCTAGTCCTCGAAAAGGGCGACGGCGAGCTCTAAATCTAGCGCATGAATTGTAGTTACAATCGCGACTAATATATTGTTCATATTAATAGCATTAAAAATATTCAAAGGAGATTTTTATGAAAAGAATCTTGGTAACTGGTGCTTTTGGTTTAGTTGGTAGTGATTTGGTCTTGGAACTACAAAAAAAATATGGACAAGAAAATGTAATTGCTCTTGGTCGCTCCACCATTAATGACAATTTTCAAGGAATTTTAGAACAAGGTGATGTGCGAGATAAAGCAGCCATGGAGATGTTGGTGAGAAAATATGATATTGGCGAGATTTACCACCTTGCTGGATTGCTTTCTGTCGGTGGTGAAAAACAACCAGACTTGGCTTGGGATGTCAATGTTAATGGTCTTAAAAATATCTTGGATATAGCCAAAGAAAATAAAATCAAGGTTTTTTGGCCAAGCTCAATTGCAGCTTTTGGCCCAACCACTCCTAAAGAAAATGTACCACAACACACCAGCTTGGAACCAAGCACTATTTATGGGGTTAGTAAAGTTACTGGTGAATTGCTCTGCCAATATTATTTCAAGCGCTATGGCGTTGATGTACGTAGCTTGCGTTATCCTGGACTAAATGGTTACAAAGCTGCTCCTGGAGATGGGACAACTGAATATGCTATTCATATTTTTTATGGCTTAATTCAAAACAATAGCTATGAATGTTTTCTCAAAGAAGACGCTCGCCTACCAATGATGTACATGGACGATGCTATCAAAGGCACTATTGCACTCATGGAAGCCCCTAGTGAAAAAATCTCTGTGCGCACTAGTTATAATTTTTCTGCTATCAGCTTCACCCCAGCAGAATTAGTAGCAGAAATCAAAAAAATTGCTCCAGATTTTCAAGTCACTTACAAGCCAGACAATCGCCAACAAATCGCTGAAAGTTGGCCACAAACAATCGATGATTCTCAAGCTCGTGCTGATTGGGGCTGGCAAGAAGAATTTAACTTAAATAAAATGACTCTCGCTCTTTATAATGGAGTTAAGGAAAGGTTGAACCATGTCTAAAACACAATTTTTTGATTCCCTAAAAAATGAAATTGCTCGCATAGATGAGGCTGCAATTTCAAAAAGATTTGAGCATTTGATTGAAGATTTTAATCAGGACGAAGCTCCAAAAGCTATTATTGAAGGTCGAGAAATTAGCATCTTCAATTCCAATGATTATCTTGGCTTACGCCACCATAATACACTTAAAGAAGCTGAACATAAAGCTTCTTCCAAACTTGGTACTGGACCAGGTGCTGTCCGTTTTATTTCTGGTTCTTTTGCGATACATCGCCAATTAGAAAAAAAACTTGCTGCCTTTCATGGTCGCGATGACGCGATGGTTTTTTCTTCTGCCTTTGCCACTAATTTGGCAGTGATTTTTAGTTTAATCAAAGGTCAGAATAAAGATTCTCTCGTCAATGGCAATACCTTAGTAATCTCCGATGAACTTAATCACCGCAGCATTATTGATGGCGTACGTTTGGCCAATTTGGAAAGCGAAGCTAAACTTATTTTTAAGCATTTAGACAGTAACTCACTCGCTGAAGTTCTCAGCTCAAATTCAGGTAAGTTTGACAGAGTAGTCATCATCACAGATGGAGTATTTAGCATGCTTGGCGAATATCAAGATTTGAAAACATTACGTAGCGTTATCGACCAATATGATAATAAATACAAGGAAGGCGTCTTGCTAATTGTAGACGACTGTCATGGAGTAGCTGCCTTTGGCGCTACTGGTCGTGGAACCGAAGAAGTCTCTGGTGCCAAAGCCGATGTTTTAGTTGGTACTTTGGGCAAAGGTTTTGGCGCCGATGGCGGATATGTCGTTGCCGACCAAGTTATAATTGATTACTTGAGAGAATCTGCTGCTACCTATATTTACTCCAACTCTATTTCACCAGGAACAGCTGCTGCTGCCGGCGCCTCTTTAGACGTGATTGATTCTGAAGAAGGTAAAAAAATGCTGGAGAAATTAGCGAATAACGTTGTTAACCTCAAAACTCAGCTAAAAGATAAAGGTTTTAAATTCGCCGCAGATTCAATTCATCCAATTCAAGCAGTTTTAATTGGTGACACCACCAAAACTAGAGATTTAACTAAGCAAATGTATGAAAGAGGCTTTTTGGTCACCAACATTAATTATCCTGTTGTTCCCAAAGGTCGCGATGAAATTAGAGTACAGCTCTGTGCTTCCCACACCAAAGAAGATATTGCCGATTTCGTACAAGCTTTTAGTGAAATTGCCAAAAGTTTAGAAATTATCTAAGTTTGCTATGAATTTAAAGTTCAAAAAATACAATAAAACTCTGTTAATTCTTAGTTTGGTGATGCTAGTCAATGCGCTGAGTTATGGCCTAATCATCCCTTTGCTTTATCCATACGCTGAAAAATTTGGCATGAGCTCATTCATGATGGGTCTAATGTTTAGCATTTACTCAGTTTTTCAATTTTTTTCTACACCAATCATTGGTCGTCTATCAGATCGCTACGGTCGCAAACCACTTTTAGTCACTAGTTTGTTTGGCACAGCAGTTGGACTAATTCTTTTTGCCATTGCCACAAATCCCTTAATGCTGATTATTGCTCGCATTATTGATGGCATTACTGGGGGAAATAACTCTGTAGCACAAGCAGTCATTGCTGATCAAGTAGAACCAAAACATAGAACTAGATATTTTGGAATTATTGGAGCAGTCTTTGGAGTCGGATTTTTGCTTGGACCAGCTTTGGGAGGATTTTTAAGCAAAGTTAGTTTAACTTTTCCTTTTTATGTTGGAGCTATTTTAGCTGCTATATCAGCTGTTATGGCTTTATTCCTATTGCCAGAAACAAATACTGAACGTCACAAAAAACACGTTAAACAAGAAGGTCTCTTTCAATTTAAAAAAATTGCTCATGCCCTCAAAATCCCCACTATCGGTCATGTGCTGATGATCGTTTTTTTAAGCAGCACGGCTCACAATATGTTCACCATGGGATTTCAGGCATTTAGCGTGGATTTTTTGAAATTAAATTCTGATGACATTGGAGTGATGTACAGTTTAATTGGCTTATTGATGGTATTAATGCAAGCTGTTGGCATTAAATTTTTACTCAAAGTTTTCAAAAGCAAAAAAACAATTTTAATGATTTCTTCTTTTTTGACTACAATAGTTATGCTTAGTTTTAACATACCTCAGTCAACCAGTCTTTTTATTTTCATCTCAGGATTATATATGATAACTTTTGCACCACAAACGATCATGACTTCTAGCATGATTTCTGAATATTCTCATGGTGAAGATCAGGGAGGAATTCTCGGCATCAATCAGGCTTACCTTGCTCTTGGACAAATTATTGGCCCACTTTTGGCTGGAGCTGCCAATCATTTTCACCACAGTGCAAGTTTTTCAGTAGCAGGTTTAATTTTCTTTGCTACTTGGATTATTGTTAGACAAATAAATGAGAAAACTGCCAAAGCAGACTTATAATTCAGACTTCAAATTTGAGAAATTATTCGTAGCGCAAAGCTTCAATTGGTGAAAGCTTGGCTGCTTTTTTAGCAGGAGCCACTCCAAATATTAAACCAACAATTGTAGACACACCAAAAGCCAAAATAACTGCTTGAATGGTCACTTTGGCTGGGAAATAAGCCTGCAGAGCCAATGAACCAAGATAAGCAATCAGCAAACCAATCAAACCACCAATTACTGATAAGAGTGCAGCTTCAATTAGGAACTGAGCCAAAATTAAATTTGGTGTGGCTCCAAGAGCTTTGCGCAAACCAATCTCACGGGTGCGCTCAGTAACAGAAACCAACATAATATTCATAATGCCAATACCACCAACAACTAATGAAATGGCAGAAATACCACCAAGACCAACAGTTAACATGCCTAATATGCTATTAATCGTAGAAAGCAATTGAGTCTGATCAAAAACGGTAAATTCATCATCCTTAAGCTCTTTACCGATGGTTTTTTCGATTGCTAATTTAGCATCTTTGATTTGTTCTTTATTTCTGACTTCAAAAATAAAAGAGTCAATAAATTCAGTATCAAAATATTTGAAAATTGTTTCAGCGGGCAAATAAACGTAACTGTCAAAACTTGGACCACCAAAGCCACCACCTTTTTCCTTCAAAACACCAAGAATTGTGTAACTTTGACCATTAAGTAGAATTGTTTTATTAACTGGATCAATTTGACCAAATAGTTCCTCAGCAATTTTTGGACCAAGCAAAGCAACTCTTTCAGATTTTTCTTCTTCAGAACTAGTAAACCAACGACCTTTATTTGCTTGAGTATTGTAAACACTCTCATAAGAACTCGTTACTCCATAAAGAGTAACTGTTTTGGTGATTTTGCCATATTTAGCACCAGTCACGGTGGCTGTAGTAAAAACACCATCTTTAATTAAATCTCTGTTATTACGAATGACCGAATTGAAATATCTTCTTTTAAGAACTGGCTTAGTTCTTTCAATCACTGATTGCTGCCCACCAAAACCACCTTTTTCACCAAAAGGATTTCCAGGCACAACATAAAGAATATTGGTACCAAGACTAGCAAATTGATCGGTGACATAAGCCTGCAAACCAGTACCAATGCTAGTTAGAAGCACCACTGAGCCAACACCAATAATCACACCAAGCATCGTCAAAAAAGATCTGCTCTTATTAAGCAAAATCGATTTTAAAGCTAGTTTAAAAATTGCACTAATTTTCATGATTTATGATCACTTAAAACTTTACCATCTTTAAAAACAATCTGTCTTTTGGCAATTTCTGCCACATCTTCTTCGTGAGTCACCATAATAATAGTTTTACCCTCTTTATTTAACTCTTTAAGAATTTTTTTGATATCCTCACCACTCTTAGAATCAAGATTGCCGGTTGGCTCATCAGCAAAAATAAGAGTTGGATCGTTGATAAGGGCGCGAGCGATAGCGACGCGCTGCTGCTGGCCTCCGGAAAGCTGAGCTGGAGTATTGTATAAGCGATCACCCAAACCAACTCGCTCAAGCATTTCCTTAGCCTTATCCATAGCATAATTAGAATCAGTTTTGATTCCAGCATAAAATAAAGGCATCATCACATTTTCCAAAGCAGATGTTCTGGCCAATAAATTAAAGGATTGGAAGATAAATCCAATTTGTTTATTGCGTAAACGAGCTCTTTGAATTTCATTATAGGAAGAAACCTCTACACCATTAAGAAAAATTTCCCCAGCACTTGGTTCAGCCAACATACTCGCAACTTGCAAAAAAGTAGATTTACCAGAACCAGATGGCCCCATAATAGCCACGAACTCCTTTTCTTCCACTTTTAAAGAAACATGATCTAAAGCATTGATGACAGTGTCACCAATTTTATAGTTTTTGGAAACTCGCTTAAGATTTAACATAATAAAAACTTAAGATAATTATTCTGGTAAAACAACTTGGTCATTCTCGGTCAAGCCATCAATGACTTCAATCTTGTCTTCACTCTCCAAACCAACTTTAATTTCTTTTTCCACTTTTTGTTCTTTATTGTTTGCTTTGAGATTAACAAAAGTTTTGCCATCACGCTCGCTGATTGCGCCAATTGGGATTACTAAAACATCTTTTTTTTCAGCTAACTTAATCACCGCATCGCCATTCATACCCAAGCGATATTTTTCAATATTTTGGTCATTAAGTGGAAACTCAATCAAAAAGACTGTGCCACTAGTTGATTCACTACTAGTGTAGGAAATGTAAGAAACTTGGGTGGCAATTTTTTCACCATCATAAGCATCTAAAATTATTTCAGCACTCTGACCTTTAGCAATTTTGTGTAGATCAATCTCATCAATGTTGGCGTGAAAAATCAAACTCTTTGGATTAACCACTTCAAAATAATCGCTGGCCAAAAGAGTAGTTCCAGGAACTGCAATTGGTGCAGAAGTCAACACTCCTTCAAATGGAGATCGCAACGTGGTGTTGGATATCGCAATGTCTTGAATCTCGACACTAAGCACCTTATTGTTTAAATCATATTGTTCATCAGCCAATGCTCTGACTTCTTTGGTACTAAGATCACGATTGCGAACATTATCTTGAGTGTTCTCAAAACTATTTCTTTCTTGCATGTAAGCATTCATGGTTTGATCCATCTGTTTTTGCAAAGCACTACGATCAATTGTGGCAATACTTTGCCATTTCTTAACCGCATCGCCTTCTTTAGCACCTAAATAGACCAATTTACCTCCAGTTATAAAACGTAAACGAGCCTTCTCTTTCGCATCAATACGACCAGAAATAGTAATGCTAGAAACAATATCTTCTCTAGTTGGTGAAACAAAAGTCAGTTTAATTTGCTTTTTGGCTTTATTCTGCAAGATCATAAAACCAATAAAAAATACACCTAAAATAACTAGTAAAAGTTTGTAGCGATTTTTAATAAAAGCTAAAATTCCATCTGTAATTTTTTTCATAAGTTTATTCAAATTTATTTTTTGCCGAATAGCTAGTATACAGTATTTGTGAAGCTAATGAAGGCTTATCTGCTAGATAATTAAAGAATTCCTGAACAATTTTGTTTTCATGGGCGCGGCGGACAGTTTTTTTGGCATCAATTGAATACAAACCAGCAATACGTTTCTTTATGATCGCAAAAGTCCCAGTGAGCGGCTGTCCGCCGCCGCCAATACAACCTCCAGGACAAGCCATGAACTCAATATAATCATAGTCAGCTTTTTTATGTTTGATTTCTTCAAGTACTGTGCGAGCATTACGTGCTGTAGCAACTACTGCCACTTTGACTTCTTTGTCACCAATTTTGATAGTGGCTCGCTTAATTCCCTTCATGCCGCGCACTTCTTCTAAATCAATTTTTGGCAATTCTTTACCAGTGAGTAGATAAGCAGCGCTACGCAATGCTGATTCCATCACGCCACCAGAAGCACCATAGATCGCGCCAGCCCCAGAATAAGTACCTTCGCGATCAGCTTCACTATCAGACAAGTTTGGTAAATCAATCTTATTTTTCTTGAGTAAAGCAGCCATTTCTCTGGTGGTGAGCACATAATCTACGGGTTTGAGTTTGTGGCCTTGAAAATCAAAGGTCAATTTTTCCATTTCTGATTCATATTTTTTAGAGGTACAAGGCATGATGGAAACCATAATAATTTTGCTTGGATCAGTGCCGGTTTTTTCTGCCCACCAAGTTTTATAAGCTCCACCAGAATGAATGTGTGGTGAGCGAGCAGTTGTAAGATGATCAATAAAATCTGGATAATAAAACTCTAAGAACTTAACCCAACCGGGACAACAAGAAGTGAACATTGGGAGAACTGTTTTTTCACCAGCGAATTTCTTGCGCAAGCGATCACCTAATTCTTTAGCTTCTACTACTGTGGTGATGTCTGCTCCCATATTAACATCAAAGATTTTTTCAAAACCAAGTTGGCGCAGCGCTGTAAACATTTTTTTCTCTAAATTAAGCCCTGCTTCTTGTCCAAATTCTTCACCAATACTAGCACGCACCGAAGGGGCCATTTGAGCGATGAGAATTTTATCTGGATCGGCCAAAGCTGCTTCCACCTGCTCTAAGTGGCTAATTTCACGAATAGCATTAACTGGGCAATGAACGGTGCATTGGCCACAATAAATACAATCAACCTTTGGATTTTCGTTGTAAGTCAGATGATTATCTGAACTAGTGCCTTCTAATTTGAGAAAATTGATGCCAATGTCGGCGCAAGAATTGACACAGCGGCCACAGCGCACACAAAGATTAGGATCGAGCTCGGCAGCTCCGACCATTTTATGAATAGCTAAATCCAACATTTTACGTTGATATTCATCACTAGTGACACCATATTTCTGCATTAAACCAAAAGCTGGACAAGGAAGGTTTTTCTTGCATTTGGGACAATTTTTGCTATGTGAAGCCAGAAGTAATTTTAGATTCTCTTGACGCATTTCTACTAGCTCTTTATTTTTGGTGCTAATTTTCATACCTTCACTAGCTTTTAAATTACAAGAAGTGACAATTTTATTTTCGTGCTCCACCAAACATAAACGACAGTTAGCTTCAATTTTGAGATCTTCGTGGTAACAAAGATGTGGGATATCTAGCTTATTAGCCAAAGCCAATTGCAAAACACTTTGGCCTTCTTCTGCCTGATATGGTTTCTCATCAATATAAATAGTTACCTTTTTTGACATTTAAACCTCAATTCCTAAAATATTTTTTGCGTAACTTCTGACTGGTGGCACGATTGATTTGCCCAAACCACAGAATGAGCCTTTTTCCATGACTTTAATAATTGGTTTAATCTCTAGCCATGGAATTTCACTTTTTTTGTCTAGACCATCCAAAAGTTTTTTCAGTTGCCAAGAACCATCACGACAAGGAGTGCATTTACCACAACTTTCTTTTTCATAAAAATTAAAAATTTTGCTCAAAAAATCATAGTCAGTGGTAGTGCTTGGATAAATTTCTATAGAACCACAACCACCAATTGTTGCTGTTTCTGCCTGTTCTTTGGTGAAAATTTCTCCACTGGCTCCTCCGCCAACTTGGACAAAGAAATCGAAATCTGGATAATTATTGGTTTTTCTTAACACTTCTGCTACTTTTTCATCAGCATTAACTCTATAAACTCCATTTTTGTTTCCTCCTAAAATAGTTGAAAAACGAGTTTTCTCAAACTTATCAGTGGCCACTCTGGCAACATCGTAAAGGGTCTCAACATTGTGCAAAAGCACTGGACAACCAAAAATTCCCAAAACAGAAGGACTGGGAGATTCAAAGCGTGGTTGAACTTTTTTGCCTTCAATAGCGTTTAATAGTGCTCCAGTTTCTCCACCAATATAACTTGGTTCTTCAATAAAAACATTAATTATGTAGCTTTTTTGTTTGAATAGTTCTACCAAAGGATCAATTTTGCTTTTTAGTTGTTCATAATAGTTTCGATTAATGTAAAAATACCCCTCTTTTGTTTCCAAGAAATCCATTGCCAACATCATGCCTTTAAAAACTTCTTCGGAAAAATTTTGTAAAATGTAAAAATCTTTTTGTACCCCAATTTCTCCTTCACTGGCATTACAAACCACATATTTTTTGGGGTTACTTAGGTCTTTGATTCTTTTCCATTTGAGATGCGCAGGAAAAGCTGCTCCACCGCGTCCTACTATTCCGGCTTGTTCAAGCTTAATAAGTAATTCTTCCTGCTGCATAGATTTTATTTAGTAATTAATTTATTTTTTCTCAAAGAAAAATCAATTAATAATGCCAAAATTCCACCCAATAAAGCTGTAGCAAATTGTGGCCAAGACATCATCATGGCAATTTTTGAAGCCAAAGCTGCTACCAGAATTTTTTCCATCAAAAGTTTGGAGATAACAAAAAGAAAAATTGCTTTAGCGGCCGAAGCTAAAAATATTTTTATATATTGGTTGAATTTCAAACTGGCAAAAAGCTCAATATATAAACAATTGCTAATCATAATAAAAGGCACCATTGGAGCCAAAGCTAATGGCAACAAACCTCTAGAAAGAGCTACTGTGCTGGGAATCAAGGCTAGAAAAAAAGCTCTGCTTTTGCCCAAATAAAGAAAAGATAAAATTAGCAGCGCATTAATAATTGGCCCGGTTAAAAGTTGTTGATGAACAAAAGCTGGAATAAAAAAAATTAGACCAGAAAGCACAACTGCCAACTGCAGTTCCTTATTTCTGACAATTGCTAAAGTTTCAATAGAACCATTGTTTTTGATCATAAGATCATCATAGCAAAAATGATGTGCATTACTCTAGGGGGATTTTGTCTTTGAGCCAGGCAGCAATTTTTTCGTAAGTTGTTAGCTGTGGTTTTTCTTTGATTAAGATCTCTGATAAAGCGCCTTCCAAATCTTTCTCTCTTGGAGTTTGTCCTTCAATTAAGACAAATGTCAAACGACCTGGGAATTTGTATAGTTCAATTTCCAAAACACGCTGACCAGCTTTATCATCAAACCAAAATCTACCCATCACTAACCAAGAAAAAGCTTCTTTGTCGACATAAATTCCATAGTTGGTCAGTTTGTAGTGAACGTTTTGCGGTGGAATAACGGCAGTCACATAAATCAAGAAAACCACTGAAATAACCACTGCCACTGGCAAAACCTGACCTGCAAAAAACAAGATTAAAGAGATTAGGACTGCGATAATTAAAACCGTACTAAAAAATTGGCGATTATGCTTTTTGAATGGCCTAGCTGGAGCATCCCACTCCACCAATGTTTCTTCTGGAATTGGTCTATAAAAACCTGGAGCAATTCTAGACTTCTCCATATTGGCCTGACCAGGCATACGAACGTCATAAGAATTAATTGTTTGATCCTGACTTGACTCTGGTGGAGGACCTAGCTTTTCTTCAGTTTGATTGCCAAAAAGGGCAGTCTTAATTTTTTCAAACATTTGACTTCTAATATACACGATTTAATGGTCGGGATGAAAGAGTTGGTTTTGTAAATCTCATCATATATTGTAAAATATAAGCTCAACCGCAAGGAGGTGTCGCATAGTGGTCAATTGCGCTAGTCTTGAAAACTAGAGCTTCACAGCTTCACAGGTTCGAATCCTGTCACCTCCGCATAAATTAGAGGCGCCATTCAGGCGCCTCTACTATATTTTATAAAAGAAAATTGATTTATTGTTTTCTTTTGATAGTAATCTTCTTAGGACCTTCCAATTCTGACTTAACAAAAGTTACCTTCATCATTCCATTTTCATATGTTGCTTCAGGTTCTTTATTGAAATCAACTTCACCTGGAATAGCAACTCTATAAGAAAAGGCGCTTGAAGCTTTTCTATAAAATTTTTTATTTTTATCTTTTTCTTCTTGTTGTTGCTCTCCATTAATCCAAACATATCCATCCTGATAAGTAACCTCAATATTGTCTGGGTTTATTCCAGGAAGAGCAGCCTCTACATAAATAAATTTGTCATCTTCAGAAACAGTTAACCCCGACTGAGTTGTGGTGGAGTTAAACCAATCATCGTTGTTGTCCCAAATAGATGGAACAATAGATGGCAATGAAAATAATCTTCTAGAAACTAAATCTAGCGACATAGTGTCTCCTTTCATATAATTTTTAATTTTTAGAAGTGTGTAAGGACAATAATAAATATACAAATTGCCTTAGTTATTGATTAGATATGCGACAATAAATTATATATTTATCCTTCAACACATCGTTAGCAGTCATAATACACGATTGCTAAATATATGTCAATAATACCAATATTTAACGTGAACACTTGATAGAATTAGTTTTAGATAAGATAATGATTATCTATGAACATTTGGCAATCTTTTATTCTTGGCATCGTTGAGGGCCTTACAGAGTTTCTACCAATCTCATCCACCTTTCATCTAATTTTTGCTGGACAACTACTTCATCTAGAAAATACTGAATTCCTCAAACTATTTGAGGTTTTTATCCAAGCTGGAGCCATTCTTGCTGTTCTCTTCGTTTATGGCAAAGAATTGTTAACAGATTGGTCACTAATCAAAAAACTTATTCTGTCCTTTATTCCTACCGCTATTCTTGGATTCTTGCTACATTCAATAATAAAAAACTTTTTCTTTGAAACTAATTGGCTAATGATCGGCGCTTTCGTAACAGTTGGCTTGGTTTTTATTCTTTACGAAAAATATTTAAAAAAGAACAAAAACAAAAATAATAAAGAAATTGCTGATTTGAGTTGGGGTCAAAGTGTTCTTATCGGCATTGGTCAAGCTATGGCTGTTATTCCTGGAGTATCCAGATCTGGCTCAGTTATGTTGACCATGATGGCTCTTGGGCAAAGTCGTGTCAGTGCAGCTAAATATTCTTTTTTACTTGCTTTGCCAACTATTTGTAGTGCTGCTGTCCTGGACGTTCTCAAGTTTGATTCAATTAACAGCATTTCTTCTCAGGAAATTAATTTGCTTCTGGTTGGAACAATTACTTCTTTTATAGTCGCTCTTTTTGTCTTGAAATGGTTCATCAGTTTTATTCAAAAAAATACCCTAACCAATTTTGGTATTTATCGCCTTGTAATTGCTCTTATTTTAATCAGCACTCTGTGATATAAACAAAGGACTTATGTCAGGTCCTTTACTAATTGTTTTTGCTGCTTCCCTATGGGCTTTAGATGGAATAATCCGTCGTGGTCTTTATCATTTACCGCCAGTTACCATTGTTTTTTTTGAACACCTACTTGGCTCTTTAATTCTTTTGCCAATTGTGGTGCAAAAATTGAAACAAGAAAAATTTACTTCCAAATTATTACTAACAAGCTTGGTAGTAGCTTTATTTGGTGGTCTACTAGGAACACTTTTTATCACAACAGCATTGATGAAAATTAATTACATTTCTTTCAGCGTTGTTTTTCTCATTCAAAAAATTCAGCCGCTCTTTGCCATCATTAGTGCCAGCTTGATTCTCAAAGAAAAGATCAGCAAAAAATATTTACAATGGGCAACCATAGCAATTGTGGCAGTTTTTTTCGTCACTTTCAAAAATGGCCAAGTTAACTTTGGCACGGGCGGAGCAACTATTACAGCAGCTCTTTATGCTTTTGGAGCAGCAGCTTGCTGGGGATTTGGCACCACTCTTTCTAAATTACTTTTGAATCAATTAAAAAATAGCGTGAGTGCCACTATTTTGCGCTTTTATTTTGCAACCATTTTGGCTTTTGGAGCAGTTTTTCTACTTGGTTCACAAGCTTCACTTGATGTTTTAACCACCAAAGATTATTTGAGCTTGCTCTACATTTCTCTAAGTACGGGTTTATTGGCAATGATTATTTATTATAAAGGTCTGCAAAAAACTCAAGCCAAAGTCGCAACTATTCTTGAATTAACTCTACCCTTATTGGCCATTGTTATCGACATGGTGGTTTATAAAAACTTCTTGGCAACTAGCCAATATTTAGCTGCTACTGTTTTGATGTTTGCCATGTATCAGGTGGGTAAAATTAGCAATAAAGATTAGAAACTAATTAGACAAAACTTTTTTAATCGCCAGAATATCTTTTTCAATCTGTTTTTTCATCAATGGAAAAGAAGAAAAACTCTGCACACCTCTAATAAACCTTTCTATACTAAAACTCACTTCTTGACGATAAATTTCCTGATCAAAATTAAGCAAGTGAATTTCTAGAACATCTTCTTCTTGTTGTAAGACTTTTCTTGGTCCAAAGTAAAGCGCCCCCATATATTTTTGGTCAGCTATAAACACAAATGATGCGTAAACACCTTTATCCAAATTTTTTGGCCAAAGATTTGGATCCAAATTAATAGTGGCAAAAGCTTTGCTTTTGCCATTACCCAAACCTCTAATAACTTTTCCCTTGTACAACATTTTTTTGTATTATAGCGTGATAAAATCAGCCCTGTGCTTGTAAATAAAAAAATTAACCAACAATTGGAAAATTCTCTCAAACATCTTTATATTAATCCTTTGGAAAAATGTAATCTTGCTTGCAAAATTTGTTACACTCAAAAAACCAAATTTTTACTTTCCAAAAAAGCAATTCTTGAATTTGTGCAACGCTATCAAAAAGTGCAAAAGATTGAATCAATTACTTTTTGTGGTGGAGAAGTTTTTTTGTTGAATTATTTTACAGAACTAATCAATGAACTAACATCCAAAAAAATCTTTGTTCAAATTATCAGCAATGGTACTATTGATCGCTTGAAAGAAATAACCAAACCAAACATGGTCAACCTGATTATTTCTCTCGATGGATTGAAAGACTATCATGATCAAAATCGCGGAGCAGGTAACTTTGATAAGAGTACAAGTTTACTTAAAAAAGCTTTAACACTTGGATTTCACACAGAAATTTTCTCCATTGTCACTAAAGAAAATTTGAAAGAAATACCAAAATTTGAAAAAGAACTTAAAAAAATTTGTGGACAAGAAATGCTAATTACTTACCACCCTCGTAAACCAAAGTCTTATTTAAAAAACCATCCAATTTCTAATATTTTAGGTACAGTTAAAAATTTTAATTTTCTTAATGAAGAAGAATTAATTGAACTAATGAAAAACAGAAAAACCTTTCCGCCACAAGATTTGGGTTGTTATCAAATTTCGTTAATGTCTGATGGAAAAATTTATAGCTGCTGCGAAGGAATCAGTTCTATTGGCAACATCCAAACTGATGCTGAAGAGATAATAAACAATTTCAAAAATCGCCTGTCAATTTGGGATGAAAAAAACTACAATAAAAAATGTTTGGGTTGTACAGAAAAGAATTTTGTCTGTGGCTTACAAAATATTTTAAAAAATTAAAAGATGAAAATTATTTTAAGCGGTTCAGTCGCAATTGACCAAATCATGAGTTTCACCGGAAGTTTTCAAGAACTCATTCAGAAAGAACATTTGGACAAAATTTCTCTTTCTGTTTTGGTGCAAAATTTAATTCGCTCAAACGGCGGTACTGCTGGCAACATTGCTTATTCTCTTGCCCTACTTGGAGAAAGACCAATCCTATTAGCTAGCGTTGGCGCTGATGCAAAAAATTATATCGATCATTTAAATAAAATTGGCGTCAATACAAATTTGGTTCACTTTAGTCAATTACCTACCGCCACTTTCAACGTTTTAACTGATCGTGAAGAAAACCAAATTGGCAGTTTTTATGAAGGTGCCATGAGCGATGCCAATTCGCTTAATTTTTCGCAATTTACAGATGAAAAAGAAGATATCTTGGCCGTTATTTCTGCTCATAATCCCGAAGCTATGGGCAAACAAGTTCAAGAATGCAAATCCTCAGACATCAAACTTTTGTATGATCCTGGACAGCAAATTGCTAATTTAAATTCTGAAGATTTGGTGAATGGTTTAAAAGCTGCTTCAATTCTTATTCTTAATGAATATGAAATGTCTTTGCTGAAAAGCAAAACGAAACTAGATAAACAAGCAATTATTACCAAAACAGATTTGTGCATTATTACTCTTGGAAAAAATGGTGCTAAATTTTACGAAAAAACAAATAGCCACAAAGAACAGTCAATTTACGGAGTCAATTTGGAAAAACCAATTGATCCAACTGGCGCCGGGGATGCTTTTCGCGCAGGTTTCATTTATGCTTATGCCAAAAAATGGCCAATTAAAAAAGCAATAGAATTTGCTTGTGTTATTGCTTCATTCGCAGTAGAAAAAAATGGAACACAGAATCACAAATTAAATTGGTTACAAATTAAAAAAAGATATCAAGAAACCTATGCAAAAAGATTACAAAATTAAAGACATCAAACTAGCAGATTGGGGAAGAATGGAAATTGAATTAGCACAAAAAGAAATGCCTGGACTTATGGCTATTCGTAATGAATATGAAAAACAAAGACCACTTAAAGGTGCGCGCATCTCTGGTTCATTACACATGACCATTCAAACAGCAGTTTTGATTGAGACATTAGTTGCTCTTGGAGCCGAAGTGCGCTGGGCTTCTTGCAATATTTTTTCTACACAAGATCATGCAGCGGCGGCGATCGCCGCCGCTAACATTCCTATTTTTGCATGGAAAGGTGAAACTGAAAAAGAATATTGGTGGGCCACAGAACAAACTTTACAATTCAAAAATAGTAAGGGTGAAATAATTGGTCCAAACATGTTATTGGATGACGGTGGAGACTTAACTGCTTTTGTTCATGAAAAATTTCCACAGTTCCTACCACAAATCAAAGGCGTGTCAGAAGAAACCACAACGGGGGTACACAAGCTATATCAAATGTTGCAAAAAAATGAGCTAAAAATTCCTGCTATAAATGTCAATGACAGCGTCACTAAATCTAAATTCGATAATCTTTATGGTTGTCGTGAATCTTTGGTGGATGGTATCCGTCGTGCCACTGATGTAATGATTGCTGGCAAGGTTGCTTTTGTAGCTGGTTTTGGCGATGTTGGCAAAGGTAGCGCAGCTTCTTTGCGCAACAACGGAGCTAGGGTAATTGTGGGAGAAGTTGATCCAATTTGTGCCTTGCAAGCAGCTATGGAGGGTTACGAAGTAAAGAGAATTGAAGATGTCGTTCAAGAAATTGATATTTTTGTTACTGCCACTGGCTGTAAGGATGTAATTCGTATTGAACATATGGCAAGAATGAAAGATGCTGCCATTGTTTGCAATATTGGTCATTTTGACATAGAAATCCAAGTAGAAGCACTTAACAAGTATAAAGGTATTAAAAAGAAACAAATCAAACCTCAAGTCGATCTTTACACCTTTCCAAATGGACATCGCTTATTACTGTTAGCTGAGGGTCGCTTGGTTAATTTGGGCTGCGCAACTGGACATCCTTCTTTTGTAATGTCCAATTCTTTTAGCAATCAGGTTTTGGCACAAATTGAATTGTTTAATAAAAAACATGAAATTGGAGTTTATTTATTACCAAAATATTTAGATGAAAAAGTAGCTGCCCTTCACTTAGAACAAATTGGCGTACATTTAACAAAATTATCAAAAGAACAAGCTGAATATTTGGGTCTAAAAAAAAGCGGTCCATTCAAAAGTGACAGATATCGTTATTAAAAAATTAAAATTGACCCTTAAGAAATTTTAGTCTTTTTTCTTTTTCAAATCTTTCAATGCTATATCTTAATGTGGTTCTTGGAATTTTTTTATAATTTTCTTGTAAAAATTTCTCCAATAAAAATTGGTCTTTTTTGCCAAGCTCTCGTAACATCCATCCAATCGCTTTATGAATTAGGTCGTGTTGGTGATTTAAAAGTAATAGCGATATTTTTAGCACATCTGTAAATTGTTCATTTTTAATAAAAGTAAAAGTTGCTAGAATAGCCACCCTTTGTCTCCACAGATTAGATGATGAGACCAAATCGTAGAGAACTTCTCTATCCTCTGACAACTTATCTAATAAATATGCCCCCAAAATTCTTGGGGCAGACAAATCCACCAAATCCCAATTATTTGCTCTTTCCAAATTGGCTAAATAAAAATCAACAATTTTTTTCTTTTCATTCTCATTTTTAGCATGCTCATACTTTTTAACTAAAATTAAAAAAGCAGTTAAACGAATTTCATGAAAATTATTGGACAATAGAACCTCCAAATCATTTAATTCTGTTGTTTTGTAATATTTTGCAACAATTTTTCTAACCTGTGGTACTTTTAATCCTAAAAAAAGATCTCCTTCGCCATATTCGCCTTTTCCGGTCTTAAAAAAACGTTGAAGATTTTTAGCTTGTTCTTTGTCAGCAAGATTTTGTAAATCTTTTTGGATGTTTACTAGCATTCTTTTATCATATCAGGTGATAGAATTATAAAATGTTTAAATTAGGAAAATTTTTTACTTTTCCTCAAAAAACCAACGATCATAATGAGAACCTATATTTAAATAATATTTTTTATTTAAAGGTTTTGGCGATTTTCCGTTCTATGTATTTCATTGTTCCCGTTTGGGTCTCTATGGAGCTGAAATATATTAGTTTTACTCAAATTGCTCTTATCGATATTGTTATTTTGCTTAGTGGTTTACTTCTTGAGCTACCTACTGGGGCTCTCGCTGATCTTCTCGGAAGAAAAATAACTATTAGCATTTCTTTTTTTATTACTTCAATTGCCTATCTTATTTTTGCTTATTCCAATAGTTTTCTACTGTTTTTATTGGCTGGATTAGGATTTGGCTTGGGAGATGCGCTTCTAAGTGGCAGTTTAGAGGCTTTGGTTTTTGATACTCTAAAACAAGACAAAAAAGAAGAAAAATTCAGTGAGATTAGTAATAATAATCAAATTATTTTTAATCTAAGTTTGGTATTTGCCACAATTGTTGGCGGCCTGGTTTTTAAAAAATATTATCATCTTCCATCAATTCTCACTTCCATTGCTTTCTTTATTGCTGGGATTCTTTCAACTAAATTTATTGAACCAGATATTGATAGCGAAAAGTTCACTCTCAAAAATTATTTATTTCAAACCAAAATGGGATTTAAAGAATTATTTAAAAATAAACAAAGTAGAGACATTTCTCTTTTTTACATTTTAGTTGGCTCTTTTACTTGGCCAATTGTTCTAAGTTTTAAAAATTTTGCCCTAACAGATTTAGCTGTAAATGAAAAAAGCATGGGCTATATTTTGGCACTTCTATCCTTAACTGCCGTGCAATTCTTACATGTTTTGATTAGAAAAAAAGTGTTTGAAAGAATGGACGTGGTATTTCTCATGCCAGCAATTCTACTCAGTATTTTCTTGCCACTAAGCTATTTTTACAATGTACCAAGCATGATTGCTATAATTTTTGTTATTTTCTTGCTCTCTTCAATGCGTTGGAATATTTTAGGCAAACTAAGTAATCAATGCTATAGTTCTAAAAATAGAGCCACTGCTATTTCTAGTCTTAGCATGATGATTAGTATTTTTTATATTTTAACTCTAGCATTATTTTCTTTCTTTAATGAGAGGATGAGCTCTGGAGCGATTAGATTAATCTTTTTGATTATGGGTTTTGGTAGTATTTTCCTGCTACTACCAATCGCCATTAAACTAAAAAACAAATATCACAATAAGGTTTTAGAACAGCACTATGACTAAGAAATTTATTCAAAAAAAAACTCTAGGATTGGCTCTTGGTAGTGGTGGCTGGCGTGGACAAGCACATGTGGGCGTAATTAAAGCTTTGGTGGAAGCTGGCATCAAAATTGACTATATAGCTGGCACCAGTGCTGGATCAATGGTTGGTGGAGCATACGCTGCCATGAATGATGTCAATGAATTAGAAAAAATATTTAGAGAAAAAATCAATAAAAGAAAATTACTTTGGGCGTTTTCTGATCCAAAACCAAGCTGGGGTATGTTTAAGGGAGAAAAAATCACTGAAGTTTTTGAGGAACTTGTTGGAAAAAATCAAATAGAAAACCTAAGCATTCCTTTTTGTGCTGTTGCTAGTGATTTATTAACTGGAGAAATAGTAGAAATTCATGATGGTAGTTTAGCCAAAGCAATTAGAGCTAGCACTTCTATTCCTTTTATTTTTGAACCGGCTAAATACCAGGGTCGTCGTTTAATTGACGGCGGAACAGCAGTCCCAGTCCCAGTCCAAGTAGTCAAAGAGATGGGAGCAGAAGTTGTTATTGCTGTCAGTCTTTATAAAAATATATTTCCAGTCAAAGCTGATAAAATCAATTCCATCAAATCAGTCCTCAAAACCATGCAAATTATGATGTACCACCTAGCTAAAAATAGTTGCTCAATGGCAGATTTTACTCTTGAACCTGACATTGCTGAAAGCAAAATATTCTCTGATCCTTTTACTGGGTTTGTACAAGACAAGGGAGTAATAGAAGCTGGAGAAGAAGTGACAAAACAAAATATTAAAGCAATTAAAAAGCTTTTGATTTAAAACTCTTTAGAGCAAAAAGCGTTGCTCTCATTATTATCAAGTCTGAGGACACCTGTAAGATTGGTAGATAATACCAAGATTTTCGACAATTATGCACGTTTTTTTTAATACTCCAAATTAAAT
>CAIMNJ010000012.1 GCA_903842795.1 uncultured bacterium | reverse complement strand
TGGATCAAAATTTTTTAACAAAAATTTTGTGGACTGCAAAATTTGACATACTTTACTATCAAACTGATGGAAGTTTATTTTTTTCTCTAGCTAAAAAAAATATTTTACATATTCAGATTCCACTCAAACTTGATAAATCTTCTTTGCTAGAAAAAATCAAACTAGCCAATTGGCATGTTAAGAATACTAATTCTGAATTTACCAAAAAATATATTGAAAAATTTTGGCAAACTAAAATAGATTTTGTTCATCAGCCATATGTTGATAAAACGGAATTTGCCAATTATGAGAACTGGCAAAACAAAAAAGAAAATATTATTCTTTCTGTTGGTAGATTTTTTTGCCAATTACATAGCAAACGCCAAGATGTGCTGGTTAGTTTCTTTGAAGAACTCAATAAAAAAGACTCAAACATTATGAAAAACTGGCAACTAATTCTATTGGGTAAAAATGAGGATTCTGAATTTTCTCAAAAAGTTGCTAATTTATCTAAAAATTTAAATATCAAAATATTTCATGATGCGAGTCGTGAAGAATTAATTGATTTGTACAAAAAAGCTAGCATTTATTGGCACGCCTCAGGTTTCGAAATAAATGAAGAAATTGAACCAGAAAAAGTTGAGCATTTTGGCATCTCCACTTTGGAAGCGATGTCTGCTGGAGCTGCACCAATTGTTATAAATAAAGGCGGACAAAAAGAAATTCTTGGAGAAGAGTTAAGCTCTTGCCTATGGGATAGTGAAAATGAATGCCTTAACAAGACGATGGAATTAATTAAAAATAAAGAAAATAGGGAAAAAATAGCAAATTTAGCACGCAATAGAAGCTTATTCTTTTCTAAAGAAAAATTTAAAACAATTTTATTGGAAATGATAGGAAAAAAATGAAAAACGTTTCAATCGTAATTCCTAGTTATAAAGGAGTGCATCTTTATGAAAAAAATTTACCAGCAGTCTTAAACTGCATGAGAAATGGAGACGAACTTATTGTCGTTGATGATGCTAGCGGACCAGAAGATAATACAATATCTTGGTTTGAAAAAAAATTTGCAATCAAAAAAATTATTTTTAAAAAATTTGCAGCTGATTTTTATTTGGGAGAATACAAAAAAGAAAATATTAGACTTCGTATTGTTTTATTAGTTAATCAAACAAATCAACGTTTCGGAGCTTCTTCTAACAGAGGTTTTGCTGTAGCAAAAAATGAATTAGTTTTCTTAATTAACAATGATGTTGCTCCATATAAAGATAGCCTTACCCATTTAATTCCTCATTTTGATAATAAAAAAGTATTTGCCGTTGGTTGTTTAGAACATGAAACTCACATTAATGAAATTGGCGGTAGAAACAAGCTTTGGTTCGAAAGAGGAATGTTCCTGCATAGTCGTTATAAAGATATGTCACTTGGAGAAACAGCTTGGGCAAGTGGTGGCAGCGCCATGTTTAGAAAATCTATTTTTGAGGAAATTGGAGGCTTTGATAAGCTTTATTATCCGGCTTATTGGGAAGACATAGACTTATCTTTTCAAGCCAAAAAGAAAGGTTATCTAGTTTTATTTGAACCAAAAGCTCAAGTTGATCATAATCACGAGACCACCAATAAGTCTGTTTTTGGTGAGAAAAAGATGAGAGACATGAGCTGGAATAATGCAAAAAAATTTACTTGGAAAAATGGAACTTTTTGGCAGAAGATTAGTTTTTTATTATGGCAGCCATATTGGTTTATCAAAATGCGTTAGATGCAAATAATTAAAAAAAACCTCTATCTTATTTTAATTTTATTTTTGGCAATTTTTCTTAGATTCTATAAATTGGCAAATGTTCCTCACGGCATGGCTTGGGATGAAGTAGCGATTGGCTACAATGGTTTTGCCATATTTAGCACTAGGAGAGATGAGTGGCTTAATAAACTACCAATTAGTTTTCGATCTTTTGGTGACTACAAGGCTCCATTTGCAATTTACGAAAGTGGTTTTTTTACAGCTATTTTTGGCATGAATTTATTTGCAGTACGCTTGCCTTTTGCTATTCATGGTATTTTTGCTGTTATAGCAATTTATTTATTATTTAAAGAACTATTTATAAAAAATAAAAACCAAGAAAAATTGGCCCTTTTTGCCGCTTTCTTGTTAGCAATTTCTCCATGGCACATACATTATGCACGCATGGCTTTTGAATCAGGAATTGCACTTAATTTTACTTTATGGTCAATGTACTTTTTTTATCGATATAAAAATACAATAAATAATAAAAATTTATTTCTGAGTATTTTTTTTGCAGTTCTAACTATTTATTCCTACCATAGCAGTAAAGTAACAACTCCAGTTTTATTTATTTTTATGCTCTTAAGTAATTTCGATTTGCTTAAAAGCAAAGTAAAAGACTTGATTATCGGTGGATTATTTGGCTTATTTCTTTTATTACCTTTTTTATATGACTCTTTTTTTGCAGAAGGTTTAACCAGAGCCGGAGCAACTTTATTTGGACAAAAATTAGCTTTTTTTGGACTCATAAAACAACTGGTTCAAAATTTTTTAAGTTACTTTTCATTAAAATTTTTAATATTTGGAGAAAATTCCGGGAACTTTCGACATGGAGATGGAAGATTTGGAGTAATTGAACCTATTTCTTTAATTTTAATTGTTCTTTATCTTTTCTCAAAGAAAAAAAATAAAGAACTTTTTTATTTAAGCTTAGCGATGCTGTTTTCTGGACTATTACCAGCTATTATTTCTGAAGGCCTAAGTAGTAGCAATAGAAGTCTATTAGCTATTCCTGGATTTATTTTAATAATAGTTTTGGCAATAGAAAAAATTTCTAGTTATTTAAAGAAAAGTAAAAAAATATTTTTAAGTCTTTTATTTTTAATTTACATGTTTTGTTTAGGAATTTATCAAATTAACTATTACAAAAATTATATTAAGGTCAATTCTGATGATTTCGTTGATGGTTATTTAGAAACTTTTTCTTATTTACATGATTTAGATAGATCAAAAGTAAAGCAAATCGTTTTCACCAACGATTATCAACATGCTTATATTTACGCCTTATTTTCATTCAAAATTAGCCCAATTGCCTACCACGGAGGAATCCTCAATCTTTTCTTTTTTGCTGATAAAGTCGATTTAGGTGATTTGGATAAGAAGGACACAATTGTTGTAGCAAGCAAATTTGATCAAATGGGAGATAGAAAACCAGACAAAATAATTAATGGAAGTGATGGTCGAGGCAGATTTTTTATATATTTGCCATTATAATAACACCATGGACAAAGAACTTATTCTTAAAGAAATTTTATCATCTGTTTTAAGTGACCTCGATTTAGTTACTCAAGTTAAATTAGAAAAACCAGCAGATAGCAATTTTGGTGATTATTCTAGTAACTTAGCCATGGTTAACTTTAAAAATATTTCAGAAAGGTTTTCTTCTCCAAAAGATTTTGCCAATTTTTTAGTAGATAAAATTAAAACAAAAGATCAAAAATCTTTAATTGCAGAAATCAGCGTAGCTGGACCTGGATTCATTAATTTTAAATTAAACGGAGATTATTATTTACTAGAACTTGAAAAAATTATTTCTAATAAAGAAAACAAGTTGATAAATCTTGGCAAGAATAAAAAAGCAATTGTTGAATATTCTTCTCCAAATATTGCTAAACCTTTTACAATTGGTCATTTACGCTCAACGATTATCGGCAATAGCATTGCCAATCTACTTGAAGCTAGTGGTTATCAAATATTCAGAGACAATCATCTTGGAGATTGGGGCACTCAATTCGGCAAACAGATCGTAGCTATTAAGCGTTGGGGAAATAAATCAGAAATAGAAAATGCAGAAAATCCAGTAGAAAAATTAGTATCTCTCTATGTTAAATTTCACGAAGAAGCAGAAAAAGATGATTCATTAAATGATGAGGCTAGAAATTGGTTTAAAAAGTTAGAAGAAGGAGACTTAGAAGCTAGAGAAATTTGGCAAAATTGCATTGATTGGTCATTTAAGGAATTTGCAAAAATTTATAATTATTTGGATATTAAATTCACAGAAAATGATGGTAGAGGATACGGAGAATCATTTTTTGAAAAAATGCTCCAACCAATTATTGCTGAATTAAAATCTCTTAATATTGCTAAAGAAGGCAAAGAAGGGGCAACTTTAATTTTCTATCCAAATGACGAATTTTCACCACTAATGATCGCAAAAAAAGATGGCAGCACTTTGTATGCTACTAGAGACTTAGCAACAGACAAATGGCGTTTAGAAAATCCTCGTTATCAAAATGAAGATGGAAGTTCTCCACTGGTAATTAATGAGGTTGGAAGTGAACAAGCTTTTTACTTTCAACAGCTTTACCGTATTGAAGAAATTCTTGGTTGGTACAAAAAAGGGCAGAGAGTTCATGTGAAACACGGTCTTTATCGTTTTAAAGAAGGAAAAATGTCCACTCGCAAAGGAAATGTTATTTGGTTGGAAGAAGTGTTAAAAAAAGCCAAAGATGAGGCCATGAAATTTACTAAAGATGAGGAAATTGCTACTGCAGTTAGCATAGCTGCTTTGAAATGGAATGACTTAAAAAGAAAATCTGAAGCAAACATTAATTTTGATTGGGATGAAATTTTAAACCTTCAAGGCAACTCTGGACCATATATGCTTTACACATACGCTCGTGCCAAAAGCATCCTTAGAAAAGCTTCTCCAAAAGAAAATATCAATAATAAAATTGAAATTAGTTTATTAGAAAAAAGCTTACTACAAAAAATTACTGATTTTCCAAAAATAGTTGCGGAAGCTAGTTCAGAATTTGCTCCACATCACTTGTGCAACTATTTATTTGACCTAGCTCAAGAATTTAATAGCTTTTACAATAAATTTCCTATCTTGAACAGCTCACTAGAGCGTCAATTTAGGCTTAATTTGGTGGAAGCAACCTCTATTACCCTCAATAAAGGACTGTCTTTGCTCGGTATTAAGACATTGGAAAAAATGTAGGCTATAATGGAAGCATGCTTTCAGTAGTTTTAGCCACTTACAACGAAGAAAAAAATATTGCCAAGTGCTTGGAATCTGTAAAAGATCTAGCAGATGAGATCATAGTTGTTGATGGAAATTCCAGTGATAAAACAATTGAAATTGCTGCTGGCTTGGGAGCGGAAATTTTTAGCACCACCAATAAACAGAATTTCCACATCAATAAACAAATTGCCATGGACAAAGCACATAAGAACTTAGTCCTACAATTGGACGCAGATGAAATTGTTGATGAAGATTTAAAAAAATTTATTCGTCAAGTTTTGGCAAAAATAAAAAATAAAGAAGTTTTGGAAGAATCTGCTTGGTGGATTAAGCGTAGAAATTTCTTCTGCGGAAAATTTTTAAGCAAGGGTGGCCAGTATCCTGATCCAGTTATTAGACTTTATATTAGAGGCAAAGCTTATCTCCCAGCTCAAGACGTTCATGAACAGATGCAAGTAGATGGAAAGATTGGAAATGCTGAAGGACATTTACTTCATTACAGCAATCCAACATTTGAAGATTATTTGCGTAAATTTGCAACTTACACGTCTTTCAAGGCCAAACAACTAAAAGACGAAAACTTACCCATTAATTTTTTTACTTTTTTTGATCATGTCATTTGGAAAACTATTAAAACTTTTTTCTTAATTTATTTTCGTCATAAAGGTTTTGTTGATGGTTGGCAAGGTTTTGTGTTTGCATTATTTAGTGCTTTACATCACCCAATTTCTTACTTAAAATTTTTGGAAGCTAAAAATGCCAATTAAAATCTTAATCGATAATTCTCCAACAATAAATGAAAATGCCATAAGAGGGGTTGGCTCCTATACAAAATATTTAACAGAAGAACTAAAAAAAAACAAAGCAATTGAATTATCATTAACACAAGAAAAAGATCTGGAATTTAAACCAGAAATTATTCACTATCCATTTTTTGATTTATTTTTTCCAACTTTACCATTAATTAAAAAAAGTAAAACAATTGTAACAATACATGATGTTATACCTTTAATTTTCCCAAAATATTATCCTGTCGGCAAAAAGGGATCACTTTCTTTAATTAAACAAAAAATTGCTCTACGCAATGTTGATGCTGTTATTACTGACTCAAATAATTCTAAAACTGATATCGCTAAATATTTAAAATTTCCTCTAGAGAAAATCCACGTAATTTATTTGGCTGCAAACCCCAATCTTACAGTAGCAAATAAAAAAACTATCGTTCAAGTTGCCAATAAATATCAATTACCATCCAAATATTTACTTTATGTCGGTGATATTAATTACAATAAAAATATTACCCAACTCATTAAAACACTCAAGTTTCTTCCTGAAGAAATTCATCTAGTTTGCGTTGGAAAAAACTTCTATCCACATGAAATACCAGAGTGGCAATGGATTCAAGCTCAAATTGCTTTAAGTGATGTGGAAAATAGAATTAAGTTTTTAACCAACCTAAACTCAGACGGTTATTCTGACCTATCAGCAATATATGCTGGAGCAATTGCCTATATACAACCATCTTTATATGAAGGTTTTGGTCTACCAATTTTGGAAGCCATGACTTGCCAAACTCCAGTAATTTGTGCTAATAATTCTTCTTTGTCAGAAATAGCTTTAAACAAAGCCATCTTGGTTGAAGAAGCCAAAGCAGAAAAATTTGCTGAGGCTGTAAATAATATTTTAGCTTGGACAAAAAACCAAAGAGCTAAGTTCATAAAACAAGCCGCCAATCACGCAAAAAAATTTACTTGGTCCAAAACAAGTAAAGAGACAATTAACTTATATCAAGAAATTCTAAAAAAATAAAAACAGAAAGGCTAATTAATGAAAATTTTAGTTACAGGAGGAGCGGGTTTTATTGCCTCTCATGTTGTAGATGCTTACATTAATTTAGGTCACGAAGTTGTAGTTGTCGATAATTTATCGAGTGGTAATAAGAATAATCTTAATCAAAAAGCCAAATTTATAGAAGCTGATATTACTGACAAAGAAAAAATTCAAGAAATTATTAAAGCAGAAAAACCAGAAATAATTAATCATCACGCTGCTCACATTCAAGTTGGTTATTCAGTTAAAAATCCACAATTTGATGCTGAAAACAATATTATTGGTTTACTAAATATCATGGAAGCTGCCAAAGAAATTCCTATTAAAAAAGTAATTATGGCAGCCACCGGTGGAGCCATGTATGGCAATAAAGTGACTCCGTTTAACGAAGAAATGAAAGCAGAACCACTCTCACCTTATGGCATTTCTAAGAGAGCCGGTGAATTATATTTAAATTACTATCACGAGCTCTATAAAATACCTTTTATTTCTCTACGTTATTCCAATGTTTATGGCCCACGTCAAAATCCACATGGTGAATCAGGGGTTATTGCTATCTTTTCTGAAATGATGTCTGAGGGAAAGATACCATCTATCAATGGAGATGGCACTCATACTCGCGATTATGTTTATGTTGAAGACGTTGCAAAAGCCAATGTTTTAGCTTTAGAAAGCGATTTCGTTGGTGAATTAAATATTGGCACAACAACAGAAATTTCTACAAATGAGGTTTTTCGCAAGGTTGCCGCTGAAATGGAAATTGAAGTAGAAGAAAAACACATTGCCGAAAGGCCAGGAGAGCAAGAAACTAGCTCTTTGGATTATAGTAAAGCCAAAAAAATTCTTGGTTGGGAACCCACCATTAATTTTGATGAGGGAGTTAGAAGAGTAGTGACTTGGTATAAAAATAAATAGTGTTTATTTTTCCAATAAAACTATTTCCAACTTGTCTTTGCAAGCAATTCTTTCTTTTTCAGTAGATTTGCCAAATAAAGTTAGTTCATAAAAAGCAGTTTTTCCATGATTATATGAGTCGTCATCTAGAATTACTGCCATTTTAGAAGCCTGATCGCTTCCTTCGTTAATGTTTCTGACATCACACCCAGCTTCACTCATAAAATATTGAAATTCCATAGCATTATGATAGGGATGATGACTAGATTGATTGCTAATAAAAATAGGTCCTATTTTTTTTGAACAAAAGATTTGAGCGCAATTTTGAAGTTCAGCAACTGTATTTCTAGCCTTAGCAAAATAATTTTCATTTAAAGCAGCTTGCATAAAAATAATATAGAAAAAAACTCCAGTCATATAGATGTATCTTGTTCTTAAAAAACTAATTGTCAAAAATAATAATGGCAAAATGCCAAAAATATAATGTGAGTGTACTGAAATAGGCATCAATGCGGTCAAAAAAACAGTTAAAAATAAGAGCAAACCACCAGCGTTTAAAAATCTATTTTTTTCCTTTTTAAGGCTTGAGTAAAAAAATAAAATTAAAAACAACAAATAAATTACAACTATTCTCCAATCAATTGCGAAACTAAATTTACTCAAATTAATCAAACGAGCAAACAAATAATTGTTACCCTGATCAATTCTATCTCCAAAAAGCATCATTTTACTCAATAAAAAATCATGTCTTAATTCAAAAAAGATAGTTGGCAAATTAACAATAAATAAAGCCAACACAATATATGAAAAATAGGGGAAAAACTTTTTGCGATCACGGAAAATAATCAAAACCAAAAAAGCCAACAAAGTTGGAACCGTTGAATAAGAAAATGCCGTAGCTAGAGCAATAGAAAAAGCACTTAAAATAAGTAGAATGTTTTTAGGTTTTTTCTGTTCAAGATAAACAACTAAACTGTAAAAAGCAGTCAAAATAAAAGGTGTAACAAATGATGGGTTCCAGATGAATCTTCCCTGAATAATGTATTGTGGATGGACAATAATAAGAAGAAAAACTAAAAGTAAAGATTTTTCTAGTCTTGGATACTCACGTAAGTAATACAAACCAACAAAGAAACTAAGCACATAAAACAAACTACAAGCAATCAAACTTGCATATGGAGAATGTGATGTTAGCAAATAGAAAGGATAAAGCAAATAAAAATAAACAGCACTTTGATTGAAAGGCAAGGCACTTGTTTGTGGACCAAGCAAAGGCGGTTTACCACTTTCCTGCCATTTCCATAAAGTCAAAAAGTCACGACCGATATCATTAAAAAATAATAGAGAAGTATCTATCTTATAGAATCTTGTCCAAAGAAAAAGAAAAGCTAAAAAAATAGCAGCAATATATAAATTGCGAATTTTAAACATACTCAAACTATTGGTTTGATAGAAAGTGCAATTTTTCTTAGCATTTCAGTCAAGCGCCAATCTTCAATATATAAAAGCTCCAATTTTATATATATGGTTCTTTTTATTTCTCCATCATTAGTTTTTATGGTGTGGTTAAATTTATAAAAATAAGCTTCAACATTTTGGCCAGGAGCATTCATTTGTCCTTCTTTGGCCTTATAATAATTAATTGTCCCATATTCAGTTTCAATTGTTTCTGGTTGAATAAGCGTTAAATTTTTTTGATATTCTTCCTGAGTTTTTTTCCAAAATTCATCATTATAAACACTTTGGTCATCATAAATAGTCATTTCATAAATACCTTTTGAGAAAGCAATGCGCGTAAAATCAATCGGATAAGGACTTATGGCGAAAGTCTTGGTTTGACGATCATCATTGGTGAAAAACAAGGCTAAATGCCAATTTTTTGGATATTTAAAACTAAAATACCAGTATTTTTGTTCAGACCATTCCTCTTTATTTTCTTGCTCTGTTTTGTATTGATTGAATTCAGTTTGTAAAGAATTATAGCTTTTTTTATTCTCATAAATTTTAAATAATAGAAAAAAAGCCAAAATAGAAGTAAATAAAGCCAAGAAAAAATAGGTTCTATTTTCTTTCATAAAGATAATTAAAGCTTAGCATAATTTTAAGAAAATCTCTTAAATAAATTCAGCGCTTCGGCAATAGCCTGATCCATATTAATATAACGATAAGTACCCAAGCGACCAACAAAATAAAAATTGTCTTTTTCCATTTTTTTTGCTTCTAATTGGTATTTCTCTAAAAGCTCGTGATTACGAATTCTTGGAACTGGGTAATAAGGTTCTCCATCCCAAGTAGGATATTCTTTGGAGATAATAGTTTTTTTGATTTTTTCTTTTGGTGGATAAAAATATTTATACTCAATAATTCGGGTAAAAGGATAATCAAGACTAGGATAATTAATTGCTGAATTTGGTTGATAAAATTCAAGATCATGCTCCTCGAAGTGGAAGTCTAATGATCGATATTCTAAATGACCAAAAAAATAATCAAAGTATTGGTCAATTGGACCTGTATAAAAAATTTTAGAAAATTGCTTTAAATCATTTTTTGCACTAAATTCTGAATAATTAGTTTGTAAAAATAATTTTATGTTTTTATGGTCAAGCATTTTAGTCACTAAGTTCTCGAAACCCCCTTCTGGAAGAGCTTGATATTGATCGGTAAAGTAACGATTATCATGGTTGAAACGTAAAGGATTTCTTTTTATTACAGAAGCATCCAACTCGCTCGGATTTAAAGCCCATTGTTTGAGGCTATAATTTTGAAAAATCAACTCATACAATTTACGACCAACCACAGATAGAACATAATCTTCACTACTAGAAATTTTTTTTAATTTACTAGTTTTGGTGGCCAAAAAAGCTCTCATTTGCTTTTCATTTTTTAATTGCAAAGAAAAAAAGTCATTAATTGAATTTAAATTAATTGGTAAATTTAATAGTTTATCAGCTACTTTGACCAAAACTTTATGCTCATACGGTTTCCATTTAACAAATGACTGAACATAATTCCAAACTTCCAAGCTATTAGTATGAAAAAGATGTGCTCCATAATTAGAAACACGAATACCAGTTTTTGAATCAAGATGATCATAACAATTTCCAGCCAAATGCTTTCTTTTATCTAAGACAACAACCCTATAACCAGCATTAGCAAAGCGCTCAGCTAAAGTTGCTCCAGAAAGACCTGCTCCAACTATTAAAATTCTTGACATTGATTGCATTATACAGGGAAATAAATGAGATATAATTTCTTATTAATGAAAGCACTGAAAAAAATCATTTATAAAATACGTAGTCTTTGGCATCTTTCACAAAAAGATTTTGCTTATTTAATTCATCCACTTTTCAACCACAATTATTTAGCAAACCAACTTTCACAAAAACAAATCATCAATCAATATATTTCGATGCGCAAAGCTGGTCTTTTGCCGTTACCAATCGATCAGGTTGGTTGGCGAAGTTTTTCTCAGTTTGATGAAGATGGCATCCTTTTATATATTTTTAGCATTATTGGCACCACAAATCGTTTAGCAGTTGAAATTGGGGCTGACTGTAATTCTGATTTTTTTAGTTTTCCAGAAAGCAACATCACAAACTTATTAGTAAATCATGATTGGCAAGGCTTAATTATTGATGCTAATAAAAAAAATATAAAAAAATTAAAACGTTTTTTTAAAAACTGCCGCACCACTACTTATCATCCTCCCAGTATTTTAGAAGCATATGTGAATCGTCAAAACATCAACCATTTAATTTCCAAAGCTGGTTTAGAAGGAAAAATTGATTTATTTTCTCTTGATGTTGACAGTAATGATTATTGGCTATTTAAATCTTTAAAGGTTATCGATCCTAGGGTTATTGTTCTGGAATTCAATCATTTTTGGCGAACAAATGATGCTGTGACAATTCCTTACCAAAAAAATTCAGCCAATTTCAATCAGATGCGCCAAAAAAACCCAGATTATTTTGGTGCTAGCGGTCAAGCTTTTGTAAAATTAGCCAAACAAAAAGGATATAGATTGGTTGCAATTAATAATTTTGGTCATAATGCTATTTTTATAAAAAATAATTTAGGTAAAAAATACCTGCCAACAATTCAAATAAATGAGAGGCTTGAATTTCCCTTTGCTTTAAAAGAAAAACTAGCTAAAATCCCTAACTCAAATAAATTAGAGTGGATAAGAGTTTAAAAATTCTTTATCATGGAGTCATGCTTTCTCTTGTAGCTAAATTACGTCAATCTGAGGGTTTGAAACACTCTGCATTAACAATCTTTTCTTATAGTTTTGCTGCTGGATTTTCTGCTTTAGCAATAATTTTAATTTCTCGTTTGCTCGGACCAATATATTTTGCTGATTTATCAGTTGCTTTTTCACTATCTCTTATTCTCAACCGCCTCAATGATTTCGGGCTAGGAATCGTTATCCAAAAATATGTCGGTGGGGAATGGCGTCACCACAAAATCAATAAATATTTATCATTAATCTTAAAATACAGACTAATATTATCAATTGTTATTAGTTTATTCGGATTGATTTTCTCTGGCCATATTGCTGCTTATTTGCAAATCAGCAACCCACTTTTGATACCACTAACTTTCATTACCAGCTTGCCTGTTACTTATTTTGAATCTGCACAAATAACTCTACAAAGTTTGGCTAAATTTAAATTAGCTGCCTATAACTACCTATTGCCATCAATAATTAAATTTATAATGGCCCTAATAGTTTTTTACTTAAAAATTACAAATATAGAACTCATTTTGAGCATTTATTTATTAAGCACTTTGCCAAGCTTAATAATCGCTGAATTATTTAAGCCAAAATGGATCAAATATCAATTTGAACAACTTTTTTTGAAAGAAAAGAGCAAGATCATCAGTCTTCTTCAGCATTCAGCTTTTGCTATGATTGCTATGGGCATCATCGACAACATCGATATTTTATTTGCCAAACATTATCTATCTGCTTATGAAACAGGCATATTAGCCGGAGTCAATCGTATTGCCATGCTCTTATACGTAGTAGCCTATGCTTTGGCCAATGTTCTTAATCCAAGAGTAGCTAACTACAAGAAAATTACCCATTTCAATGCATTTCTAAAAAAATCGATTGGTATAGTTGCTTTAGCCGTCCTTGGTTTTTTCCTTAGCTTGCCTTTTTCACCATTGCTCATTCATTGGACAATTGGCCCACAATATGTGGCCGGCAATGAAATCTTAGTTGTTTTACTTGCAGCTGGTTTTTTGAGTATAGCCAGCATTCCATTTGTGGCAACTTTTTATGCTTTCAAAAACAATAGCTATTTTTCTACTAGCGCAGCTATACAGCTAATAATTATTTTTATTGGTAATTTTTACTTTTTACCAAAAATTGGTTTAGCTGCTAGCGTTTACACTAAACTAATTTCTAAAGTTGCTCTTTTATTATTTACTTGGATAATGTTATGGAAAAACTATAAGAAAGAATTTAAAATTTAAAAATATATGCAAGATTATTTTAATGGAAAAACAGTTTTAATCACGGGCGTAGCCGGATTCATTGGCTCTCATTTGGCAGAACAAATTTTAACTTTTGGAGGCAAAGTTATTGGTGTAGATAATTTTATTACTGGTCGTCGCATTAATTTGAAAGAACATCTAGAAAATCCAAACTTCACCTTACTTGAAGCAAGTGTTAGCAATCCAATGGAAAGCTATTTTGATCCTCAAAAACACGGGGGGCTAGATTTGGTTTTACATTTTGCTTCGCCAGCTTCACCCCCAGCATATCAAGCCAATCCAGTAGAAACATATCTTGTTAATTCTTCAGGTACTCACAATTTACTTAGTTATTTGGAAGAAAATAGTCCAAACACTCGTTTTCTTTTTGCTAGTACTTCAGAAGTATATGGCGATCCTTTAATTC
This sequence comes from uncultured bacterium, assembly GCA_903842795.1. Taxonomy (GTDB): domain Bacteria; phylum Patescibacteriota; class Microgenomatia; order UBA1400; family PJMF01; genus UBA1364. Next base: position 83,968 of record CAIMNJ010000012.1, on the reverse strand, counting down.
ATCCTCAAAAAGAAGATTATTTTGGCAATGTCAATCCAAATGGTGAAAGATCTTGTTACGATGAATCTAAACGTTTGGGTGAAACTATTTGTGGCGTTTTCACAAGAACTTACAAGATGGATGTTCGCATTGTTAGAATATTTAATACCTACGGTCCAAAAATGCGCTACGATGACGGAAGAATTTTGCCAAACTTCATCAATCAAGCTCTAGAAAAAACCCCACTCACTGTTTATGGAGATGGCAAACAAACAAGATCTTATTGTTTTGTTGATGATTTAGTCAGGGGTATTTTATTGTTTGCCAGCAAGGACGACTTACAAGGCCAAACCATCAATTTAGGAAACCCCGAAGAATACACTGTCCTAGAAACCGCTGTTCTAGTGCAAAAAATAGTCAATCAATCAGTTGGTCAAGAAAATATTCTTTTTGCCAACTTACCAAAAGACGATCCAACTAGAAGAAAACCAGATATTAACAAAGCACAAACATTACTGAATTTCCACCCAGAAGTTGATTTTCGCACTGGTTTGAGCAAAACAATTGAATACTTCAAAACACAAGAGAGTAGAATTTTAGAATAAATCTTGGCATAATCAATCTAGATGATTTATTTAATTCTATTTTTGGCTTTTATTTTGCGTCTACCGCTTTTGAATAGTTCTTTTTGGCTTGATGAAGCAGCTCAATTTTTAGAAAGTGCTAGACCATTATCAGCACAATTGCAAATCAAAGATGATTTTCAGCCGCCATTAATGCATTTACTTACTTTTTTTAATATTAGATTTGGCATCTTATTTGGTTTGGAGAAAACAGAGTGGTGGCTCAGACTTCTACCCAGTTTAATTCCAGGAGTTATTACTATTTGGGCTATTTATCAAATTGGGCTGCAAATTAGCAATCGTAAAACTGCTCTTTTATCTAGTTTATTTTTAACTACATCTTCTTTTCATATCTTTTATTCACAAGAATTGAGACCTTATAGCTTACCAGCCATGATAGGCACACTCGCTACTTGGCAGATGTTAAAAGCACTAAAAGTTAATAAAAATTTTATATTCTTTTTATTACTTTCAATTTTTGGCTTATACGCATCTTATTTATATCCATTTTTATTATTCAGCCAATTGGCCTATTTGCTGTACAAAAAACTTGATTTTAAAAAAATAATTTTAATTTGCAGCGTTGTCTTCTTAAGTTTTTTACCTTGGCTGCCAAAATTTTTAGAACAGCTTCAAGCTGGTCAAAATCTTCGTTTAAATATGCCTGGATGGGAAAAAGTGGTTAGCTTACCTCAATTTAAAACATTGCTATTAGTGCCAATGAAATTTATTTTCGGTCTTAGCGACCTACAACTTAATTTTGCCTATATTTTTCTAGCATTAATAATATTTTTACCAATTTTTTACTTCATATATTTAGATTCAAAAAAGAAGAATGAAAAGTTATTTTTCTTTTTTTTCTTATTATTTTTACCTCTAGCAACCAGTTGGCTAATCTCTTTCCTCGTGCCAGTTTTACAAGCCAAAAGAGTTTTGTTTCTTTTGCCACTTTTTGCTCTTTTGGAAGCAATTTTGATTACTTCTCATCAAAAAAAATATCCACATCTGAGCAAAATTCTTTTGTCTAGCATCATCGCAATAAACCTTTTTTCGACTATAGCTTATTGGCGCAAACCACAACTACAAAGAGAGAACTGGCGTGCACTTAGTCAAGAAATTGCACAAAAATTTCCCAAACAATCAACAGCTATAGTATTCTCTTTTGATAATGCTTTTGCTCCGTGGATCTTTTATGATCAAGTCGATTATAAAACCTTTAGTACCGGCGTTTTTTATAGCAATAAATTGCCAAATATGGCTGAATCTTTCAAAAATTTGTCTAATTATCGTTATGTTTTGGTTTTTGATTACCTAAGAGATTTGACTGATCCAGATAATTTAGTTCTTAAAACGGTGCAAGATCTAGGCTTCAAAGCAGTGGGCGTGCTAGACTATCCTAATATTGGTTTTGTACGTATTTATAGCCAGGATAAATTAGCTTTTAATCTAATATGAAAATTGGTATCGATATTTCTAGTTTAGCTTATCAAAGAGGCGTTTCTCGCTATACAGGTGATTTGGTTAAAGCGCTTCTTAAGGAACAAAACAATCAGCTTTTTCTTTACGGAAGTTCTCTACGCCAGCAAGCACTACTCAAAAAAGAACTGCAAAAAGTCTTAAAAAACACTTTACCTGATAAATATGATATTAGTTTGCAATATTTTCCTCCATCAATTTTGGCAAAAATCTGGAAATTTGGTCTTAATCCAATCAAAAAAGTTATGCCAGAAATAGAAGTTTTCCATAGTTGGGACTGGTTGCAACCGCCAGACAAAAATTTGCCACTTGTTTCGACTATTCACGACTTAGCCATCATTCGCTATCCAAAAGTTGCTCATCCTATGGTTCTTAAAATGCATCAAGATTCATGGCGTATTTTAAGACAAAGAGAAGCGCAAATTATTGCCGTTTCAGAATCAACCAAAAACGATATTTTACGCTATTTAGAAATTCCAAGTAAAAATGTTAGCGTCATTTACGAGGCTCTACCAACTCAAGTGGCAGAGATTAGTCAAGAATTGGTCAATCGCCCAGAACTTATTTTCTCTATCAAACAAAAATTACAATTAAGCAAACCTTATTTGCTTTTCGTTGGCACTAGAGAACCACGTAAAAACTTATCTAAATTAATCCAAGCTTGGCTTCCTTTAGCCAAAGACTATCAGCTATTAATTGCAGGAGAACAATCTTGGGATGGTAGTGAAAAAATCACCACAGATCCAAATCTGCGTTTTCTTGGAAAAGTAACAGACTTTGAGCTGGCAGTTTTATATCATGAGTCTGAATTATTTGTTTATCCAAGTCTATATGAAGGTTTTGGTCTGCCAATTCTGGAAGCTTTTGCCCACGGAGTTCCAGTGGTTGCTTCCGACATCCCAGCCATAAGGGAAGTAGCTGGCAATGCTGCCGAATTAGCCAATCCTATGGATGAAAATTCTATTCGTCAAGCCATTGAAAAAGTTTTAAACGAAAATAAAACAAGTAGTGATAATCGCATGAAAAAAATGATTATTCGTCTACAACTTTTCAGTTGGCAAAAAACTGCCCGCCAAACTTTGGCAGTTTATCAGCAAGCAATCAATGATTTTAAGGCTTAATAAATATGGTAAGAATCGCAATTGATGGCAATGAAGCAAACATTAAAAATCGCGTAGGAAGCAATACTTATGCTTTTGCAGTCATAGAAGAAATCTATAAATTAACTGCTAACCGTAAAAATCTTGAGATAGTAGTTCTCTTATCTCATCCCAAATTAAATGATTTACCAAAGACAAGACCAAATTGGCGTTACATGGTGATTGGCCCTAGCAAATTATGGACTCAGTGGGCTTTGCCAATTCATCTTTTTTTACACCAAAAAGATTATCAGCTTTTTTTCACACCATCACATTATGCACCACGAATTTCTAGCGTACCTTACATTAGCAGCGTAATGGACTTAGCATATTTGCATTATGAAGATCAGTTCAAACTAAATGATCTTTTGCAACTCAAAAATTGGACAAAATACAGCGTCAAAAATGCTCGTAAAGTTATCACTATTAGTAAATTTTCTAAAAAAGAAATAAAAGAATATTATCACCGTGCAGATAAAGACATTGTGGTTGCTTACCCATCTTTTCAATTTGGGTCAACAGCCACCATAGAAGAAAGTAGAGCTTTTTTCAAAAAAAATAACATCAAAAATAAATATTTTCTTTATCTTGGAACCCTTCAACCTCGCAAAAATATTATTGGCTTAATCACTGCCTATGAAGAATTCTTGCGCAAATTAGCTGCTGCCAATCTTAAAACTAGAAATACAAACAAACGCCAAAATAATGAGCCAAATTTAGTAATTGCAGGTAAAGTTGGCTGGTTAGCAGATGAAATTCTCAACAGAATAAACAGCTCTCCATTCAAAGAAAAAATTATTTTAACTGGTTTTGTCGAAGAAAAATTCAAAAAAACCCTTTATCAAAATGCAATGGCTAGCTTACTACTTTCTTTTTATGAGGGTTTTGGGATTCCAGCTCTAGAGTCAATGCAAGTGGGAACTATTCCGATTGTTGCCAATAACTCTAGCTTAGGAGAAGTAGTTGGTGGAGCAGGCATATTAGTTGAAACTAATGATTCTCACGCTATTAGCAATGCCATGCTTAGAACCTATCAAATGCCTCAAAAAGAAATGCTTAAATTTAAAACAGCTATGCATCGTCAAAGCAAAAAATTTAGCTGGCGAGAAACAGCTAGAATAATTTTAAAAACAATTGAAAATGAAAAATAATCCCATCATCATCGGTATCGATCCTGGCTATGATAGGGTTGGAGTTGCAATTGGTCAAAAAGAACAAAATCAGTGGCAAATTTTTACTTACGAATGTATTCAAACCAACAAAAAATCTAAACTATTCGATAGATACCAAGAAATTGCCAAAAAAATAGAAGAACTGATCTGCAAATATCAAGTCACACAAGCAGGGATTGAATCTCTTTTTTGGTTTAAAAATCAGAGTACCGCTCTCAATGTCAGTGAGGCGAGAGGGGTAATTATTGCCACTCTCTTACGTCAACAAATCAAAATAGCTGAATATACACCACTACAGATCAAACAAAGTCTAACTGGGTATGGACGAGCTGATAAAAAAGCAGTAGAAAAGATGGTAAGAATGGAATTGGCGCTTGATGATAAGATTATTGATGACACTATCGATGCTTTGGCTATTATGATTTGCCACGAATGCTCAAGAAAGAATAAATTATGATTGCCTATCTACAAGGACAAGCTTTGGTCAAAAAAGACCATTTAATCGTATTAACCGGTGGAGTTGGCTATCTGGTTTATGTTGGCAGTAGATTGCTTAGCAATATTCAAAACGAAGAAATAATTGCCTTACAAATTTACAGTCACATCAAAGAAGATCGCTTCGAACTTTATGGATTTCAAACTGAAGATGAATTGGCAATTTTTAAAATGCTCTTGGCTATTTCTGGCGTTGGACCAAAAACTGCCATTGCTTTAGCTGATGCGGGAGTAAACAAACTAATTGACGCTGTGCAACAAGCTCAAACTAGTTTTTTTACTAGTGTACCCAGAGTGGGGAAGAAGTTGGCGCAAAAAATCATCATTGAACTCAAGCCAAAACTTGGCAGCTTAAAAGAACTAAATCTAAGCACTCTTTCACCCAAAGCTCAAGATGCCATGGATGCTTTACTAAGTCTTGGCTTTGAAGAAAATAGCATTGCTAATGCCTTAGCTACTCTTGATTTAGAAAATATGGATTTACAAATCGCCATCAAAACAGTAATTAAGATGAATAGTGCCAAATAACATGCCAAAAACACCAGCTAACACCAGCATCTCTGCTAGTGACGAAGAATTGCTTTTTACTTCTTTACGCGCACAAAGCTGGAATGAATTTATTGGCCAAGAGAACATCAAAAAATCACTACAAATCGCCATCAAAGCTGCAAAACAACGTCATGAGGCAGTTGATCATGTTCTATTTTATGGCCCTCCAGGACTTGGAAAAACAACCCTTTCTCAGTTAATTTCCAAAGAAATGGGTAGCAATTTCAAAATTACTTCTGGAACTGCTTTATCTAAAACAGGAGATCTGGCTGCTATCCTAACCAATTTAGAAGATGGAGATGTTTTATTTATTGATGAAATACATCGCTTACCTAAAGCCGTAGAAGAAACCCTTTATCCTGCCATGGAAGACTTTGCTTTGGATATAGTTATTGGTAAAGGACCTTCGGCACGCACTGTACGTCTAGATTTAGCCAAATTCACTCTAGTTGGAGCCACCACTCGTTTTGGACTACTGACTGGACCTTTCCGAGATCGTTTTGGGTTGATTCATCGAGTTGAATTCTATAAACCGCTAGAATTAGGAAAAATTTTGCAAGCTGCCAGTCAAAAGTTAGGCACCACCTTAGATGCGGAGGCTGCCAATGCCATTGCTACACGCTCTAGAGGAACACCTCGCATTGCTTTGAAATTATTTAAGAGAGTTCGTGATTTTGCTCAAGTTTTGGAAAAGAAAAGTATTGATTTATCTTTGGTACAGCAAGCTTTGAGCATTTTTGAAATTGATGAATTGGGTCTAGATGAAAATGATCGCCGCCTCATTAAATCAATCATTGAAAAACACCATGGTGGGCCAGTTGGTCTTAAAACCTTATCAGCCTCCATCAATGAAGATCCTGGCACCATCGAAGAAGTTTTAGAGCCGTATTTAATTCAAATTGGCTTTATCAAACGCAGCCCATCAGGTAGAGTTTTGAGCGAAGCTGCCTATAAACATTTTGGAGTTAAATTTCCTAAACAAGACTAGTGTTGTATACTAAAGTCATGGCAATTACAGATAAAGACGGCAACATTTTATCAATTTCAGAAATTTTAGAAAAAATTTTAATACGTATACGAACCATCTATTTAGAGTTAATTACTGGCTTTTTATGGTGGTTTGTGGGGGCTATTCCATCTCATTTATTTCGTAAATTTTGTTATCGATTGGCAGGCATGCGAATTGGCTCTAAATCTACCATTCATATGGGAGCCAGAATTTATTATCCAAATGGCATAGAAATTGGCGAGGGCACACTAATTGGCGAAAAAGCTACATTAGATGGGCGCAGACAACTCAAAAACTCACACGGAGGATTAAAAATCGGTGATCATGTTGATATAGCTTCTGAAGTAATGATTTGGACAAGCCAACACGACATTCACTCTGAAAATATGGCCACCATAGAAGAAGAAGTGGAAATCGGTGATTATGTTTTTATTGGCCCACGCTCCATCATTATGCCTGGAGTAAAAATTGGCCGGGGAGCAATTGTTGCTGGTGGTTCAGTAGTTACCAAGGATGTTGAAACAATGAAAATTGTTGCCGGTGTGCCAGCCAAAGAAATTGGTGAGCGCAAAAATAAAAATCTAAATTACAAATTAGGTCGCCCCAGACTTTTTCAGTAAAGAAAAGCAGTTTAAGGACTCAAATGAAACTCTCTATTATTACCGTTTCCTACAATACTAAAGAATTAACGCTACAAACTCTGGAAACAGCAATCAAAGAAATTAACTCCTCCAAGAATCTAAAGGATCAAACTGAAATCTTTGTGGTAGATAACGACTCCAAAGATGGCTCACCTAAAGCCTGTGAAGAATTATTTAAAAAACTCAAATTTCCTCACTACAAAGTTTTTGCTAACAAAGAAAATTTAGGCTTTGCTCGTGCCAATAACCAGGCAACTGAAGTTGCTAAAGGTCAATATATTATCCTACTTAATTCAGACACTATTACTCAAAAAGGCGGGCTCAGTCTTTTGGTAGAAGCGATGGATAATAATGGCATTGGTGAAATCACCGCTAATTCCAAAAATAGCACTGAGCTAGACAAATTAGGCATGATCGCCCCAACTCTGCTTAATCCAGACGGCAGTATTCAAAATCAAGGAGGATCATTACCAAGTCTAATGACGGTCGCTTCACAAATGCTATTCTTAGATGATATTCCATTTATTGGTAAATTTTTTCCCTCTACTCAGCACACTGGTATGAGTGATTTTGCCTTCCAAAGCTATGATGAAAATACGCCAGCCCTAATTTCCAAAGGTTGGATTGCCGGCACCGCTATGATGATTCGCCGAGAAATGATCGACGACATTGGTATGCTGGATGGAAATATTTTTATGTATGGTGAAGATCAAGAATACTGCATGCGTGCTCGTAACCATCACTGGGATATTGCGATTCATCCTAAAGCCAAAATCACTCATTTTGGTTGCGCTAGCTCATCATCTCGCAACGCCATTCATGGAGAAATTAAAGGTTATTTATATATTTGGAAAAAACATAAACCAACCTGGCAATTGCCAATCCTTAAACTAATTTTATGGAAAGGCGTGGTACTTCGCCAAATTATTTATACAATTATGCGTCAAGAAGTGCCGGCTTCCATTTACAAAGACGCCAGAGCTCTGCTTAAATAAAAGTATGTTACAAAATTCTTTACTAATTATTGCTAGTTTTCTTTTGGTTTTTATTCCACTTTTTCCTAAAATTCCACTTTTAGATATCCTGCCTGGATACATCGTTAGAATGAGGGCAGAAGATCTATTAGTCTTGTTTGCTTTTATTTATTATTTGTACTTATTATTTAAGAAAAAAATTGATTTCAAAAACAAGGTAACTCCTTGGATTTTTGCTTATTTAGGTATAGCTAGTTTATCTATCTTGTCAGCCGTATTTTTAATTAAAACAATCCCGTTACAGTTACTTCACGTTGGTAAATCTGTTTTACATTTATTCCGTTACACCGAATATTTTTCTTTGTTTTTTATCATGTTTTCTTCGATCAAAAAACCTAAAGACATTAAGGTTGTGCTCTATGCTTTGATTTTTACGGTAATGGCGGTCAGCGTCTATGGTTATGGCCAGAGATATTGGTATTGGCCAGTTTTCTCAACAATGAACCGCGAATTTAGTAAGGGCATTGTTCTTTATCTAACTGAGCACGCCAGAGTTCAATCTACCTTTGGTGGTCACTATGATTTAGCAGCTTATTTGACTATCGTTTTGCCAATTCTTTATTTGCTGGCAATCAATATCAAAAATAAATGGCAAAGATTTGGCTTACACTTCGTTCATGTTGTTGGTTTGTGGCTACTGGTAATGAGTGCCTCTCGCACTTCTTTCATTGCTTACATAGGAGCAGTTTTGGTTGGTATATTACTTTTCTCTTTATCCAAAGAAAAATTTTTGAATAAAGTTTTTTACTTTGCCAAAAAAAGCTTTACTTATTTATTGCTGGTTTCCATCCTCATGTATTCTTTTGGTGAAGATATGCGTGAACGTTTTGAACAAGTTCTACGCGCTTATCCGGAAACTTACAAAAATTATGAGACAACTAGAGATTTCACTATCAAACAATTAAGCTTCTTCAAAGATCCTATTGCTCGCATCAAAGAAATTCAGGAATCAAAAAAGCCAAAAAATGGCATTGCTTTTGACAACACCTTAACTCCGACTGATGAACAACCAGTCGTCACCAAGCCAATTGATGTCTATGTGGATATTCCAGAAAAGGTTGCTGTGGCCACCGCTGGAGCAATTGTTTACGAAGAAAGACCACGTACTTGGTCAGCAAATGCTATTAAATACGGCTTATCCTTCGCTATTCGCCTAGATGAATTATGGCCAAATGCCATCAATGGATTTATGAAAAATCCTTTACTTGGCTCTGGATATGCCACCTTAAACAAAAAAGAATTTTATCAATTTACCGAGGCTGAAAGTACCGACAATAATTTCTTACGTACTCTTGGAGAAACAGGTTTACTTGGTTTAATTAGTTTTTATGGAGCAATTATTACTTTATTGATAATTCTTTATCAAAATCAAAAAGGGGAGAAACTCAATCAACTAAAAGTTATTAATATTGCTTTTACTGCAGCCTCAATTGGTTTACTTTTAAATGCTACATATATTGATGTTTTTGCTTCATCTAAAGTTGCTTTTACTTACTGGGCTTTAGCTGGAGCTATCCTAGCTTACAATAATCATGTTAAAAAAACTAAAAAAGGCTCTTAATCAGCCAGCTTCATATTTAAGCTTGATTCTGTTACTAGCTTTTTTTGTTCGTCTTTACAAGATAAACAACCCTGTTGCTGACTGGCATTCTTTTCGTCAAGCCGACACAGCCTCTGTAACCAGAGAATATGTTAAAGCAGATAAAATTGACTTGTTGCGACCACATTACCAAGATCTTTCCAATATTCAATCTGGGTTAGACAATCTTGATGGTTATCGTATGGTGGAATTTCCTTTCGTTAATGCCTTCTTGGCTATTTTCTTGCGTACTTTCAAAAACCTAGACTTAGTGCTCTTTAGTCGCCTATCTTCTGTTTTTATTTCTCTTGGTACAATTTTAGTACTCTATAAATTAGTAAAAGAATTTTCTGGCACCAAAACCGCACTTCTAACAGCTCTTGTTTACACTCTCTTACCATATAGCATTTACTACTCCAGAGTAATTCTGCCGGAACCATATTTTCTATTCTTTTCAACTTTATCAATTTGGCAATTTTATTTGTTTGCTAAAAAAAGAAACTTGTCTCATTACTTATTTTCCATAATTAACCTAGCTTTAGCGGCTCTACTAAAACCATTTGTTGTTTTTCTAGCGCCAGTTTACTTGGTTATCATTTGGCAATTCCGCCAAAACAAAATCTGGAAAAATCCATTGATTTATCTTTTACCGGTCTTAGCTTTTACACCCATGCTATTGTGGCGTGAATGGATTAAAAATTTTCCAAGTGGAATTCCTGTTTCAGATTGGCTTTTTAATGGTAATGATATTCGTTTCCGTCCGGCTTGGTTTCGCTGGTTATTTTATGAGCGACTTAGCAAGCTTTTTTTAGGCTACTTCGGCTTGGTCTTTTTGCTAAGCAATTTGTGGAAAAAAGGCCAAGACTTTTATCTTTATGCTGCCTGGTGGTTAGCTGTTTTACTTTACTTTATCGTTATTGCTACCGGCAATGTTCAACACGATTACTATCAAAATTTTATTTTGCCAATTGTGGCAATATCTGTAGCCCGTGGCATTGTTGTCATTAATGAGAAACTATCAAAAAAGATAGCTTGGCCAATTATTTTTTGTTTTGCTTTGGGTGGATTGTTTTTTTCTTGGCAGCAAATTGCTGGTTATTTTAGTGTTAATCATTGGGAATACATTAAAGCTGGACAAATCGCTGATAAAAAAATTGCCCACGATGCCCTAGTAATTGCTCCTGCCATGGGTGACACTCAATTTCTTTTCCAAACCAACCGTCGTGGCTGGCCAATTGGTTTTGAAATTGAAGACAAAATCAAAAAAGGAGCTAGTGCTTATGTTAGCGCCAATTACGATTGGGAAGCCAAAGCTTTGGAAGAAAAATACCAAACTATAATCAAGAATAACGACGTTATCATCATCGACTTGAAAGCACCAAAACCATGAAAATTTTAATGCTCACTCCTTATTTACCTTATCCGTTGCTTTCTGGCGGTCAAATTCGTACTTACAACTTACTTAAAAAACTCAGTACTAAACATCAAATCACTCTTTTCTCTTTGATCAAAAATGAAGAAGAAAAACAATATGTTCAAGAATTAGAGAAATATTGTTACAAGGTAAGAGTTTTTAAACGTAGTGAAAAACCCTTTACTCTAAAAAACGTTCTTAAAACAGTCACTTCCAATTTCCCTTTCTTAGTTATTCGTAATCAAGCAGAAGGCAGTTTGGAAGCTGTCAAAGAAGAAATTGCTAAAGAAAAATACGACCTGATTCATGCTGAAACTTTTTACATGATGCCTCATATTCCAGAATGTCAAATTCCTATTATTTTGGTTGAACAAACAATTGAATATTTAGGTTACGAAAGTTACGCCAAAAAAGCCCCGTGGTTTTTACGACCTTTGCTTAATATTGATGTTAGAAAAATTGGCAGATGGGAAAAGCATTATTGGCAAAAAGCTGAACGTCTTATCGTTATGAGCGAAGAAGATAGGCAATTTATTTCCAAAGAATTAGATAAAGAAAAAATTGATGTGGTTGCAAATGGAGTAGACACTAAATGGTTTGCAGAAAAGCAGCGTCAGCTTTCAAGTAAACCAACAATTTTATCAGTTGGCACTTTTAAATGGCTTCCAAATATCGAAGCAGTTGATTTTTTGGTAGAAAAAATTTGGCCAGCAATTAAAAATAAGGTAAACAACGTTAATTTATTGATTGTTGGCAATGCTCCGACCAATAAAGTTATTGCTTATGGCCAAAATGATTCACAAATTACTGTTGCTGGTAGAGTAGAAGATATACGCGACGCTTTTCAAAGCGCCCATGTCCTATTGGCTCCTGTTTTTAGCGGCAAAGGGACTCGATACAAGATTCTAGAAGCCATGGCTAGCGGAACACCCGTAGTTGCGAGTAAAATAGCCGTAGAAGGTTTGGATGTCATTGACGGCCAGCACGTCTTGACCAGCAATGAAGCTGATGTTCTAGCTGATTTGACAGTCAAGGTGCTTAATGATAAAAATCTTTGGCAAAAACTTTCAGAAAATGGCAAAGAATTTGTTGCTCAAAATTATGACTGGGATTTAATTTCCCAGAAATTAGATAGAATTTATCAAGAAATAGGTAACTATGCAAAAAAATAAAAAACAAATGGATTTAAGCATCATTGTTCTAAACTATAACGGTCAATTTTGGCTCAAAAAACTTTTACCCACGCTAAAAGAAAATTACATGGACAAAAGTAAGTATAAGGTTGAATTGATAGTGGTTGATAATGACAGCACCGATGATTCAGTTAAGTTAATGCATAAAGATTTTACTTGGGCTACTACCATCGAATCAGGCAGAAATGGTGGCTTTGCTTTTGGTAACAACGTTGCCATAAAAAACAATAATGCTCGTTACATTATGCTACTTAATAGTGACACTGAATTTCTACCAAATAACCAATCAAATCTAGATGAAATCATCAGCTACATGGATCAAAACTCAGAAGTGGCTGTAGCGACTCCAAAAGTTGAATTGGGCGACGGCAGCTTAGATCAGGCTTCCCACCGCGGAGAACCGACTCCTTGGGCCAGTTTTACTTATTTTGCCAAATTAGAAGATCTTTTCCCAAAGGTAAAATTTTTTGCTCAATATCACCAAAGTTACAAAAATATGGCAGAAATTCATGAGATTGATGCTTGCACAGGGGCTGCCATGATCGTTAGAAACAACGCCATCAAAAAAGTTGGCATGCTTGATGAAGGTTTTTTCATGTACGCCGAAGATTTAGATTGGTGCAAACGTTTCCGTGATGCTGGTTATAAAATTATTTTTTATCCAAAAATTAAGATCATTCACTACAAAAATAAATCTGGCATCAAAAGTAGCAACAAAAAAACTGCTTCCATCACTCAGCAATATTTTTACAAAACCATGTTGCAATACTATGATAAGCATTACAAAGATAAATATCCTAAATTCTTAAGAGAAATAGTGAAATATTTCGTCTTAATCAAAACAGATGGCCGTTAAAAAAACCTTTAGAATTGGCATTGACGCTCGACTTTCCGGCATAAAGCATGCCGGCATTGGTCGTTATAGTGAAAATCTAATCCACAAATTAATTGATTTTTCTCTTCAAAAATATAATAAAGTTGAAATTAAATTTATTTTATTTTTTTTCGACCTAGAACAGGCCAAAAACGTCCTCGGTCAGTCTTTCAATGCCATCAATATTGAAGTTGTTATTACTGGCATCAAGCACTATGGCTTAAAAGAACAATTCATTTTGCCAAAATTTTACAATCAAGCCAAATTGGATTTGCTCTACGTTCCTCATTGGAATGTGCCGATTTCTTATCGTGGTAGATTGGCAATTACCATCCACGACCTTCTTTGGCATGAACAAAAAGGCACTAAAGCGACCACTCTTAAATCTTGGCAATATTTACTGAAATACTTAGCTTATCGTCGCATTAGCAAAAAGGCGATCAAAAAAGCTACAGTTATTTTTGTGCCAGCAGAAACAATCAAAAAAACAATTTTAAAATATTATCCTTTTGCTAAAAATAAAATCATTATCGCCAAAGAGGGCATTGCTAAAACCTACGAAAAAACGATTAAAGAGAAAACTGAAACTAACAAGAGAACTAAGAAACAGTTGATTTATACTGGCTCGCTTTATCCGCACAAAAACCTTAAATTGATTATCAAAAGCCTCAGTAAATTACCTAAATACAAATTACTCATTGTTTCTTCTAGAAATATTTTTCAAGATCAAGTCCAAACAATGATTTCGCACTATAAAGTCAAAAAACAAGTTGAGCTACTTGGCTATGTGCCAGACGAAAAACTTGTTCAACTTTATCAAGAATCGATGGCTTTAGTTCAACCATCTTTCTCAGAGGGATTTGGCTTAACTGGCGTAGAAGCTATGGCGAGTCACACACCAGTCCTGGCATCAGATATCGAAATTTTTAGAGAAATTTACCAAGACGCTGCCTTGTTTTTTGATCCAAATTCTTGTGAAAGCTTCATAAAAACTTTAGAAAATCTGGAGCTTGCAGATCGTAAAAAAATTATCGAGCAAGGTTTGAAAGTGGCTGGTCAATATAGCTTTGAGAAAATGGCCAAAGAAATTTGGCAACAACTTCTGAAACAGTTATGAACCCAAAAATAGCCTTGATTTACGATCGGGTAAACACCACTTATGGTGGAGCTGAGCAAGTTTTATTGGCTTTATTAAAAAAATATCCAAATGCAGTTTTATTCACTTCTGTCTATGATCAAAAAAAAGCCAAATGGGCTAAAAATTTCAGAGTCAAAACCTCCTTCTTACAAAAAATACCTTTTACCAAAAATTTGCATCGTTATTTAGCAGCCTTAATGCCGCTAGCCTTCGAATGCCTAGATTTATCAGCATATGATATTGTTATTTCTATTACCAGTGCTGAAGCCAAAGGAGTAGTGACGAGAAGAGATCAACTCCATCTTTGTTATCTACTTAGCCCTCCACGTTACCTATATCATTATCAGGCAGAATATTTAAAACAAAATAAATTACTAAATTTGCCAATCATTAATGATTTGGCCAAAGCTGCTCTCAATTATTTAAAAAAGTGGGATCAAATTGCGATATATAGACCAGATCTTGTTATCCCAATTGCAGAAATCGTAAAGAAAAGAGCCAAAAAATATTATTCCAATCTTAAATTAGAAAAAGTAATCTATCCACCAATTAATACTGAACTTTTAAAAGAAAAAAAATTACCAAATTTATACGGAGATTACCTGCTTTTGGTAAGCCGTTTAGTACCTTACAAAAATATTGCTCCAGCCATCTTGGCTTGTCAAAAATTAGGATTAAAACTCATTATCGTTGGCGGAGGTCCAGAATTAGAAAATCTAAAAAACTTAGCGGATGATTTAATTGTTTTTAAAAATAAAGTTAATAATAAAACATTAGCCAATCTTTATCGCCATTGCCAAGCAGTACTTAGCCCTGGACTAGATGATTTTGGAATTGTTGCTTTAGAGGCAAATCTTTTTGGCAAGCCTGTTATTATCAATAAACTGGCTGGTGCTACTGAACTAATTGTAAATGGTAAACAAGGAATTCATTTGCAATATGAAGAAGGAGACCAAGTCAAAGAAACCGTCAAAAATTTGGTTGCTAGTATCCAAAAAATGCAAAAAACTGTGTTTGATTCGAAACAAATCAGCAAAAATACGCTAAAATATGATACAAATGAGTTCGCGTCAAATTTTGATTATGCTTTGCAAAAAGCTTATCAAGCAAAAATAGAAGGAATTTTATGATCGACAAAAAACACATTTATGCCGTTCTACTCGCTGGCGGTGGTGGCACCAGATTGTGGCCAAAATCCAGAACCCAAACACCCAAACAATTCCTCAAATTAACTGGCAATCAAACTATGATGCAAGTTGCAGCCTCACGCATCAATAAATTAGTTGATTGGGAAAACATTATTGTTGTGACCAATCATATTTATTTGGAAGAAGTTAAAAAACAACTTCCAGAAATTAAAGTAGAAAATATCATCGCTGAACCAGAGAAAAAAGATACTGCTGCTGCCATGCTAATCGGAGCTTTGTACGCCAAAAGTAAAGATGAAGACGCTGTTGTCTTAAATGCAGCTAGCGATCACGTGGTGGAAAATATTCCAGAATTTATCAAAGTAATGGGAGCTGCTATCGAAACCGTAACAGAAAACCCTTATTTGGTTACCGTCGGCATCACACCAGCTTATCCAACCAGTGCATTCGGTTACATTAAAGTTGGCAGAGACATCAAAAAAATCAAAAGAGACTTGATGCTTTTTAAAGTTGATAGCTTTACCGAAAAACCAAACTTAGCAACTGCAATTGCATTTATTTCTACTGGCGCCTATTTCTGGAACGCCAACATGTATGTTTGGTCAGCGAAAGAGCTTAAGGCTGCTTTTGCAAAATTTATGCCAGATATGCTAAAAACTTGTGGTGATCTGGACAAATTAAATAGCGAGGATTTTCATAAAGCTTTACCAAAAGTTTACAAAGAAATTGAAAGCATCTCTATAGATTATGCTATTAGTGAAAAGGCTGATAATCTTGTCTTGATACCTGGTGACTTTGGTTGGAATGACGTCGGTGACTGGAAAGTAGTCTATGACTTGGGCAAAAAAGATCTTTCTGGCAATGTTACCATTGGTGACGAAAAAGAAACTCGCACTTTAGCAGTCAACGCCCATAAGAATTTAATTCACACTGATGGTCGCTTGGTGGCCATTTGTGGTATTGACGATCTAATTGTTATTGACACCAGTGAGATACTAATGATCTGTCCAAAAGACAAAAGTCAGGATGTCAAAAAATTAGTTGAACGTCTTAAAGAAGAAAATAAAAAAGAATATTTATAAACTTATGTCCTACGATCAAAAGAAAAGAATTATAGATTTAATTGTGGCCACAACCCTCATCCTTGTTTTTGCCCCGTTTTGGATTCTTATTCCCATTTTAATTCTAATTGATTCTGGTTGGCCGGTAATTTTTACTCACAAAAGAGTGGGTAAGGGCGGCGCTGACTTTGAACTTTTTAAATTCCGCTCTATGGTCTTAAATGCTGATGAAATTCTGCACCAAAAAAACCACAAGTTGCTCAAAAAATTCAAAAGTGGTGATTGGAAAATTGAAGCCAAAGAAGATCCTCGCATTACTCCGCTTGGTAGATTTTTACGTTCTTTCACCATTGATGAATTTCCACAATTGTTCAATGTCCTTAAAGGTCAAATGAGTATGGTTGGTCCAAGGGCTTAT
Organism: uncultured bacterium; assembly: GCA_903842795.1. Lineage (GTDB taxonomy): Bacteria > Patescibacteriota > Microgenomatia > UBA1400 > PJMF01 > UBA1364. The sequence continues at coordinate 67,026 of CAIMNJ010000012.1, read as the reverse complement.
GTACGTAAAGAATTGGAAGAACAAAGTAAGAAATACCCAAGCACCAAGAAACATATTCCTTACATTCTTTCTGTTAAACCAGGAATAACTGGCCCATGGCAGACTAGTGGTCGTAATGAAATTCCATTCGATAAAAGAGCAGAAATGGATGCTGCCTACGCTAAAAATAAAAATATCAAAAATGATATCTTAATCCTTCTTCGTACTCCTAAAGCAATGCTCTCCAAATGGTAGTCAATCTGCTATACTGAAGTTCTATGGACATGGAACAAGAGAAAATTCTTAGTCAATTTGCTGCAGTTGATCTACAAAAAGATCAAACTCAAGTTGAAACAATTCCAAACAAAGAAAGCCTTCCAAAGAATAAAATGAAAATGCCAAATTTTTTAAATAAACCATGGCAAAAAGTACTGTTTGCCTTTGCCCTGATTGCAATCATTATTACAGCCAGCCTAATCACCTATACCCTAATTATGGTCATCTCCATCAAAAAAGAAATTGACCAAGCCAAACCAATTGCTTTTGAAGCTAAAAATTTAATTGCTGCTCAAAACCTCAAGGCTTTACCAGAAAAAATAGGTCTATTACAGACAAGCAAAAATAAAATTTTAGCTCAATACCAAAAACTGTCTTTTTACAATTATTTGCCAGTTTTAAAAAATTACTATCAAGATGGACAAAAACTCCTTGAAGTAGCTGATCATGGTTTCATTATTGCCACTAAAGGCACCGATGCTTTAATTCCTTACTTAGATTTACTTGGATTTAGCGGTGAAGGCTCTTTCACTGGCGGCACTACTCAGGATCGCATCGTTTTGATCCTTGAAACACTTAAGCAAATTCAACCAACCATTGATGAAATTGACAACGAAACCAAAATAATCGCATCTACATTAAATGAAATCGATGCAAATCACTACCCAAAAAAAGTAGCTGGTCAAGAGATTCGCGCAAAAGTCGTGGATGTTCAAAAGCAAGCAAAACTTTTTAGCCAAACCTTCTCAGACTACAAGCCAGTCATCGCTTCTTTAGGTAAAATGGCTGGAGCAGAAAAAAAACAAAAATACTTAGTACTTTTCCAAAATGACAACGAACTCCGTCCAACCGGAGGCTTCTTAACTGCTTATGCCATTATTAATATTGAAAAAGGCGTCGTTACCTCAGAAAAATCTGATGACATTTATGAATTAGATCAAAAATTCAAACAAAAAATTGCCATTCCTCCTGTTTTAGGTAAATATTTGATCACAGAAAAATATTATCATTTGCGTGACATGAATATTTCTCCAGACTTTAAAACTTCCATGGAAGAGTTTTATAAAAATTACTCAACCATCAAGGGTGAAAGCAAAGATATTGACGGCATTATTGCCGTAGACACCTATGTTCTTAGTGAACTCTTGAGAGTAATTGGCCCAGTTGAGGCTCCAGGATACGGCGTATTTTCAGCTGAAAACAATATTAAGTGCGACTGTCCTCAAGTGGTTTATGCTTTGTCAGAAATTATTACCAAACCAACTCCATATTTGCGAGAAGATCGCAAAGGTGTTCTTGGCCCATTGATGAAATCCATTCTTGCCAAAACCTATGACTTAGATAAAGCCCGCTTTGGTGAGTTATTCCAGGTCGCCATGTCAAGTATGGAAGGTCGTCACGTTCAGATGTATTTCATGGATGAAGCCACCCAAAAAGCCGCCGAGCAAATAAATGCTGCTGGTCGCCTCTATGAGCTTAAAGGCAACCTTAAAGATTGGCAAATGGGTCAAAACATGGACTTCCTAGCCATTGTAGATGCCAATCTTGGCGGTGCCAAATCTAACCTTTTCACCAACTATGAAGTTAAGCAAACTATCCAAGCTCCAGTCGATGGCCGCCTAGAGAAAACAGTAGAAATCACCTACAAAAACACCCGTAAAGCTGACAACTGTAATCTTGAAGCTGGTCAACTTTGCTTGAATTCCACCCTTAATGACTGGCTAAGAATTTATCTACCAAAAGATTCCAAATTGGTAGAAATTCAAGGTATTAGCAATGAAGCTAGCACCTATGAAGAAGGTGGCCTAACCGTTATTGATGGCTACTTCAGTTTAGAACCAATGGGTTTAGCCAAAATTAAATTAACTTACACTATTCCTTACACCGATAAAATTAATTACAATCTTAAGATGTGGAAACAAGGTGGAATTGATCTCATCCCTATGCTAATTGATGTAACCGGCGGAGAAGAACAACTCAATGTAACCAAAGACTTGGAATATAGCACTGCCTTCTAAAAAGAAGTATGAATCATTCTTTCAAAACTGAGGCTCTTATCCTCAAAAGAGTTAATACTGGTGAAACAGATCGTATTGTCACACTTTTGTCAAAGGATCGAGGCAAGATTGTTTGTGTTGCTAAGGGAGTACGTAAACTCAAGTCTAGCAACCGTGCAGTACTCGAACCAGGTAATTCCGCCACTGTTTTTCTAATCGAAACTAAATCATTGCCAATTCTTACTCAAAGCAAGCTAATTAAAGAAGCTAGTCATATTCGCCAATCACTGAGCGGCATTTCACAGCTCTCACAAATCTTGGAAATTTTTGATCGCCTGTTTGTAGAGGATTTTATTGATGAAGAAACCAGTGAATTAGCTTTTGCCATTCATGCAGAATTACTAAGTGAGACAAAAAGAAACAATACAATTAAAGCCTTACTTCAAGAATTAATTACCAAGCTTGGCTATCAAGATCTCAAAAATACTGCTCACCAAAATATTTTGGACTATGTGGCAGAAATCACAGAAAAGAAAATGAAGAGTTTTGATTTTTTGAAAGTTGTCTAAAGCATCTTTAGTACCAGCTGCTTTTTGCAATAAATTGCAAAAAGACAGGGTCCGAAATTCACACAAGGTATCTTTCGTACCAGCTGCTTTTTGCAATAAATTGCAAAAAGACAGGGTCCGAAATATAATCAAATACATCATATGCCAGATATTAAACCCACCACTAGTCTTGAAGAAATCGTTTCCCTCGCCAAACGTAGAGGTTTTGTTTATCAAACTTCAGAAATTTATGGTGGTTTGGCCAATGCCTATGAGTATGGTCCTGCTGGCGTAGAAATTTTGCGCAAAATAAAAAATTTATGGTGGGACTTTTTTATTAGCAAAAGAGAAGACATGCTTGGTTTGGACAGTCAGATAATTTTACACCCCAAAACTTGGGAAGCTTCTGGCCATGTTGGTTCTTTTACCGACCCAATGGTGGAAGATAAAGTTAGTCATAAGCGTTATCGCGCTGACCACTTAATCGAAGCTTGGTTGGCAAAAAACCCAATCAATAATCCTCCCAGCGTTGAATCCATGAAAAGCGAGGAAATGAATCGTTTTCTTCAAGAAAACAAAGTCAAATCTCCAGATGGCAACGAAATTAGTGAGGTCAAAAATTTTAATCTCTTATTTGAAAGCTCAATTGGCGTAGTGGCTGACGAAAGTAGCAAAGTTTACCTACGTGGTGAAACTGCTCAAGGTATTTTTTCCAACTTTAAACAAATTTTGGACAGCAATCGCGTTAAATTGCCTTTTGGTGTCGGACAAGTAGGCAAGAGTTTTCGTAACGAAATTACCACTGGTCAATTTGTTTTTCGCACTTTGGAATTTGAACAAGCAGAAATTGAATATTTCTTTGATCCAGAAACCAGTGATTGGCAAGCTCTTTTTAATGACTGGCAAGAAAAAATGTGGTACTTTGTCACAGAAATTCTCGGCATTGACGCTAGCCGCTTGCGTTGGCGTCGCCATGAAGATAGTGAGCGCAGTTTTTATAGCAAAGATACTTACGATTTAGAATATCTTTATCCATTTGGTTGGAAAGAACTTTGGGGCATTGCTTATCGCACTGACTATGATCTCAAACAACACATGCAATTTTCTGGCAAAAACCTGGAGTACACAGATCCTTTCACCATGAAAAAATTTGTGCCCCATGTCATTGAACCAGCAGTTGGTATCAATCGTTTATTCTTAATGGTTTTATGTGATGCTTTCCATCAAGACGAAAGCAAAAACCGTTTAGTTCTTAAACTAGATCAAAGATTGGCTCCCTACCAACTGGCAGTTTTTCCTTTGCTCAAAAACAAAGAAGAACTAGTTGCCAAAGCAAGAGAAGTTTTTGTTAATCTAAGCAAAAAATATCGTGTTGCCTGGGATGAACGCGGTAATATTGGTAAACGCTATCTTTCACAAGACGAGCTTGGCACCCCTTATTGCGTGACTATCGACTTTGATACTTTAGAAAAAGGAACCGTCACTATTCGTCGTCGCGATGACGCTTCTCAAGAGATAGTCGAGTTAGCGGAGCTTGAACAAAAGCTCGCTCTTATGTTAGCCTAAAGAGTATGCAAAATATGAAAAAGAAATTATTAATAATTTTACCTATTGTCGTGCTTCTTATTGTTGGCACAGTTTTTTTGGTCAATAAAAACAAAAAAGTTGCCCCAGTTGCCACACCAACCAAAAAGAAAGTGCAAAGTCCTGTTAATGTTATTGCTGTAGCCGAAAGACCCTATCTTGAATTAGAACCCAGTGCTGATGGCCACTACATTACCATTTTGGTCAAAGAAGTCAAAAAGCCTGCCAGTCAGTTAGATTACACCATGGAATACCAAACAGGCTCAATGCTGCAGGGCTTTGGTGGCCTAATTGAAGTAAGTAAATTGCCAATTTCTGAAAAGAAACTCTTTGGCTCTCAATCTGCCGGCGGTGCTATTACTTACCACGAAGATATTAAGGGTGGCAATCTTTTAGCTCAATTTACTGGCACAGAAAATTATGCCGTTAAATCATCTTGGCGCTATTTTGCCAACAAAGACAAAGCAAGCGAATTTAGTTCTCAAGATACCAAATTTACCATCAGCAATAAAGATTTAAGCAAATATGCTTATTTGATTATTTATAATTCTCCAGGATATCCAGGTACCCTAAAAGACACTCCTATTTCTGACCCCTACGTTTTGACTGCTGAAAAATCATTAAAAACCATCAGCAGCAATTTCGATGTGCAAATTCGATCCAGCGCTGAAGCTACAATCATGGGCTATGACGGCTCCAAATGGCAGAAAATGGACAGCAAATACAGTGATGGAGTTGTGAAGGCTTCCGGACCTCTAATGGATACCTATTTACTCATCACTAAATAAATTAGGAGATCTCCTCAATCATCATTTAGCAGTCGAATAGATATTCTGCTAATTTCAAGATTAATTTTTTTTAATTGATGTATCAAGATGTTTTTTGATATATTTTGATATTGTTTTATATATCAAGTAAAATTTTAATCTTTCAAGATAAATTTATTTTGTTTTCTTGTATCTTTTTTGTGACATTTTTAGTCCAAATAGTTTATGGAAAGAGGACTTAAAAAAAGTGAATTGAAAACCCGAAGCAAACTTCGTATTTACAAGACTTTTTTTCTTCTATAAACTTGACTATGGTAATAAATGGTAAATAGGCTTATAAACTTAACAAAATGCTAATTGGAAAATATTATCACCACTTAGAGGAAAAAGGCAGGCTCTCCTTACCAGCCAAATTCCGTGAGGTGAATAAGAATTGGATAATTACTAGAGGTTTAGATGGCTGCTTATTTTTATTACAAGAGAGCAACTTTAAAAAAGAATTAGAAAAAATTGCTCAAAGCTCTTTTACAAAAAAAGCCAATCGCGATTTGGTCAGATTGATGACCAACGAGGCACAAGAATTATCTGCTGATGAGAACGGTCGAGTAAATCTGCCCGATTACTTGATCAAGTTTGCAAAATTGCAAAAAAATGTAGTGATTGTTGGTAGTTTAGATCACTTAGAAATTTGGGATCAAGACAAATACCACAATTACATCGATCAGATCGAAGGCCAAGCTGAAAGCCTGGCCGAAAGTATTGTTTTATAAAAAATATGAATAAAAACAATCAAGAACATCAAGCTATTTTAATCAAAGAAGTTCTGGAAACTCTTAACCCTCAAAAAGACGCCTATTACATTGATGCTACTTTTGGTCGAGGTGGTCACAGTAGAGAAATCTTAAAAAAAGGCGCCAAAGTAATTGCTTTTGATTTTGATCAACAAAGTATTGAAAACGCGAAAAAGCTTTTTAGCAAAGAAATTGATAGCAAGCAACTCATTTTGATTAGAGAGAACTTTAGCAAAATGGATGCCAGCATATCGAACCTTAAAAAAAGTTTAAACCTAGAAATAAGCGGAATTTTATTTGACTTCGGCACTTCAACCGATCAACTCATGTCCAAAGATAGAGGCTTCAGCTTTGAAGCTAGAGAAGAAATCCTGGATATGCGCATGGACGATCGCCTTGGAGTAAAGGCTTGCGATTTACTCAAGCTCATTGATGAAAAGCAACTCGCCAATATGATTTTTGAGTACGGCGGAGAAACTGATGCTCGTGCCATTGCTAAAAAAATCGTAGCTGTACGCAGAAGAGACCCCAATAGTCTTGATAAAGTCGGCACTTTGGTCGACATCATTGACAGCGTTAAAGGCTTTCGCGCCAAAGGCAAAATCAATGTCGCCACCAAAACCTTTCAGGCTTTGAGAATTATTGTGAACGATGAATTAAGCAATATTGAAGAAGTCCTGCCCAAAGCTCTCAAGATTTTGCAAGAAAGCAAAGCAATTGATAAGAGACTAGTTTGCATCGCTTTTCATGAAGGTGAGGATCGCTTGGTTAAAACTTTTTTTAAAAAAATTGAAGCCGAAAATATCGGCAAGCTTATTAACAAAAAGGCTCTTCAAGCCAGCGAGGAAGAACTAAAAATAAATCCTCGCAGCAGAAGCGCTAAATTGAGAGCCTTAGCTCTATAGAAATAAAATGAAAAAAAACCTGTCCATCTACTACGGATTATTAAGTCTCACAGTTTTAGTACAAGTTGTTTTGACTGTTTTTACTCTTAGTCAAAATATTGGATATGGTCAAAAAATTAGCTATCTAGAGAATAAAAGAGAGAACATTGCTGTTGAAAAAAACCAAATTAGTCAAGAATTGGCTCAAATAATTGCTATTAAAAAATTAGAGCAAACAGAAAATGACGGATTTATTCCTATTTCCGATGTTATTTCTGTCAATAGAGATTCTAGTAATTTGGCACTTAAATGAATCAGTCAAGAAAAAATATTTTCTTTTTAGTTTTTTATTTGTTTTTGTTACTCATTGTAGTAAGACTTTTTTATTGGCAAATTTACAAAAGCCAAGAACTCAGAGAGGCTTCTGAATCACAAACTTTGCGTCAACTCAAAAATCAAGGTTTGCGTGGACAAATTTTTACAAGCGACGGCTATCTATTAGTTGGCAACAAACGTGTTTACGATCTTAAATTAGACAAAAAAAATTTCCAAGGAGATCAGGGCTATTTAGCCTATAAATTAAGTGAAATTGCACTTCAAGACAATTGGCAATATCAAGAAGCAGACCCTTTTGATAATAAACTAAAAGAGGAACTAAGAAAAAACATTGAGCAAGAAATTATTACGAAATTTTCTAGCAAAGGAAATTGGCCAAAACTTTTAGACAATCTAAGTGAAAATAGCAAAAAAAAAGTTGAAGCTTTAAACGACAAATATCTATTTTTTGACGAAAACTATGAAAGATTCTATCCAGAAGCTTCGATGGCTGCGCATTTGACCGGTTTTGTTGGTAGAGATGAAAATGCTAATGAAATAGGTCGCTATGGAATTGAAGGAGCCTTAGAAGATGAATTAAAAGCGAGATCAGAGAATCATTTACTCAAGATGGATGCACTTGGTTTTATTTTGGCTGGCCAAAAATATGAAAGTAAAAATCTAAATGGACGAGACATTACCCTGACCATTAGACGTGACATTCAAAACTTGATCGAAAAAAAATTAGAACAAGGTATTGAAAAATATCAGGCTGATCGAGGTGAAATTATTGTCATGGACAGTAAAACTGGCAAAATTTTGGCTCTAGCTGCTTGGCCAAGCTACAAACAATGGCAATATTTTAAATATGATGGTGAAGTTCTTAAAAATCCAAGTCTAACCAGACTTTATGAGCCAGGATCTACTTTCAAAACCCTAACCATCGCCGCAGGTATCGATACGGGAGTCATTAATAAGGAAACTGTTTGCACCAAATGTTCTGGACCAAGACAAATTGCTGGCTATTCAATCAAAACTTGGAATGATCAATACAATCCAAATATTTCCATGATTGCTGGCTATGCTAAATCAGATAATACAGCCATGATGTTTATTAGCGACTTACTCGGCACAGACCGTTTGGTTAGTTACCTTAAAAAATTTGAAATTGGCAATAGGATTAACATTGATTTGCAGGATGATACCCGCACACCTTTTCCAGAAAAAATTGGCCCAGTTGAAACTGCAACCATCTCTTTTGGACAGGGCATTAGCACCAATAGTTTAGAGCTGGTTCGTGCTATCAATACCATTGCCAATCGAGGAAAAATCTTAGAACCAATTATTGTTGATAAAGTTTTTGATCAGCAAAAACAAGAAGAAATCACAACTCAAATTAAAGAAGGTCCTCAAGTAATATCTGAAGAAACTGCCAAAACTGTAACAGAAATGATGATTGAAGCCGCACTCCATGGAGAAGCGCAATGGATTGCCTCTGATAAATACACTGTAGCTGCCAAAACTGGCACATCTCAAATTCCAGATCCAAATGGTGGCTACAAAGAAAATGAAACTATTGCCAGCTTTGTTGGCTTTGCTCCGGCCAGCAATCCCACTTTCACAATGTTAGTAAAATTAGAAAATCCAAAGAGTAGTCCTTGGGCGGCCGAAACGGCCGCCCCACTGTGGTACAGTGTGGCTGATAAACTAATGATTCTTCTGAATATCAATCCAGATAAATAGACCAGATAAATAGACCAATTAACTAGCCTAATATCAAACTAAGCAGCAATTTTCATTAATTTCTGCAAGTCTTCTTGTGTTTTGTCTGGAGATCCATTAAGAGTAATGGTTACTTTAGTTTGCTTGCGAGAACGAATTACCTTGAGAGTTGATTTATTTTTAAAATATTCTTGTAATTTATTTTCCCAGACAGCAACTTGCTGATCATCTTGAGAGAGAGGACGACCACGACCGTCATCCTTTTTACTGGTGGTAAGCTCATTATTTTTAAATCTTCTAACTAGTTCTTCAGTGCGACGCACAGAAGCGTTTTCCTTGAGCACCATTTTGTAACAGGCGATCATCGCTTCTTGAGGACTAATACTAGCTAGAGCGCGGGCATGACCTTCACTAATTTGCTCACTAAGCAAACCATCACTAATAGCATCTGGCAAACTAAGTAGTTTCAAACTATTACTAATATAAGCAGGGGATTTACCAATTCTTTTGGCTACTTCACTGGTTGGCAAATTAAACTCTCTTTGCAATCTTTGGAAAGATTGTGCTCTTTCAATTGGATTGAGGTTGGAGCGCTGGACATTTTCCACAATCGCTAATTCCAACATACCTTGAGGACTAGTCTTCTTAATGAAAACTGGAACTTCTTCAAGACCAACAGCTTTAGCTGCACGCCAACGTCTTTCACCAGCAATAATTTGATAACCAGCAGGGGTTTCTGCTACCACTAGAGGCTCAAGAACTCCGTGAATGCGAATTGATTCAACTAGATCTTCAATATCTTCTTTTTTGACTTTATCTCTTGGCTGAAATGGGTTTGGCTGTAAATAATTTATGGCAAGTTTTTGTACATTTTGTGTCATACACTATATATAACACAATGCATCAAAATTTTCACAAGCGCTTTTCACGAAATTAAAATATTTTTGCTAAAATTGGAAAAAATTAATTTTCAGCGTGATTCGCTTGAATAATTTTCAGAACAGTTTCTCTGTCTCCCAAGCCAATTCTCTCAAGAGGACAGTTGCCACCATCTTCACAATTCATTGCTATTTTGATTGCATGATTCATTGCTTGAATTGACCCATGTGTTTCTTGTCCGGCTCCACTTTCAATTGCACCACTACGCATTGCCTCATCTGCGCAAAGAGGATTGCCACAAGGAATAGCCCTGTTGATGCAATTTCTTACACCAGGCAACCAATCACCACTACTTCTATTTGAAGCTTCTATTATTCTGCTCATGAAATCAATCTGAAAAATCTAGAGAATTTAACTCTTTACAACGTTGACGACAGTTTTGCCAAATTTTTTGGTGAATTTAACTACACCTTCAATCATAGCAAAAACAGTCCAGTCGTGACCAAAAGCAACACCTTTGCCGGCTTTGTATTTGGCGCCTTTTTGACGAACAATGATTTGACCAACAGAAATTTTTTCACCAGCATATTTTTTGATACCAAAACGCTTACCGTGACGGGCGCCTTGTGAATGCTGATTAACGCTACCTGAACCTTTGACGTGTGCCATATATTTTGACCTTTTTTATGTATTATTTGTTTGACGACTGTAACTAAACAAACAAATTTGTCTAGCAACTCTTGCTCCTTCTCGAGCATAGAGGACCGGATCGACCAAAAGATTGTATCCTTTTGCCTTCAATTTGTCAATTAAACCCTCAAGAGAATAAGTTCTTTTGCTTAATTGCACTCTTGGAAAAACAATAGCAATTACAGCTCCATCATTTAAGATACTAGTAAATGATTTAAAAGAGCCTAAGTACATTTTCTCCAAACCCTTAAAAACATTGGCTAATTCACCATCATGAGGAGTTTGTTTGCCAAGAAATGGCTCTGTTACCAATAAATCAATTTTGCTAGTAAATTCTTCCGGATTGATATGACTGGCATCCATATAAAAAATTTTGCTAGTAATATCTCTGCCATATTCTTGCTTAAACCATTCCATATTATCTCTGCTACCAAAAACTGCTTTTTGATCTATATCAGAACCATGAACGGCGAGATCTCTCATGCCTGCCTCAAGTAGAACAGTACCTGTGCCACAAAATGGATCATAAAGCATGGGCTTACCAGATTTTTTTTGCTGCCAAACACCAAGAGCAATATTGATCATCATACGAGCCACTTTTGGTGGCAACATACCTTTTTTGCGATCAGCATAAGGCTTATTGCGATCGCGATTGGTCCAATCATCGATATCTTGCACACCCTTGATAGAAGCCAAAAGCAGCTTGCCTTCTTGCATGGTATTAAAAGTCAATAATTCAGTGGCTCTACTTTTGTGAGAAAGCAAAGCACTTTCGCTTGGATTACTGGAAAAATAACGAGCTTTTTTGCCGTTTTCTTTGATCAAATCTTTAATATCAGCATTACTAATGGAACGCTGACCTTTGCCAATTTGAGTCAAACTAAAGTAAGGCTCATTACTTTGATTAAGTAAAAAAGCCACAATTTCTTCAATCAATTCTTTATCTGAAATCTGATTAGAGAATTCTTTAACAACTTCGTAAAGCTTGACTGTGCCGCCTAAGATGTCCATCATTTTTTCTGCCACGGCATTTTCTGCTGCAAAAAGAAAAAGATGTTCATCTAATTGTTTTAAATTTAGACCTGGATACAAAGACTCAAACTCTAGCTTGGATAAGAGAGTGGTGTTGCCAAAAAGAATTAAAAAATTGGACATAGCAGGCGATCAAGCACCACTTAAAATTTTTAAGCAATCTTAAGAATTTTAACAGTGCTCTGATACTGACGGTGACCATGCACCTTTCTGTATCTAGATTTAGACTTATATTTGGCGACACGAATTTTTTCGCCTCTTTGATTGGAAACTAATTCACAAGAAACTTTAGCACCTTCAACAATTGGTTGACCAATTTTGCGCTCTGAGCCTTCAACAACTAATAAAACATCAGTAACATCGAATTTGCTGCCAGCTTCTTTATCGAGTTGATCGACCAAAAAAGTGTCACCTTCGCTGACTTGGTATTGCTTGCCTTGTAATTGAATGATTGCGTACTTTGACATAACGAGGTTGAATTATATCAGACTTAGGAGAAAAAGAACATACAAAATTAATAGAAACTGTGAAGAGCTTTTTTTCTAAAATTATTAATAATTGAAGCTGCCACTCCAAGTGCAAAAAATAAAGAAATTACGCTACTGCCGCCATAGGACAAAAATGGTAAAGTAATGCCAGTAATTGGCAAAATCGCCAAATTCATACCAATGTTGATAAAAATTTGTACCAAGAACATCAAAAAAATTGCAAGCAAATAAATTCTTTTTTGGAAATCCTCAATACCATGTGCCACATACAAAAGAAAAAAAAGCAAAAGGAAATAAAGCGTGAGGAGAAAAAAAGCACCCACAAAGCCCCATTCTTCAGAAAATGAAGCAAAAATAAAATCAGTTTGTCTTTCTGGCAAAAAACGCAAATGCGATTGAACCCCTTGACCAATGCCTCTCCCAAAAAACTTGCCACTACCAACAGCGATAAGAGCTTGCCTAGCATTATAAGCACTGTTGCTTTCTTTTGTTGATTCCTTGATGGCGACAACACTCGTGCGTTGTAAATGCAGAAAACTCATCAAGCGCTGTTTCTGATAATCTTTGAAAACAAAAAACCACAAACTCAATAAGCCAAGAAAACCTAGCAAAAATAAAGATAAAAACTGTTGCCAGTTCAAACGATTAAAAAACAGAAAAACCATCATGCTTGCTGCAAAGACTAGAACGGTTCCAAAATCTGGTTCTAGCAAAATTAAAATTGCTGGCAAAGCAATAATAAATAAAGTTTTTATTAACAAAAACCAAGTAAAATTTCTTTCTTTACCAAAAAAACTACTTAAATATAAAGCTGTGACCGGCACAGCCAATTGAGAAGGCTGAAATTTAAAACCAAATGGTAAAACCAACCAAGCAGAAATACCTCTGGTAATTTTGCCATAAAGTAAAAGGAAAAAAAGTAAAAAAATTAGGCCAAAATACAACCACTTACTCAAACTCAGATGCAACTCAAATGGCAAATTCCAAGCAACTAAAAAGACCATAAATGCCAGAATGAAAGAAATTCCTTGTTTATAAAGCAATTCTGGCACAATACTACGAATAGTCGTCAACGACAAAACAGTAAAAAGAAATAAAATGCCCAACAAAAAATACTTACGCATTAAACTTTTTTAATTAATTTTGTATTGGTTTTTTCTTCGATTTCTTTAGTAAAAGCCTCTGGCCAAGAAGCTAGCTCTATCTCAATAACTTCATTGATATCTAGCATCGCTTCTTTACGCTGATCTTGAATAGAGCGAATAATCTCTCTTGCTTCACCTTCTGCTCGTAACTCATCAGTCAAAACAAAATCGTAATCTACTTTTAAATCTCCAGATTGATCTAGCCATTCAACTTTTTTAACATTAAGCTCCATTAGTAGCAATACTTCTAATTCATTTTTGTATTCCAAATCAGCATAACCATTTACTTTGAGACTAGCTAAAGGTTGACGAGCCTTAAGTTGTTTATCTCTACGTAAACTATGACCAAGTTCAACAATTTTACGAACAGTAGTCATTGCTGCTTCTAATTTTGAATCAAAAAACTTAGCTTGATATTCTGGGAAGACCTGCAAATGAATAGAGCTATTTTCATCAATCATATTATGATGAATCAATTCAGTAAAAAATGGCACCACCGGAGCAAAAGCCTTGGCTAATTCATAAATTACAGTGGCAAAAACTTGACTAACTTCTTGGTTGTCTTCTATCTTGAGACGTTCGCGACTCAAACGTAAATACCAGGTAGAAAGCTCATCAATGAATGGTGCTAATAAACGACTAGCCTTCATCACATCATAAGCATCGAGATTTTGCTTGAGCTCTCTAATGACACTTTGCAAACGACTCAAAATCCAACGATCCAATAAGTCCTTTGGCATTTCGCCGGCAGCAAGATCGAAGAAACCGGCTTCTTGCTGAGCAAATGATTTATAAAAAGCCAAAACATTCCACCAGATTACAAAAACGCGGCGACGCAAATTGGCCACATCTTTTTCAGCAAAATTCAGTGTCTCTGCCTTGACTGCAGGTGAGGACATCATATAAAGGCGCAAGGCATCTGCACCATACTTTTCCAAAATTGCGCCTGGCTCTGGATAATTTTTGAGGCGCTTGCTCATCTTTTTGCCATCTTCAGCCATAATTAGGCCAGTGCACATCACATTTTTAAAAGAACTGGTTTCTTTTTCACTGCCGAGAGTGAGAGCAGTGGCTAGAACGTGCAAGGTATAAAACCATCCACGCGTTTGATCTTGACCCTCAGAAATAAAATCGGCTGGGAAAGAACGCTTAAAAGCTTCTTGATTATTGAATGGATAATGCAATTCGCCATAAGGCATCGAGCCAGATTCAAACCAGCAATCTAAAACCTCTGGGATATGACGATAAGTTTGGCCATCTTTTTCAAAAGTGATTTTATCAACAATGTGTTTGTGTAAATCACTCACTTTTTGACCAGAAAGTTTTTCTAATTCTTCAATAGAACCAACACAAATAAAGTCTCCATTTTCACTTTCCCAAATTGGTAAAGGAGTGCCCCAATAACGATTGCGAGAAATAGCCCAATCTCTGGCACCCTCCAACCATTTGCCAAAACGACCATGTTTAATATGGTCTGGCTGCCAATTAATTTTCTCGTTATTAGCCAGCAATTGATCCTTGAAAGCGCTCACTTTGACATACCAACTATCAGTAGCGTAATTAAGCAAGGGAGTATCGCAACGCCAACAATGTGGATAACTGTGTTCAATTTTCTTCTTGGCGAAAAGTGCCCCAGAAGCAGCTAAATATTTAATAATTTCAATATCTGTAACCTGAGGATTATCCTTTGGCTTGACTTCCATATCAGCAAAATCAATCACTTCCTTGATAAAACGGCCGTCCATGCCAACATGTTGCAAAAGCTCAATGCCTTCAGCTTGACCAGTTTTATAATCATCTTCACCAAAAGCTGGAGCGATATGGACAATGCCGGTACCTTCTTCTGTGCTGACAAAATCTCCTGCAACCACACGAAAAGCCTTGGCCCAATCAGCAAAATATGGGAAAACAGGCTGGTAAGTTAGACCCACCAATTTAGCACCCAAGAAATCTCCTCCCACCAACTCAAAATCCTTGTCAGCAATTACTTCAGCTAAACGAGTTTTAGCTACTACTAATAGGCCTTTTTCCCCAACAATTCTAACCAAGGCATACTCCAATTCTTTACCAACCGCCAACAAAACATTGCCTGGTAAAGTCCAAGGAGTGGTGGTCCAAGCCACAGCATAAATTGGCTCATCCACATCAACACCTAACGCTGAGGCAGCATTTTGTAATTCAAATTTTACAAAAACAGAAATATCTTTGACATCCTTGTAACCTTGAGTGACCTCAAAATTGGAAAGTGGTGTGCCGCAGCGTGGACAAATGTGCATGGATTTATGACTCTTATAGATCAAGCCTTTATCCCACAACTGACGAAAAACCCACCAAACTGTTTCCATGAATTCCTTATCCATAGTTTTGTAAGCGTGGTCCATATCAATCCAGCGACCAATACGGCGAATGGTCTTTTTCCACTCTTCTGCATAGGTCAAAACCGTCTGGCGACAGGCTTCATTAAACTTATCCACTCCATAACCCTCAATGTCTTTTTTGCTATCTAGTTTGAGTTCTTTTTCAATGATATTTTCAACTGGCAAACCATGACAGTCCCAACCCCAAACACGACGGACTTTTTTGCCCTGCATGGTTTGATAACGAGGAATCAAATCTTTGATGATAGATTGCATTAAGTGGCCATAGTGTGGCAAACCAGTGGCAAATGGTGGACCATCATAAAAAGAGAAGGATTGATCTTCGCTTCTTTGATCTACTGATTTTTGAAAAGTCTGATCTCTGTCCCAAAACTCCAAAATTTCTTTTTCTAATTCTGGAAAATTTGGCACTTGTCTAAAATCTTTGATTTTCATTTTTTCCTTTACAAAAGATGTTGTATGTTTTTCTATACCTTCATAATACCAAAAAAGCCTGCTTAAAAACGAACTTTTCGTTTCTAAGCAGGCTTATCTTATTTAAGATAAAGGTACCAGCCGCTTTTTAAGACTTCTTACGAAATCTTTACTTAATTCAAGCGATTACGGGCTAATCCCGACCTGGTCTACAACTTTTATGAAAAGTTTCTTCAGGCACCTCACCATTGATTATGGCTCGAACGGTTTTGTAAACTTGTGATATTGTACCACTTTTTTATCTATCTCTCAAAAAAGCTGGCACATCAAACTCTGCAAACTCATCATCGCTATCAATATCTTCTTTTTTGTCACTTTTATCTTCGCGCTTTTGTTCATCTTTTTTTCTCAAGTTGAAAAGAGCAGAGCGCACAAAAGGATTATGACTTTCTTGTTCTTCTTCTTTTTTGGGTTTGGCAGTCACAATTTGTGGTTGAGTATAACCACTTGGAGTACGGTCGATTTTTTCTTCTTCTGGCTCAATTCTGACTTCTTCCTCCTGCTTCTTGTAAGTAGCAGTTGGGCCAGTCATCTTACGACGAGATTCCCTGCCATAAGAACCAAACATTGCTCTTGGACCAGAACCAGCATAATTATCACCAAAACCAGTGGCAATCACACTAATCTTAATCTTAGAACCCATATTTTCATCGATGGTGGCACCAAAAATGATGTTGGCGTCTGGATCAGCACTGTCAGCAATCACAGCCGAAGCATCTGAGACTTCGCTCATAGTCATATCTGGACCACCAGTAATGTTGTATAGAATGCCTTTGGCACCATCAATCGAAACCTCGAGAAGAGGAGAAGAAACAGCCATACGAGCTGCCACCACTGCACGATCTTCACCTGAGGCTTCACCAATGCCCATCAGAGAAGAACCAGAGTCAACCATAATGGTTTTGACGTCAGCAAAGTCAACGTTGATCATACCGGGAACAGTGATGAGATCGGAAATTCCTTTGACGCCTTGACCAAGAACATTATCTGCCAAACGGAAAGCATCAATAAAAGTCATTTTCTTATCAACTACCTCGAGCAAGCGCTGATTGGGGATCACAATCAAAGTATCAACTGTGTCGCCAAGAGCTTCAATGCCCTCATCAGCAGTTTGCATACGGCGGATACCTTCAAAAGCAAATGGCTTGGTGACCACAGCCACCGTCAAAGCGCCAGCTTCTTTGGCAATTTCAGCGATGATGGGGGCAGCTCCAGTGCCAGTACCACCGCCCATACCAGCAGTAATAAAAACCATGTCGGTATCAAACAATAAATCTTTGAGTTTTTCACGACTCTCTTCAGCAGCAGTGCGACCCACTTCTGGATCAGCACCAGCTCCAAGACCGCGAGTAAAATTACTACCAATTTGCATTTTGGTTTCGGCTTTGGAAGTGAGTAAAGCCTGAGCATCAGTATTAACAGTGATAAATTCCACACCATTAATTTGTCTTGATAAAACCATGGAATTGACAGCATTACTACCACCACCACCTACACCGATTACTTTGATTTTGGCAAAGGTTGTATTTGAAGGTTTAACGAGTCCCATATGTGACGGCTTTCTTGGCAGGCTTATGCTTATAGAAACATATCAAACTGCAACATAAAAATCAAGGCAAGATTGACTTGCTAGTTTTTTTGATTTTTTCAATAATATTTTTAAACAAATCTTTTGGCAAAAGAGCTTGCCAATTGAAATCCTCAGTAACAGTGGTGACATTGCCTTGTTTGAGAGCATACTCAAGTAAACCAACGGCTACAGCAAAATTTGGCTTCTTAATATCTTCAGTTAAACCCTCAATTTCTTCTGGAGCAGCCACACGCACTGGCAAATTACTAACTTTTTTAGCGACTTCGACCAAAGAAGCGGTCATTGCTCCACCACCCGTCAAAATAAGACCAGCTGGAACTTTATTGCCAGAAAGCAAATCTGCTTTATCTAACTCTTGCATCACTAAACGGAAAATTTCTCTAGAACGAGGCTCCATGATGCCGTTGATAAGAGTTTTTTTTGAAAGCTGATCTTCGTGAGCAATGCCAACTTTTGATGGATCAATTGCATCTAATTTTTTCTTACGCTTAGTGAAATCTACCTTTGATTCTCCTGGATGAGGGCGCATGTCATCAACGCCATTATCGGTCAAATAAAGCTTGAGTTTTTCCGCATCATCCATAGGAATACGACAGCCAAGAGCAATGTCTTGAGTGATATGCTTGGCACCAATCGGCAAAACGGCCGAAAATTCCATAGCTCCCTCAACATAAGCAACAATACTGGTGGTGCCGGCACCGATATCAACCAAAACGGCGCCTAATTCTTTTTCTGTTTCTGTTAAACCAATTTGTGAGGCAGCCAAAGCAGAAAAAACAAAAGTGTCCACCTTGATTCCCATGTCACCAATGCATTTTTCCAAATTGCGCATCGCTGTGCTAAGACATGTTACGATGTGGGCTTCAGCCTCCAAACGAACTCCCTTCATACCAACTGGATCTTTGACTCCATCTTGAGAATCAACTTTAAAATCCTTAGGAATCACATGAATGATTTCTTTGTCTGGTGGCATTGAAACAGCTCTAGCTGCCTCAATGACGCGATCAACATCACTTTGGGCGATATCTTGAGTAGGTGAAGCAACAGCCACTACGCCTTTAGAATTTTTATATTTGATATGTACTCCAGAAATTGAGACCACGGTGCTTTTGACACTAAAACCTGCCATGCGCTCAGCCGCGTCCAAACCCTGACTGACGGTATTAAGCGCTTGCTCCAAATCGATGATCATACTACGCTTAATTCCTCTGGAAGGGACTACGGAAAAACCCAAAACCTGCAGTTTACCAGCTTCAGTCACTCTGGAAATCAGCGTAGTGCATTTGTCACTTCCTAAATCAATGGCGGAGATAATTTGTTCTTTGCTCATAGTTTTATTTTCACAAGAAATCTTATATAGACTATACAAAATTTTGCCAGCAATGTCTATCTATTTGAGCACTGGCAAATTAAAGCGCATATCAAGAACTTTTTTATTTGGTAAAACCGCTTGTAGTTTATCTTCTTTGAGAACCACAGACAATCTCTCAATTTGAAAATCAAAATCTTTTAAATCATCAATAATTACTTCCGTTTCTTTAAGAAAAAGATGAATCTCTTGATCACTTTGCCAAACAATTTTATTGGTGTTTATATCATATTTTTTGAGCGCTTTGCTTAAAGCAAGAAATTTCTGATGATAATCATCACGTAGATACTCATGTTCTCTAATATTTTGATCACCTAAATATTCAATGCTTGGTAAAAGTAGTTTCTCTTGGTTGTCCTTAAGTTTGTTGTTTTGATTAATTAAATAACGATCTTGACCAATGATTAACCTATAATCTGGCAACTTAGTTAAAAGTAATAATTTTACTTCACCAGAAAGAGATTTTTTTATTTTTTTGAATTGGTAAACCTGACTATATTGTTGAGAAATCAACAATTCATTCCAAATTTCGTCATTTTCTAAATCAGTAAAAAATAAAGATCTGCCTTTAAAATTTTGATTAATTGATTCACAAACACCACTTTCAATTAAAACCCCCTCAGCTTCACAGTCAATTTTTTTAAAAACAAAAACAAAATTAAAAAATACAACCAAAACTACAAAAAAAATTATTAAACGCAAAATTTTCACAAACGTTTTTTTTCTTTATAAACATGCAAAATAAGTTGATAAAGTTTTGCGCTCGCATCCTGATAAGATTGATTCTTGGCCAAACTCAAACGCATTTCTTTATAATTTTTTTCCAAATGAGAAACACTATCAATAAGGGTATTAGTATTTAGATGTTCTTGCGGCAAAATTAAAGCTCCATTAATTTTTTGCATTACCATGGCATTAGCCATTTGTTCATTTTGGTAAGTTCCTGGCAAAGGAATTAAGATTGCTGGCAATGGAGCCAAGCTTAATTCCAAAACAGCATTTGCACCAGATCTGGAAATAGCAAATTTACTATGCTGATAAATCCAAAATAGATCTTCACCTTCAATCCATTCTTTAATAAAGTATTTTTCCTGCAAGGATTTTGGCAAAATCTTTTTAAAATTTTCGAGCTCTTTCAAAGAATTTTTGAGCTTATTGGCTCGACCGCATTGATGAATTACAAAATAGTTAGATAATAATTGACTCAGATTATTTTTAATTACTTCATTAATTACGAATGAACCCTGATTGCCACCCATAATCAATAAAATTCCTTTAGCTTCTTTAGATAACCATTCTGGTCTTTTTAAATCTTTGGCAAATAATCTTGCTCTTACGGGATTGCCTGTCAAAATTAAATCTTTTCTCTTGCAATAACGACTCGTTTCCTGATAAGAAATAGCTACTTTATCAGCGATAGTAGAAATAAACTGATTAGCTTTGCCCATTACCACTGTTTGCTCATGAGTTATTACAGGAATTCCCAAGCTTTTAGCAGCTAAAGCAAACGGTACAGCCAGATAAGAACCGAAAGAAAGAAAAAGGTCAATTTTTTCTTCAATCAAAATTCTGCGAGCGCGAGCAACCGTACTTGGAAAAGTGAAGAATGTGCTAATTTTATTAAGTAAAGAATAATTGACAAATTTAGCAGCAGAAAAAGGAATAAATTTAACTCCTCTTTTGCCAACCTCATCTTTTTCAACCGCTTTCTGGCCAAGTTTTTCTTGGCTATAAAGACGTCCAACAAAAAATAATTCGTGTTCAGGATGATTGACCTGAATAAAATCAATCATCGCTAAAGCGGGAGTAAGGTGAGCGCCACTAAGCAGAATTCTCATTTCTTCATCTTAGCATGTGAGGTGATCGAGAGTAAAACCCCACTTGCAAAAAACAGCATCAAAAGAGAAGAACCTCCTTGAGAAAAAAATGGCAAAGGCATGCCAGCTAAAGGCAAAACAACCACCACGGCAGACAAATTAAAAAGCAATTGGATGGCAATCCAACTCAAAATTCCATAAAAAAGCAAATAGTCATAGCTTTCCAAAACTTTATTGCGCACCATCAAATTTGCGCTAACAAAAAAACCAACAAACAAAAAAATAATAAACAATGAACCGATAAAACCAATCTCTTCTGCCACAATTGCAAAAATAGAATCACTGCTAGCTTCTGGAACATAAGAATATTTTTGTTGTGAATTACCAATACCGCGACCAAACCAAGAGCCACCCCCCAAAGCCAAAGTGATTTGGCGTACATGGTAGGATTCGCCCTGCACATTTTCTTCTGGATTTAGAAAAGTCATCAAACGGTCTCTTCGATAGGGACTAAATATCACAATAAGTAGCCCCAACAAAAAACCACCAGCAAACAGCATTGTTAAAAATTTAATTGGTCCTCCGGCTAAAAAATACATGATAATGCTGCTGGCCACCAAAACCATCAAAGAACCAAAGTCTGGTTGCAATAAAATTAAAAGCACTGGCCAAAAAAGAAAAAATAAAAAACTAATAATATTTAATTTTTTAGCCAAAAGCCAAGCATAAAAATTAATGATGGCAAATTTGAAAACTTCAACTGTTTGCAATGTTCCAAAAGGCAAAATAATCCAACGACGAGCCCCATTTAGTTTCAAACCAATTCCAGGAATTAAAGTTAAAAAAAGAAGCAAAATACCAAAAAAATAAATTGGCAAGGCATATTTTTCAAAAAAACCCACTTTAAATTTGCTTACTACAAACATAACAACAAAAGACAAAACCAACCAAAGTGCTTGCTGCCTAAAAAAATAATACTGATGTCCAAAAAGCTTAAAGCTCTCAACTGTGGAAGCTTCAAAAACAAAAAATAAACCAATCAAAGATAGGATTGTTAGTAAAGTCAAGAAAATTTTTGAACTAGATGACATGAATATTTTAAATTACTGCCAGCCACACCCCAAAAATAGTCAACATTATTTGCAACAACCAAGCTCTTTGGACAATTTTTGGCTCAGGCCAACCTCGCTCTTGAAAAGTGAGGTGCAGTGGAGCAGCAGGTATAATTTTCTTCTTAAAATATCTTTTTGAAAATAATTGAAGTAAAGAGCTGAAAATTTCAGCTACAAAAATAAAACCAATAATAACTAAGGCTAAAACCTTGCCAAGCAACAAACCAATCACTGCCAAAGTGGCTCCAAAAGCCATAGATCCAACATCACCCATAAAAATTCTGGCTGGAAAAACATTGAAGTACAAGAAAGAAATCAAAGAACCAAGCCAAAGAGCAATAAAAACAGATAGCGGAATATCCAAAATTGTGGAGGACAAAATCCACAACCCAAACAAAGAAAATAAAAGCAAGCCAGCAGCTAAACCATCCAAGCCGTCAGTGATGTTGACTGCATTAGCAAAAGCAACAATTACAAAAGCAGCAAAAGGAATGTAAAAATAGCCTAAGCTAAAAGTACCTACAAAAGGAATGTGTAAAATTGATATTTCCAATTGGAAGTAAATCATGCAAGCAATAACAGTCGCTAAAATAATTTGCAAAATTAATTTTTGACGCATCTTCAAACCAAAAAACTTGCTATCATCAAAGCGAAAAAACTTCTTAATATCATCATAAAGCCCAAGAATCGCAAATGATAAAAAAGTGAAGAATAAAACATTGATCTCAGCCTGACTATTACGATGAATACTGGTAACTTCAATCCCAAAATATTTAAGGGTTGGAACCATCAGGGCAAAAAACAAAGAAACAATAATTACAACCAAAAGACCACCGCCCACTGGCACCCCAGCTTTACTAGAATGAAATTTATCAAAAATCGGTGTTCTTTTACCAAAAGCATCTAAGGTTTCTTGATTGGCACGACGAAAACGCAATTGATAAAGTAAATTAATAAATGGCACCACTGCGCCGCTAGTCAAAGTAAAAGAAAAAATTAAAATTCCCAAAAAAAGCGCTAGTGATCCCATAAAGTTCCTTAATTAACTCTTTCTATCTTAGCACCCATCAAAATCAATTTCTCATCGATTTTTTGGTAACCACGCTCTACTTGTTCAATATTATGCAAAATAGTTTTACCTTTGGCACCGATGGCGGCCAAGAGAATAGTGGCTCCAGCACGCAAATCATGAATGGTAAACTCACCACCAACAAAATCAGTTGGTCCAAAAATACGGATTGCATGATGATCAGCCTCACTATGATCGCGCCAATTAAAATTATAAAAAGCATCAGGATTCTTAATAGTTGGATTAAAATATTCGATCTTAGCTCCCATAGCGCGCAAGTCTTCAACATATTGGAAGCGATTTTGCATCACTGTTTCATGAATAATACTCTCACCATGGCATTGACAAAGTAGAGTAGCAAAAAGAGGTTGCCAATCAGTCATAAAACCAGGATGGATCTCTGTTTCCAAATCAGTCGCGGTCAATTGACCTTTGTAGTAAAAACGAATGCCATAATCACCAATTTCATAACCAGCTCCAATTTCATCTAATTTATCTAAGAAAGCCTTGAGATCTTTGTGTCTGGCGTTTTCTACTACGATGTCACCTTTAGTAGCTATAGCGGCACAAGCATAGCTAACTGCCTCATTGCGATCAGGCATAATTTTATGAATCGCACCACCCAGACTTTCAACTCCCTCAATTTCAATTTTACGGAAAGAGCGACGACGAATTTTGGCGCCCATTTGATTTAGAAATGAAATGAGATCATCAATTTCTGGCTCTTCAGCAGCATTTTCCAAAATAGTTTTACCTTTGGCTAAAACTGCTGCCATAATTAGAGTTTCTGTACCGGTGTGAGTATTTTTTTCAAAACGATAGGTGCAACCTCTTAATTCTTTGCAGCTAGCTTTCAAAATTCCATTCTCTTGGTCAAATTTTGCGCCCATCATTTCCAAACCCATCATGTGACGTTCTAGAGGACGCTTACCAATTTTATCTCCACCAGGAAGAGGCACCTCGGCATGTCCAAATTTTGCCAATAGTACAGGAATAAATAGAGTAGAAGCGCGAGATTGCTCGCCATGCTTGGCTTGAACAGCGTGAAAACGCAAATTACGAGTATCAATAAAAAAAGTACGTTCACCCACACGATAAGCCTTGGCTCCCAACTCGTTGATAATTTGCGCCACCAAATCAACATCGGAAATATCTGGTAAATTTAATAAACGACTTTCTTTACTACCAAGCAAAGCAGCAATCATTAACTTATATGAGGCATTTTTGGCTCCGCCAACTCTAACAGAACCATAAAGAGGAGTCCCACCAGTAACTACAAAACTTGCCTTGCTCATAAGCTATTTCTTTCTAATTACTTTAAATAAAAAATTTCTTCTTTTAGAATAACACCAAATTTCTCTAAAACGACAGCCTTGACTTTCTCAACCAATTTAACTACATCTTTGGCAGTACCATGACCCAAATTGACAAAAAAAGCCGCATGCTTTTCACTAACTTGAATATCTCCCTCTTTGATTCCTTTTAGTCCTGCCGCTTCAATTAAGAAACCAGCGGGCACAAATTCTAATTGTGCGAATTGAGGAAAAAGCTGGCGCAAGCCATCGGTATTGGCTGGATTTTGAAAAACACAACCACAACTGGGGAGATCCAGAGGCTGAGTCTTTTCACGTTTAGCGATTGAATCCCTGACCAATTGCTTGACTTGATCTGGAGAAATTTTTTTTAATGCAAAAGTTGCGGAAAATATGATGAAGTTTTTGTTTTTTTGAAAAATAGATTGCTCATAAGCAAACTCACATTTTTCACGTGAAATATTGATAATATTATTACTTTCTAAATCAAATGCTTCAACTTCTACAATTACATCACTAATCAAAGCTTTAAGATAATGAGCATTGTTATAAATTGCTCCTCCCAAAACTCCAGGAACACCAATAAAACCTTCCAAACCACTACCACCTAGGGCAGCTGCCTTACCTACTAAATTAGCAGTTTTTATACCTGCTTCTGCACGAATTAATAAATCTTGATCTGTTTCAGAAATAACGGAAAAATCAGCAAAATCCAAGCTCAAAACTAAACCTGAAATTCCCTCATCAGCAATTACTACATTGCTAGCTCCTCCGATTATGGTAAAACGAATATCTTTCTCTTTACAGAAGACTAAAAGATCGATTGCTTCTTGTGCTTTTTTGGCGGCAAAAAAAACTTCAGCAGGGCCACCAATCTTGAAATAACTTTTATTTTGCAAAGAATAATTAAACAAAAAATTATAGCCAGGAAAATGCTGAGTAAAAAGTTGTTCTAGATTCATGATCAAATTAATTCTATCACGAAGGGTTATAATGCTAAACGTGCCAGACATAAAACCAAACGTTAGACCAGGTCTTTATTTGGTAGATAAACCCAGCGGTCCAAGTAGCCATGATGTGGTCAGTTATTTCCGCAGAAAAAGTGGTATCAAAAAAGTAGGGCATTGCGGCACACTTGATCCAATAGCTTCAGGTTTATTAATAATTTTAGTTGGTAGAGAATTCACTAGAAATCAAGCAACTTATTTAAAAAAAGATAAGGATTATCAAGTTGAAGTTTTGTTTGGAACAGAAACTGACTCTTATGATGTGGCTGGCAAAATCCTTCAACAAAAAAAGTGGACAGAATACGAAGAATTGAGTAAAAAAGACTTACAAAAAAGCATCAAAAAATTCAAAGGTCAAATTGATCAAGTTGTCCCTATTTTTTCAGCCATCAAAATAAATGGACAAAAACTTTATCAAAAAGCCAAAAAAGGACAAATTGTTGATTTGCCAACTCACCAAATTAAAATCAAAAAAATTACTCTTAAAAATTTCAAAAAAGACGTGAAAAAAGAACAAATAACTTGCCAACTCAATGTATCTTGTTCAAGCGGCACCTATATTCGTTCTTTGGTTCATGATCTAGGCATAGATTTAGGCTGCGGCGCCACAGTTATTGGATTGCGCCGCACCAAAATAGATAAATTCAACGTGAAAAAAGCCATCAAACTGGAAAGAGAATTATTTAAAATGGACTGGGATAACTAGCTTTACCGATTGGACTAATTGCAGTTACTGGCCAATAGCGGAAAAAAACGCGACCAACAATCATATCTTTGGTAATTGCACCCCAAGCTCTGGAATCACTAGAGTATGGCCTGTTGTCACCAGAAACAAAATACTCATTTGGGCCTAAATAAACATCTTTGCCTTTGGTAGCATTTCCTGGCAAAATCACATAATCCTCAGGAATATATGGTTCTGGCAATTTATTACCATTAACCCAAATAGCATTGTCTTTGACTCCAACTGTATCACCGGGAACTCCTAAAACTCTTTTGATAAAGTCACATCCTGTGCCTTCTGGACAATGAGCTTCTGGAGGGGCATGAAAAACTACCACTTCACCTCTTTGTGGGTTACGCATCTTGAAAGTTACTTTATCAGTCAAAACATGCTCGCCACTCTGAAAATTTGGCACCATTGATTGACCGTTGACCTGATGTGGTTGTAAAAAAAACAAATAAACCACTAAAAAAATAGAAAAAGAAATTGCCATTGTTTCAATTAGATCTAAAAAAGTGGCACCAATTTTTTCAAAAGAACTGCTCATAGATAGAGGAATATTACTACTTTTATAAGGTGGCTTGCAAGCACTAGCAGTCCTCATCTAGAATAGGGTTTGTGAGTTATCAAAAACATGCTATCGCTGGTTTCAGTTGGCAAACTTTGGAAAAGGTTTTTACCACTGGTTTAAGTTTTCTTAAAATTTTTATCTTAGCGAGACTACTTAGTCCAGAACAATTTGGTTTATTCTCCCTAATTATGATTGCTCTTGGTACCACAGAGAGCATTACTCAAACTGGTGTAAACATCACCATGTTGCAATCCAAACAACCAATCAGATATTTTTTGGACACTGCTTTTGTGATTGCCATTATTAGAGGTTTTGTGATCGGTTCTTTGATGATTGGTCTTGGTTACTTTATGAGTAATTACTACAACGAGCCAAGTCTTTTTCCAATGATTAGCATTGTTGCCTTGGTACCAATAATTAAAGGTTTTATCAATCCTGCCATTGTTAGTTGGCAAAAAAATTTTCAATTTCAAAGAGATAGTTTTTACGGTGCTGCACGTTTATTTATAGAAACTTTGGCACAAATTGCTTTAGCATTCTTGACTCATTCTGTCTGGGCACTTTGCTTGGGAGTAATCATTGGTGCACTTTTTGAAGTGCTGCTTTCCTTCTTAATGCTTAGAGAAAAGCCAAGTTTCCATTACATTAAAAGTCGTGGAGAAATAATTTTCAAAAACGCTCGTTGGTTAAGTTTGAGTAGCATTCTTAATTATCTCAATGACAATGTTGATGATTTCTTACTTGGCAAAATTGTTGGCACTTACAAATTGGGCATATACCACAATGCCTATGCTCTCAGTCATAAAGCTAACTACGAACTTTCCAAATCTGCCTATCATGGTGTTATCCCTATCTTTACCAAGATGACAGAAGAGCATGAAAAGGGTCGCTTGCGTCGTGCTTTCTATAAATCAATGATTTCAACTCTGCTAATTACCTCTATCGTTTCCATACCTTTACTTTTTTTCCCAGAATTATTAATCAAATTCTTGCTTGGAGAAAAATGGTTAGATGCAATTGAAATTTTACGCATCCTCACTTTTGCAGGCTTGATTCACACTATTGCCAACATGACTTACTCTTTAATTATTGCCAAAAAAAAGTATCTTTATCTTAATTTACACATGACTGTTTCCCTGTCTTTAATGATTGCGGGAATTATTTTTCTTGGAAAGGGTCATGGTTTGATCGGAGCTGTTACAGGTATTTTGCTAGCCAGAATTATTGCTTTGCCAATTGCTCTATTTGGAGCAAAAAAGAGTTTAGAATAATATGCAATTTTTTTTAATCGCTTTCATCTTCCTGATTTCATTAGGACAATTGCAGCGTATTCAAGTTACCAATAGTATCGCTTTTTATTTGCATGATTTATTAATTGTAGGATTTTTGCTCAAAGAACTTTTTTCTGCAATTATGCAAAGAAAAAAAATTCAAAAAAAAGCAAAAAAAATAGAAGAAAATCATAAAAAAATCTTTTTTTTGTTTACTGGCTCAATAATTATCTCTTGGATATTGGCTTTATTGCAAAATCGCTTTGATTTTAAAGCAATTCTATATTTGACTCGTTTCATTAGTTATGTTTTTTTTGTTTACTTGCTCAACAAAAAACTTCCAAAACAAAATTGGCTATGGAAAGTGATTTCTTTAGACATTCTTATTCTTGGTTTTGTACAGTATTTATTTTTACCTGATTTAAGATTTTTAATTTATTCTGGTTACGATGATCATTTTTATAGATTGACTAGCACCATCTTAGATCCAGCTTTTACTGGTTTAATTTTTGTTTTTAACCTTAACTATTATTTGTGGCAAAAGAAAAAAAACTGGTTACTAATTTTCTTTTTTGCTCTTGGATTGTTACTAACTTATTCACGATCATCGTATTTAGCTTTTCTGCTTAGTAATTTAGTAGCATTTCTAATCGCCAATAAAAATACTAAAAAAATACTTGCAACAATTACTATTGTTTTCCTATGCAGTTTGCCACTTTTACCAAAGAATAGCGGTGGAGATGGAGTCAATTTACTACGCACTACTTCTGCTGTGGCTCGCGTTAGCAATGATCAGGAAATTCTGAAAAACATAAAAGGAGCACAGTGGTTAGTTGGTCAGGGCTTATTTGTACCAAACCAAAATAGACAAACTGTCGACAATATTCCAAGTCATTCCCATTTTGCCGATAATTTACTAGTGTTCTTACTAAGCAATTTGGGAATTATTGGTTCATTTATATTTGCTATTTTTATTTGGCAAATTATGCGCGCTGGCAAAAAAGAAAATTGGATTTTACTTACAAGTCTACTCACCAATGCAATGTTTAATAACAACCTTACTCAAAGCTTTGTCGTTTTGATTTTCTTTGGTTTCTGTCTAACAATAGAAAAAGATTAGAGTCTAAATTCAACTTCAATCGTGCGCTCTGTTTTATTTGTTGCTTTATCTGTGACAATAAATTTAAGCTCGTTTTTACCCTCAGCTAAATAATAATTGGTGGAAAAATTGCCGTCTTTGTCAGCAAGAAGCAAACGATCATTCATCATAATTTTGGCAAACGGTTCCGTCTTACCCTTAATCAAAGTGGTGCGATTTTTCTTGAGCTCAATTACACTGCCATCTTTTGGTTCTTCGACTTCTAGAGAAGGTGCTTCTGAATCTTTAGCAATCAAATAAGTTTTGGTTTTCAAAGACTCGTTACCTGCCTCATCTACGCCAAAAAGAGAAAGCTCATTGGCTCCATCTGCCAAAGACAACTCATATTCAAATTGCCCATCTTCGCCAGCCTGAACCTCCGCACTTTTAGCTGCATTAAGCAAAAACACTATCTTGCTTTTTGGTTCAGCAAAACCCTTCAGGTTTAAGGTGGCAGAATAAGTGGCTTCAACAGGATTGGCAGACAAAATTGGTACTTGGGGAGGAACGGTGTCCTTTTCCACAAAAGGAGATTCTTTATCAATCACTGCAAAAAACAACTTGATTAGGTTTGGCACTAAGAAAAAGATAAAAAACAAGAGAATCACAATACCAAAAAAAATGTAAGAAAAAGTTTGTTTTTCTATTTGGCTTTTTTCTCTTTTGGCTAAACGAGAAGTAGCTAATGTTTTTTTATCATAAATAGAGGAATAGCGACGAGAATTGAACATAACTTTATATTAGCACAATTTGCTTATTACTTAACTTGAGCCAAAGGTGGGAGTCGAACCCACGACCGACGGTTTACGATACCGTTGCTCTACCAACTGAGCTACTTTGGCATAAATATTTTCTGAGCGACCGAAGGGAGTCCACCCTGCGGGTATTAGCCACGCTTCGCTTTGCGGCAGAACCCTCTGCTTGTGTCTTCTTTCACTCGCTCTCTCAA
The DNA here is from genome assembly GCA_903842795.1 of uncultured bacterium. Lineage (GTDB taxonomy): Bacteria > Patescibacteriota > Microgenomatia > UBA1400 > PJMF01 > UBA1364. The sequence continues at coordinate 37,146 of CAIMNJ010000012.1, read as the reverse complement.
AAAATATTCAGCTTTGCTGAAATATTTTCTGAGCGACCGAAGGGAGTCGAACCCTCACCTCAAGCTTGGGAAGCTGGCATTCTACCGCTGAACTACGGTCGCGTTATATTTTTAATGTATTTTAAGGGAAATTATATATCAAAAAAGAAAGAAAAAACCTTAATAAAAGGAAAAAGCCCAGGACTAGCCTGAGCTTTCTTTTCCATCTACATGTTGGTTGGGTTGATTAAGAGGGCATCGGATCGCCACATACAATGCAGCGACCAGTATTACCATCTTCCTGGCAGAAATGATCTTTTGGTTGGGTTGGCATTTTATCGCCGCATACAATGCAGCGACCAGTATTACCATCTTCCTGGCAGAAATGATCTTTTGGATCTGTATTTTGCATAGTTTCACCTCGCAGTTTTTTACAAAGATCCAGCATGTAGAAAGAGCTTCCTCTAGGAATAATTGCAGGCTGAAAAGCCCGCAGCCACTCTGTCGAAGAAGACAGTATCATAGCAAAAAAATGGCAAAAAGTCAATTATTATAGGACTAAAAAAAGACGTCATTGCTGACGTCTTTTAATGGCGACCTCGATCGGGATCGAACCGACGATCTTCTCCGTGACAGGGAGACATGTTAACCACTACACCACGAGGCCATTTTCTGTTTGTTAAGAGAAGTTATTATATCTAAAAAAACACACTTTGTCAGCAGTTACTTTCAAAAGCAAGGTGCTATAATCAAAATCTAATATAAGTAAAAAAGGATCTTATGATGTTTTTACCACTTATTATTTTGGCCCTTGTCGTTCTTTACGCTGTTGGCGTTTACAACTCCCTACAAACCCTCAAGACTCAAATCAAAGCCAGTATTCAAGAAATTGGCAATCAACTCAAACGCCAAGCTGGTTTAATTCCAAACCTGGAAGTTGCCGTCAAAGGTCAGCTTAAACATGAAGAGGGTATCTACAAGATGCTAACCGAAGCTCGTCAATCTGTTGCCAAAGCAGATAGTTCTGGCTCAGCCAAAGACATCGATCAAGCTGTCTCCAAGATTCAAAATTTGTTACCACAAATTCAAGTAGTGGTCGAAAGCAATCCTGAGCTCAAAGCCAATGAAACTATTACCAAATTTATGGACGAACTCACTGATACCGCAGACAAATTAAGCTACGCTCGCCGTAGTGTTATTGATTTATCTCAAGACTTCAACGAAAAGCTAGTCGTTTTTCCATCTAATTTGATTGCCAATATGTTTGGTTTCAAAGAAGAAAAGGGTTTAGTCACTCCAGATATGGGTTCACATTTGGAGGTCAGTAGTGAAGAAACCAAAAGTCCAAAAGTTAATCTCTAAGATATTAGAAATATGACTCATTACCAGTTGGTCGCAAAAAATAAGCAACGCTCTTTTTTGATTGTGGCTTTTTTTATCGCTTTTATTACTGTCGCCACCTACATTATGGCTAGAGGTTTTGATTATCCACTTAGCCTAGTTGGTTGGGCTCTGATTTTTTCTGGTGGAACATCATTTTTTAGCTATTACTACAGTGACAAAATCATTCTGACTATTTCAGGAGCAAGAGAAGCAAAGCGTCAAGAATTTTTTGATTTTTACACTGTTACTGAGAACATCTGCCTTGGTCAAAAAATGCCAATGCCTAAGCTCTTTGTGATTGAAGATACTGCTATGAATGCTTTTGCCACTGGAAGAGATCCGGAGCATGCCGTCGTCTGCGCCACTACTGGCCTACTAACTAGGCTCAATCGCAGTGAAATCGAAGCTGTTGTTGCTCATGAATTGAGTCATATTAAAAATTATGACATCTTACTTATGTCAATTGTTTCTGTACTAGTGGGACTAATCGCTCTTTTGGCAGACTGGATGCTGCGTAATTCTTTCTGGGGTAGACGCCGCAGAAGGAGTGGAGACAGTGATGACAATAAAATTGAAGCGATTATTGCTATTTTAGCCATTGTTTTGGCTATTCTTTCCCCAATTATTGCTCAATTAATTCAACTCGCTATCTCACGTCGTCGAGAATTCTTCGCTGATGCCAGTGGAGTAGAAATGACCAAAAATCCAGAAGGATTGGCTAAAGCCTTAGAAAAAATTTCTGCCGACACTGAGCCACTTGAAGCAGCAAATAAAGCTACTGCGCACCTATACATCAGTGATCCGCTCAAAAATACCAAAGGAGCAATTCATGCTTTTGCAAAGCTTTTCAACACTCATCCACCAGTCGCAGAAAGAATAGCTGTTCTAAGAGAAATGAGCCGAAATTAAGAATAAATTTGTGCTAAACTAAGCAACTGAATCAAGATATATGTCAGTTAATAACACCCAAGTCAAACATATTGCCAAATTAGCCAATATTCCTATTAGTGAAGAGGAAAGTCAAACCTTAGCCAAAGCTTTTAGTGAAACTTTGGAAGTGGTTGATAATCTTAAAAAAGCCGATGTTTCACAAGTTAAAACTACACACCAGGTGACTGGTTTCAAAAATGTTTTGCGTGAAGACATTGCTAAAGAAAAAAATAGCTTCAGCCAAAAAGAAGCTCTCGCCAATGCCAAAGTGACTTACAAAGGTTATTTTGTGGTGCCATACGTTTTACAAAACAAGGACAACTAATCATGAAACTCAATCAACTCACTCTCAAAGAGAGCATTGATGCCTTAGATAAAAAAGAAGTCAAAATTGAGGAAATTTATCAAGCAGTCGATCAAGCTTGTGAAGCAGAGAATTCCAAACTAAATATTTATCTAAGTACCAATAAAGAAGCTTTGAATCAAGCCAAAGCTGCCAGTGACAAACCACTGCGTGGCTTGCCAATTGCGGTCAAGGATAATTTTTGTACTGTTGGCTTGCCCACCACAGCTTCCTCCAAAGTTTTGGAGGGTTTTATGCCAACTTATGAATCTACAGTCACCAAGAGATTACAAGTAAATGGTGGCATCATTTATGGCAAAACCAATATGGATGCTTGGGCTCATGGTTCATCCACCGAAACCAGTGATTTTGGTCGTACTCTAAATCCTCGCAACCCAGAGCATTTGCCAGGAGGTTCTAGCGGCGGCAGCGCCGCCGCCATTGCAGCAGATATGAGTATCGCGGCAATCGGTAGTGAAACAGCTGGTTCTATTAGACAGCCTGCCGCTTGGTGTGGCGTAGTTGGACTTAAACCAAGTTATGGCAGAGTCAGTCGCTTTGGTGTGGTTTCCATGGCCTCTTCCACTGATAGTCCAGGACCACTTACTAAAACTGTTGAAGATGCCTGTATTTTACTCAATTCTTTTGCTGGTCCAGACGAAAAAGATGGCACCTGTAATCAAGAAAAAGCTCCTGACTTCACTAGTTTTCTTGGTCAAAGTATCAAAGGCATGAAAATTGGTGTAATTTATCAAGATGTCAGAGAAATCGGCGAAACAAACGAAAAACTACTTAAAGAACTCGAAATTCTCAAAGAATTGGGGGCAGAAGTCGAAATTGCCCAAGCTATGGATCCTCATCATGCCATTGGCGTTTACACTGTGGTTCAGCGTGCTGAAGTAAGCAGTAACTTAGCCAGATATGACGGCATTCGTTATGGCAATGATCGAAGTCACTTTGGCGATGAAAGCAAACGCCGTATTATGCTTGGCACCTATACTTTGACCAAAGGCTATGCTGATAAATATTACAATTTGGCCCAAAAAGTTCGCACTCTTTACCTAGAAAATTATAAAGAATTATTCAGCAAATATGACGTCTTGGTAGCACCCACTTCACCATCTTACGCCAAAAAAATTGGCGCCTCTTTTGAGTCAGCTATGTTCGGTGAACTAGAAGACATGCTAGTAGAAGCTAGCTCCGTGTCTGGTTTACCAGGTATCAATGTGCCTTTTTATCACGATCAGAAAACCAATCTTTATTTGGGAGCCAACTTTATAGCCCCAATGTGGCAAGAAGAAAAGATCATCAAAATTGCTGACGCATTTGAAAAAAACACTAAGTGGAATTCATGGAGAAATAAATAATGTCATACAAACTTGTTTGTGGATTAGAAATTCACGCTGAAGTCAAAACCGCTTCCAAAATGTTTTGTTCTTGTAAAAACGACCCTTTTGGTGCCAGCGAACCAAACATCAATACTTGTCCTGTTTGTTTGGGTATGCCAGGCGCTCTACCGGTGGCCAATCGTAAAGCCATCGAGCTGACAATTAAATTGGGATTAGCATTGAACTGCAAAATTAATCTTTTCTCCAAATTTGATCGCAAAAATTACTTTTATCCAGATCTGCCAAAAGGTTATCAGATTAGTCAGTATGACATTCCTTTCTGTTACGGTGGCTACATCGAAACTAGCGAAGGCAGAGTCGGCATCACTCGCATTCATTTGGAAGAAGATACTGCCAAATTAAGTCATCAGGATATTGATTTGGACGGCGACGGAGAGTTGGACAAAGCCACTCTAATCGACTTCAATCGTAGCAGCGTGCCACTGATCGAAATTGTCACTGAACCAGACATCATCTCAGCCAAACAAGCCAAAGAATATGGTCAGAAATTGCGCCAAATTATGCGCTACTTGGATATTGCTGACTGCGATATGGAAAAAGGTGGCATGCGCTTGGAAGCCAATATTTCTCTCGCCAAAGATGGTCAAGCCGAACTACCAAACTACAAAGTAGAATGCAAAAACATCAACTCCTTTAGATTTTTAGAAGCAGCTATCCAATATGAGGTTGATCGCCAAACAAAAATTCTAGAAAACGGCGAAACTCCAATTCAAGAAACTCGCGGCTACAATCCAGAAACCTCTAAGACTTTTTCTCAACGCACCAAAGAAGATGCAGCTGATTACCGTTATTTCCCAGATCCAGATTTACCACCGGTTGAGTTCACAGCTGAGCAAGTGGAAGCAATTCGCGCTCAAATTGGTGAATTGCCAGAAGCCAAAACTAAACGCTTCATGGCCGATTATAAACTCAATGAAAAAGTGGCTATTGATTTGACTAAAAATAAAACAGAGTCTGATTTTTACGAAAAAATAATGTTGGCTGCAACTAAAGAAAAAATTGATTGCCAAAAAATAATCAATGCTTTGCTTAATAAAAAAATTGCTTTTTCTTTCGCTGATTCTGTAGAACAGATTATTGCCAATTTTAAGGAAGCTAACACTAGTGAAAATGTTGGAGATGGTGAATTACAAAATGCTATCAACAAAGTTTTAAGCGCCAACCAAGACGCTGTGGAGAAATATAAGGCAGGTAAAACTGCAATCATTGGCTTTTTAATTGGACAAGTCATGCGCGAGTTAGGCAAAAAAGCTGATGTTAACTTTGTCAAAGAAAAAATCATCATTGCTCTTGGCTAATTAATCTACTTTTGGTTTGACACAACTTGGCTAAAGAGTTACAATTTAGTAACCAATTATAAATAAGTCTGCCTAGAAAAGATTATTGTGAAACCTGAATTCCAAATTGGTATCGAGCAAATTGTCGACAAATTAATTGCTCAAGTGGTTATTTTTGAACGTAGACATCCAAACACCGAAGTAAATACCGATGTAACAGGCATTGTTCTAAGCTACATGCTTAAAGACTCTATTTCTGACTTAAATAAAGAATTGGCAAAACACGATTTAGAGCTCATCGAGTATTTTGCTATGGATAAAGCCAATAACACTTGGCATGTTGTTAAAAAAATATCCAAAAATTAATTTACAAATTGCCTTATTAATGCTAGACTTTTCCAGAGGTTAGTTAAGTCTAATTCTGTTTAATTTTATGTCTAAGCAAGATTTCGTCCATTTACATGTCCATACCGAGTATTCGATGCTGGATGGTTTGAGCAAAATTCCTGACCTAATTAAGAAGGTTAAAGATTCTGGTCAAAAAGCCGTTGCCATTACTGATCATGGCAATATGCACGGCAATATTGCTTTTTATAATGAGTGTAAAAAAGAAGGCATTAAGGCCATTGTTGGTGTAGAGCTTTATCTGGCCAAAAATTCCCGTTTCGACAAACAAATTCGCATGGGTGCCGATCAAACTCACCTCACTCTTTTGGCTCAAAATTATGTAGGTTACAAAAACCTAATGAAAATGGTCACCGTTGCCAATTTTGAAGGTTTTTCTTACAAACCAAGAATTGACGACGAAACTTTGGAAAAATATAGTGAAGGCGTCATCCTGCTTAGCGGCTGCATGAGCAGCCGCGCCAATCGTCTTTTACTAGATGATAAGGATGAACAAGCAATCGAAATTTTGACTAAATACAAAAAGATCTTTAAGGATCGTTTTTACATTGAAATCCAAAATCATCCTCATGTTCCAGAAGAGAAGGGCTTGCGAGACAAACTAATCAAAATTGCACGTCAACTCGACTTGCCACTAGTTGCTACCAATGACATTCACTATCTGGAAAAAGAAGATGCTGAAGCACAAGATGCGCTCTTGTGCGTGCAAACCAGACATTTAATTGCTGATGAAAAACGCATGAAGATGATTGATAAGCCAGATTTTTACTTCAAATCTACTGAAGAAATGATCGAACTTTTTGCTGATGTGCCAGAGGCAATTGAGAATACCATTAAAATTGCCGATAGTTGTGAACTTGAAATCCCCACAGGCAAGCTAATTTTCCCAAGCTATGATCTGCCAAAAGGTGAGACCTATGATTCGTATTTGCGCAAACTAAGTTTCGAAGGTGCTAAAAAGAAATATGGCGAAATCACTCCAGAAATCAAAAAAAGGCTAGAATATGAAATCGATATTATTAATGGCAAAGGCTATCCAGCCTACTTTCTGATTACTCAAGATTTTGTGAACTGGGCCAAAAACAATGGCATTGCTGTTGGTCCAGGTAGAGGAAGTGCTGCTGGTTCAATTGTTTCTTACGCATTAAATATTACTACTTTAGATCCGTTGCAACATGGCTTACCATTTGAACGCTTTCTAAATCCAGAACGCCCCACACCTCCAGATATCGATATGGACTTTGCTGATATCAAACGTGACGAAGTGATTAATTATGTAGCCAAAAAATATGGTGAAGATCACGTTGCAGCTGTAATTACTTTTGGTCGTATGGAAGCCAGAGTGGCAGTGCGTGATATCGGCCGCGTTCTTGGTTTGCCCTATGAAGACCCCGATCGTATTGCCAAGCTTATTCCCAATGAACCAGGAAAAAAAGTCTCCATCAAATCTGCCATAGAAACTATTCCCGAGCTTGGAAGTTTATATAAACAAGATAAATTTAAACGCCTACTGGATCTAGCCAGCAAAGTAGAGGGCACTATTCGTCATTCTGGCATGCATGCTTGTGCCATTATTATTGCTGATAAGGGTTTGGATAATTACACTCCTATTCAAAAAGATTCCCGTTCTGGCAAAACCCTTACTCAATTAGACATGTACTCAATGGACTGCAATATTGACGACAATGCAGTTGGCTTGTTGAAATTTGACTTCCTTGGTCTGCGCAACCTTTCCATCATCCAAGAAACACTTAAGCTAATAAAAAAATACAAACATAAAGAAATTGAAATTGATAAAATTCCGATCGATGATCAAAAAACATTTGAACTCTTGGCCTCTGGCGAAACTACTGGCGTCTTTCAGCTTGAATCAGCTGGTATGCGTCGCGTAGCAAAATCACTCAAGCCTAGTGCTTTTTCAGATATTACCGCTATGGTGGCTCTATATCGTCCTGGTCCAATGGATCTTATTCCGCGTTTTATTGAAGGCAAACACAATCCATCTTCTATTGAATACCCTCACGAATCACTTGAGCCGTTTTTAAAAGAAACCTACGGCATTATGGTCTACCAAGAGCAGATCTTGGAAATTGTCCACTTTATGGCTGGTTACACTATGGGCGAAGCCGACATGTTGCGCCGCGCCATTGGTAAGAAAAAGAAAAAAATCTTGGATAAAAATAAGAGTCGCTTTATCGCTCAATCGGTTGAAAAAGGCTATAAAAAAGAAACTGTTGAAAAAATTTGGGGCTTCATTGAGGCCTTTGCAAACTACGGTTTCAATAAAGCCCACGCTGCCTGTTATGCCATGATTGCCTACGAAACTGCCTGGCTCAAAGCTAATTATCCGGTCGAATACATGACTGCTCTCATGAGTGTTGAATCTAACTCTCACGGTATGAATCGTGATGAAAAAATTGCTGTGGCCATCGAAAATTGTCGTAAAATGGGCATCAAAATTTTAGCTCCAGACATCAACCTTTCTGGTCAAGACTTTACCATTGAGGAGGATAAGAGTTCCAAAGAAAATATGGCTATTCGCTTCGGTTTGACTGCCATTAAACATGTAGGCAAAGCTTCGATTGAGAATATTTTAGAAACTCGCGCCAAAGAAAAAAGATTTGCTTCTTTTACTCATTTTATTCAAGCCACGGATAGTCGCAAAGTTAATAAAACTACTTTAGAATGCTTGATCAAAGTTGGTGCCATGGATCGCTTTGCCACCAGAGCTTCAATGCTAGAAAACCTGGAAATGATTCGTCAAAATGCTGGTCAATTCCAATCAGAAATTGATGGCCAGGATCATTTGTTCGCTAGCGTTAGCGAGAAGAGTACAGAGATCAAAGACAACTTTCCCAAAGTCAAAGAATACCCTGAAGCTGAATTATTATCCTTTGAAAAAGATTTGCTTGGTCTTTACTTAACTGATCATCCTTTGGCTGATGCGCTTAATTTGGTCAACAAAAGATCAAATATGAAAATTGGTGAGCTTGATCCAGAATTCAGTCAGGATCAGGTCTTTTTGTTTGGTGGTTTACTTAGTCGCTTCAAAGAAATCATGACCAAAAAAGGGCAAAAAATGGCATTTGCCACTTTGGAAGATCAATCTGGCAAAGCTGAATTAATTATTTTCCCTCGCACTTATCAAGAACTTGGTTTTCAACTTGAACAAGATCAGGTAGTTTTGGTGCGTGGCAAAGTTCAACACGAGGAAGAAGAATTTAAAATTATTGCTGAAAAAATTATCATCCCTAAAGATGAAGAGGTAGAATTTGTCAAAGATCAAGATTTTCAAGAAATTTTTGTGCCTCGCAAAACCACTCCAGAAACTCTCAAAAAATTAGGCGCTCTACTCAAGGCCAATTTGGGCAGCGATAAAATTGTCATCGTTATTCCCAATGACACCAAAGCAGAAAGAATTGTTTTGCCTTACAAAGTCAATTATGATGAAGCATTGATTAAAAAAATTGAAGAAATTTTACTTTAAAAAAAATAAATCATAAAAGAAATTGATATGCCTGCCAATATCAACCAACAGCTAAATAAAATTGCTTGCAAAGTTCGCCAAGATATTTTGCGTATGACAGTGCTTTCCGGCAGTGGTCATATCGCTGGCTCTTTTAGCATTACTGATGTTTTAGTCACTTTGTATTTTTCCAAAATTTTACGCTTTGATCCAAAAAGACCAAATTGGGACAAGCGCGACTATTTTTTACTCAGCAATGGTCACACTTGTCCAGCTCTTTATGCAGTGTTGGCTCGTAGCGGCTTTTTTGACGTAGCAGAATTAGATACTTATGCTCAACTCGGCTCACGTCTACAAGGTCATCCGCACTTCGCTTTTGGCAGCAAAGACAACTTACCAGGCTTAGAAAATACCTCAGGCTCACTTGGACAAGGAATTTCTCAAGCTGCTGGCATTGCTTGGGCAATGAAAATGGACGGCAAAAATAATCAAGTTTTTTGCATGATGAGTGATGGCGAACAACAAGAGGGTCAAGTTTGGGAAGCTTATACTTTTATTAATTATCACCACTTGGATAATTTCATCGGTATCATTGATTGTAATAACATTCAAATTTCTGGTCCCATCAAAAAAGTAATGCCTTTGCGTGACCTCAAGCTCAAACTGATGAGTTTTGGCTTTCGGGTTTTGGAAGCTGATGCGCATGATTTTGCTGATTTAGAGAAGAAGCTTACTCACGCCAAAGAGAATAAGAGTCAAGCCACCATCATTTTGGCCAGCAGTCTAGCTGGCAAAGGTGTTTCTTTTATGGAAAATGACAGCAAATGGCATTCCCATATTCCCAGTGAAAACGAATACTCGCAAGCAATTAAAGAATTACAAATCAAGGAAAAAAGCGATGTCAAGTGATTCTACTATCAAAGGTAATCGCGAAGGCTTTGGCGAAGCCATTGTAGAATTAGCCAAAATTGATCCAAATTTAGTAGTTCTATGTGGTGATCTTTCTGATTCGATGAAACTCACGGAGTTTAAAAAGCTTTTTCCTGATCGCTATGTCGAATGTGGGGTTTCTGAACAAAACATGATGGGTGTGGCTAGTGGTTTGGCTTTGGCAGGCAAAACTCCTTGGGTAGTTAGTTATGCTGTCTTTAATCCAGAAAGAAATCTTGATCAGCTGCGCACCGCTATTTACAGTCAACTAAATTTAAAAATCGTCGGTGGTCACACTGGCTTAGCTACTGGTCGCTATGGTTCTACACATCAAGCTTTAGAAGATCTCGCAATTATGTGTTCTTTGCCAACCATTACTGCAGCTGTGCCGGCTGACTACAAGCAATCTTTTGCGCTAACCAAGCAGCTCCACACCTTAAAAACACCCACCTATTTGCGTCTCTCTAGATTAGCCAGACCATCAATTGTCGACAGCCAACCAATAATTTTAGGCCAAAGCTTGGTCTTAAATAAAGGCAAAGATTTGACTATTTTTGCTTGTGGCTTGATGACTCAAACTGCCGTAGAAGCTACCAAAGAACTTGAAGAAATTGGCCTATCTGTGGAATTGATTAATTTGCATACCGTTAAACCATTAGATCAAAGAACAATTATTGAAAGCCTTAACAAAACTGGTGCCGGCATCGTCATCCAAGAACATCAAACCTTCTCCGGTTTGAATAGCTTACTCGCTCAAGTTGTTGCTAACGAAGCTGGTCAAAAAATCACCAAGTCAATTGCTTTTGAATTTATGGGTGTCACAGAAATTTTCGGCGAATCAGGAAGTGAAGATGATTTATATCACAAACACGGTTTAGATAAATTAGCGATCATCAAAAAAGCAAAATTAGTTTTAGAAAAAAAGAAAAAAATAAATTCATGAAAAAAATATTTATATCAATCTTTTTTATTTTTGCTTTTATTTTAATGTTTAATCAAAAAATTAAAGCACAAGAAAATATCGAGCCAAAAAATTATCAAGGAATTGTCACTCAAATTTTAGAAAAAAAGACTTCTGGCACATTCAATATGGGAGAAATGTTCCAGAAATTAGAAATAAAAATCACGAGCAAAGGTGAGCTCAATCAACAGTTAGTGGTTATAGATAATACCAATCCAAAAATAGAATATAAAATCAATGATAAGCTCATGATTTATCAAGCTGATGAAAAAACTTTTTTTATTGCTGACCAAGTTAGAACAAACTCATTATTAATCTTATTTACTATTTTTATTGGAATGGTTTTATTTATTTCAAAGTGGCAAGGTCTTGGCTCACTTATTGGAATGTTTTTTTCATTTTTGGTAATTATTTATTTTATTTTGCCAAAAATTGCCACTGGCAGCAATCCAATTCTAATCGCCATTCTTGGGTCATTGGCTATTATTCCAGCTACTTTTTATCCATCGCATGGAATTAATCGCAAAACCACCATTGCCGTTTTTAGCACCTTAATAGCCTTGTTGGTTACAGGAATTTTGGCAAACTTTTTCATTGATTTTACCAAACTAAGCGGCTTGTCTTCAGAAGAAGCTGGCTTTTTGCAAACCATGAATCCTGAACTTTACAACATGAAAGGCTTACTTTTGGCAGGAATTATTATTGGTGTACTTGGAGTTCTTGATGACGTTACAGTTTCTCAAGCTTCAATTGTCCAACAACTCAAAATTGCAAATCCCAAACTAAAAACAGCTGAGTTATATTTTCGAGCTATGCAGGTTGGACATGATCATATTTCTTCAGTAGTGAACACCCTTGTATTAGTCTATGCTGGAGCGTCACTGCCTTTACTATTACTCTTCAATAGTTCAGCCAAACCATTTGCAGAAATCGTTAATTACGAATTAATTGCTGATGAGATAGTAAGAACTTTAGTTGGAAGTATAGGTTTAATTTTAGCTGTACCTATCACTACTTTTTTAGCAGCTATTTTTGCTGACAAAAAGAGCAATAAAATGTCCCACGACCACCTTGCTTAATCTTAGAAATTTTATTGCCACATTTAAGACACGACTGATCATCTCGTCCATAAACTTGCAATTCATTTTGAAAACCACCAGCAAAACCGTCAACTCCCACATATTTACCATCAAAAGTAGTCCCGCCCAGCTGTGTGGAACGTTCAATGATTGATTGCATAGCTTGCAAAAGGTTTTCCATGTCTTTTGGATTAATATTTCTAGCTGAAATAGTAGGGTCGATGCCGGTCATAAATAAAGACTCACTTGCATAAATATTGCCAACCCCACAAATGACTTTGTTATCCATAATAAATTGTTTAATCGGTATTTGGCGCTTTTTGGCAGCTTCCAACAAATATTTGGCAGTCAAATTTGGATCATTGATATCTGGACCATAATTAACAAATTCTTTTTTTACTTCTTGTTTTAGTGGCGAGCGGATCCAACCGAAGACGCGCATGTCATTAAAGAAGAGCCGCGAGCCATCAATAAAATGAAAAATCACTCGAGTATGACGACCGGGAAGATCATTAACCCAATCAGCGGAGGGATGGCCACCGCCAGCACGTTGACCATTTTTGTCTACAAAAATCAATTGTCCAGTCATTTTAAGATGAATGAGAAAATCATATTTATCACTCAAAACAATTTGCAAAATTTTGGCACGACGTTTCACTTCTAAAACAGTTTGCCCGATAAACTCATTTCCCAAAGTAGAGAAGGAGAGAAAACTTTTGTCGCGTAAAACTTCAATTTTGGCAATTTGACGTTGACGTAAAACCACGTCAAGTTTACGACGAATAGATTCAACCTCTGGTAATTCTGGCATAATAATTTAGCTAAGCTTTATGGCTTGCTGCATTAATAAGACCGCACTTCTTGTATTTCAAACCTGAGCCGCAAGGACAAAGATCATTGCGACCAACTTTGGCATATTTATCATCAGAAGAACTGACAACTGAAGAGCTTGACTGAGTTTGACGATTGCCGCCTAAATTTCCGAGAGCTGCAGCCAAATCCCCAGAATTGCCAGATTTTTTGACACCACCTATGCTGCCAGCGTTTTCTTGTCTTTTTTCCACCTGTACAGCTTGACCCAAACTTGGGGTAGCTTCCGAAGGAGCTTGTAAGTTGATTTTTTCTGGCATGGTAGCACGTTGCATCATTGGCTGGACACGGAAAATACGAGCTGCAATGGTGCTTTCAACGTTGGCAATCAAATTTTCAAACATGGCAAAAGCTTCTTTTTTGTATTCAGCCAAAACGGTGTTTTTATCACCACGCAACCAAATGCCTTCACGTAAATCTTCAATGCCGTCTAAGTGATCCATCCATTTTTCATCAATAGTAGAAAGGACCACATATTTTTCCAACTCGCGCATAATGGCTTCACCAAGCACTTTTTCTCTTGATTCGTAAGTCTTGCTGACTACATCCATCAATTCAGAAGTGATTTCATCTGTATTAGAAAGTTTGCTTAGCTTGGTAGTTAATCTAGATTGCGAAGCATCATCAAAAGGAATAATGCGCACAAATTCTTTACTGATAGCGGCAAATTCATCATCGGTGAAATTCTCTGGTGCACGCAAAGAAACCAAACCAGTGATTTCATTACTCAAATAATCCATGATTTGGTCTTTGAGAGTAATTTTTTCACCTTGGTCATCCAACATCACTGTAGCTAAATGATCATCAGATTTTTTGGTGGCTTCAATTTTGATTGTGCCAGCTTCAAGCAAACGGCGGCGGCGCTTATAAATGATTTCGCGATGTTTATTCATCACGTCATCAAACTCCACTAAGCGTTTACGTTGATCAAAAAAGAAAGTTTCCACTTTGACCTGAGCAGACTCGATTGCTTTGCTAACCATCGGATTCTCAATCGCTTGATCTTCATCAATCTTAAGAAAATCCATCACTTTGGCAATTTGCTCACCACCAAAAATACGCATAATTTCATCATCCAAAGCCACAAAAAATTGAGATGTACCAGGATCACCCTGGCGACCAGAGCGACCACGCAGCTGATTATCTATACGACGAGATTCGTGACGCTCAGTCGCGACAATCGCCAAACCGCCAACCCCAACCACTTCCTCGTGATCGGTCTGCCATTTAGCCAAAGCGCTAGCATAAGCATCTAAATCATAATTAGCTGGATTAATCGAAGTTGGCAAACCAAGTTTTTCATATTTCTTAGCCAAAGCGATATGCTTCTTGGAACGCTCTGCCTTCAAGAAATCCTTAAGTTCTGGCTTCGCTCCACCAAGAACAATGTCAACACCACGACCAGCAATATTTGTAGCCACAGTAATTGCTCCTCTGCGACCAGCATCGGCAATAATAAAAGCTTCTTTCTCATGATTTTTAGCATTAAGCACTTGATGAGGAATATTTTTGCGTTTCAAGAAATTAGCCACAATTTGATTGTGTTCAATTGAGCGTGTGCCAATCAAAACCGGACGACCAGCCGCATGAATTTCTTCCACAGCTTTGACAATCGCCGAATACTTAGCGGCTGTATTTTTGTAAACTTGATCTGGCAAATCTTGACGCAGAACTGGCTGATTGGTAGGAATCGCCAAAACATCAACATGATAAATTTGATTAAACTCTTCTGCTTCAGTCAAAGCAGTACCAGTCATACCAGAAAGTTTGGCATACATACGGAAATAGTTCTGCAAGGAAACTGTCGCTAAAGTACGAGATTCTTGTTGAATCGGTACGCCTTCTTTGGCTTCAATTGCTTGATGCAAACCATCACTATAACGACGACCGAACATCAAGCGTCCAGTGTGCTCATCAACAATTACCACCTGATTGTCTTTGACAATATATTCTTTATCGCGCCTATAAAGAGTGGCTGCTTTTAAGGCAGATTCGACATGATGAATGGTATCAAAACTTTCTTCGTAAAGATTCTTGACTCCTAATTTGGCTTCGATACGCTTTACACCCAGATCAGTTAGTGTGGCGGTTTTAGCTTTTTCATCCAATTTATAATCTTGATCAATCACTAAAGAACGTACCATTTTGGCATGTTCAAAATATTTATCTGTCGGCTCACTATCTGGAGCGGAAATAATCAAAGGAGTACGAGCTTCATCAATCAAAATAGAGTCAGCTTCATCAACAATGGCAAAATAGTGTGGAGTATCTTGACGCTGAACCATTTGATCCAAGCTTTGGACCATATTGTCACGCAAATAATCAAAACCAAATTCGTTATTGGTACCATAAGTGATATCGGCCAAATAAGCGTCTTGACGAGCAATTTCTTGAAAATGCTCTAGACGTTCGTCACCACGTTCCTCACTATCTATATCTGGATTGTAAAGACGAGCATGATCATGAACAATAACCGCCACCTTCATCCCTAAAAAATGATAGAGTGGACCCATCCAACCCAAACCAATTTCTGACAAATAGTCATTGACGGTGATCAACTGCACGCCTTTACCAAGCAAAGCATTGAGATAAAGCGGACAGGTCACAGTCAGAGTCTTACCCTCACCAGTTTTCTGTTCGGTGATGTTGCCATTGTTTAGCGCTACACCAGCCAAAAGCTGAACGTCAAAGTGACGCATGCCTAAAATACGACGCGAAGCCTCGCGCACAGTGGCATAAGCTTCTGGCAAAATTTCGCTTAAAATTGCTTGCTCTGCAGCATGTAAATTTTCTGCGCTAACACCAGACACAGCTTCAGCTATTCTTGATTTGAATTTTTCTGTTTGAGCTGCCAATTCAGTATCACTTAACTCCTGCATGGTTGGTTCAAAAGCGTTGATCTGATCAACCACTGCCTGATATTTGCTGAGTTTTTTGGCCTCTTCATCAAAGAAGCTTTTTAAAAATTTAAACATAATTTTCTTTCCAAACGAGATTAAATTCTAGCACGATTTTGCTATTTTAATCTGAGATTAAACCATAAATGGTTTTAACACTTCCGGAATTTCAACTGAGCCATCAGCCTGCTGATAGTTCTCAATCACTGCCGCCAATAAACGAGGGGAAGCGGCGACGGTATTATTCAAAGTGTAAACAAACTTGGTACTGCCATCCTTGGCTTGATAGCGAATATTTAAGCGGCGAGCTTGAAAGTCGTTAAAATAACTAGCGCTATGAGTTTCGCGATATTTTCCTTGACCAGGGAACCATGTCTCAATGTCATATTTCTTACGTTGTCCTGCACCCATATCGCCAGTACACATTAGTAAAACTTGATAAGGCAAATTCAAGCCGCGCAACAATTCTTCAGAAAAACCGAGCATTTGCTCATGCCATTTACGAGTTTCTTCTTCATCGGCTACGGTCAAAACCACTTGTTCGACTTTATTGAATTGATGCACGCGCACAACTCCTTTGGTGTCTTTACCGTAAGTACCAACTTCACGACGGAAGCAAGGAGAAATGCCACAAATTTTGATTGGCAAATCCTTCTCACGGAGCAATTCACCACCATAGTAAGAGGTGAGAGCCACTTCCGCAGTCCCCGCCAAAATTTGACCATCTTGAGTATAGTAATGATCTTGGGCTCCCCATGGGAAATAACCAGTGCCGAACATAGCTTCTTTATTGACCAAAACTGGTGCAGACATGGCGGTAAAGCCATGCTTTTTCATAATCGAAAGAGCATAGAGTAATAGAGCTTGCTCCAAAAAGAGGGCGTCATTCTTGAGAAAATAACCTCTGAATCCAGCTATTCTGGTAGCTCTCTCTGTATCCAACCAATCTAAACCATTCATGATTTCTTCATGAGTTTTTGGGGCAAAATCAAATTCGCGTTTGGTACCTTCCTGTCTAATTACTTGATTGCCAGATTCATCTTTGGCAACCGGCACATCAGCTGCTGGTACATTTGGCACGCTACTTAATAGTTCAAAAAAATTAGCGTTAATTTCCTGATCTTTTGGTTCAAATTCTTTAAGTTTGGCTTTGATTTGTTTGCCATTTTCGACCAAATCAGCACTAGGACGACCACCTTCGGCGACCATTTTTTTGATCGCTTCAGCGTTGACATTAGCCTCTGCGCGCAAAGCATCCATTTCTTTTTGCAAGCTGCGACGCTCTTCATCCACAGCTAACAATTGATCGATGATGGAGGAGTCAAGATTTTTATGAACGCAGGCTTCTTTAACCTGATCTTTATTTTGGCGGACATAATTGATGTCTAGCATAATTAACTCCTTTGCTAAAATTGCGCAAATACTTTAATTAGAAATTCAATGTGTTCATCTGGGGTTTTGCCAATTAATTCGAAACCAAGAGCAATATCCTCACGACTAACATTGGCCGCAAAAGATTTGTCTTTGATTTTTTTCTTGACCGACTTACTTTCCATATCAGCGAAACCATTGGGACGCATCAGCGAAACTGCATTCATCAAACCACTTAGCTCATCACAAGCAAAAAGGTACTTATCCAATAAGCTCTCAGCTTTAGCACCAGTTCTTCCTGGAGCATGAGCCAAAATAGCTTGCTTCATTTCGGCTGGATAATCTGCAAAAAAATCGGCCACTGCTTTCATTGGGTGCTCATCCGGATATTTCTCCCAGTCCAAATCATGCAACAAACCTGTGGCATACCACAACTCCACATCTTGTCCCAAAGCTTTTGCATAAGCCTCCATGGCCGCAGCCACCATGCGAGAATGGCGGAGCAGAGCTTCATTTTCCATATATTTCTTGAGTAAATTTTGACTTTGATCGCGACTTGGTAAACTCATGATTAAATTTCCTCAAAACGACTTTTTAGTAATTCTAGAGCAGTTGCCTGAAGCAACCAAGCTGCTCTAGGACCAGCTTTTTTGCCAAGTAAAAGCAGATAAATACTCTCAAAAGCAGGTCTTGGCCCGATACTTTTTTTGGATAATTCAAAAATTTGTTGCTGTAAATCAGCAGGTGCTAAGTCTTTTTTCTCGTCAAGCAAAACCTGCAATTCCTTGAGAAAGGCTCGCTGCTGCTCACTCAAATTCTTAGCTTCTTCCGGCAATTCTGCTCTTGGACGAAGTTGATAATCTGTTGGAGCATAATTTTCCAACCAAATTTCAGCATAAGCCATACGTTCTTTGAGCAAAGCTTGTTCTAATTCGTTGAGAGGAGCGTTTTTGACTTTAGCAAATTCCTCCAACAAATCTTTGTCTGGGTATTGCATCCATAATGCCACATCACGGAATCTTGGCAAGAAAGAAACTTGTTGAGCTTGCGCAACTTGAGATAAAACAAAAGCACGAGCCAATCTTTCATCACCTTCTTCTTGCCCCCAAGCGATTCTAGCACCTTGATCATATTCATCAAAAAGATCAGGTATAGCCATGGTGGCTGGATCAAAATCAATTACTTGAGCATAATTGCGACTGGCAAAAAGGAAACGTCCCACTGCTGGTGGGAAAAGCTTGGTAAATTCGCGTGCTGAAGTACCAACACCCTTGCTCGAACTCATCTTGGCACCACGAATCAAAATCCACTCATAAGGAATATTGAAAGGCACTGGAATCTTAAAAACTTGCTCACATTCTGCATTGGCCATATCGCGAGACCCGCCAGCACTTGAGTGATCTTTGCCAGCACCTTCTACATTGACTCCCATTGCTGTCCAATGAGCTGGCCAATCAACCTTCCAAAGTAGCTTGCCTGTGCCACCAAAAGGACTAATTTTGGCCTTATGACCGCAGCCTTTGGCCCATGCAACCTTATTTTCTTGACATTCAAAAGTTACTTCCTTGCCATCCCAATCGGTCACCAGAGTAGTGCCCAATTTACCACAAACAGGACAAATCACTTGGAAAGGATACCAATTTTCTGGCAACTGATACTTGGCAACATCTTGATAAATCTTGCGCATTGGCTCAACGCTGTTGAGAGCCAAACGAATGAGTTCATCCATTTTGCCAGATTCATAAAGTTCATGACTCCAAACGATTTCCTGACTACAACCAAGGGAGCGGAAGGCATGAATAAAATCAAAGGCATAAATTTCGGCAAAATTTTTGGCATTTTTGAGATCTTCCAATTCTTCAACCGAAACGCGACTCAAATCAATACCGCACTTTTCCAAATCTGGCTTAGGAATTTTATAAAGTGGCTTGCCCATATGCTCTGCAAAAACGCTTTCCTCCAGATAAGATGGCAAACCATCCATAGGATCCATATCATTAAAGACATAAGTGCTCTCAGCAATCACACCTCGCTCACGTAAAACTTGAGCCACTAGGTCATGCAGTAAAACACCACGCAAAGCACCAGTATGAACACGACCAGATGGAGTTTTCATATCATCAACGTGCAATTGGACAATATTGTTTTTTTCTTGCCACTTTAGAATGCCGTCAACCACCTTGTCCAACCAGTGTTTACTTTGTGCGATTTGTTTTTGCATAGATATCCTTTGATTATACTAAAAAGCCCCGCTTTTTGGCGGGGCTTTTCTTGATTTGTTATTTTATTTGACTTCTAAGATTTTGTAAGTGATGGTGCCCGCCGGGGTTTTCACTTCTATGACCTCACCTTTGCTTTTCTTAAGCAAGGCTTTACCCACTGGAGACTCGACGGAAATTTTGCCTTCAGCTGGATTAGATTCATATTCACCACTCATTTGGTAAGTAATTTTCTTGCCTTTGCTAACGATTTCCAAAGTAACAATCGAGCCGATATTTACTATGCCGGCAGTTTTAGTGGAAGCAGTCACTTTTGCGTTGAGCAAAATCTCTTCAATTTCATTGATACGAGCCTGCAAAATATCTCGCTCGTCTCTAGCACTATGATAATCAGCATTCTCAGAAAGATCGCCTTGCTCTCTAGCATTGGCAATGCGCTCAATAACTTTTGGAATTTTGACGTTTTTCAACTCAAGAACTTCTTGTTGAAGCTCTTCGAATCCAGATTGAGTAATTGTAATTTGATCTGTCATAACAGTCGCCTAGTATAAATAACTTTTTTTCTTTGGCAATCCTTAATTTTATTGACCGAGGACGATTACTGCACTTGATTTACTGCTGCTATCTTCAGTGGCAATATCCGCCTTAAGAGTTAGAGTTAAAGAAGTCGCTTTCTCCAATTCCTTAAGTAAGGCTTGATTGATGGCATTGTCTTCTTGCACTAATAAATAATCACCAGGCTCATAAATGCCTTTGGCATTTTTGGCGGAAACATTATCAAATCCACCTTCCTTAACCTTAGCGACAATGGTGCCAGCATAACCAGCCTTAGTAGTAGCATTAACCACCAGAATGGTGTAATCAGCTTTGACAATTTCTGGAGTCAAAGTTGGGGTAGTAGTGGCAACTGGAGTAACGCTTGGCTGAACTTCCACAACCGGCTTAGTATTACTACTAGTAGCAGTCCACTTAACATAAGTGAAGGCCAAACCAGCTCCCAAAGCAATGGTAATCACAAAACTCAAAAGACCAATTAAAATCATTTTACTCACAGAAGCGCCGTCATTGTGATTTTTGATGACTGTTTTTTCTGGAAGATCTGTAATTTTCATCTCTCCCTTTCCGTCTTTGGCCAACTGACTATTGGCAACAGACTTATTTTTGCTAAATACTGATGGATCAAGAGCTAAATTGGCGAACTGACTAAAATCAATATCTTTTTCTTTTTCTAACTCTGGCATTTTGACTTCCTGTTTGGCCTCAACTTTAGCTGTTGGAAAATCTGGCCAAGCTTTGACTTCTTCTAATTCTACATCATCTGCCTTCTTGGTTTCCTTCACCTCTTTAATCTCTTCGACTTTGTCTTCAGCTTCTTCCTCATCCTCTTCATCTAAGCTCTCCACAGAGGCGGCAATTTCTTCGGCTTTGACTTCAAGCGGTGCAGGCAAAACAGCTTCACCAACCACTGCTGGCTTGACTAAATTGCTCAAATCTTCAGTTTCATTATTGTCTTTTTTGTCAGCTTTTACTTCGTAGTCTTTGTCTAAAGTAAATTGGGGTAATAAAAATTCTGGAATAGAATAAGTTTTGGCACCAGCCTCAATAATTTGCCTAACATAAGAAGGCATATTACCGCCTTCACTAGCCAAATCAGCAAGCTGTTGAACTGGCAATGTTTCTTTTAGCTTGTCTTTGATGGCATCATCAACCAAACTATTAGTTAGAAGATAAACAGTTTGCAAGCTAGATTCCACACCTTTAAGAGTTTTGACTGTTTCGGTAAAGTTCTCTGCTTCTGCGACATCAACGGAATAACATTGATCAACACCAATATAGTGTTCTGCCAAGAAAAGGTGATTACCCATTTGCAAAATAGCCACCGATGGCTCCAGGCTAATAATGGATTTAGTGGTCCAACTTAGGGGAGAAATTCCATCAATTTTTACATCCTTGTGATCTTTGAGTGCCTCTGTCAAAGGAGCAACTACCGATTTTTCCAAAGCAGTTAGCTGTACCTTAAAAGAGCCTTTGTAATTACTAAGAACAGTTGTATCTAAATAAAAATCAGCATCATTAATACCTAATTCTGGAAGTAATTTACTCTTTAGATGTTCTTTGACTGCCTCTTCATTATCCAACTCGATGTTCACAATCGTACTAGTAAATAAAAAGTCAGGCAAAATTAATTTGTAACTGCCAGCTTCTAATTTGGAAAAAAGTTTGGCTAAATTTTTTTGAATCAAAGTATTTTCATCCAAAAATTCACCATTAATCTGGCGGAAATCAGATAAAACAAATTCATGAGCTTTTTTGCTAGGCACCAATTTGGTGATGTAAGCTAGATCAGCAAGGATATAGAGCAGGCGAGTGTCTGTAGGCATACCAAAATTATAAATGAAAAAAAAGTGAATGGCAAATCAGGTAATCTGTCAAATTATTCTTTAAAAAATTTTCTTTGTTGACACCATATACCCGTTGGGGGTACATTAAGAAACATATGTCAAATAATCCCCATGCCAATGCTATTAAACAATTAGAAAAAGTTGCCAAACTTTTACGAGTTGACTATGAAGGTCAAGAAAAAGCTTTTGATGTCATCATCAAGCGTCTTAAAAAACCGGATTTTGTCCACCAAAAAAAACTCACTATTAAGATGGACAATGGCAAGAAAAAACAATTCCAAGCTTATCGCTCTCAACATAATAATGCGCGTGGACCATACAAAGGTGGCATTCGCTTTCACCAAGATGTTTCTTTGGAAGAAGTCAAAGCTTTATCTACCTGGATGACCTGGAAATGTGCCGTCACTGGTATTCCTTATGGCGGCGGTAAAGGTGGTATTATTGTTGATCCAAGAAAACTTTCCAAAAGAGAATTAGAAAGATTGAGCCGCGCCTATGTAGACTTTTTGACCACAAAAATTGGTCCTTGGGTTGATGTACCTGCTCCAGATGTTAATACCACTGGTGAAATCATGTCTTGGATGGTCGATCAATACCAAAAAAACTTAGCTAAAAAAGGCCTGATTCAAGAGAATCCTCTTGCCACTTTTACCGGCAAACCACTTACTCTTGGCGGTTCAGAAGGTCGAGATGAAGCTACTGGATTGGGTGGAGTAATGGTTTTGGAAAAATTGGTAGCCAAAATGGGTTTTAAAGATAAAAAGAAAGTTACCATCGCCGTGCAAGGTTTCGGTAATGTTGGTTATTGGTTTGCCAAACACGCCGCTGACCGCGGCTATAAAGTGGTAGCTATTTCTGATTCTAAGGGTGGAGTTTTTGATCCAAAAGGTATCGACGCTGCCAAAGCGCTATCCTGCAAAAAAGAACAGGGTTCGCTCGGTAAATGCTACACCAAAAATATCGCCAACGAAGAGCTATTGGAACTCAATGTCGATATTTTGGTCCCTGCAGCCTTAGAAAATGTTATTCACAAAGGCAATGCTGATAAGATCAAAGCCAAAGCCATTATTGAAATGGCTAATGGCCCAATCACTCCAGAAGCAGATGAAATTCTGGCTGCCAAAAACATTGTGCTAGTGCCAGATGTTTTATCTAATTCTGGTGGCGTGACTGTTTCTTACTTTGAATGGGTACAGAATCTTCAGGGCTATTATTGGTCACACAAAGAAGTAATTGATAAATTACAACCATTAATGGAAACTGCTTTTGCCCAAATGTGGAACATGAAAACTAAGCATAAAATTGATGGTCGTATGGCGACTTACATGACTGCAGTTAAAAGAGTGGTGGACGCTATGATGCTGAGAGGTGGAATAAATTAAAGACTGAAATGATGGCAAAAATCAAAACCAAAAAGAGCTCCGAATTATTTCGCCTTTCTTTTGAAACTTATTAAAACTGTTGATGTAAAAATTATGAGCATACAAATCACAACAGTGCTTATGACATCTTTATAAGCTCCAGCAAAACCATTGCTTGAAAGATGTTTAGACAAAATCCCACCATAAGCCCAGACAAGAACCATTCCATAGGCAGGAATACGATCGCGCCACATACGCAACACTCCAATCAATACTCCAGTTAATAAAACAATAATGGTCCAAAAACTCTCTGCCAAACCAAAACCATTCCAGCCAACACTCACCAAAAATGTAGCAATATTTGCTATCGTTGCCACAGTAATCCAGCCAAAATAAACACCAAATGGCAAGCGCACAAACCAAGCTTCTTTTTTAGATATAACGCTTTTATTTAAAACATCAGCAATTTTGATGAGCGTAAATAACAAGCCAAGCATGATCAAAACAGAAAAACCTATAAAATCGTAGTGCCAAGCAAAAATCCACAAAGCATTGAGAAATGCATTAACAATAAAAATTTTGTTAATACTGAAAATCAATTTGTTTTTAGTTTGTGAAAATTGATAAATAACATACGAGCCTAAAAGAGTGTAAATAATTCCCCAAATAGAAAAGGTATATCCTGCAGGAGCAAATAAATTTGGATAGCTATCTGAAATAGCTCCAGTATCTCTTCCAGCCAAAGGAAGAGAAATCGCCAAATAATTAACAAGTACCATAGAAATGTAAGCGAAGAGGGTAAGAATTTTTGTGCTAATTTTGTTCATTTAGCCTTTCAAGGATTTTTTAAAATTTTAATATTGGCGATAGTATTTTCAATATCGCCATAAAGCTTATTAATCTGGACGGAAATTGAATCTGATTTGTTCGGGACAGTTGTAACATGTGCTGTAAATTGCAGAATCCATTCATCAATCAAGGTCACATAACTTATGGTAGTGCAATTACAACCTTCAGCGAGACCAGGATAAATACGTAAAAAATTCCTATTACCCAATTTTAAATTTTGAATATTTTTTTCATTAATTCCTGGAATGGAAACTTTCTTAAAATTAGTAAGAGCATCTGATAAAACATTTATATCCAATTGATCTAAACCAGGACCCAAGCCGTAATTTTGATTTAAACTGTCTTTATGAATAAGCAACATCGTCAATTTATTTTTACCACTCGTATCTTGCCAAGAGGGATCAGTAAATTGATCAAAAATTTTGATTGAATTATCTTTAAAGATTATGTGTGGTTTTTTTTGATCTTGTAAATTTGTTTTTACAGTCGTAGCAGTAGACGATTCAATTCCTCTATCTCTTGCTTGTTTACTTTGAAAACTTTGTTTATAAATTTTAATCAATTCAAAAAAACCTAAAAACGCAAATAAAAAGAAAAAAACAAAAATAATTTGACGCCTGAGCATTAATTAAATATAGCACTCTAAAGCGTAGTTGGGGTAGTGGTGGAGTTCTCGTCCATACCTGACTAGACATTAAAAAACACGCATGAAGCGTGTTATTTTACAAAGTGAGTCCGGTGGGACTCGAACCCACGACACAAAGCTTAAAAGGCTTCTGCTCTACCGACTGAGCTACGGACCCATGTTAAAAATTATATTATATCAAAAAAACATTATTTAACAGTCACTAATTCACAATCTAAAATTAATCATTAACTCTAGAAACGTAATCAGCAGTTTCAGTATCAATCAAAAGAGTATCGCCAGTACGAATAAAAAGAGGAGCCTGCACAATCAAGCCACTTTCCATGGTTACTGGTTTTTTGCCAGCAGTCTGGCGATCGCCAGCAATCGCATCTTGAGCATCGGTTACAGTCATACGCACTTTAGGTGGCAAAACCACACCAATCACTCTTTCTTCATAAATGGTCAAATAAACTTTGATTTCAGAAGTAAGCATCATTGACTTGTCACCAAGCACATGGCCAGGCACAGTCATTTGTTCATAAGTACGAGGATCCATGAAAACAATGTCGTTACCATCATGATAAAGGAATTGCATTTCTTTGGTTTCTACATCCAATTCCTCGATATTGTCATGAGACTTGAAGTTGAATTCAAGAGTGGAACCATTGCGCATGTCACGCATTTTGACTCTAGTAAAAGCAGAACCCTTGCCCGGAGAAACAAATTGTGTCTTGAGGACAAAATGAGGCTGTTCTTTGTAAAGAATGTAAATACCTTTTTTGATGTTACCAGCTTTGATAGTTGACATAGATCCCGCTATTTTACGCCAGAGGAGATGTTTTGGTCAAGCGACGGAGATCAATCAAACAGCTGGCTAGCTGGAAAAAGAAGCACTTCATCAATATTAGCCACATCAGCAAAAAGCATTACTAAGCGATCCATACCCACTGCCATGCCACTGCATTCTGGCAAGCCAGCTTCCAGAGCAGCAATGAAATCATAATCAATCGGTTGATCTTTTTTGCCAAGTTCACGACGCAGTTCTAAGTCAGCTTCAAGGCGTTTTTTTTGTTCTATCGGATCAATAAGTTCACCAAAAGCATTGCCAAGCTCCATCCCGGCCAAATAAACTTCAAAACGCTCCGCAAAACGCGGATCACTTGCTTTTTTGCGAGCCAAAGCTGCCTGAGGAGCAGGGTAATCATAGACAATTACCGGCTGAGCAAATTCAGCTAATTTTGGCTCAATTTCGTTGAGAAACAACTGATTATAAAGTTCTTCCCAGGCTAATTCAGTAGATAAAGCATCTAAACCACTCAAATCATAACCAAGAGCAGTGGCTTTGCTGCGCAAAGCCACAACATCTAGTAGTTCATCAGCATTTAAGCCAAGATATTTAGCAAAAAGTTCAGCGATACTAAAACGCAAATAAGGAGAACGCAAATCAAAAACTCGACCTTGATAAACAAAGTGCTTCGCATCTAAGCCCAAAGTTTGACAAATTGACAGCATCATTTGTTCAAAATCATCCATTACATCTAAATAATTAGCATTAGCATGATAAAACTCCAGAATGGTAAATTCAGGATTATGTGTGCCGCCAAGGCTTTCTTGGTTGCGAAAAGTTTTACAGATTTCAAAAATGCTACCAAAGTCAGCTGCTAATAATTTTTTTAAGGCATATTCTGGACTAGTGAGCAAATATCCCTGTTTAGCTAAACCATCTGGCAGCTGTAAAGTGGTCTCAAAGAGATTGAGATATGGCTCCGCTCCAGGACGAGCAACCAGTAGAGGAGTTTCCACTTCATGAAAAGCATGGCTCTTAAAAAAAGCACGCACACTGTCTGTCACTTTTTCTCGCAAAAGAAAGCGCTCGCGAAGAGCAACATCAAGTTTTAACTTTTGCCAATTTTTCTGCATAAAAAAGCCTATTATAAACCCATCACTTTGAGTGAGACATAAATCAAATAAAGGGAAAGAATGAGAATAGATTCATTTTTTTGGAGTTTGTTTTTGGTCAAAATAAAAAGCACTACAACAATTACGCTAAACAAAAGATAAGGCAAATCAAATTGCACCAAATGGCGATCAACATTCCAACCACTAATCAATGCTCCTGATCCTAAAGCCAAAAAAACATTAACTACACTACTACCCACTAAATTATTAACAGAAAGAGATAAAGCTCCTCTCATTGCCGCATTGATCGAGACAATCAACTCAGGCAAACTCGCCCCAAAACCCAAAATCAAAATACCCACTGTCGTCTCGCTCACGCCCAATTGACTAGCCAATAAAACTCCACGCGCCAAAACTACAGAAGAAGCTTGACCTAAGATAACAATTCCCAAAAACAAGCGTAGTAAATCCAACCAATAAATTTTGTGACGCAAAAGTTTCTTTTTGACTTTGCTTTGCAATTGTTGCATAAAATTGCGACGACTCAAAAATAATAAATAGAGAACATAGAAAAGCAATAATACTAAGCCTTCTTGTCTTGAAACAAAACCGTCTTGAATCACTACATAAAAAGCCGTGATCGCTGCCACCGCAAAAACTGAATCAAAAAAAACTTTATTTTTGTGAAAATTCATTACTCGCAACAAACCAGCCACCGCAATCACCAAGGTCAATTGATTGAGTGAAGAACCAATTAAATTGCCAAGAACAATGGAAGAAGTGTCACTTTGACCAACTAATTTTTGCAAAGCACCATTAATAGACATAGTAATCTCTGGAAAACTCGTTCCCAAGGCCACAATGGTCAATCCAACAAACCCTTCAGAAATTCCCAAAGATTTAGCAATACGCAAAGCTGCCTTGGTGATTAAATCAGCCCCCAACCACAAAAAAATCAAAGAGGCAAAAAGAATGAGCAGGTCAATTAACATCTATTTTTATTAAAGCAGAAAAACATGGCGCTTCGCAAGCTCGCGCCATACAAATCCACTCAATCTTACTTGACTTATTGCAACTCAATTGCAATAATACCAATATGATTTTAATCAAAGAGAAATTAAGCTCTCAAGGCTATCGCATGACCAAGCCGCGTCAGGCTATTTTTGCCAATCTCGATCATGAGCCTCAAAGTGTGGCTGAAATTAGTGATAGACTAAAAAAACAAAAAATCAAAATTGATAAAGTCACCATTTATCGCACCCTTACTCAGTTTGTAAAATTGGGCATTGTCGAAGAAACTCAATTCAAAGACAAAATTTCTGTCTACGAATTAGCTGATCAAGAACATCACCATCATGTGATTTGCGATAACTGTGGCAAAATTGAAGATATCTGTTTGGATGAAAAAATATTAGTGGCAGCAGCTAAAAAAAATAGCAGTTTCAAAATCAAAAGCCATCATCTGGAATTTTTCGGCCTATGCAAAAAATGTTGCTAAAAATACTAGCTATCTTTAGTGCCATTATGCTGATTATTTTATCTTGGCTTTTTTTTAATCAAGAAAATCAGGTCATCAATAGCAAATTGCAAATTAGCGTCTCCTCTTATCCTTTGTATTTTTTCGCCAAAAATATCACTGGCGATCAGGCCACCATTATTAACTTAAGCAAAGCTGGCACAGATCCGCATGATTACGAGCCAAGCAGCGGCGATTTGAAGCAGATTGCCAACAGTAAATTATTAATCGTCAATGGCAATAAATTTGAAACTTGGCTCAACAAATTTGGAGAGCTAATTAGCCAAGAAAATACCACTATTATCAAAGTTGCTCCAGAATCAGATCCTCATACTTGGCTGGATCCAAATTTAGCCATAAAACAAGTTGAGCTAATCAATGCCAAATTGCAAGAATTAGACCCGGTCAACGCCACTATCTATCAAAACAACGCCAATCAATTATTAAATAAGTTGATAGAATTGGATCAAGATTTTCAAAAAACATTGCAAAAATGTCAAAACACACAGGTCATCAGCACGCATAATGCCTTAGGATACTTAGCTGCTCGCTATCATTTTCAACAAATTACAATTGAAGACCAAAATAGCCACGGAGATTTGAGCCCAACAACTTTGGCCAGAATTATTGAAACAGCCAAACAAAACAAAATCCAAACAGTATTAAGTGAACCACTTGAAAATCAAAAAGCTGCCGCCACCATCGCCGAAGAAATCGATGGAGAAGTCTTGGCTTTTGACCCTATTGAGAATTTAGCTCCAGATAAAATACAAAGAAATGCAGATTATTTTTCACTGCAAAAAGAAAATTTAGCAACTTTACAAAAAGCTCTTAATTGCCAAGCTCAATAATTATCAAAAATGACACAAAAAACCCTCATCAACCTCCAAGAAATTTGTTTTGCCTACAATCAAGAATTGATTTTGGATCATGTTTCTTTGCGAGTTGAAAAAGGAGACTTCATTGGCATGATTGGGCCAAATGGAGGAGGCAAAACCACCTTACTCAAAATCATCTTAGGATTGCTCAAAGCCGATAGCGGTCATGCTGAGATACAAAGCAAAAAAATTGCTTATGTTGCTCAACATGCTGGCTATAAACAACATTTTTTGCCTATTAGCGTAGAAGAAGTGCTACAAATGACTGGCGCCAAAGAAAGCGCCATCATTCAAGCACTCGCTATCACCAATTTAAGTGAAAAAAGAGAGCGCCTCTTGCGTGACCTATCAGTTGGTCAGCAACAAAGGGTTTTCATTGCTCGCGCTTTATTGACTCAAGCTGAAATCTTAATTTTGGATGAGCCAACTGTGGGCGTTGATCAGCAAGCTCAAAATCAATTCTATGATTTATTGAGAGATCTCAATCAAAATCACAAACTTAGCATTATTTTGGTCTCTCATGAGATCGATCTGATTGCCAAAGAAGTCAAACAAATTGTCTGCATCAATAAAAAACTAATTTACCACGGCCAAGCTGCAGCTTTGCAAGATAAAAAACTACTGCAAAAAGTTTTTGGCACACATCAACAATTAATTCCACATCACCAACATTAAAAATATGTTTGACAATTTTTTGCAAATCTTTCACTACCACTTCATGACCAATGCCATGATTGCAGGCACAATCATTGCTTGCTTAGCACCTTTAATTGGTAATTTTGTTTTGCTAAAAAGAATTGCTTTGATTAGTGACACCTTGGCCCATTTGGCTTTGATCGGAGTGGCCATTGGTCTAATTACTCACACCCAGCCTTTTTTGGTCACCATTCTGGTAACTAGCATCGCAGCCATTCTGATTGAAAAAATGCGCAGTCAAAAAAAGATTAGTGAAGATACCATTTTGGCTCTTTTTCTTCCTGGAGGACTAGCAATCGCTTTGATTCTGGTTAGCTTGAGTGGAGGACTAAATGCCAATCTTTTTGATTATTTATTTGGCAGCATCACCACCATTTCTAATGCAGAAATTTACCAAATTGCCATTTTGGCTATGATTGTAATTGGCTTAATAGCAATTTTTTATAAACAACTATTATTTAGCTCTTTTGATGAGGAAGGAGCCAAGGTGGCAGGTTTGCCAACCAAGTGGCTCAATTATTTATTGGCAGTTTTGATAGCTGTAACTGTTTCTTTATCAATGAGAATCGTAGGAGTTCTTCTGGTTGGTGCCTTGATGGTTATTCCTAGCGTAAGTGCTATGAGAATAGCTCAAAGTTTTAAAGCAAGTTTATTTTGGTCAGTTATTTTTGCCTTAATAGCAGTTTTTGGTGGATTGATGGCAGCTTTTTATTTTAATTTACCAGCCGGATCCACAATCGTTTTGATGAGTTTAGTAATTTTTGCTTTAGTAACCGCGCGTCAAAATTAGAATTGGAAAACGCTTGGCAATTCCTGTTAGCAAAAAACTCTCTATACTAGCCCCATAACTAATCACTTCATCCAAAAGAATACGGTTCTCATTTTGTAGAGACCATAGAATTGCTCCCATTGAATTATTGCCAAAAATTTGCACTTCCTGCTGACCGCCTGAACTGATGAATGTGGTCATTGCCAACTGCTCACTAACGGTAGCTTGCAAATTAATTTCATTGGTACCAAGATAATTGCGAGAAGGGGCGCTGCTCCAATTATAACAATAGAAGAGCAGCACAAAAGCCAAAATAAGTACAAAAAGTGCGCCAGTATGGTGAAGCAAATTATGTTGATGCTTTGGATTGGTAATAAGAATTAGCAAAATAAAAAAAATCGCTAATGCAATAATTATTATTGCTAATTTGCCGATGTAAAACAAATTAAGAGTGCGCAAAAATGATGGTTGGCGAATATATTGAGTATTGGCAAAACCAAAACTTAAGTCAGCACTAAGATCACCAATAATAAACCCTTCTGAATCAAAATCGACTGTTAAATCAAGTTTATTATTTGGTTTAATTGGTAGGTGCTTAGGGTTAATACTGATAGCTGCAACTAATTTTTTATTTTTATTAAAAATGCTAATAAATCCAAGTGGCACTGAAGAAATATTGCCGGTATTTTCCAAGCCAATATGAAAGATTTGTTTTTGTCTGAGTGGGTCATAAACAGAATAAAAATTACGCACCATTACCTGCGAAAAAAGGTCTTTGCTATCAATTGTTTGAGTTGGCTTTTTGGCAATTTCTAGCCCTCGTTATGGTCGCAGGCATCGTTGGTACAGTCACCAGCGCCGTCCTGAGTTTCGGTGAAACCGGTGCGACCAGCAGTGGCAAATTCACAAGCGGCTGGCACTCCGTTGAAGAGAGAGAAATAAATACAGTTGAGAGCACAATTGAGAACTGCGACTTGTTCTTCTGTAACAGCGTTTTGATTAGCTTCTATGCGGGCATTTTTACGACTTGAAAAGGTTGATTCCATAGTGGATCATATTATATCACGAGATCTCTGCTTCCTTCCTTTCCTTCTACAATGTTATACTTACCCCACAGATGCCAATGCTAGAGAGTTTCACCAAATATCATGAGTTGCTAAGTGAGCTAACGATGCGAGAGATCAAGCAGCGTTATAAGCAGTCAGTGCTTGGCTATGCATGGGTGATACTCAATCCTTTTTTTCAGATGTTAGTGATGGCGTTTGTATTTAGCATTATCATGCGTATTCCGAATCTTGGCGTACCATATCCAATTTTCCTTTATGCTGGATTATTGCCGTGGACGCTCTTTGCCAATTCGCTCGGTAGTGCCACTAATGCGCTTGTTGGCAATGCGGGGCTGATTACCAAGATCTATTTTCCCAGAGAGATTTTTGTGATTAGTACGATTATGGCCAAGATTGTAGATTTTGTCCTGTCTCTGAGTATTTTTGTGATCTTCATGATTTATTTTCATGTGGCAATTAATTGGAACATCTTGTGGGTGCTGCCAATTTTTGCCATTCAACAAATTTTTACTTATGGTTTGTCTTTGTTCTTGGCAGCAGCCAATTTGTTTTACCGCGACATTCAATATTTGTTAGGACTAGTGATTTTGATCTGGATGTATTTGACCCCAGTGATTTATACCACAGAGTTATTTCCAGAGAGATACAGATGGATTTTTCAAATCAATCCCATGGCAGTGATTATCAATGCTTACCGTCAGGTTATTTTGGCGGGAGGGATACCAAATTTGCGTAGTTTAGGCTTGGCTTTGGCTTTGTCACTTATTTTGCTCTTTGGTGGGTACAAGTTTTTCAAGAAATTGGAAGGCGTTTTTGCCGATATTGTTTAGTAATCTAGAAAATAACCATGACTGAAAATTCAAAGATCGCCATCAAAATAGACCATGTCAGCAAGCTGTTTCATAGACAGAAGCAAAGAACTTTCAAGGAATTGATTCCTGCTTTGGTAGGTGGGGAGAAGGCGGTGGAGACTTTTTGGGCACTGCAAGACATTGATTTGGAAATTAAGAAGGGTGAGACGGTGGGAATTATTGGCCCAAATGGCAGTGGTAAGAGTACCCTACTTAAGTTAATTGCAGGGGTGAGTAAGCCGACTAAGGGATCGATTAGCGTCAATGGCAGAATTGCACCACTGATTGAGTTGGGAGCTGGTTTTCACCCAGAATTGACGGGGAGAGAGAATGTATTTCTCAATGGAGTAATACTAGGAATGAGTAGGAAAGAGGTGGAGGGGAAGTTTAAGCAGATTGTGGATTTTGCGGAGTTGTGGGATTTCATTGATCAACCAGTGAAGCATTACAGTAGTGGCATGTACCTGAGACTGGCGTTTGCAGTGGCAATACATACGGAACCGGAGATATTGTTGGTGGATGAGATATTAGCGGTGGGGGATGAATCATTTCAGAAGAAGTGTTTTGAGAAGATTGAGGAATTGAAGAGAAGTGAGGTAACTATTGTAATGGTGACACATGCGTTGGCTTCGGTGGAGAGGTATTGTGATAGGGCGGTGTTGCTTAAGCAGAGTGAGGTGATAAGTATTGGGGAAGTGGGGGAAGTGGTGGAAAAGTATAAGACCATCGTTTAGAATTCAATTTACAAAATAATGAAATTTTCAAATAGTTCAGTTTTAATACTAATTCCCGTTTTCAATGAATCTAAAGTTATTTTAAATGTAATAAAGTCTATCCAAAAAGAAGGATGGAAGAATATTTTGGTAATAGATGATGGATCATCAGACAATACTTTTTCAGAAATATCTAAAACGGGAGTAAGAATTTTGCAACATTCCATTAATCGTGGAAAGGGTGCAGCAATTAAGACTGGTTTTGAAGCAGCAAAGATTTTAAATTCAGATGTGATTGTTACTTTAGACGGTGACGGACAACATGATCCAAAAGATATTAAGAAGCTTGTGAAAAAAATAGAAGAAGGATGTGATGTTGTGCTTGGTGTGCGTGATTTTAAGAAAAGTCATATTCCAAGATATAAAGCTCTTGCTAATTATTTGGGCAACATGATCACTTGGGTATTTTATAGTTTGTGGGTCAATGACAGCCAATCTGGTTTTCGTGCTTATAATAAAAAGGCAATAAGCCTGATTAAAACAAATAATGATCGATATGAATTTGAATCAGAAATAGTAAGAGAAATATCTAGACATGAATTAAAGTGGTCAGAAAAAATTATTAATGTTAAGTATAGTCATTACGATCAAAATAAAATTAATAAGCAATCAATTAGTGGAGCAATAAAAACAATATTTAAATTGGCAATACTTGAATAAATATGAATTTAACCACTTTATCCTTCATACTTTTGTTCTTCTCCATTTATTCAATTTGGAAGAGACTAGTTGCGTTTGTTAATAAGGAGCAAGGACAATCTTTATTTAAATTAATAGCAACAATTTTTGTCTGGGGTGGAATTTCTTACACTGCTTTTTTCCCAGGACAAATAAGGGTAATTTCTAAACAATTTGGATTTGGTGATAATTTAAATACACTTATATTCTTTGGATTTATTTTAATATTTGTGATTATCTTTAGGATTATTGCAGTTATTGAAAAGAATGAAAGAATTATTACTGAAATTGTTAGAAAAGAAGCGTTGAAAGATTTAAAATGACAAGCAAAAAAATATCTATCATAACTCCATCTTACAACCAGGGAAATTATATTGAAGAAACCATATTGAGTGTTCTAAATCAAAAATATCCAAATTTAGAATATATTGTGATTGATGGAGGATCAACTGATAATACGTTATCTATATTAAAAAAATACAAAAATAAAATAAGGTGGATTTCTGAAAAAGATAATGGGCAAGCAGATGCAATAAATAAAGGTTTTAAAATGTCTTCTGGAGAAATCGTTGGATACTTATGTTCCGATGATAAATACGAGTCTGGAACTTTAAAAATAGTTGATTCAGAATTTAATGATGAATCAGTAAAGATAATAACTGGAGATTACTACATAATAAATGAAGATGGTAAAAAAATAAAATCAATCGTGCCTTCTTATAAAAAAATTTTTTGGAAAATAAAAAGCATATATGGCTATCTATTTGCAAATTACACAAATCAACCAAGCACATTTTGGAGAAAAGATCTTTTTAATGAATACGGTTATTTTGACACATCTTTAAGATATGAATTTGATTATGATTGGTGGATAAAAGTTATTTCAAAATATGGAATTAAATTTGTTTATAAAAAGCTTTCTTGCTTCAGAATACACAGTAAATCAAAATCTGGATCAGAATTTAACAGATCTTTTACAGAAGAATATAATGTTATAAAAAAATATTCAAAAAATAAATTGTTTCTTTTGATAAAAAAACTAAATAATATTTTGGTTGTATTAATTTATAAATTTTTTAGACTTATATGAAAAATCTTAAATATGCCGTATTAGGTTCAAATGGTTTTATAGGTTCGCATATGGTTAATTTCTTAAAAAAGAAAAACTATGATGTGAAAGAAGTGTCTGGAGTAGATCTAAGAGTTTATAAAAATGTTCTAAAAGCGTTAAAAAATATAGATATTGTTTTTCATTTTGCGGCAGATATGGGAGGAGTTGGATACTTTTCAAAAGAGCAATACCTACCATTTGTAAACAACATGCAAATTGACATAAACGTTATTAAAGCATGTGACGAGAACAAAGTTAAAAAATTATTTTATCCATCCTCGGCATGCGCATATTCGCCATCTGACAAACCTCTCGAAGAAGAAATGCTTAATAAATCCTACAAACCAGATCAAATGTATGGCTGGGAAAAACTGTCAATTATAAAATTAGCACCAACTTTGCCATTCGACATGAGAGTTGGAGTTTTACACACAATATTTGGAGAAGGACAAACATGGAAAGGGAAAAAAGCAAAATTTCCACCACAAATAGTTTATAAAGCTATTGAAGCAATGAAAAGCAAAGAAATAGAGATTTGGGGAGATGGCAATCAAACAAGAACTTTTTTGTACATAGATGATGCTATAGAAATGATTTTTGAAATAGTAAATTCAAACAAATATTATGGTCCGGTAAACATTTCTTCAGATGAGGTTGTTACCGTTGGAGAGTGTGTTGATTGGATTTGCAATTATTTAAAAATAAAACCTCTATATAAGTTTAATTTGAATAAACCAACTGGAGTAATGTTTAGAGGATCAAATAATGATAAATTCAAAAAATATTACAAACACAGACAAAAATACTCTACAAAAGATGGTTTTATAAAATTAACAGAATGGATAACAAAAGAAATAAACAAAAAAAATTCAGTTAAGTCTTAAGCCGTATTAAAGAGTGAAAAAATGTTAATAAATATACAAAAAAATACTTAATGCCTAGAATTTTAAATAAAAAAAATGCATTTTTGATTGCATTGATTTCTGTGTTTTTTTTATTAATTTTTTTTGGAATTAATGGATCGTCGAGATGAAATGATTAAGGAAAAATCTTTAGGAGAAATCTCCAGTTTGTTTCTATATCAAATAAGTAACGACAAAAGAAGATTGCCAAAGTGGGGAGATGACTTACCACTCGGATTATTTTATGACGAGTCTCCGCATTTTTTTACTTAATCAAAAAATTCATTGGTGGAAATTTAATAATTAAAAACACATTTAGAGTAAAATCAAAAAAAATAAAAATACTCCAAAGATACTCAGTGCCCAAATGGAATGTAATAAAATTCCGATTTCAATGTATCTTAATTTTGAAGGTCCAATCTGCGAATGGTAGTTCTGCGTAATAGGAAGTGCAAAAATTGCCATAGTTGATTTATTCAGAGATATTATTGTTGTTTTACCAAATGATGGCCAGCATCTATGGCTCGAAGTTTTAAAGACCTCAATATTCTATACTTTCCAACATTGGATGGGATTTATATTAAATGGATTTTCATATTCACAAAATAAACTATTTTATGGAATGGATAGATGCCACGGAGTGTTTATTAATTCAATAAAAGGAAGTAAAAAAACAGAAGAAATGTCCGCTGAGGATGGGTTGTGGGTTAATAAAATGCAACATGAAATATTTAACAAGATAAAAAATAAGTCAAATTAACGTAGTTTATATTACTTCGATTTTTTCTTACAATTTGCTATCCAAACATCAAGATTAAAACTTGGATAATAAGAAATATTTTTGCCAGATGTTGTCGATTCTGCTATAAATTCCTCAGCTTCGCAATTAACTTGCAAATATCTTACAGGATCAATTATTAAAAGTTTCTCATTGTCTTTCAAATTTAAAATTACTTCTAAATATTTTTCGAGATTTCCATTAGAAGCATTAAATCCATCATTTGTATTTTTATTAATTAGACTTAATTTGCCAATTTCCAAAAGCTTATTGCCCCACTGACCGCTACTATAATCTGGGTCAATATAAATATATTTATCAAAATTTCTAGCATTCTCTTCGATGTAAGAAATTGCATTATATTTTTCTTTATTATTTTCTAAAAAATTTAGATTTCCTTTTGAAAAAAATTGATAATTAGATGCGTCTAAATATGGAATAACCCTAAAAATTAAATAAATAATTGCTA
>CAIMNJ010000011.1 GCA_903842795.1 uncultured bacterium | reverse complement strand
TTATTTTTTTGATTATTTTTCATACAAAAATCAATTTCTTAAAGATTTTCCTTTAAAAATCTAGCTCAAAAAACTTTTGCAATTAAATTTTAATTAAAAATTAGCCAATAAAATTAAAAAAATCCCCCGCTACCCTCTCGAGATTAAACATCAAAATAGATTGGTATATCAATCTATTTTATGGCAATTTTATTTTATTTCCCTGGGAATAGGATCACAAACAAGATCAACATTAAGATGGCTACCAGATTATATTCATTAATGGTGTTTTTGAACAAACGACCCTTAAAAAAGCTTTGCAAAACACTTAAACCAACATAAAGGAAAGACATTATGAATAATGATTGGTTCCAAATCTGCATTGGCAAAAACGAAAATAAAGTACCAAATTCAGTCAAAATCAGGGTAAAAATTAAAGAATAAAGCATGGTTTCTTTGGTAATTTTCTTATCAAGCTCAATTGACCAAAGAGACATCAGAACTAGAGGAAAATGCGCTATAAAAAGTGAAATTGCATTTAAATAAAATGGCAAACGTAAAGAAAAAACAACATTGCTAAACAGAAGTGAAGTAATCATGGTAAAAAACAAGGCCATGGCATGTGCAGCGTACAACAACTGGATACTTCGACCCTTAGCAACAGAAAAAATATTGGAAGTAAGAAACAAAGCGTACATGCCAACACCAAAAATACCCACAATAATTAAACGCGACCAAAACATTTCTGGCAAAAGAAAATAGAACAAAGCCACTGCACTAGCATAAAGAGCCGGAAATGGAATAATTGTGAGCCATTCGTGGGGCTGTAAATCCTCAGCTAATGCCCAAGCTGAACTAAAATAAGATAGGACAAACAACACGATGACACTTAAATAACGCCAATCAAGTGGAATATATTGAGTCGCTAAAAGTCCCAAACTGAGCAAAATTGAAACAACAATAAATTTTTCTCGGCGGCGCATATTTATTTTATTCTTCTCCACCCTCTGGTAAATCGCAAGCTACAAAGACATCTTCAACATCTTCAAATTCTCTTAAACCATCTACTAATTCTGCCAACTTGGCTTTATCTTCATCGCTAACCGGAAATTGCATAGTAGCCACAAATTCTCCTTCTTCATTTCTGGTGAACATATATCTAACTGAGCCAGGAGAACCAAGTGAGCCACCAAATTTGCCAAGAATAAAACGAATCTCAGCAGAGCTACGATTAACATTGTTGGTCAAAGCTACAATCATCAGGCCAACACCTCCTGGACCAAAACCCTCATAATGAATTTCTTGAATATTGGCTGCGTCACCCTTACCAAGCCCAACATCGATTGCTTTTTGAACTTTATCCTTGGGCATATTGGCAGCTCGAGCTTTATCTAGAATTAAACGAAGTGAAGGATTGCTCTTGGGATCACCAGAATTGCCTTGCTTGGCAGCTGCTCTAATTAAACGTGATAACTGACTAAAAACTTTGCTTCTCAACTGATCCTGAGCACCTTTGCGATTTTTAATATTGTTCCATTTACTATGGCCTGACATATTAATTCCCTTCGTTATCGCCCATTATAAACCATAATTCCTGTCAGCCAAACCTTACTTGACATTTGGGGACAAGACTTGTAACATCTCTTGGATTTTACAGGAAGGTTAAATCATGCAGAATCAAATGCTTTTGAGACAAGAAGCTATCAACGCCGCAAAAAATTCAAACTGGTCAGAAGCTATTTCAATTAATCAAGAAATTATTGAACATTATGGCAATGATCTAGAAGCCATGAATCGCCTTGGTCTGGCATTTCTCAAAAATGGACAAGAAAACGAAGCTAAAAAAGTTTTTAAGCAAGTAATTGAGCTGGATAAATCCAACATTATTGCCAATAAACACATAGAAAAAATCAAAAATAAAGAAGCTAGTATTGATATTGTTTTTGATCAAAATAATGATTTCATTGAAGAACCTGGCAAAAGTAAAATTGTCACTCTGCATCGCTTAACTGGAAAAGATCAACTAAAAAAACTAAAAGTTGGTCAAGCTTGTTTCTTACAACTAAAAAACAGATACATCAGTATTATTGATGAAGCCAGTAAGCACATTGGCGCTTTGCCAGAAGATATTTCTTTCCGCCTAAGCAGGTTAATAGGCAATGGCAATGAATACCGCTGTATCATTTATAAAGTTAATGATAAACAATGCTTGATACAAATCAAAGAAACTTTTCGCTCAAAGAAAAATGAGCAAGTCGTTTCCTTCCCAAGCAAAGCTCAGGCAAATATAGTTTTGCCAGATGATTTCATCTTAGAAGAAGATATTCCTTTTGAAGTAACCGGTGAGGAAGAAGACGAAGAAGATCTAGAGTTGGCCATGGAAAAGATCAATAAAAAAGAGGTATAAATCCGCCAAGTCTCTGCCTACGTAAATAACCATTGAGGATCTGTAAGATTCTGCCTCGTTTTTGTTGGCTATAACTAAGCTTTCTCCAAAAACCCTACCCAATTTTTCTATTAGTCTACTGCAAGTTTTTTCCTCTGGATTGTAAACAATTTTTGTTTGAGATAAATTATCTGAATTACTATCTTTTTTAATGATTGAAAAAGAGTTTTTTTCTAAAATTGTGGCCAAAGTGCTTGCTAGACCTGATTCATTAGTAGTATTCACTAAAGCTACAGAACAATTGAACATTGTTTGATTGACAGAATTAGCTTGTTTTTCAAATCTTTGCTCTTTCCAAAGCAAGTCTCGATCTTTTAAGAAAAAATAATAAACTCTTAAATTTTGATTTTTGAAAAAAGATAGTAAACTTTCTCTACTAAGATCCTCATACGGATATTCATAACTTTGATCAAAAGCAGTATCAAACAAAAAAGTATAAATTAGGTTTTTTTTCAATTGACTAGAAAGCGTAGCGCTTTTTTCCAATGCGGCAAAATCAAAATTATTCTGGCTTAAATCAGTCAAAACAAGTTGTTTATTATTAACATTAAAATAAACCATTGCCATCGGCTTGTTATTTTTGATCAATAAAATGCGTTCGTTTTCTTTGAGCTGATAGAGACCTTTTAATTCAATTTTGATCGCTATAAAAGCCAAGAATAAAGCTCCAAAAACTAGAGCAAAAATAAAAACTAAGCGGTGATTTATTTTGATTTTTTTGGCCAAAACTGCTTTCTTTTTTTTCACAGTTTGGCTGGGACAATAATCATGAATCATAATTTTAATCTAAACTATCATGCTACAAAAAAGCCCGCTTGATAACAAGCGGGCTTCTTAATTTCTTTATAAAAACAGCCAACTAAGCAGCAATAGCAAAACGCTCAAATCTACTTAGAGTCATTTTTTCACCAATTTTGCCACTGAGAGCTTTGATCACTAATTCAACAGTTTTTTCTGGATCTTTGATGGAATCCTGTTGCAATAAGTCTTCAACACTTTCAGCGCCCATGGCAGCCACTTGCATAGCAATGTCACGAGTCATCTGACGAAAATCTTCGTTTTTGGCTACAAAATCAGTTTCGCAAAGCATCTCAACCATAGCAGCAACCATGCCAGTATTGTGAGTATAAGTGGCGATATAGCCAACTTTGGTCTCACGATCCTGACTCTTCTCTGCTCTAGCTAAGCCTTTAGCTTCAACAATGGCGACAGCTTTATCCAAATCACCATTAGCTTCTTGTAAAGCCTTTTGGCAATCCAAAATTCTGGCGCCAGTAATTTCTCTTAATTTTTTAATTTCTTCCATTGAAATAGCCATATTTACTTTCTTGCACTGCGACCAGCCTTGTAAGCAGCAGCAATTTGGTCGACAAAGAACTTAATACTTTTTACAGCGTCATCATTACCAGGAATAACAAATTGCACTGGTCTTGGATCACTGTCAGAATCAGTCAAAGCAATGACTGGAACACTAACATTATTGGCTTCTTCCACTACAATATGTTCTTTCTTTGGATCGACTATAAAAATACAATCTGGCTTAGATTTCAAACCTCTAAGACCACCGAAGAAACGCTCTAATTTGATTTGTTCTTTTTCTAATTTGACGCGTTCATACTTGGTATAGCCCTTGTATTTATCGGTAGCCAAACCCTCACGGATGTCTTCCATGTGCTTGATAGATTTACTCACTTGAGACCAGTTGGTCAATAAGCCACCCATCCAACGAGCATTGATGTAAAAACAAGAGGCATCAATAGCAGCTTCTTTGATTACGTCACGGGCCTGTTTCTTAGTACCAACCAAAACTATGGTTTTACCCTCTTTGGCTAAGTTATAAACGTAAGAATAGGCTTCACTGAGTAATTCAGCAGTGTGTGGCAAATCAAAAAGATGAACACCATCTTTTTCTGCATAAATATATTCAGCCATTTTTGGATGCCATTTACTAGCTTTATGACCAAAATGACAACCTAACTCAAGCATTTCTTGAAGGTTGAATTCTGGATTGGCAGTTGGAGCTACTGGAACTACTTTGGTGGTTTCAACCACGGCTTCTGCAGCGACTGCTTCAGCGACGACAGCTTTTTTGGCAACTTTCACGGCTGACTTAGCCTTAGTTGCAACTTTTTTAACTGGAGCTTTTTTGGCGGTCTTTTTGACTTCTGCCATATTTTGTCCTTTTTTTATTTTCGCTCTTAAGTCTAATTTGACTTGAGCAAAAAATGGTGTTTAAAGCTAGATAAGGACTGGCTCTAAAGCACACGAATTTATAATAAGTGGATTATAACACAGACTTGAGTAAATCCAAAGCGTTGGCCATTAAAGAAATTACTGTCATCGGACCAACACCATTTGGCACCGGCGTAATAAAATCTGCTTTGTTTAAACAGCTCGGCAAATCGATATCACCCTGCGGCTCACCTACATCAATCAATAGACTGTGAGCCGCAATAATAGAACCATCAATTAAATTTTTTTGACCGGTAGCGCTGACAATTACACGGAAATCACTTAAAGAACCTTTTTGTTCAATAATTTCATCAAATCCCTTTTTACCAACCAATTTTACCTCGCATTTTTTCCCACTGACGACGTTGTGGGTGTGAGCATCAGCTACTGAGATTCGACATGCTTCGCCAAATTCTCCAGGAACAGTTGAGCCTGTTTGCATCATATTTTTGATGTGCCAATAAAGTGGCTTACCTAGCAAATCAGACTGACCAATAATCAAAACATTTTCAGTTAAATACGAAAAGTCTTGATCAACATTGGCACGATAATCCTTTAATATTGAAAGCACTGCACGAGCCGTGGCTGGCAAAACCATCTGCTCTTGCATCCAAGTGCCTCGTTTAATGGCCTCCAAAGTAGCTGGAGCTAAGCCGTCAACATCTTTGTTAATGCCATGAGTTTTTTTTGTAGCGATATGTGAAACTAAACCAAACCACCATTTGGCAAAATCACCATTTGGCACCGCTTCTAACCATTTCTTTGTCCAAGGTTTTTGAATAATAATGCCTGTAATCGTGCTGTCTTGATTAAGAATATCTAAATAATCTTGAATTTCCTTTATTGGAGTAGCAAAAGAAAATGCTTTTGCTTGATAACCAATCCCTAATTGTTCGGCAGTTTGTTTTTTAAGAGAAGTATAAAGAGCTGAGGCAGCATCTTCTTTAAAAAAGATGGCAGCAATTTTTGCCTGAATACCTTTAGCACGATAAACAGAAGCTTTGCTTTTAAGCTTCAATGCCTTTTGTTTGGCCAGTTTTTCACCATTAAAAATCATTGTCATAAATTACCATGTAAAAAGTGGAAAGTTCTGTGCCATTTCCTTAACTTCTGCTCGAATTTTTAATAAAGCCTCATCTTTGATAATGCGTTTTTTAAAATCTTTCAAAAAGGTTCTGCGTTGCTCTTTGTCAGCTGGCAATTGTTCGTCTTTTATACGGTCTACAACCTGCACTATCCATTGAGCAATTTTTTTCATCTCTTTCTCTTTCATACCTCTGGTGGTAACTAAAGGTGTGCCGATACGAATTCCTGATGGATAGAATGGTGAACAAGGCTCATTTGGAATAGTATTGCGATTGGCATAGATACCAGCCACATCCATAGCAAAAGCTACTTGTGTGCCAAAACCTTCACCAAAAGGAGTCAGGTCTATCAAAATTAAGTGATTCTCACTACCATCTCCGACCAATTTGAGACCACCAATTTTAAGAGCATTGGCTAAAGTATCGGTATTCTTACGGATTTGTTTGCCATATTCTTTAAACTCTGGTTGTAAAGCTTCCAAAGCAGCAATCGCAATAGCGGCAGTCGTCTCATTATGAGGACCACCTTGCAAAGCTGGAAAGACTGCCTTATCTATCTTATCAGCCAAATCTGCATCTTTTTTTAAACCACGTTCTGTCACCATGATCATCGCTCCACGTGGACCGCGAAAAGTTTTGTGTGTGGTCGACATTACTACGTGTGCATAAGGAATTGGACTAGGATGCTCACCAGCCACGACCAAACCAGTGATGTGAGAAATATCTGCCAAAAGGTAGGCACCTACTTCATCAGCAATTTCAGCAAATTTGGCGAAATCCAAAATGAAAGGATAAGCGGTAGTGCCAGCCACAATTAATTTTGGCTTATGCTTAAGAGCTAATTGTCGTACCTGCTCATAATCAATTCTGGCATTTTCATCTAAACCATATTGAACTGAGTGGAAATATTTTCCAGAAAAAGTCACTTTTGGATGACCATGAGTTAGGTGACCACCACTAGACAAGGATAAGCCCATCATCGTATCCCCTTCTTCTAAAAGAGC
The DNA here is from genome assembly GCA_903842795.1 of uncultured bacterium. Taxonomy (GTDB): domain Bacteria; phylum Patescibacteriota; class Microgenomatia; order UBA1400; family PJMF01; genus UBA1364. The sequence goes on along the minus strand of CAIMNJ010000011.1, from coordinate 86,488 downwards.
AAACTCAACTGCAGAATTTGCTGGAGAACCAGAATAGGGCTGGACATTGACGTGAGGAACTTGGAAAAGCTTTTTAAGACGATCCTGAGCCTCCAATTCAATTTCATCAATTACTTGATTGCCTTCGTAGTAGCGACGTTTTGGATAACCTTCCGCATATTTACTAGATAAACATGAGCCTAAAGCAGCGCGCACATTCGCTGAACTATGATTTTCCGAAGGAATTAGGCCAATCATTTCTTTTTGGCGTTGTTCTTCTTTGGCGATTAGTTCGAAAATTAAATCTTTTTGGTCTGATTTTTTTAATTTATTTGCTTGCATGATTAATTCCTTTATTTGATTGTAACTGGTTGTGATTTTTTAGCCAATTGGCTACAGAAACAGATTCTAAAAAAAGGAAATTAGAGAGTGGCGTAAGCAAGCTGGAAGTGAAAAGAGGCTTTAAACATGTTTAATTCCTCCTATAACGCGATTCATTATTTGAATTTTATCACACTTAAACAACGTAAACCGGTGCATTTGAATTAATTGATTGTAAAATTGCCGATAATTCTTCTTTAGTTGGCCTGTGTCTTAGCTTATCAAAACTGAATTCTTTTTTCTTATTTTTATTTTTTGACATCCGCATTTCATTTGGCAGAATTGCCAATGTTTTTATTTTGCCACTTTCACAAAGAAGTTCAAACAATTCTAAATGAGTATTTGACTTAAAAATCATTCCATTAGCTATGGCTGCCTGCAAATAAATCTCCAACAATTCCCGATCAATTGGTGAAGCAATTACTTCAACCATATCAGTAAACTCGTGGTTACTACCATTAATTGTCATCATTGAAATCTCCCAAACTACCCTAATTTGACCAGTCTTTGGATAAGCATAAGTTTGGTAAAGGTTTTTTCTAATTTCTTCATATTTTTCCATTGTTAATTCGGTAAAATCGCGTTCTAATTTGTGATGCTGTTGGAGCCTACCACTATTTGGATCAGCAATAAAAGCATTGATATCGCCACCCACAAAAACTAAACCCCTTAATAAATCTTGAATTAATTGGTCATTGGCACTTTCTTGCAAAGCCAAATTAAATTGGTTGAGCAAAAAAATTAGTTCTGGAAATTTTTTAGTCAAGTATTCTTCTCTTGCTAAATTAGCTTTATATTCTGCCACCATGGCGGCTTTAGGTAGCAATGGCTCATCCTGAGTTGAAGGCAACTGTAAAACTCTGCCATTATCGAAATGAACAAGTGGATCAACCAAAGCAACAACGATGTCCATCGCAGCCTTGGCTTTTGGATATTTGCCAGTATTGATAATTAATTTATTAATTTCGTTGAAGGCTTCTTTAAGCGCTATTTTCCTTTGCCTTCTGGCTAATTGCTCCGCGGCAATGGTTTCCAAATGCAAAATCTCAACAGACATTCTTCAAAACTTTCATGAAACCTAATTTTTGATAGCGCTCTTTGATTTCTTCTTGTGAAATGCCTTGCTCCTGCCAACTTTTTCCCAAAACTTCAATCATTTCCCTTCTTTCACATGGAAAAATAATCCAAGCATCAGTTTTTGCTGCAAAAAAATCTGGAGTCAAAATACTGCGTGGTTTAAGTAGTAAAGTTGCTGTTTTGACGCTTTTGACACCCAATTTCAATAAATAATCTTTGGTAAAAAACAGTGACTCTCCAGTATCTGCAACATCATCAAAAATAATCACATTTTTATTTTTTACAGAGACTGAAGTTGGTAGTTCCTGATAAACTTCTGGTTTGCTCAGGCGCTCATTAATGCCCTTATAGAACTTTACTCCCAAACTAGCCAATTCTTTAATTCCAGAATAACCCAGAAAGGATCGGCTCATTGGCCAAGCCCCCTTAGCTAAAGCGACAACCAAATCAAAGTGCAAATCAGTTGCTTGAATTTGTTTTACCAAATTTAGGGCAAGATCATCCAATTGGTTCCAACTAGGAGTAATGTACTTAGCTTTATCTTTTTCAAAACTAATTTCTTTAAAAATCATAAGTTTGCTTCTTTCTCCGGCCACTTAATATTTATTTTGCATTTTTCATACCTGCTACTTTTTGCCTTGCAAAAAGATAGGGTCTGTATTTTTCATACCTGCTACTTTTTGCCTTGCAAAAAGATAGGGTCTGCATTTTTCATACCTGCTACTTTTTGCCTTGCAAAAAGATAGGGTCTGAAAAACAAAAAAAGACGCCTGATTTTTCTTATTCGCTTGGTATCCCCCCGATAAATCAGGTTTGTTGCTTGGGAATACGAAAAACTAAACGTCTTTTCGCACTCTTACTCTTTTTTAAGTAGCTATATTATAGCATTCTATCGATCAAATTAATAATTTCAACACCTTCTCTAAATCTTCAGCCAAAGGAGCTTCGAAAAGCACTTGCTTGCCAGTTCTAGGATGAATAAATTCCAAAGATAAAGCGTGTAAAAATTGTCTTTTACACCAAAAAGCATCTAATTTAACTCGCTTTTTGCCAGCATAAATCTGATCCCCCACCAAAGGATGCTGCATAGCTGACATATGCACTCTAATTTGATGGGTTCGACCGGTTTTTGGCTCTAATTTTAATAAAGAAAATCCCGCCTGATAAAGTTCTTTGACTTTTTTAACCTTAAATCTGCTTTCTTTGCCAATTTTGATTGCCAAATCTTCCTGTAAACCAGAAAATTCTCTTTCTACTTTATAGTCGGTTATAGCTGGACGGCCAGCACTGTCTACCACAAATCTCAATCTGTTATGAATACTGCGACCCATTGGAGCAACAATATGACCGGTTTTTTCTGCAAATTTACCATGAACTAAAGAGGCATAGGTTTTCTTTGTTTCTCGTTTTTTAAATTGCGCTAAAAGGTGTAAAAGTGATCCTGGATTTTTGGCCAGTAACAAAACGCCACTCGTGTCTTTATCTAAACGGTGAACTATTCCCAATCTTTCACGCCAAATATCTAATGGTTCACCAAATTCAGAACTAAAATTGGCTGGAATCAAATCTTGAAAAGAAGAATCTTTTTGCCAAAATTCATCTTGAAAGAATTGCTCGCCAAGATATTGAACAAACCAATCTTGAACAGTTGATTCTTTGACTGTTGTAGCACGATTAACCACTAAACCACTAGGTTTATTTATCACCAAAATGTCTTGATCTTCGTATAGAACTTCTAAATTCATGATTTTTTGCCGAAACTAAATGATCTACCAGATCTTTTATAAAGCAGTATTAAGCCAAAAAATAAAATAAGCAAATAAACAAAATAATCAATTACGATGCCATTCCAAAACATCCCTGGCAATCTCACTGGTTGAGTGAGTAAATGAAAAATCGCAGTAAAAATCAAAAAGGTACTAAAAAGAAAACCTGATTGGGCCGTTTTCTTCCCGCTGCGATACCACTCTAATGTACGGTAAACATATTCCATATTACTCAAGTAAACATAGGAAAATAAGTAATAAAAAAGCAAATAAAGTTGAGCTGGGTGAGTTTTCTCAAAAGTCCCAACTGTTATAACTCCCCATGGCAAATTTGTAAAAGTGCCACCATAACTTCCATCCAAGAAAAAACCAGCATAAACAAAAACCATGCCCAAACTAATAGCTGTCACATAGAAATCCAAAATTTCAAAAGCATCCCATTTATTTTTGACAGCACGATAATAAATAAACCAAACCGCCACACCCAAAGCAACTAAAGGTTCGTTGCCAGATTTTTCAAAAATATTAAAAATACTAAAAATATTCTGACTAAAAGCCGCATAATGAAAAGCAACAAAAAACAACCTACCAACTATAAAACCAACAATTCCAGACAAAAGAAAGGCATCAAAAATTTGGAAAACATCATAATGTTCTTCTCTACCCTTGCGCCAAAAAATAAAAGCAGAAAAAAATAAGGCTAAAAAAGCTAAAACCGTCAGAGATTTGATCTTGAGAAATGGCAGTTCAAAAAGAATAGGTAGCATAATTTTAAATAACAAAAAAACGTGCCGGGAGAGGGAATCGAACCCTCATGAAGTTGCCTTCATAGGTTTTTGAGACCTACGCGTCTACCAATTCCGCCATCTCGGCTAAAGACTAGGCTGCTTATTTTCAAAGCAGGTTCACAAGATGTCTTATATTTTACCTTAAATTCTCTATAGATCAATCGAGCAAGGAGATAATTTGCTTATAAGAACCGTCAATTGGCAATACTAAATCAAAAGTTTTGGTAAAAATCTCTGGACTATAACTGCTAAAGCCAATTTTATAAACTAAATCAAAATCAATGCCTTTTGCCATCCTGACGTCTTCCAAACTATCACCAATCAAAAGACAGTGACGTTTCTTTGGTTTTTGATCAAGTAATTTATTTTTTATCAATAAATCACCAGTTTTATTCAAAGTATGAATAATTGGCTCAATAACTTGTAAAAATCTCCCCTGTTCATCAAAAACAACCTCATTACTAAAAACTATAATATTTTCAGTAAAAACCCCCGCTCTCTTCAATAAATACTCGATAGCAAGCTTGCCAAAACCACCGGCAGAAAAAATAATCAGAGGAATTTTTTTGGCAGATAAAAGCTGCAAAAAATCCAAAAGCTGATCTCGCCACTGCAAAAGCGGTGAGCGACAAACTTCCAACAACATTTCCTTGGTCACTCCACTCTTTTTGATAATAGAGAAACTTTCTCCCCACCATTCCAGCATCAGCGAACTTTTTTCTTCTTCTGCTAAATTCGGATCGATTTCAAATGGGTAATAATGATCAAACGTTGCTTGAGCAGCTTTAAGCCCATCTTGACCTAAATACTTTTCATCCATCAAAATTGCCATAAGAGCCGAAGCCCTCTTTCCCATCACTTCCTTCTTGGTAAAAGTTCCGTCAAAATCAGCAATGACAATTGTGTTGGCTGGATCAAGTAAATTATCTTGCATTAAGTGAATAATATATCATATTATCCACTTGCCTCTCTTAGCAAAATCAGTCATATTTAAATGATGGACGCAATTCGTGATTTAGTCATCAAGGCTTTTGCCGTAGATAGTATCTGGTCAATCGTCATTCGTGGCGGAGTCTGGATGATTATCGCCATGATCATTATCGTTAGCGTTGATAATCCCAATTCTGATACAAGCAGTAGAAAACTCAAAGCCAACCTGGGCTTCTTCACGATGTTTCTCTTGCTTTCCGGAGGATTAATTTACTTACTCTTTGGCATGGGCGCCAAATAAATTTTAGCCCTAATCTCTAACCCTTACGATTCTCCATTCCAAAGAACTTAACTCTGTCACCTCTGAAATAAAGTTCCACATCACCAAGACCACCATTACGGTGTTTAGCAATGCGCAGAGTAACAGATTCACGGAGGTCATCATCTTTTCTATATAAAAACAATACTAAGTCAGCATCTTGCTCAATAGAGCCAGATTCACGAAGATCAGAAAGCTGCGGAGCCTTCTCGCCACGCTGCTCAACTGCACGCGAAAGCTGTGCCAAGGCCAGAACTGGAATTTTGAGTTCACGAGCAATATTTTTGAGGCCTTGAGAAATTTCACCTACTTCTTGAACACGGTTTTCGCGATTTTGACCATGTGCCAACTGCAAATAGTCCACAATCAACAAATCAATGTTTTGTTCCATCATTAAACGACGGGCTTTAGTGCGCATTTCATAAATACTAAGACCAGGAGTGTCATCAATAAACAACTTGGTCTCTGCCAAAACACCCATGGCATCAGAAATTTTTAAGAAATCTTCTTGAGATAAACGCCCAGTTTTGAGCTTCCAAGCGTCGATGTCTGCCTGACCCACTAGCAAACGATCCACCAACTCTTCTCTACTCATTTCCAAAGAAAATATACCCACTTTTTTCTTAGCAAAAATGGTGGCATATTGAGCGATATTGACGGCGAAAGCTGTCTTACCTGTACCTGGGCGAGCTGCCAAGATTACTAAGTTAGACTTTTGTAAACCAGCCGTCATACGGTCTAGATCGGCAAAACCAGTTGGCAAACCACGCAGCTCGCCGCCACTCTTTTGCAATTCATCCAAACGATCAAAGCTCTCAACTAAAGTTTGTTTGATTGGTGAAAAATCTCGACGTGCATGAGTTTGAGAAATCGCCATGACTTTCTGTTCTGCAGTATCAAGAATTTCATTAACCTCCTTGCTTTCGTCAAAAGCCAAAGTCCCCATTTCATTGGAAAGAGAAATTAATTCTCTTTTGACATATTTTTCTTTGACCATGGAAGCATAGTTTTCTACATTGGCAGCTGTGGAAAGCAGATTGGAAAGCTGACTAATACCAGAAACGCCTCCAGCAGTGCGGATAGTCTTGTCTTTGGTGAGTTGATCCTTAAGAGTAATAACATCAATGGCCATGCGTTTGTCATAAAGTTCAAGCATGGCTGCGAAAATTACTTGATGTGCTTTGCTATAAAATGAATCTGGCTTAAGGATTTCTGATGCCTTAATCATGGCATCTTTATCGATCAAAATAGCCGCCAAAACTGACTTCTCTGCTTCAAGATCATGTGGAGGGATTTTTGGATCCATATTTTTGCTCTATTTAGGCCTTTTTCAGAGACCTTTTGTTTAACTCTTTGTACAACGGTTTTAGCTACGACGCAAGACCACTAATTGCATTTCTTCAGGCAAACGGTCTTTTTCTACCACCAATTTGTCTTCTGGTTCTGCCGACATGCCAAAACTTTGTAGAAATTGTTCTAGAGGAGCTACTTTAGTATCAACTGGGTAAGAACTGTCGCTATAGTGCATTGGAATTAAAATACTAGGACTAATGGCGTTGGCTACTTTGATTGCTTCATCAGTCATTAGGGAAAATGGACCACCTACTGGCAGAAGCAAAACATCAACCATACCAATTGAATCCAATTGTTTCTCATCTAATTGGTGAGCGAGATCACCTAAATGGCACACTGAGATGCCATCAATTAGAATTTTAAAAACAATATTATTACCCTTTTCTGCTCCTTTTACTTGGTCGTGATAAGTTTTTGTCCCAAAAACAGAAATTCCTCCAACCTCATATTCCCCTGGAAAATCGACAATAAATGGATTTTCTTTTTTGCTGGTTCCCTTAACCTTATCCTTAGCATTGTGATCCTTATGATCATGAGAAATTGTGACAATTTCTGCATTGAGCCTAGAAGCAGGAATCCCAACAAATTTATCATCAAATGGATCAGTAACTACACTACCCATTTCACCTTTAAGTTTAAAACAAGAATGACCGTGATAAGTGATTTGCATATTAGAGTTTTAGTCTAGCATATGAATCCGTCATGTCAAAACTTAGCCTAAAAACTTTGACTTTTGTGTATAATTGGCATAGGATACTCTTTCTTGAGCATTCTCACGAGTGCAAATTTATGCGTAAAGAAATTTTTTTAGCTGTTTTTGTAGGCATCACTCTTGGATTGATGATTACTTTTGGAATTTATCAAAATTCAGAAAATGCTAAGCTTGGTCAAAATAGCACCACCGATCAATTGATTAATAATCCAACTAGTACTGATTCTGCCACCATTCAAGACTCCTCACTAGTAATCAACAGTCCAGAAGAAGAACTTTTCACCACAGAAGAAGAGTTGATCGTTTCTGGTAGTAGCACTCCTGATAGTTTTATTGTTGTTTTGGTTAATGACATTGAGAACATTAGCAATGCTGATAACTCCGGAAATTTTTCAGTCAAAGTCAAGCTCAATAATGGTGGTAATCTGATTGAAATTAACAGTATCAATGAAGATGGCAAACAAGTTAGCAAACAAAGAACTGTGATTTATGAACCTAAAGAATAAAAACTATCGCAAAAACATTCTTTTGCTTTTGGCCTTCGGAATATTTCTTTTGCCTGCCAAATTAGTTTTTGCAGAAAATAGTGCCACCAGTAGTTCATCGAGTGCAGAAAGCGTGCAAGAAACAGAAGAAAACGAAAACAGTACTATCAATAATATTAAAAAAGTAATTCAAGAAAAAAAAGTTGAACTTGGTACCGTTGGCGCTAAAGTACGCAACGAAAGAGCTTATTTAGCTAAAGTTACACGTGTCAGTGAAGAAACTTTGACTGTTAGCAACTATTCTGGGAGCAAGATTATCCCTATAGATGAGAATGTTTTAATCAAAAAAAATAATAAAGATGCTAAGGTCAGTGAAATTGTTGTAGATAGTTGGGTGGGCATTTATGGAGAAATGATTAACGACAATTTGTCTATCAAAAAAATTACTCTTTACGAAAATGACTTTACACCAAAAGAAAAAATTATTACTGTTGGCTCAATTGCCAGCATTGGCAAAAATGATATAACCATCAATCCTCGTTCTGAAGGAAAAGCTCTCAATTTTAGTTTTGGCAAGAAAACTAATTTCCAAAATTATTTGGGAGAAATTGCCAAACAAGCTGAATTTTATGAAGATTTGCAATGTATTGTCGTAGCTTTTGCAGATACCAATGGCAATTACACAGTCAGCACTATTAGAGCTTTGAGTACTTTTGAAAAATAAATTATATAATTAACCAAGTTTTATGGTTAAAAATATATTTAGCGAACGCATTCTCAAATTACAAAATTCCCTTAGCATGGGTCAAAGCATTCTCCTTTCAAGAAATAGTGATGTTTTTTATTTTTCCTCATTCATAAATAGTGTTCCAGAAGAAAGAAGTGTTTTTTTACTCATCGCCAAAGAAACCAGCTATCTATTTTTGCAAAACTTTTTACCAAAACCAGCTGATTTTCCTGGAAAAATTTTCTTTGGCACCTCTAGTAACAAACTCAATGAGCATTTAACACAACTACAAAATGAACTAGGTCTTCATGAAATCTTTCTTGATTTTGAAAACCTAAATATTGAGGAATTTCGTTCTATTTCGAGAATCAATACTCTCAAAATTAACGCCTTGGACAAAAAGCACATTTGGTCGATCCGCACAAAAAAAGACGCCACTGAAATCAAAAAAATAAAAATTGCCAATAAAATCACTGATCAAGCCATCGCAGAAACTATCAAAGAACTTACTATTGGCCAAACCGAACTAGAGGTCAAAAGAATTCTAGAAAACAAGATTCGCCAACACGCCGACTGCGATTTAGCTTTCCCTAGCATTATTGCTTTTGATCAAAACACTACTCTACCTCACCATCAATCAGGCAATAAAAAATTACAAAATGGATACGTAGTTTTGATTGATGCTGGAGCAAAATATCAGGAATATTGCGCCGACATGACTCGCACAATCTTCTTTGCAAAAAAAGATATTACTAATTCCAACCAACAAGAAATCAAACAAAAAGAACAAGAATTTAATCAGATTCTTGGAATCGTCAAAACAGCCTACCAAAAAGCCAAAGCTTTACTTGCTCAACCAAAAATAGTTGCTGCTGACTTAGATTTAGCCTGTCGCAATTACATCACGGAGCAAGGTTATGGTAAAAACTTTATTCATACTACTGGACATGGTCTAGGAATTGATATTCACGAACAGCCATCAATCTATCGAACCAATCTTACAGAGATAGTCAAAGGCATGGTAATTACCATTGAACCAGGCATTTATCTTGAGGGTAAATTTGGTGTCAGGTGGGAAAATACGGTCTTCGTTTAATTTTCTCGAAGATTTACGAATTTAAAAGTTTCTTCAGAGGCACAATCATTAGTGATTAGCATCTCGTGTTCCAGGACTTCTTCAAGCAAAGAAATATATTCTTCACTCTTAATTGATTTTACATGTTGCAAAGATCTGGAAGGAATATAAATGGTTTTTACTTTTGCCTTTAACCCAGCAATAAAATCATGTTTACTATCACCAATATAAAAAACATTACTAATAAAGCCATTAGCATCTTTTACTATAGAAAATCCTTCGAAAAGCGATTTAGCCTTATCAATTGCTAATTTGATCAATCCTTTTCTAGAGTCAGATTCTTCTCCAAATGAACCAAATAATTTTTTATTACTAATAAAACGTTTTTTTATATGAGGGGACAATCTTTCTTCAATCACAGAACTTGGATTACCAGTTACCAAACCCAAGTGATAACTCGATTTTTTTGCCATTGCTTCTATTAATTGCTCCATATCTGGATAATAAGTATCAAAAACGAATTCATTATGAGATTTCATGGTTTTATACCAATTAGTCCTACCTTTATAGAAAGCCTCTTCAAAAAGTTTTTGTTTGCTTTTCTCTACCTGATAAAGGCTAATTAGTTCTTCAATTAATCTTTTCTCGGTAGTGCCAGTTAGTTGGGAAATAATGGCATCCAATTGAATAAATTTAGGAGTCAGTTTTGTAACTCTTAAGGCATGATCAAGAGCATAGCGCAAACTATCATAAGCAGTTGGACTTGTCTGACACAGTGTCCCATCATGATCAATTAAAACAAGAAATTGTGTGTGTTTGTCCATGTTTTCCAGTATAGCACTAACTCTAAGGTTACTTTATAAAAGATGTTAATCAAAAATGTGGACCGAAGGGGAATCGAACCCCTGATCTCTGCAATGCGAATGCAGCGCTCTACCAACTGAGCTACCGGCCCTTATTTTAAATCTTAACTGGACGGGATTAGTATATCATTATCTCTAGTAAATTTGACCAAAAAGCCCTAATACCCTATAATATTTGATAATGCAAAAAATAAATGAAAAAACATCAGTTTTTCATCATCACTCCTCTACTTAAGATTGGGGTGATTTTTTGCGTCCACTAAAACAAAATAGATCCCCAATAAGGGGATTTTTTATTTTAAAATACATTAACTAACAAACAGGAAACAAATATGTCAAAACAAAATATACAAACACTCAAAGGCTTTCGCGATTTTCTTCCAAAAGAAAAAATGGCGCGTGATTTTGTGGTGCAAAAAATCAAAGAAGTATTTGAAAAATTCGGCTTCCAACCTCTGGAAACTCCTACTTTGGAATATGCTTCGTTACTACTTGGCAAATACGGAGACGAAGCTGATAAATTGGTCTACACCTTCACTGATCGTGGCGAGCGCCAAATTGGCTTGCGTTATGACCAAACAGTTCCATCTGCCAGAGTTCTAACTCAGTATCAAGATAAGTTGCCAAAATATTTTCGCCGCTATCAGATACAAAATGTTTTTAGGGCAGATAAGCCTCAAAAGGGACGTTTTCGCGAATTTACTCAATGTGACATTGATATTTTTGGCAGTACTTCCCCATTGGCAGATGCAGAAATTATGGCCTGCACCTATGAAGCCCTGAAAAACATTGGTTTTAAAAATGTAATTTTGAAATTCAATGATCGTGAAACATTAATCAACACTTTGGAAAAATTTGCTACCAAAGAAGTCAGTGTTTTTTCTCTGATTCAAAGCATTGATAAATTAGACAAAATTGAACCCGAAGATGTGGTTGCCGAATTAGTTAGAAAAGGCCTCGATCAAACACAGGCAGAACTAGCTTTAACATCAATAAATAGTGCTGAAAAATCAGTCAATTTGAGTGAAATAGAACAAATTGTTTCTACTCTTGGTGTTCCCCAGGAATCACTCCAGTTTGCCCCTACACTTGCTCGTGGTCTAGATTATTACACTGGCATGATTTTTGAAATCATCATTCCAGAATATGGAGTTGGATCATGTGGAGGAGGTGGCCGCTATGACAGGTTGATTCAGGATTTGGGCGGACCAAACACTCCAGCTGTCGGAGTTGCTTTTGGCTTCGATCGCGTAGTTGAGGCTGCCACTACACTAGAATTACTCCCAAATAATCAGGGAGTTGAAGTTCTTGTAGCTAATTTTGATCAAAAAGCACAAAAAGCAACTTTAAATGCCGTCAAAATACTAAGAGAAATTGGTATTAAAACAGAACTCTACCCTGCTCTAGAAAAAGTTGGCAAACAATTAAAATATGCAGATCAAAATGGTTATCAATATATTTTGCTTATTGGCGAGGAAGAAACTAAAAATCAAACGGTCACCATTAAAAATATGAAAACTGGCAATCAAAAAAATATTAACATCAACGAAATCGCAAATTTAAGACAGGTTTAAAGAGTTTTACATCTTTCATACCAGATTTCTGAAATATGCGCAGCATCTTTCATACCAGCTCATTTTTTGCCTTTGCAAAAAATGAGGGTCTGAAATATAATAACCCTTCTATATGAAACAAGGCATACATCCTAGCAATTGGCAAAATGACTGCGTCGTTACCTGCAGTTGTGGTAATACATTCGTAACTGGTGGCACCAAAAAGGCCATGCAGGTTGATATTTGTAATGCTTGTCATCCTTTTTTCACTGGTGAAATGAGATTTGTCGATCGTCAAGGTCGCGTTGATAAATTCCAGAAGAAAATGCAATTGGCCGCTGCTGCTGCCGCTGCTGCTGCTTCCAAAGCCAAGAAAACCATCAAAACCAAAGCTGAAGCCAAATCTTACAAACAAATCTTAGTTGAACAGCAAGGTGAGCTCAAAGCCAAAAAAGAGGCTGAAGCTGTTGCTGAGAATTAGTTTTTCCGCTTAATTTCATTGATACAGCGTTTATGCTGTGTTTTTTTGTATATAATTAAAAAGGAATCAAACTAAAACAAAGAAAATATGGATCAAATTTTTAACCCATACCAAGCTGCCATAGAAAAAATCGATCAAGCCATTGTGGATAATCAGATTTTACTCAATGACCCAGAAATGAAAGATCTGGCTACTGAAGAATTAGCACATTTACTTGAGGAAAAAAAGACTCTTGAACTCGCTGCCGCTGATTTCATTAGCAATCAAAATAAAGACGAAAGTGGTGATAGTGAACAGGTCACAGCCAATGCCAATGCCATCATTGAAATTCGTGGCGGGGCTGGCGGAGACGAGGCTAAGATTTGGGGTAATGACTTACTGCGCATGTACACACGTTATGCTGAAAATAAAGGTCTTAAGGTTGAAATGATTGATGAAATGGTCATCAAAGTCAAAGGTCGTGCCGAATTACCAATTGTCAAAATAGACGAAGAAGGCAAGATTAATAAAACTGGTGAAACTGAAATTATTTCTGCTTATAAACTTTTCCGTTATGATTCCGGTGTGCATCGTGTCCAACGTGTTCCTGTCACAGAAGCCGCTGGTCGCATCCACACTTCCACTGCTTCTGTTGCTGTTTTGCCAGAAGTTACAGCTGCCGCTGTTGAAATTAGAGAAGAAGATTTGGAATGGTCTTTTATGCGTGCTGGTGGTGCTGGTGGACAGTCAGTCAATAAGACTAATTCTGCTGTGCGTTTGGTTCATAAACCAAGCGGCATTGTGGTTAATGCTCGTACAGAAAGAAAACAAGCTCAAAACCGTCAAATTGCTCTAGAACTTTTGCGTGGCCAATTATGGCAAATTGAAGAAGACAAAAAACAAGCTGCCATTGGCAATGCCAGAAGTAATATTGGTCGCAATATGCGTGCTGAAAAAATTAAAACTTACAACTATCCACAAAGTCGCGTAACTGACCATCGCATCCATCAATCCTGGCACAATTTGGAAGGAATCTTGGAAGGTGATCTTGATGAACTAATTGCCTCAACCAAATCTTTGATTGAATTAGAAGATTTGGAATTGGTAAAAAGCGGAAACGAAGAAATTGAAGATTAAAGCTGCTCAACTGCTTTAATTAAAACTTCGTCTTCAGTGGTTTCATAATTTTGGGCTACTTCTACATCGACTGGCAATCCTTCTTTATGAATCCAATTACCATCTGGAGTAAGCCAACGACCAACAGTGATATGCAGACCGCCACCGTTACTAAGTTCACGACGATTCTGAACTGTACCTTTGCCAAAAGTTTTTTCACCAACCAATTTGATTTTTAAATCATCTCTAAGAGCACCTGCCACAATTTCAGAAGCAGAAGCGCTACCTTTATTAACTACTACTACTGTTTTAATATTTGCCAAGCGAGCTTTACCGGTACTATTGTAGTCTTTGGTTGAATACTTAGATTTTTGACTCACCACTACTCCACTTTTGACAAAATCGCTAGCCACATCAATAGAGACATCAAAAAAACCACCAGGATTGTTGCGTAGGTCTAAAACAATGCCAGTAATCTTATCTTTATTAGACAGAATTTCTGAAACAGCCTGGTTCCATTCGTCTACAGTTCTCTCGCCAAACTTAGAGAGTTTAAGATAAGCAATATTTTTACCACCAACTTCTTCAATTTTTAGAGTCACACTTTTGACGATTATTTCATCGCGTACTACGGCTATATCTTTTGTACTATTATCACTCTTACGGTAAATGCTCAAGACTACAGTCGAACCTTTGGGGCCACGAATATTTTTAACTGCATCATCCAAAGTCCATTTTGTGGTATCTTCATCAATTTTTTTAGCCTCATCTTTGACGTGAATAATAATGTCACCAGCCAAAAGCCCAGCTTTTTCTCCAGGACTACCAGCTAATGGCGCAATAATGCCAACAGCTCCATCAATGTAAGCCAATTCTATGCCAGCACCATAAAAACTGCCCTCCAAGTCTTCTTCTGCTTTGGCATTATCTTCTGGTGGCAAATACATAGTGTATGGATCTCCAAGACCCCAAACCATTCCAGAAATTGCACCATCCATCATTTTGGTTTCATCAATTTCTGAAGTTTCCAAATACTCTTTCTCCAAAAGTTGCCAAACCTCCCAAAAAGTATCCATCGATACTGGAGCTGATTTGGAACCGCTCATTAATTTACTAAGATTATTGCCTTGAGTTTTCTTTGCTAAGGTTTCAAAAACAGCAATTTTACGTCCAAAAAGTGAACCTTCGCTAGCGTAGCGAAAGCCCATAATGAGACCAAGGGCTAACAGTAAAACTGTAAAAATTGTTGTGCGGATAAAAGCAAATAAAAAGCTTGGATTTTTTCTCATACGAGAGATTTATTGTAAGCCAGCTCACAATAAAAAACACAAGCAAAATTTGCTTTTGCAAGAAAATTAAACGGTTTGAGTAAATGGCAAAAGGGCTAAATGTCTAGCTCTTTTGACTTCACGAGCCAATTTCTTTTGCAATTTGGCAGTAAGACCAGTTTTAGCTCTTGGCAAAATAGCACCTTGAGCGGTAACGAATCTTCTGAGTTCTTCGGCTTTTTTATAGCTAAAGTTGCGATTCTTCATGTATTTCCTTAATTATTATTACTTTTCTAATTCTTCAATTTTATTTAATTTTTAGAATGGAATGTCATCAGAGACATCTTCCACTTCTTCTGCCTCAGCTGGAGTATTGACAGCCTTAGAATTTGATTTTTGAGCTGGAGCAGAAACTTCTCCCATCTCTTCATCGCCTTCTGCAAACTTCCCACCTTTATTGCTTAACAACATCATGTTATCAATTACAATTTCAGTGACTTTTCTCTCTTCACCGGCTTCAGTTTTCCAATCACGAGTTTGAATACGACCCTCAACGTAAACTTTGTCGCCTTTGTGCAATAACTGACCACAAATTTCAGCCAATTTAGACCAAGCAACCACATTGTGAAAGTCTACTCTTTCTTGTTTGTCTCCACCATCAGCTGGAGTCCAAGAACGATTGGTAGCAATACCAAAAGAAGCCACAGCTGTGCTATTTGGGGTGTAGCGCAAATTTGGATCTCTGGTCAAGTTACCGATCAACATGACTTTATTTAAAGAACGAACTGACATATTTACCTTTCTCTCAACAGAGTTGATTTGTATTAATCTTTTTCTTATTATGCAACGCCAAGGTTGCAACAAGCGTAACTATTTAAGTTTTAGTAAAGAAAAGAAACAACAAACAACATAAATTAATCTTTAATAGATTCTTGCATTTCATCAGCAATCACCAACAAATGGCGGATGATTTCACGGTGTAAACTTAGGGTTTGATCAAATTTCTGGACATTTAAAACTGGGAAGTTGATGACCATATGGACATAAACAGCTTCCTCATAAGTTTTGCCTGCTTGAGAAATATTATAAGCCAAATGCTTTCTGCCCCAATCGTCTTCTTTGACAACAGAGCCTTTATTTTTGGCAATTAAATCAACAATTTCTTTTTTGAGTCTGGAAACATCAGCATCTAACAAATCGCCAGGAATTAAATAAGTTAATTCGTAATCTTTTGAAATAATTTCTTTAGCTAATTTCATAGTTTTTCTAAGATTCGCAAACCTTGGCCCCGCCGAGATTTATGGATATTTATAAAGCGAATTTTATTTCTGCCGGTATTATACAAATAAAATTAAAAAATGTCTACTTCCCAATCATGAACTCAACAATGTCACCATCCTGCATTTGGTAGTCTCGCCCCTCTTGTCTAACCTTACCAACCTCCTTACAAGCTGACCAGCCTCCAACAGTCATGAAATCCGCAAAACTAACCACGCGAGCACTAATAAACTTTTTGCTAAAATCAGTATGAATTACACCAGCAGCCTCCTGAGCAGTCATGCCTTTTTTGATTGTCCATGCTTTAACCTCGATTTCACCAGCAGTTAGAAAACTTTGTAAACCAAGAGTTTCATAAGCCACTGCTGCTAAACGAGACAAACCGCTTTCAGTTAGACCAAGCTCTTGCATGTAAAGCTCTTGATCTTCTTTAGCTAGTGTTGCCAATTCACTCTCAATCTTGGCAGAAATCACTACAATTTGTTGTTTTTTGACCTTGAGCTTGTCAGCAAAAATTGTTGCAATTTGTGAATAATTAATCAAATCCTTTTCATCTACATTGATGGCAAAAATTTCACTTTTGGCAGTCAATAAGCATAATTCTTTAGCCACTAACTTTTCAGTTTCTGTTTGGCAAATTAAGCTTTGACCTTTTTCGATTTGAGCTAGAAAGCTTTGAATCACCTCCCATTTGGCTTTTTCATCTTTGCTGGTGGCACCCTTTGGTTGATGTTGCTTTTGCAAAGTTTCTAAGTCAGCTAGTTGAAGCTCGGTACGAATAACAGCCAAATCTTGTTCAGGATCAACACTACCTTCACGCAAAACATTGGCATCAGAAAAATTACGTAAAACATGACAGATAGCATCAGTTTGACGAATATTGGCCAAAAACTTATTACCCAAACCCTCACCTTTACTAGCTCCTGCCACCAAACCAGCAATATCTACAAATTCGACCAAAGCGTATTTAATTGGCGGTAAAGTCTTAAGCTTATCAGTCAGCATGGTTAAATCAGCCAACTTTGGCAAACGTTCATCCGGTACTTCCACTACACCCACATTTGGCTCAATGGTTGCAAAAGGATAATTGGCAGCCAAAGCCACCTGTTTTTTGAGCAAAGCATTAAATAATGTAGACTTACCAACATTAGGTAAGCCAACGATTCCAATTTGTAAAGACATATGGGGAAATTATACCAGAGAAATATAAAATTTAATGAATTTTTAGGCCACTAGCATGATCCCAATCATGCCAATTAAAGCAGCTAAAATTTTGCGCAATAACCGATCATTTTCTTTGATAAAAACTGCCGCCAAAATCACAGTGAAAATGATCTGCGTTCTAACAATCACCCCCACTTGCGAAAGCATTGCTCCCTGACCAAGGGAAGCATAAAAAGTAATCACACCAATAGCGTACAAGAAAACATAAATTAGTAGATTCTTACTAATCGTTTTGACTGCTTTTGGCAATTTGGGTAAAGATTTAGGAAAGAAAAAGCACAACATTATTCCTGGTAAAAAAGACATGATGGCTGCATAAGATAAAGCATCATATGACTTAATCACAAAGGTATCACTGGTCACTGCAAAAGAATAGAGACTCGTTGCCAACAAAACATAAATCACACCTTTGTTTAAAATAAATTTTTGACCGTTATACTGAATTAAAATTACTGATAAGAGCACCAGAGCCGCTCCTAAATATTGAGAGACCACCAAACGCTCGCCGAGAAAAAAATAAGCACAAATCATTGTCACAATTGCCCCCACTCCACCAAGAATGGTCATTTCTGATGCTTCAAGTAGCTTAATCGCCTTAAAAAACATCACGCAGCCAATCGCATAAAGCGAAGCGCTAAAAAGAATAAATGGCAAATGAGCCAATGTTGGCCACACAAAACCTTTGGTCAAAATAAAAGCTGTTACTAAAAGCCCCAGGATAAATTGAAAAATAATTGAAGACAGCACAGGATCACTGTTTTTCTCTTTCATCGCCAAGCGTTGAAAAAGACTCGCTACAGACATTACAACAACATTGATGAGCAATAAAAAAAGCCAGGACATTAGATTTTACCCACCAAATCTACACCTGGTACAAGGGTTTTTTCACCTGGCTGCCAGCTGGCTGGACAAACCACTGCGCCATGATTATCGTAAACAAATTTAGCTGCCTGAAATTTTCTAAAAATTTCTGCAATACTGCGACCGATACTATTAGAATGCATATCAACAGCCACAACTTTTTGGTCTGGATCAATAATAAAAGTAGCACGCAAAGATAAACCCTCTTCTTCTATGTAAGTGCCAAACATCTTGCAATACTTCCCACCTGGATCAGCCAGCATTGGGTATTTGACTTTAGCAATGGCAGTTGAATTATCATGCCAAGCCTTATGTACAAAAGCAGTGTCGGTGCTAACACTAAAAATTTCTGCTCCTAATTTTTGAAATTCTTCATATTTGTTAGCAGCTTCCTCCAATTCAGTTGGGCAAACAAAAGTAAAATCAGCTGGATAAAAAAGAACCACCAACCACTTTCCTTTGTAATCTGCCAAGTTAATTTTTTTTAATTGTTCTTCATGGAAAGAATCCATGACAACTTCTGGAATAATTTCACCAATTTTTAGCATATAAAATTAATTTTAGCACGAATGAAAAAATAGATTCTAGTTCATAGGGTCGGCGCTTGCACGCCGACCCTATTGAGAAGATAGGCTGACAGGCCTATCTTCCAGTGAGCAACCTTATTAGACCGTTAAAAGCACTGACCCCGCCTATCGCCGACAGCAAACCGAATTGCACGGCCAGCTGAATTGGCTGAATAGAAAGCTCGGGGTGATCCAAAATGGCTTGATTGATGCTGGGTAGCATCGTAACCATGAGCAAGTTTGGATTGATAAACATTCCAAACGCCAGAATTATTGCTGGCACAATTACCATCATTGCTTTGAACTTCATCGCGCTGCGCGCGACTCCAGCAAGCATGCTGATGGTCGGCAATAATTGGGGGATCAAACCAATCATAAAGCCGACGGTCCAGTAGTTTTCCAGGAGAAGGATCACTTCCCTAGAAACATTAGCTGGAAAGAATGGCAGGAACAAGTTGGGGTTGACCCAAGCTAGCCATGCCACCCCCGCGATGATGAGTCCAATGATGAATTGGACGCCGCCAATGATTCTTAAACCAAAGTAGCTTGCCGCTCCATTGATCAAGAAACCCAACAAAATAATCCCGTATAAAAATGCCCAGGAAGTTTTCTGTTGTGCTGGGTTAAGAGTCAAGCGGTCACTAGCCTCATTAGCCAGAGCCGCCTGATATCTACCCCAAGCCTGTTGGAAGCGTGGGAAAGCAGGGCTTACAATATTGCCTTCTCGCTCTGCGCGCCAAGTCTCTTCAAAATCACTGGTGAGACCTTTATTCATCTCAGGAGAGAAGTTCTCCCCTGCAACGATATATTGACGAGCATTTAGAACGCTTGACATATCTTCTTTGGTACAACCGCCTTCCGACGGTTGTGGCAACTGTACGATTTGGTAAAACTGCGCACAGCTTTGGTAGGTGTACTGCTTGGGAGCAAAGTTCATGCTCCAGCCTACATACATCAAAAAACCAGCCACGAAAGTACCCATAAAGATCCAGCCCACGCTCATTTTGTTGTCTGGTTTCCTCGCGTAAGCAACCAGAGCGGCAGTAGCGATCATAACTAGAACCGCCAACATTGCCATAAACTCGACAAACTTCCAGTGAAAGTATATCGAGATTCCGATCGAAACCGCCAAAAGAATGACGGCTCCCCCTATGATTTTTAGACCAGTTGTCATGTTGGTCTCCTCTCATAGTTTTCTAATCTCTTCAATGTCCTGTCAGGCATTGAAGCTTTCGTCTAATTAAGGTTGTTAAAGATCGTCCACGTTGCTAGGACGACCCAAGTGGGTCCCCAAATGCAGCCGCAACGGCCACATCGCAACAGGACAAAACTATCCTATAATATATCATATTTAGTCTATTTTGTCCAGAATTGGCGGTCTTTTTTAAATAATTTTTACCTCTAGTGATATAATATGATGTAGTGAGGCTTTACCTCGCTGCGGTCATTGCGATTGCAGTAATCCAACGGTAAAGATAGCTGAAGGAGGAAGCGATGAAAAAGAAATTCGCTTTCGCACCGGTAATAACAGTTTTTTTGGTCGTGATCCTTGCTCTCTTGCTGACGTCATGTGGCGGCGGCGGCACTCAAGGACCAACGGAACAACAGGTGGTGGCAGAAAAATGTCTTTTGGGCAATCAGGCGGCCTGCGTGTACTTCAACGCAATGGTCAACCTGAAAAACGCTCAAGAAACAGCGATCTCTGCAAAGGCGGACTACGAAGCCTCTTTGCAGGTTACGCCAACTCCCGTTCCCACTTCCACTTCGACTGTTACACCATAGGAGGATCTTCCCTCCACTACAAAACTCCTGCCTAAAAAAGGCAGGAGTTTTTCTTTTTACAGAAGTTTTACTAAAAAATTATTCTTCTGTTGGAATTAAGAGCCAACAAAGTAGATAAATAAATAATCCAGGAGCTCCTCCAGGAATAAAAGTTAGAACCATCAGTACTCTGATTAAAGTCACATCAACTTCAAAGTAATTGGCCAAACCAACGGCTACACCAGCAACTTTACGTCCTTCAAGTGGTCTAATTAATTTTTTGATGGTTTTTTTTGCTTTTGGAGCAGATTTTTTGCTTGAACTTGACATAATAACTCTATCTTACAATAATCGAAAGTATATGGCAAAAATTTCTCAAAAATTACGCAACTTTCTAAAGGAACCATACAATCTCGATGTAGATAAGGTTATAGCATATTTACTTATGGATGAAGATGGCTTTAATGGAAAAGACACAAAAAAAGATATGCAAAAAATCTTTGCAGAGGCCTCCAAATACCGCGGTCAAGCTGGAGCAGAAACTGCCACCATTGCTTGTTTGGTTCTAGAACATGCCATAAAAGCCTACAAGCCAGATGAACAAGAGCTAAGAGAAATTGGCCAAGATCTGATGGAAGATACATCCATGTGGAGATAGTGAAATAGCCTTTTGCCTAATTATCTAAGCAATTCATCCAAATTCACTTCGTTTCTGAACATCCATAAAGCAAAGTCGTTTTGCCTGAAATCTTCTCTTTTGGTTAATTGTTCAAATTGCTCCAAACTCAATAATTCAAGTTCGATTTTCTCCCCTGGATCTGGTTTTCTTACGGCAGTTGGCAAGCAATTTTTGGCCACCAGATAAAAATTGGCCCAATCAATTTTGCCACTCATCTGACTGCTAAACAAAAAATACCAATCTTGACTCGAATAGCCAGTTTCTTCTAAAAGTTCTCTTTTGGCTGCAGTCAAAACAGTTTCCCCTTCATCCATTAGGCCTCCAGGCATGCTCCAAAATTCGTCTAAGCCAGGCTGACTTTGTTTAGTGATAATAACTTGACCATCTGGAGTGGTAGCTAAAGCAGTTACAGTATCAACTCTAGAAAGACCTTCAAAAATTGTTTCACTGCCATCATAGAGTTTTTGTGGCCACTGCCAAACATGGAATAATTTGCCCACAAAAACTTCTTTTGCTTGCCCACCTCTTTGTAATTTAGGCTTAGCTCTTTGAACAATTAAGACTTCATTATTTTCATCAATTTTTTGCAACATAACTGCCAAATTATAGCGCTAATACTCAAGGTATAATACTAGTGTGCAAGAAATTAAAGATATTAAGATCAAAAATAAAACATATCGTCTACCCATCTATTTGCCAGACGCCACTCTTGGAGTAGCTCGAAATTTAGATAGCCTAGATCTAGCAAATGTTGGTCTAGAGGGTGTGATGGTGAACACCTATCACCTAATTCAAAAACCAGGAGAAGAAATTCTTAAAAGTGTGGGTGGCATTAAAAAAATGATGAATTGGACAGGATTTGTATCTTCAGATTCTGGCGGTTTTCAATTATTTTCTTTGATTCGTAAAAATCCAAATCTTGGCAAGATTACTGATGAAGGAATTGTTCTTTACAATGGAGCCAAAAAGCAGAAAAAAACGCTTTTTACTCCAGAAGATTCCATTCGCATGCAATTTGCTCTTGGCAGTGATGTGATGATTTGTCTAGATGACTTCACTCCACCTGAAGCCAATGAAAAACGTACTGAAGAAAGCGTGAAAAGAACAATTGCTTGGGCCAAAAGAGCTAAAGCAGAATTCAATCGATTGCTCAAAAAACATGGTTTTACAGCAGATAATCGCCCATTATTACTTGCTCCCATTCAAGGTCATGACAGTGTAGAATGGCGCAATTTTTGCGCTGTGGAGCTACAAAAAATTGGTTTCGATCTCTATGGTTTGGGTGGGTGGCCATTCCAAAAAGATGGCAAATTTGATTACTCTTTTTGTGAAAAAAATGCTGAATTAACAGCAAAAGACAGCTATCGCTTTGCTCTTGGCGTTGGCACTCCTGAAAACATTGTCAAGCTTTTCTTTATGGGTTACCAGTTTTTTGACTGCGTTTTGCCAACAAGAGATGCTAGACATCAAAGACTATATACTTTTAAAGTAAATCCAAAAACTTTAGATCGCAAAAAGCTTCATGAGTTAGTTAAAGAAAACAAACTTGGAGAAATTTTTGATTATATTTATATTGGTAAAGGAAAATTTGCCACCGATAAAACAGCAGTAAGTGATTTTTGTGATTGTCCAATCTGCAAGAAAACTGCAAATATTCCTCAAGTAAGTAAAGCTTATCTACATCATCTTTTCAAAATTGGAGATGGTAGTGCTTTTCGTTTGGCAAGCTTGCACAATTTACGTACCTACGTTCAAGTAATTGAAGCACTTAGAAAATCTGAAGATCAGCAATAAGTTATAAGTTTGCAACCTTGTTGCAAACTTGCATTGCTAAGATTATTTTGAATGAATGAAAAGCGCGCAATTAAATGCTTGGCTACTCGTTACAGACCAAGAGAAAAAGCAAAAAAACACGGATTTCAATTTTTAAACAATAATGAATTACTGGCTCTGATTATTGGTAGCGGCCAAAAAAATTGCAATGCTTTGGAATTAGCCAAAAAAGCTGGTAAAGAAATTGAGAAAAAAACCAATTCCATTAAGGATCTTGTAAAGATCAGTGGTATTGGTGAAATTTTGGCCATAAGAATTCTGGCTAGTTTAGAATTTGGCAAGCGCTTAGCCGCTCAAAACAAACAAACTCAAATTGATCAACCTGTCAAAATATTTCAGCTCTCAAGGGAACTTATGCACAAAAAACAGGAGTATTGTTTGGCCTTCTACCTCAATGGTCGGCAGGAGCTCCTGAGCAAGAAAACTATTGCCATTGGCGGTTTAAATTATAATTATTTGGAACCGAGAGATATTTTTGAGCCTGCTTTTTCTTTAGGAGCTGGCAGTTTCATCTTGGTACATAATCATCCATCTGGAAATTGCCATCCATCAAATGAGGATCTCGCCCTAACAGAAAAAATTGCCAAAATCTCTGATTTATTGGGAGTTAAATTGTTGGATCACATCATCATCACCAAAAATGGTTTCTTCTCCATCAAAGAACATTTCGCTGAATTACTAATTTAACTGTTTAATAACAGTCTGATTCGCTTTATCAACCAGCTGATAACCAGCTTTTTCAAAAATTAAACGAATTTCATCAGATTTAGCAAAATCTTTATTTGAGCGAGCGGTTTCTCTTTCTGCAAAAAGTGTCTGCAAATCAATTGGTAAATTTACTACAGCCAATTCTTTTGCAGCAACAGCTGGCAAATCATTTTCTGTCATAGAAACCAGACCTAAGCCAAGCACACGATCAAATTCCAGCAACAAGCGATATTTCTGCGT
This sequence comes from uncultured bacterium, assembly GCA_903842795.1. Taxonomy (GTDB): domain Bacteria; phylum Patescibacteriota; class Microgenomatia; order UBA1400; family PJMF01; genus UBA1364. Next base: position 62,486 of record CAIMNJ010000011.1, on the reverse strand, counting down.
ATCACTCAAATCGCTTTTGAGAACTTTCCATAAAACTGCCAAAGCTTCTGGAGTATTAAGGTCATTTTCAACCAAGGAGAAAAATTCACGATCAAGCTTTTTCATTTCGCTGTCATCTTGCTCTGCTAGCTGAGATGATGAACTATTTTTTGATTCATTTTCGTGTTTTTGCTTGATAATTAAATAAGATTGCAATAACTTGTACCAAGCAATTTGGCTCGCCTCTAAACTTTGTATGGTGAAATTCTGTTCACTACGATAATGACTACTCAAAAACAACAAGCGCAAGGCAGCTGGCTTAAAACCTTTCTGCAAAATGTCATCAATGGTATAGAAATTACCAAGAGATTTGCTCATTTTTTCACCATCAACTCGCAAAAAATTATGGTGCACCCAGAATTTTGCAAATGGTTTTTTGCCAGTAAATGCTTCTGATTGAGCAATTTCATTAGCATGATGCACTGCTACATGATCAATTCCTCCTGTGTGGATGTCTAATTGTGGGCTAAGATGCTCAATACTCATAGCACTACATTCAATGTGCCAACCCGGAAAACTACGTGGATGCCAAGGACTTGGCCAAACCATCTGACGACTCTCACCTGGTTTTTCAAATTTCCACAAGGCGAAATCACTCGGATTTTTCTTCCCTTCAATTTCACCGAGGCGAGTTTCACGATGAGCTTTACGAGGATCATGACCGCTTAATTCGCCATAAGTTTCCAACTTGGAGGTATCGAAATAAACACCATCGCCCTCTATCACATATGTATAACCTTTTTTCTCTAAATCTAAGACCATCTCCAATTGGCTTTGAATGTGCTCAGTAGCTCTGCAGCTCAAGGTGGGACGTAAAACTCCCATTAAATCCATGCTGTAGAAAAAATAATCTTCAAACTTTTTTGCCACATCCCAGGCACTCTGGCCATATTTACGCGCACCCTTTTCCATCTTGTCTTCGCCCTCATCATCATCAGAAACCAAATGTCCCACATCAGTTACATTTTGCACATGCCTCACGTCATAACCAGCATGACGCAAAACACGCACTAAAATGTCATCCATTACGTATTTTCGTAAATGACCAATGTGCGTGTAATCGTAAACAGTCACACCGCAGGCATACATATTAACTTGATTGGAATCAGCATGAATTGGCTTAAAATCTTCGACTTTTTTGGAGAGCGTGTTATAAAGTTTCATCTTGCCTTATTGTAACTTGAGAAACTGGGTTTAGCTAGCCAATTTAGCCATCGGCTTGGCTCATTTGTGTACGCTTATTTTGCATTAGTTGGGTAGTTTGAGCTTTTTTACTACCGCTTGGGTCTGCTGGGCCTTTTTTGGGACTGCTTGGTGGTGCAATACTCTGCTCCTCTGCCTGACGAGCCTCTTCCTCTTTTTTCTGTTGCTCTTCCTGTTGCTCTCTTTGCTTTTTCTGCATTTCTTCTTGGTACTTTTGTTGCACGTAAGTTTGTTCTTCGCCAGTCAATTTTTGCCAATTCTGCGCAATTTTTTGTTTTTTGGCTTTTTTTTCAGGAGTATCTCCTGGATTTATGCCCAATAAAGCATTGAGGTCAAAGAATGACTTAAAAGTATTAAAAATATCCTTAGCTGGTCTAGCTATCAACTCTTCACTTAGATTGGAAACTGTCCTTGGTTCTGAAACTTGATTGGAAGAATCATGTGAAGCTAGAGGAGTTTGATTTGCTCCAGCTGAAGCTGCTTGTTGTTTGGCCAAACCCTGCTGACCTAACACTGAAGCCTGCTGTGACAACTGCTTTTGCGCAGCTGCAGATGAATTAGCATTAGCATTTTCATGCTCATCAGTAAAAGAACCAAAAGTTTGACGAAAACCTCCCCCTGGTCTAGCTTGAGACTTAGCTCCTCCACCGAAACTACCGAAACCTGACATAAAAATCCTTATCTAACTTATGGATCGAGATGCTTTATTTGAAAAATACGTCTGCTTCTTTCTTCCAGCTGTTTTTGTTCATTTAAAGAGTCATTAGCCGCTTTTTGAGTCATTCGCGCTTGATATTGAGGTGTATCCTTTAGTTCAGTATTCATTCTACCAAGCTGTTCCTCAATCTTGAGTTGATCTTCAGCTTCTTTTTCTTTTTGCAAAGCAGCAATTTCTTCTGCTGTAGGACCAGCTGGCACTGGAGGATCCGCAGGAGCAACTGGCGCTTCACCAGAGCTGCTTGAGGCAACTCCATCCGCACCAACAGCTGGCAAATCAGCCAACCCACCCTGTTTCTTTTGATCATCAAGCAACTGTTGCAATGCTGCTAATGGATCTTGATTATCTGCCATGTAGTCATGGTAACAGAAAAAACTCTACAAGCGCAAGACTTTACAATTGCCCAAAGCTAAATTAAGCCAAACCTAGCTCTTGATGCCTAACAAAATGTCTGTGGTCAGTTTTTTTTTCTTTGGTTTGACGCATTTTGCGCAAAGCCGCATTGGTAGCATCAACAATAGCATCGTAAAAGTCGTAACCATTGATTTCCACCCACAGAGCCTTGCCTGGCACTTCAATGCTATATTTGACACTGACTTTTTTACTGTTGGTGGATTTTTTAGTGTCCTGCTCTAAATAAACAGTCACTTTAGTAACTTTAAGATCTTTCAATTTATTAAGTTTTCGGCTTTGTCTTTGGATAAATTCGCGAAGAGCCCTGGTCACCTTGAGACTTTTGGCTTGAACGATGACATTTGTCATAATTTCTCCTTTCAACTCCCATGCTTAGCATGAAAGCCGTAATTAATATTAGTTAGAAAGAGCTAGATACAAAAAAAACGACCCTCAATTAGCTTATGTCTAATTGTGTGATCGTTAATCTCATCTACGAAATAGCTTAGCAAAAAAGTAGCTAAAAGTCAAAAAGAGTATAATACATCTTATTATGGTAGAAGCACCAAAAATCACCATTGAACCAGGGACAATGATTAATACTAGTCGCCATGAAGATGATGACGCCATGATCGCTCAAAAACCATTGGAGGCAATCGTCGTAGAACACACTGGTTCAGATGCTATAAAAGTCATCATACCTGATGTGGATGCAGATCAAACTTTTTACATTCACCAGCCAGAGAAAAAAGCTGCTTAGATCAAAAAATCATTTCCTGTATAGATTAATTTCGTCTCGTAGTTTTTGCGCTTCTAAGGACGGATTTTCTGCAAAAATAATTCCTCGCGCCGAATTAATAATCAAGCCTTTTTGGTCAGAATTGAGACCAGCCTGAACAGTGTCTTTGACTTCTCCACCCTGAGCACCAATTCCCGGCACCAACAGGGTCATTTCACCAACAAGCTTCCTAACTTCTTTAATCTCTTCTGGATAGGTGGCTCCAACCACCAATAAACAATTATTATTAATGTTCCATTTCTCTGCAACCTGCGTTGCTATTATTTGCCAAAGTTTTTTGCCAGCAGTGGTTTCAAGATCTTGAAATTCGCCAGAGTTAGGATTGGAAGTTTTACATAAGATAATCAAACCTTTATCTACTCTGTCCAAAAAAGGCTGCAGGGCTTGCTGACCTAAATATGGATGTAGCGTCACAGCATCTACTCCAAGCTGATCAAAAAAAGCACCAACATACCCCTGATTAGTGTTGCCGATGTCGGCACGCTTAGCATCGAGAATAATTGCAATTTCTGGGTGATTTTCTCTTAAATACTGCACTGTTAATGATAAATCTTGCCAACCATTTTCTCCCCTAGCTTCATAGAAAGCCGAGTTCGGTTTATAGGCACTCACATGTTGATGAGTTTGCTCGATAACCCACTTATTAAAGGTGAATTGAGGATGCTCTAATTTTTGAAAACGAGCTGGAATTTGTGAAAAATCAGCATCCAATCCAACACACAATAGCGAATTAACTTTATCGACGCGTTCGTTATATTTTTCAAGAAACGTCATGGCCATAGCGCTTTCCCCAGCCCCAAGGATCTTGAAACCAGTTTTCTAAAATTAACTTTTGCTCAGCAGTAAATAATTTTTGTTTGAGGGCTTCTTCTAGAATTATCGAAAAATTTGTCAAAGCGTGAAGCTTAACTTTAGCAGCAGCAAAAGCACTAGTTGCTTCTTCAAAACCATAACCCACAATAATTAAGCAATCATTAACGATTGCCCCATCAGCACGCAAGGCTTCAACTCCAGCCAAACTACTCCCACCAGTCGTCACCAGATCCTCAATCAACAACACTTTTTTATCTTTGACTTGTCCGCCTTCAATACGACTTTTGGTACCATGATCTTTGACTTTTTTGCGCACAAAAACGGATGGCTTGTCCATGGCATACCCAAGAGCAGCGCTGTGAGGAATGCCAGCAGTTTCAATTCCTGCCAAAACATCAAAATCAATCTCATCTTTTATAATTAATTCTCTAAAGCCTTCCACCACTAATTTCCATTCAGCAGAATAAAATGGGAAGCGACGATTATCAACATATACTGGAGAAATAATTCCAGACTTAAAAGTAATGGGATTTTCTGGCTTGAAACCCACTGCCCCAATTCTAATTAAGGCTTGAGCAATCCTTGTTTCTAAGTTAGTTTTTGAAACTGACATGTTTTCTCCTTTTATTTATTTACTTTCGCTAAAATTTCTTTGGCCAAGTTTGGATTCCACATGGCGCCAGTTGCACTCATTACCGCATCGGCGCCAGATTTAACATAAGCCAAATAATCATCTGCCACAGTGACGCCACCCACACCGATAATTGCAAATTTTTGTTGATTTTCTTGACGCAATTTCACTAAACGATCAACCATTTCTAAACCAGCCCATTTGATGGCAGCTCCACAAACACCGCTACGCAGTCTACCTTCTCCAGGTAAAGCTTGCTCTCCAGCTTGATTGATAATAGGAGCAGCGATGGTATTAATTACACTTAAGCCATCGACAATAGAACCAATTTTTTGAACATAAGCTTGCAAGTGAGCCTGATCTTTAAAATAAGCCAGCTTAAGAATTAGTGGCGTATTACCAATTTCATTTTTGATTTTTTCTGCAATTAAATACACTCTATCTGTATCAAAACAAAGTAAATCTGCAGTTCCTTCATTTGGACAACTTAGATTGGCCTCCAGAATTTTGGCACCAGTTTCTTTGACCAGTTTGGCGGCCAAAACATAATCATCAATTAGATCCTGGGCGGTCCCTCCAGGTTTTTTGGTCCCCTGAAAACTGCCAATCATTACTTGTCCAATTCCTGTATTCTCAACTGCCTTGGCCATATCAATTTGCCAAAAATCAGGATTCATTGATGGCACGCCAAAAGAATTGGTGATGGAAAGTGGTTCGCTGTAATTTGTCTCAGCTCGCAAAGGCAATTCGGCCTTTTGCAAGGTTAAATCTCCAGCAACCTTGACCCCCAAAACATTTGGCCACGGATGACAAGGATAAGCTCTCGTACGAACAGTCTTATAAACACATAAATCAAAACCTTTTTTAAAAGCTGCGGTTGTAAATTTACTATTCAATAATGGACCAGCTGGAATCCCAAAAGGCAGATAAATTGATTGACCTAAAAAAGTTTTTGTTGGTTCTGCATCGCGCATGATCAATTTGTCATCTGCAAAATCACCAAATGGCCCTTGATCAAAATTTTCTTCGTAACTTTTGCTCGGATCGTAAAAAGGAGTTTGCAACATATATTTGGCCTTGTTAAATTAAACCTAAAACCTTTCTACCATTAATCGTAGCTATTTTTACTAATTCTTCCAAATCGTAATAATGACAAGCTTCCAACAAAAAGCGTAATTCTGTCCACATATCTCCATCAGTAAAAGGCTTGTAATAATCGGCAATATTATCTGGACCGATGGCCACCGTTATTCCTGCTGGCACCATCTCATCCACCGGAGTCACAGCATTGTGAGATGGAACCAAATCTTCACGACGTCTATGATCAATCCAAGCTGTTGGACAAGCCACCATCATAACTTTGGCTTCCACCATATCTTTATAAAGTTTTTGGCGGTACTCAAGTGAATGCGCTGCAATAGAAATGCCATGTACTCCCACTACCTTACCTTGCATATTGTGCTCGATAGTTTTGCGCACCAAAAGAGCTGTTTCCTCTTCATTTGGATCATTAAACTGATCAACATGAACATGAATCATTTGCTGACGCCTTTTGGCAGTACTTAATAAAATATCCAAATGTTCTGCTTCTCTGCCTTTATCTTTGCCAGGTAAACCACCAATAATGTCAACAAATTGCGCAGCCTCATCAAACCATTTACGCGCTTCTTGATCCATAACCCCTTTGACAGTCTGGTTAATAAAAACCAAATCAATTTGAGATTTGTATCGTTCTCTTACCTTATCAGCAGCTTTCATTGCCTTATCTTTTATCAATGGATCAACATCAATAAAAGTGCCAAGAGCAGTCACACCTTGAGCGAGTTGCTGTTCAAGCCCATAAGCCATGCGATCATAGATTTGCTGGACAGTTTGAGTTTTTTTGAGCTCATCAATTAAATCCCATTTTTTTTGCAAAGATAAATAAGCCAAAGATAAATCTCCAGGTTTTACAAGATAGGCCTTGTCAAGGTGGTTGTGTGCGCTCACCCAACCACCTTGTTTTTTAATTTTTTTTAATAAATATGACTTCAAATCCCAGTCTTTATTCATTTTATTTCTCTTTACGCTTTCTGATAATCAATCTCTTTTCTAATTTCTTAACAAAACCATCAGCAGTTTCAAAATCTTTAATCAAAGTAATGCCGTTCTTGATGGCCCAGGTCTTAATTACCTTTTCATCAACTTTGGCCTCTTTGCTTGGCTCATCCTGAGGAACATTGATGATTAAATCAAAAACATCTTGGCGCAAAACATCTTCCAAACTTGGGAAAGTTTTATTGTACATTTTGTGCACCATAATTGAATTAATGTCATTTTTCTTTAAGAAAAGATGAGTGTTTTCCGTGGCATAAAATTGGAAACCCAAATCTTTGAGCTTATGAGCAATTGGCAAAAACTTTTTCTTATTTTTTTCTTCACCTATAGTCAATAAGGCAAAGTGTTCCGTGTCTTGAGCTAAACGCATTTGCAAAGTGTAAATCTCAATAAAACCAGCCGAAGCATTTTGATTAAAGGTGTCGTTCTTCATAAAAGTAGCCAGCTTCTCATCGAAAATACTGTTAGCCGTCTCAACAGCCACCACTTCAGCCTGACCTTTGAATAATTTAACCGTCACCAAGCCAGTCACTTTTTGATTGACTTTGTCCAAATAAGCATTGAGATCATCCATTAATGGCTCATACCAAAGAGCACCGTAACACATGTATGCCCATTTAGTATCAATGATCGATTTGAATTCATTCTCCTGACGAGTAGAAACATATTTTTCCAGATTAAAGTGCGCACTGATAATAATTTCCGCAGCTGGAGCTTCATATAATCCGCGAACTTTTAAACCCACTAAACGATCCTCAATGTGATGAGTTACACCAACTCCATGCTTAGCTCCAACATGATTAAGATGCATAATTAGTTCTGCTAAGCGCATGGGCTTACCGTCCACTTCTACTGGCAAACCTTTAATAAAACGTAATTTTACATACTGAGGTTTAGCTGGAGTTTTTTCGACGATGTTGCAAACTTGCAAAATTTTATCTAGTGGTGGAATAAGAGCTGGATTTTCAATCTCTCCACTCTCGCCAGTTACACCCCACATATTGTCATCATAAGAATATGGCGAAGCTACAGTTTGCTTAACTGGAATACCATGTTTTTTGGCGTAAACAATTTCCTCATCACGGCCCATACTCCACTCGCGTACTGGAGCAATAATTTTCATTTCTGGTGCTAAAGTCAAAATTGAGCCTTCAATTCTGACTTGATCATTGCCTTTTCCAGTGCAACCATGAGCAATAGTGTCTGCACCATATTCTCTAGCAACATCAACAGCAATTTTAGCCAAAAGTGGACGACCCATTGGTGTGCTCATGTGATATTTTCCCTGATAACTAGCGTTGGCTTTGATGCCTTTAGCTAAGTAGTGATAAGCAAATTCATTTTTGGCATCTACCACAATTGCCTTAATTGCCCCCATTTTGAGAGCTTTCTTTTTAATTTCGTCCAAATCATCAGCTTGTTGTCCAATATCAATAGTTAAAGCAATCACTTGTGCTTCATAGGTTTCTTGAATCCACTTCAGCATCACTGAAGTATCCAAACCACCAGAATAAAGCAGTACTACTTTCTTGACTGTGCCTTTTCTTCCCTCGTAAGAAGACACTTTTGTGTAAGTGGAATCTTGTTGCATGACCGGAAATCCTTCTGTTTTGGGCAGTTCTTGCCTAGCTAATATATTTTTTGGTAGCAAGCAAAAAAAAAGCGAGGTCTCGACCTCGCTTTTAAGAAAATTCTATAACTGGAATTTTTGGTTGTTTTTTGTTTGACACCAAAAGGCTATTCTATATTTTTAGAAAAAAATAAACAAGCACAAATTTAAAAAGACTAAATCTTTCTTCTTCCCTCTAGTGCGCGCGCTAAAGTGACGCCATCAGCATATTCGATGTCTGCCCCAATTGGTAAACCATGACCAATTCTAGTAATGGTGATTTGATCTTTATTTTTTAAGCTGGAAGTAGCAATCATTTCATTTATATAGAGAGCAGTGGCTTCACCTTCCATGGTTGGATTGGTGGCCAAAATCAACTCAGTCACACCATCTAAACGCTTGAGTAAATCACGTAAATACAATTGATCTGGACCAATATTATTAAGTGGCGCAATACAACCATGCAAAACATGGTAAAGACCATGATACTTTTCAGATTTTTCCAAAGCCAACAAATCTAGTGGCTGTTCAACTACACATAAAAAAGAAGAGTTTCGATTTTGGTCACTACAAATTGAGCAAGGATTGCTTTCAGCTATATTGTGACAACTAGCACACATTACCGTCTCTTTTTTGAGAGCTAACAATTTATCAGCAAAATCTTCTAGCTCACTGGCTGGATTATGCAGTAAATAAAAAACCAAGCGTTGGGCCGATCTTGGACCAATGCCAGGCAAGCGCTCAAATTTTTCCACCAGCTGACGAACTGCTTTTGGTAATTTCTGCATTATTTACTCCTCAACATAGTCAACGGAAGCATCCTCCAATTGATTCTCCCAATCTTTGGTTTTGTTCTTATCTAAAAAGCTTTTGGTCAAATCCCACATTTGTCTTTCCACCACCTCTGCGTCTGCACTAGCATCAATAATTTGCCAACGAGAATGTGTACCTAATTTCTTCAAATCTGCTTTGGCGACCTGCAAATAGGCTTGACGAACTTTTTCATGGAAATCTTTGGCTTCATAATCAATACGATTAGCACCTTCTACAGCCATACGTCTGCCTAAGCCAATTTCAACAGGAGCGTCAAGCAAAAAAGTAATATCTGGATAAATTTTTTTGGTAGAAATATCGTTTAACTGCTCAATGATTTCTACTCCAAAACCACGCACCATGCCCTGATAAACCACACTGCTATCACGAGAACGATCCATAACTACCACTTTGCCTAACTCTAGAGATGGCAAAACAATTTCGCGATAAATTTGTGCTCTGGCAGCTTGAAAAAGCAACACCTCAGTCGTGTAAGCCATACCAACATTCTTATTGGACAAAACAACTTCACGAATTTGCTCACTTATGGCTGTGCCACCTGGCTCACGTAAAACAACCACATCTTTGCCTTCTTGAATTAGCCTTTCTTTGAGTCTAACCACTTGAGTTGTTTTACCAACACCTTCTCCACCTTCTAACGTAATCAATAAGCCCTTTTTTTTCATTTTTCCTTTGCTATTTTTTTGCAAATTCTAAAAATTAAGTCCAAAAAACAGTTGTCCCCAGAGTAGCATTAGCGGACCTGCTTTGTAAAGTCGATTGCTCATCACTTGTATTTACTGCAATCAATTTTGCTCCAGCAATCATCATTTTCATTTCCAAAAACTCATCTCCAGTATTGCGACCAGTCAAACTCCATGCCAGCTCATCCTTAATTTTTATTTTAAAAATAGCAATTTTTTTCCTTAGGCTTTCAAGAGCAAAATCACTATTTCGCCAATCAGAAATTTCATCCTGAAAAAAATCAGTAATCCACGGCTGCAAAGTCATTTCCTCTCCAGTTGCTTCCAACAAAAAACTTCTTAATAGACGAAGTGCTTTAAAAACATGATTGTTTTTATTGATTACATCTAGTTCATTCATGCCTTTTTCAATTTTAAAAAAACGCATTTCACGATTTAAAAACAATTTAGCATTAATTAACCTAGCATAAAGTTCACCTTGTAAATCCACATTCAAATGCCTAACCAAAGACATTAATTCTGTAAAAAGAAAATCAAAATTCCTTCCAACATCTCCTTCAGCAAGATTAACTGTTTGCTCAGCTAGAGAATCAAAACTTCCCTTAAATTGACCATTTACAGAGAAACTTGTTTCTTCTACAGAAAATTTTGAGCCGGTCCTGTCGTTAATAATCTTGAGCATCACAATGAAGTCAGCAAACTCCAACCACCATTGTTTAGACGGCTGTAATTTTTCACCAGCCGCATCGCTGGCAATCAATAAACATTCATGCTCAGCACTCAACTCGATTAACTCGCCAAGTGTATAAATCAGTAAAGACTCCAATGATGAGACATCGTTGGCAGCAATGATGGCAGGATGACTATCTCTTGTATAACCAGCTCGATCAAAAAGTATAGCCATTTGGTCGCGCATAGTTTTATTTTTTACCAGTACTCCCAAAGCCACCGCGATCTTGTGTTTCAAAAACTTCCAGTTGCTCTAAAGCTACCTTTTCTCTTTTTAAGACAATCATTTGCACCAGACGTTCGCTTTTTTCAATTTTGGCTACTTCTTTACCAAAATTATAAAGAGCAGCCTTATATTCATCTCCATCCCCACGATAGTCATAATCACCAACACCAATTCCATTGGCCATCATCAAACCTTTTTTATGTAATGAACTGCGAGCAGACAATAAAACGAAGTAATCTTCTGGCACCTGCAAAGCGATATTAAGAGGCACGTAAGCCACTTCTCCAGGTTTAATTTCCATCTCTATGCGGCTATAAAGATCTAGCGCTGCGGCCCCACTACTTTTGTATTCTGGAAGCGGTAAAGTCTGATCAAAAAGCTTAATTTTCACTTGCATGTTTTGATGCTAACATAAGCCAATGCAAATAGAAACTTTTGTTTTGGGTGATTTACAAACCAACTGTTATCTTCTTACCAGCAATGCAGCTGGGTTTGAAAATAGCGCTATTATTATTGATCCAGCTGACGACGGCGACTTTCTCAACGATGAACTACTCCATCGTGGATTAAAATTACAGAACATCATTCTCACTCATGGCCATTTTGACCACTGCCTTGGATTACTGAGTCTCAAAAGTGCTTGGGGAACACCAATAATGATGAATTTTGCTGATCAATTTTTATTAGAAAAAGCCCAAGCTAGCGCCGCTCATTGGCTAGGCACAAAAAGCGACCCAATTCCTCCGGCTGATTTTGATCTAGCCAAAACAAAGAATCTAGACATCTTAGGTGAAGAGATCGAAATTATTCAAACTCCAGGGCACACTCCTGGCAGTATTTGCTTACTAAACAAAAAAGAAAAAATTTTGTTTAGTGGCGACACTATTTTTGCCAATGGCAATATTGGCCGCACTGATTTTGCCTACTCTGATGGTAAAAAAATGAGTAAGAGTTTAGAGAAACTCAAGGAATTAAACCAGCAAGGCTACTACGGTCAAGTTTATCCTGGACATGGAGAAAGTTATTTCCTTTGAAATTCCAAGAGCAGTGTCCCCTGCTCATTTAATCTTTCTTGTCCAATCAAAATGAATTTTTCTTCTGCTGATATAGAAAAAAGCTTAACTCCCTCACCGAAAACATATGGCTCAACTGTCAAAAACATACGATCAATTAAACCTTTTTGTAAAAACAAACTATAAATATGAGCCCCACCACAAAGTGCTACCTTTTCCAAACCCTGCTGAGCTAAGTTATTCAGAATATCTTCTGGATTAGAAGTTGTGAATTCCAAATTTGAATCAATATACTTATTATATTTTTCTGGTTTGCTGGTCATAACAATTGTACGTCTATCCGGCAAAGCTCTTTTGATTGTTTCAAAAGTTTTGGAACCCATGATCATGGTGCCAATTTCTTTACTTTTTTTGGTAAAAAAACGCCAATCCTCTTTACTCGTCCAAACAGTTGAAGGCAATTTTTCCTGATCTTTTGGAGCAATAAAGCCATCAATGCTCATGGCTGCAATTAAAATTACTTCTGGTTTACTCATGATATTTTTCTCCTTTTTGCCAATTAGCGTTGGTTAATAAAGGCGCATAAGCATCATCTTCTATTTCAATCTTATTATCTTCCAATTCTTGTTCTGTTGGTTCATGGTCTACGAACTGTACTTTTTTTAGATCGGTTAATAAGGCAAGTGGCGTAACTTCAGCAACCTCACCCATTTCAAATGTTGCTGCTACTCCCAAAGCCTCAGCCACATTAACCTGCACCATATGAATAGTGCGGCCAAAAATATCTGTTTCACCAATTCGATTATTAAGTGCCTTAAATCCACAACTAGCGATAGTCGTACCTACTACACCCCAACGTAAAGGAAAAGAACGGCTGTCAGTCGTAATTACTCCAAAATTTTTTAAGCCGTGTTTATGGCGCAAGTATTGCCAAACTTGATTGATTGTTTCTTGAATTTTTTCTGGCCAAAGCACAAAGCACTCTTTACCATCTAAAGAGGCATTTGATTCATCAATCCCCGCATTAACAGCGAGCGTTGAATTTCTAATGGTAAGCATCATGTCATATTTAGAAGAGTGAGGGTCAATATATAATTCGGTTTCTTTTTTGACCAAATTATGTTTTTCCTCTCTCAATTCTTCTTTATTACCATTTTCTTGATTTATAGTTTTTGGGACTAATCTGCCCTGGCAATAACTAATAATTTTAGTACTAATTGCTAAAACAGAGTTTTCCGGCAAACTACCACCCAACTCATTAGCAATCGTTTCATCAATAACCATCAATAAGTCATCATTTGGTCGAACAATACGGGATTTTAGTGGTGTAGCTTGCATATCTGATATAGCTTATACCATGTTGACCACATTGACTACCGCCCTATTGCGTCATAAGGCAAACTGCCATATATTGTTTTTATCATGTCAAAGCAACTTTCTCCTTACCAACGCCTGCTTAAAGAAATTTTAGACGAAGGAACTCAGGGAAAAACACAACAAGAAGTTGACACAATCAGCAAAATTGCTCCCGCTCCATTACATTTCAAATTAAGTGAAGGATTTCCCATTATTACTGAGAGAAAAATCAGTGAAAAAATGTGGAAAGGCGCAATTGGAGAAATAATTGGATTTATCAATGGAGCACGCACACAAACAGAACTAGAAAAATATGGTTGTAATTGGTGGAAATCATGGGTTACGGAAGAAAAATGCAAAAAACGTGGTCTAGAAACTGGAGATTTGGGTCCAGGATCTTATGGAGCAGCATTTCATGATTTTCCAACAGCTGAAGGCGGAACTTTTAATCAGTTTAAAGAAATTATCGAACAAATCAAAGAGCTACCTCATCTTAAAACACATTTTATTAGTCCATGGATCCCTCAATACACTATTCGCGGTAAAGGTAAAACGCAAAAAGTGGTGGTCTGCCCATGTCACGGATGGATTCATATCCGCGTCATCGACAACAAGCTCACTTTACATATGTTTCAAAGATCAAGTGATGTTCCAATTGGACTTCCTGCCAATCTCGCTCAATACGCTGCCCTAACCATGATGTTGGCTGAAGTAACTGGCTATGAAGCTTATGAATATATACACAGTTTTTCAGATGCTCACATCTTTGTGGATCAAATTGACCATGTCAAAGAATTGATTAAAAGAGAGACTCGTCCTCTACCAAAAATGATTTTGAAAAACAAAAAGAAAAATCTTTTCGACTATAGAGTCGAAGATTTTGAACTGGTCGATTACAATCCACATAAAGGTATGTGGGATATCCCCGTTGCTGTCTAAAAATCTTTACACATCTGCGAAAGCCACATGACTAAAAATAAAAACAGTTTCATCAATATCAATAATTCTAGAGAAGACGATCAAATTGAAGTGATGAAAAAAATCGCCGACAGAGCTCATTGCCCATTTTGCGAAAAAAATCTGCGTCTTTATCATAAAAATCCCATCTTAAGAGAAGGCAAATATTGGCTAGTTACCAAAAATCAGTGGCCATATAAACATACAAAACATCATTTACTCTTAATCTACAAACAACATGCCGTCAAATTAACTGAATTGGATTCTGCTGCTGGCACTGAAATGTTTGATTTAATTAAAGAATTGGAGCAAAATTTTGCTTTTGAAGGAGGTGGATTTGCCATGCGTTTTGGTGATACCGACTTTTCTGCCGGCACTGTAAATCACCTCCATGTTCAGCTGGTCGTTCCTGATGCCATGTCAGAAGACTTTGAACCAGTCAAAATTAAGCTCGGATTACAGTGGGAAAAAAGAGTTTAGCTAAAGACTATAACAATCTTTAACAATTGATCTTTCTTGTTCTAATTTTTCAATTTCCAAAAATTCTTCCTTAGAGAATTTAACTAAAATCACCTCAACTCCAAAACTCTTAAAAATTTCCATACCATCTAACACAGCATAGCCCTTGGCATAGTAAACTTTTTTTATTCCTGAAATAGCAATTTGCTTGGCACAAACCGGACAAGGAAAAGTGGTGGCAAAAATCGCTGCTCCCTCAAGAGAAACGCCTTTTTTAGCAGCCAAAGCAATTAAATTCGCTTCAGCATGAATGGAACTTGTAAAATCAGTTCCAATGCCAGAAATAAAAGAGGTACGCGGATCACCATTCTTGTATTGCTGATCATTATTTGGCAAATGATGATTGTAGCCAGCCAAAACAACTTCTCCATCCTTAACAATTAAACTTCCCACATGTCTCCACCAATCGCTACTTTTGCCAGCTTCCATAAAAGCTTGTTTCATATGTTGCTGTTCAAATTCTTCCCTACTTATCACAATATCATTAGGCACTTCATTTTGTGAATTGATTAAATTTTTGTCCCAACGTAAAAAAATTGGTTCAAATAATTTATTCTTGTTTTTAGAAAAGAATTTAGCAGCAACAAATTGTCCAATATCATCATTGGTAAAAATAAATTTGGTTTTATCACTTGGGTAATTAATTTTCTCTAATTCCTTTAATTTAATTGATTTTACAATCTTAAATATCTCCCATGAATCAATTGATCTTACAGCCAAAGATAAGTCCAAAACCCGAATATCTTTCTTTAAATATTCTAATTCTTCAAAATCCAATAACTCTTCTTTGTCCAACAAATAAAGATCAGCCCCAGGATACTTAGTCAAAAATTCCTGATAGCCACGATGTAAAACTGGAATGTAAGCAATAATGATTTGTTTCATAAACTTTAAGAAGTACGCAACTCTTCCAAAACTTCCTCAATGCTCTTGATAATTTTGGTTTTCATACGATCTTCAATCTTACGAGCCGTACTCATTTGCATCAAACGAATTTTTGCGGTTGTAGAGGTTGTAGCCATAGGATCCAACACGACTACTTTGCCGCAAATTTTTTCTAACTTTTTGATTGTTCTAGCATCGTAAGTGGCAGCTGTAGCAATTAATACATCTGGTTTAATCAACTTAATCAAATTAAATTTTTCCTCACCGGCTTCTTTGAGAATGACATAATCAACACTACGAAGGTGAGTTAGCATCTCCATACGCTCATCTTCAGGAACAATAGGACGATTTGGGCCTTTGCGTTGACGCACTTTTTCATCACTATCTACACCAACAATTAGAACATCACCAAAATCACGAGCAGCATCACAATAACGAGCATGACCAATATGAACCAAATCAAAAGAACCCTGTGTCAAAACAATCTTTTTATTCTCTTGATGGAGTTTTTTGACTACTGGCTCAATGTCTGATGCTTTTAAAATGATGCGTGCGCTGCAATTGTTCATAGTTTATTTTATAGATGATAAGGCACCAGATGCTTGAATGCCATTTGCTCCACTCTTTCTAAAACTTTTTTTGCTAAAAGTCGCTGTTGTTCAGGAAACATTAACGGAATTTCAGCTGCTTCTTTTTTTTGATCAAATAAATAATTTAAAACTTGATCTGCCAAAGCATAATCAAAACCAAATTCAATCTCATCACTTTGATCTTTCCATAAATCAGCTGAAGGAGCTTTGTTTAAAAAAACTGCTGGCAAACCCAATTCAATAACCAACTCTCGCACTTGCGTCTTGTATAAAGTTGATAAAGGCTCAAGATCGGAAGCTTCATCACCAAATCTTGTAAAATAACCCAAATAGTACTCAGACTTATTTTCTGTTCCCACCACCAAAGCATTCTTAAACTTAGCATAATCAAAAATGGCAATCATACGAACTCTAGCCATGACATTGCCTTTTCTAAGCTTATCTGAAGGTTCTATTTGTAAAGATTTACAAGCAGCATCCACCATAGAGGCAATGTTGAGAATTTTTCTGTTTTCCGCCGGAATCTGCCAAAAATCCAAAATCTTTTGAGCATCACTCATATCCTGGCGATCATATGGCAAGAGAATTGGCCAAATTTGTTCTTTTGGCAACGCCTTAACTAATAGAGATAAAGACAAAGCACTATCAATTCCTCCAGAAACAGCAATTACTGCCTGTTTTTTTTCAGTTGCGGCAAAAGTTTTTTGTAAAAAAGAAACAATCGTTTTAATTTGCTCTGAAGCATCAAACGCTATCTCATTCATAGAAATTTTCTTTAGCGTGATTTACGCCTGGCAGGCTTTTTGGTAGTTTGTTTTGAATTGGTTTTGTATAGTGGTTTTTCTGCAAAGAAACTCAAGTAAATAATTGGCAAAATACCCATCGTATTTAGAACCATTAGAGCAATAAACCAAGGCACTTGGTTGGCGCGCGCAGCGCGCCAAAGAGCAATACCCCTAAGAATAGCGTCCGCAACAAAAACAATAATCATAAAAACCATGAAACAAGAAAAAAATGGAAAAAAGTCTGGGGCGTAAGGATTTCTAAACATAATTCCATTCTAGCACACTATAAAAATGTTCGCACAAATTTTATTTAATGGTTTTAACCTTGACTCCCACCATATCAATTTGATCAAAATCTTTTCTAACTAAATCCCAGAACTTCTCTGAAAGTTTTTGTGAATAAGTGCTAAAAACACCTCTACCCATAGCACTGCAAAGACGACGATCAAAATCTCTGACTTTGTCTAGAACCTTTTGTCCAACCAAATGAAATTGCTCTGCATTTGATTGTGGATCTGCCTTAAAAAGATCATTAATCTTTAAAAATTCATCAAAAAGTTGACGATTCTCTGTAACCATTTTTTGGTAATATTCTTGGTATTTAGTTTTTGCCATATAATTTTTTTTCTTTTATATAGTTAATTATTTTAATGTTTAAAAGATCTTTTAGACTAGTATTATTTGCCAAAGCCAATCTTACTTTGCTAGATGATACTTCCATCTGTGGAAAATCATTTAGAGCGACCATCCCTTGCAACATTGGTGAAAAAGGAAAGGAAACTCTAGGATAAACATAAAATTTAAACTTTTCTAGCATTAGCAGATAATTATGCCAAAGGCTAAATTTGGACAAATTATCCGAACCAATCAAAAAAGAAAACTTATTTTCTGGATACTTTTGTGCAAGAGCTTCCAAAGTGTTAAATGTCTGGCTTTCTTCACTGTGCTCTAGCTCATATGTTTCAATACGAATTTTTCCCCTTAATTCCTCATGTTTTTCACAAATGCTTTCTATCATTAATTGCAGCATTGCTAAACGATGATTTTTATCAATAAAATTCTTTAGAAAGCTATGTTTTCCAACTGGCAACAACCAAACTTGATCAAAAACTGTTCCATCATTTAGCGAATTGAGCAAAACCTGTTCGACCATCAATTGGTGTCCCAAATGCGGTGGATTAAAAGTCCCTCCAAAAACAAGAATTTTCATAGATTTAAGATTTAGATTTGGTTTTTGGAGCAGATTTCTTAGTGGACTTTTTGGATGTTTTTTTTACAGTATTTTTTGCAGTTTTTTTGATTGCTGATTTTTTCTTAACTGCGGCTTGGGGTTTTTCACCTGAAGCTGTTTTCTTGTTTTTGCCCATTCTTTCTTTCCACTCTTCTCTTTTTCTTTTCAGATCTGCCCATTCTTCTTGAGTTAATTTATAGTTTGGATCTGGCTTTTTCCAAGAAGCAAAATCGCACTTTGGGTAAAGAGAACAACCATAAAATGGTTTTCCCCATCTGGTATTCTTGACAACTACTTCTCCTTCACCGCAAAGAGGACAATGTTGATCAGGCAATGTTTCGACAATATTTTTTGTATATTTGCAATCAGGAAAGCGACTGCAACTTCTAAATTTTCCAAATCGACCAGTACGAATAACTACTTCGCCTTCACCGCACTCTGGACACTTTTCTCCTGTTTGCTCTACTGGAACTTGCACACGATCAGCTTCTTTGGTTACGTCGCTAATTTTTGCAGAAAGTGGTTTATAAAACAAATCTATAACGTTGACCCAATCTTTTTGACCAAGAGCAATTAAGTCTAAATCCTCTTCCATTGAAGCGGTAAAATCATAATCCATGAAGTTGGCGAAATGTTGAATTAAGAAGTCACACACTGTTATGCCAATTGGTGTAGCAAAAAACTTCTTTTGGGTTCTTTCTACATAGGCTCGGTCAACAATTACAGAAATTATAGATGCATAGGTACTTGGTCTTCCAATCCCTCTTTTTTCCAGTTCTTTGACCAAAGAAGCGTCATTATATCTGGGTGGAGCTTGAGTAAATTTTTGGATGGAAGATAAGTCAAGATAAGTAAGAGCTTCGCCATCTTTGAGTTCTGGAAGAATTTGATCTTCCGCCACAGTGAACAACCTTCTCCAGCCATCAAATCTAACGACTGAACCACTGCTTCGCAACAAATATTTATTCTTTTTTTCCTTAGCAACAGCTTGCACCAGAATGGTGGTTTGATCATAAATGGCAGCATTCATCTGAGAAGCTAAAAATCTTCTCCATACCAAGTCATATAACTTAATATGTTGATCAGTCAAAGATGGTGCTTTTTGTAAAATATTATTTTTATCAATTGTTAAATCAGTGACACGGATTGCTTCATGAGCCTCCTGAGCATTCTTAGATTTTTTAGCAAAAACTCTTGCTTTAGCTGGCAAATATTCCTTACCAAACTGAGCACTAATATATTCTCTTGCTTTTTCAATTGCCGAAGAAGCCAAATTAAAAGAATCGGTACGATGGTAAGTAATTAAACCTTCTTCATAAAGTCTTTGGGCCAAACTCATGGTTTGCTTGGCAGAAAAACCAAAACTGGTGGCCGCTGCCTGTTGAATTAATGAAGTTGTAAACGGAGGCAAACTCTGACGACTACGTTCTGTTTTCTCAACCTTATCAACAGTATAGCTGCCAATAAGTAAATCTTGAGAAACCATTTTGGCCATCTCTCCATTGTCAATTTTGGCTTTTTTATCATTTATTTTATCTAAAACCGCTACAAAAATATTTTGATCTAGATCTGTTTTTGGTTTGCCATCTTGATCGAAAACTTTCTGTTCCTCCAATATTCCAGCTTTTGATAAAGCCACCGACAATTCCCAGAATTCTTCTGGTTTAAAAGCGGTGATTTCTTTTTCCCTCTCAACAATTAAGCGCAGAGCGACTGACTGCACACGACCCGCAGATAAACCGCGACGAATTTTTTTCCAAAGAACAGGAGAAACTTGATATCCAACTAATCTATCTAAAACACGACGGGCTTGCTGTGCATTAACCAAGTCCAAATTAAGCTTACTTGGCTTATCTATTGCTTTTTTGACGGCTTCTTTGGTAATTTCATGAAAAGTGGAACGATAAAACTTATCTTCATTTTTGGCATCCTGCAAAAGAAATTTTATATGCCAGGCAATTGCTTCCCCTTCGCGATCAGGGTCAGTTGCTAAATAAATTTTATCTGCACTCTTAGCTAATTTACGAAGATTGGAAACTACTTTCTTTTTATCTGCACTAACCTCATAGACTGGCTGATAGTTTTTTTCTAAATCAATTCCTAAAGTTTTTTTTGGTAAATCTCTCACGTGACCAACAGAAGCTTCTATAGCATATTTACCACCCAAATAATCTTTGAGTTTTCTTGCTTTTGTAGGTGATTCGACTACAACTAAGTCCATAATAAAAACTTTCTTGGTTTGTTTAGTAGTTCTAAGCAAACCCTCTTATCAAAAAGATGCAACAGTTGCCCATTCTAGCTGTATTCTAGCTCACTAAGCAATACTTACCCCATTTTTTGATAATTTTACCTTGTAATTCCAAATCAAATAAGAGTTGATTTAACTGCTCAGAAGTTAATTTAGTGCTCTTTAAAAGGTCATCGAAACTGATTTCTGGAAAAAAACTTAAGTTCTCCAGCAAAACCTTAACCTGCTGATTTCCATCCATATTATCTTCACTAGAGTTGAAAAAATTTAAATGATAGTCCTCCTTAATTTCATCCAGAATATCCATTGCGCTATTGACCAACACTGCCCCCTGAGTAATTAAAGCCTTTGTACCATCACTAAAAGGATTGGTAATTGGACCTGGAACAGCCATAACTAAGCGTCCGTAATCATTGGCATAACCTGCAGTAATATGCGAACCACTACGTCTGGCTGCCTCAACTACCAGGGTTGCTTTGGATAAACCTGCCACAATGCGGTTGCGAATAACAAAATTAGCGGCCTTAGCAACAACTTCTGGAGAAAATTCGCTCAGGAAAATTGCTCCTCTTTCAAGAAAATCAGCCATAACTTTTTTCTGACTTGATGGAAAGCAGTGATTGAATCCAAATCCAAGTACCGCAACCGTTTGACCATGATTTTCCAAAGCAACTCTGGCAGCAGTTAAATCGATGCCATACATAAATCCAGAAACAACCACTTTGCCGGCTGCAACTAATGGAGGAACCATTTTTTTAAGAACCAATTGCCCATAAGAAGTCATTTTTCTAGCTCCAACTACAGAAATTGTGTTTGCAAAAGCAATTTTCCAAGCTGAACTCCCCACCTTGACCAAACTTTTGACAAGTAAAACTGGTGGAAAATCATTAGTTTCTAAAAGTAATTTTGGGTATGATTTTTCTTCAAAAGTGAGCACCTGAATACCCGAATCCTCTAGGCTAGACAAGTAGTCTATAAAATTGTGTGCTTTTTTGAAATTTTTGATTGATTCCACAGATCTTTCTGATAAAGAAATTTCATTCCAAACATTATATTTATTATCCAAAAATTCCTTTGGTTCTAAATGTCTTTCTTGGCAATAATTTAGAATTTTTAAAATAGTTTTTTGGCCAAAACCATTAATCGCATTTAAAGTAACTAAAAAAGCTTTATGTGCAATCTGTTCACTAGTCAATTTTTTGCTTAAGTTTTGCATTTATTAATAAGTATCTATTAGCAAGGTTGCAAAAAGCGTAATAACTAAGGAACTGATTGGGAAATTACAAAAAATCAAAAAATCCAATTTAAAATTTCAGCAATCACTGGAGCTGCATCTTGAGATCCTTCGCTATAAATCTTATTAGCATCACTCTCAACCAAAACAGTAATTACTAATTTGTTTGGAAAATTGTTAGTTTTAATCAACTTCAGCCATTCATTTTTATCTGGATATTCAACGTTATCATGATTTTTCATTCTAGCCTGATCAACGCCAACTATAGCTGTAGTCCAAGCATGTGTTTTTCTATAACCTTTTTCATCAGCAGCACCAAACTCAGCAGTACCAGTTTTGCAAGCAACCATACCACGATTTATTTTCTCACTAGATAAAAGATCTTGCTCATTAATGGTGCTGGCTAAATTCTGATTATAGGGAAAAAGTGGATAAGCGGTTCCACCCTGACTACAAGCTCCTATCATCCCAGACAAAACTAACTCTAAATTTTTTTCATCAATCACTAAATCTCGACAGTTTTGAGTCAATGCTGGTAAAAAAGAGCTCTGACAGAGATGTCCATGATTAGCAATTGCTTGAGTCATAGCTGCAACTTGGATTGGAGTCACCAACAAGTCACCCTGACCAATGCCAAAATGATAAGTGTTTCCAAGATACCAATTTTCTCCCCTTTCCACCTCCTTCCATTCTGGATCAGGCACCAAACCGAGTGATTCTTTGGCTTGTAGACCAGTTGTTTTGCCAAAACCAAATAGACGAGCATATTTGGCAAGTTTTTCTGGTCCAAGCCATTCTGCTGCTTTGTAGAAAAAAATATCATTGCTACGAATTAGAGCTTTTTTTACATCAACAGCTCCTTCAACTCTTCCATATTGAGTAAAATACCAATTAGCATATTCAAAATCACCAACCTTAAGAATTCCTTGATCATCAACAACTGTGTCTTCATCTAAAACACCTTCCTGCAAAGCAGCTAATGCTGTCACCAATTTAAAAACTGATCCTGGAGGATAAACTCCGCTAGTGCTTCTATTAAAGAACACCTGCCCCTCATCACTTAAATAGCTTTTTATTTTATCCAAACTATCTTTGGCATTTCTTTTGTATAAATTATTCAAAAAACTATCTTCAAAAACATTAGCATCAAAGCTGGGAGTACTAAGCAAAGTGAGAATCTCCCCATTGGAAGCATCCATAATAATCACTGCACCTTTTTTCTCACCCATTGCCTTATAAGCAAGTTCACTTAGATAAGGATCAATGGTCGTTCTAATATTCTCTCCATAAACTGATTCATTTGTTGATACCAAACGTTGAGTTTGGCCAAGAGCATTAATTTCAAATTTGGCTATAGAACTTTTGGATTGTAAATTTTTGTCAAAAAATTGTTCTAGTCCCATCCTGCCAATTCTAGAAAAAACAACCAAGCTAGAATCCTTGATTAAATCATCTTCTGTAACTGGAGATAAATAGCCGAGAACTGAAGAAAGGGCTTCTTTATAAGGATAAGTCCTACTAAATTCATAACCAACGCTAGCACTATCAGTGGCCAATAAATTCAAAGCTTCTTCTTGATTTAAGAATTCTTTTTCACTATATAGCTGGTCTTTTTTTAAATATTTGAAGTATTGTTTTTGATTTTTGACCAAAGCTTGTCCATATCGATCCAAAAAAACTGCTCTTTCTGTGGGACTTTTTTTTGTAAAATAACGATTATTTTCTGCCAAGTCAAAGAAATAATTTCCTTTAATAATTTCCACATCAATCAAACGCGCCAAAAGAAAACTAAAAATAGATAAAAAAAGCACGAAAAGTAACAAAAATTTAAGCCGCATATTTTTTAAAGTTGGCTTTATACAGATAAAACATAAAAACTGGCAAATGGAACAAATAAAAATAGTTAAACCTCAACTCAGCCAAAATAAAAATTACTGCATTGATTAAAACAAATAAGATTAGCTGCCAGACAATTTTTTCTTTTATTTTTTTGTGAATAAAAAAACAAAAAAGCAGCAAAGCGGCTAATATAGGCCAAGATAAAGAATAAAAAATTGCCAAAAGAAAAGAAGTTACAAAAACAGAAAGCAGCAAATATTTTTCACTATATTTATGTATAAAAGAATAACTCAAATAAAGAAAAAATAAAGGCAAACCAAAACTAGACTCTAAGCCAAGAATTAGTAGTAATAAAAATAATTTAGCTTTCATTTGATTTCCACCAAATTAACTTCATAAAAATTAATCATTTGTTCAATAGTGGCAGTTTTGGTAGCCAAAGCAGGATTGACGCTGTTTATTTTGCTAACCCTACCAATCAACAAGCCATTTTCTAATCCAATTTGAGCAGAAGTAAAAACCAATTGACCAACTTCTAAATTAGCATCATTAGCAATCTCTGTGAGGATCACTTCCCTACCATTTCCCTTGACCAGACCTTTTATTCCTGTGTTTGTTTCTGCTAGCAAACTCCTATCAAACATTTGTGAAAGCAAAATGACAGAAGCCTGCCTCTCTTCTACCTCATCAATTAAACCAAGCAATGTTCCTTTATATAAAACAGCGGATCCGGACTTAATTCCTGATTGCGAGCCAGTCGCTACAAAACTTTGAGCAAAAGAAATAACTGGCGCAGCAATTACAACTTGACTATAAGTTCGATCACTGTTTTCTAAAATTTTGTGTAGTTCCTGATTTTCTTTTTCCAACTCTTTGACTCTAATTGCCTGAGCAGCAGCCTCACTGTACCTATATTGCAAATCTTCCAACTTGGCAGTTAACTTCCAAAGCTTGGCAAATCGATTAAATGGATAGGCAATCTTCTGTAAAAAAACAAAATTTTTTTCCTTCCACAAATTGGCAAGATTATCGAAAAATGACAAATTGAGAAAATTTAAAAATTGTAAAAAAAATAAGAAAAACACAAATAAGACAGCAATAAAGTACTGTTTATTTTTTTCATTTAACATAATTCTTTAACTTCTACTGCTTCAAGTTTTAAGTACTTGGCTAAATCCCCTGCTTTTGGTTTTTTTGCCAAGTTGTTGGTAAAAAAGTAAAAACAATCTGGATTATCAAAAGCAAACTTCTCTTTTGCACTGTTGTAGAAATCTTTGCTCTCCAGTGCCAAATTACGCAAAAAAACTCTATCGCTAGCCAGTAATTTATCTTGATCAAAAAGACTGAGTTCAGCGCAATCGTCAAATAAACTAATAATAAACTTGACTTTGGAAAAGTTTCTTTTTTGCATGAGATAAAAATTATAAAAAAAGTGACGACCAACAAAAAGATTTTTCACCAAAAAAGGGACTGCTTCTTTAATAAATTTCTTTTCTAATTGGCTAAAATCATGAGCAACTAAAAAAACCATAGCATAATGATCTAAATCAAAAGACTTTAAATTAACATCCAATAATTTGGCAAAAACCTTATCATCTGCCAATAAATTTGATTTACAAGCTTCATTTGTTGAGACAGCTTTTAATAAAGTTAAATTGGAGAAATCAATTGAAGCCAAGTCTTTTACATCTTTGGCTAAATAAAAAAATAGTCCACTACTATTTAAATCAACTAATAATAGGTGTTTAAAATCAAGAAAACTCAGTTTTTTTGGAACAGAAAATAGGCTCATCAAGAATAGATTCTACTACATTTTTGATAGCAAACTTAAAGACTAAGACAATTTATTTAACAAAGCTGAAGCAGATCTCCAAAGATTTTGACTTATCAACTCCTCAGCTTCTTTAATCTTGGCCAAGACTTCTTCGCTGGCACCCTCTTTCATCTTATTGAGACGCTCTCCCATCATCTCTGATTTTAGTTCCAAGGCTTTTTCATATAAAACCTCATCTAAATCTGGAACAAAACCTTCCAAATAAACAATAAGGGCTTCTTTTTTGGCTGCTTCATCTTTAGCGGAATCGTCTAAAATTTGGCGCGCCTTGACGTACTCTTCACTTGTAAGCAAAAGCTCTAAATCATGCAAAATAAAATCATCCCAAATCATGTCTTCAAGCTCATCTAAGAATTGATTTTTGTCTGCGTCACTAATACTCATCAAACCAAGCATATCAAAAACATTTTGAGCTTTTAGTTCTTCTGAAGTCTCAAATTCATCATCTTTAGCATTTAAATCCACAGTCTCAGCTTTTTTGAAAACAAGCTCTTCAGGCTTATCATCATTTTGAATTTCTGGAACTGGACGATTCTTCCTAAAGTCTTCTATTTGAGATTCCTGTGCATTGGATTGGTTTTTCTTACTTTCAGCATCAATTTTTTTCTCAAGATCTGTAAGGAAAGAGTCAAAATCAAATTTCTCTTCTTCACCAGAAGAAGTGTCGGATGAAGCCGCATCAACAACCGGAGCTGCTTTCTCCACCACTTCAGTTTTTGATTCAGCTGAAACTTCTTGTCTAACTGGCTCAGATGACTTTGGCTTGTCCTCCAAATTCTTTGAGAGCTTGTCCAATTCAGCTAAAAGCTGATCTATCTCTGCAGTTCTTTGATCTTTGACAGAAGAATCCACTGTTTCAGTTGGCTGAGTTGATTGAGTTGATTGAACAGGCTGAACACTGGGAACAACAGGATCAGTTGGTGCTGATGCAACAGTTTGATTGACGGAATCGTCTTGAATTTGGATCATAGGCAGGCTCCATGTATTTTTGACTAATAAAATAAAGACACAAAAAACAAAAATACTGTACAATCTCAATTTAGCACAATTAATTATGCAAGTTAATCGTCAAAAGTTCTCCCAAATCCTACAAAGATTGATTCTGGTAAATTTTAATCTACTTTTCTTTCTAACTCCTTTTATCTTCACCTGGATGAACCAAGAGTTATTTGAATTTAGCAAAATGCTTTTCGTTTACTTGATAACCATCATTCTGGGAAGCTTGTGGATTATTAGAATGATTGTAGAAAAAAGGATTATTTTCAAAAGAAGCAAATTTGATTATTTTTTATTGGCCTTTTTGGCCTCACAAGTCATTTCTACTGTTTTTTCTTTGCACACTCGCACCTCTTGGTTTGGTTATTACACTAGATTTAATGGCGGATTACTCTCAACTATTACTTACATCACCTTATACTATGCCTTTGTCTCTAATATTAAGAAAAAACAAGTTGGAGCTATCTATAATAGCTTGTTTCTATCCGCTCTAATGGTTGGACTCTATGCTATTCCAGAGCATTTTGGTCACTCACCTAGCTGCTATCTTGTAGCCAAAAAAACTGATGTGAGTTGCTGGGTTCAAGATGTGCAAAACAGGGTTTTTGCCACTTTTGGCCAACCAAATTGGCTTGCTGCTTTTTTGATCACCATCATTCCACTTAATGTCGACAAAATTCTAAAAGAGAAAAAAACGTGGAGCAAATTTTACTTGTTTCTAGTTCTAATTGTTAGCGTCACTGTTCTCTTGTTCACTAAGTCTAGATCAGGCTTACTAGGACTTGGAATTGGTTTTGGTTTTTATGTCTTACTTAAAATCTTCGCCAACCAAAAAGATCGCGCTGCCAATCTAATTAAAATTGGCAGCATTGGCTTGATTATGTTGGTCTTAACTGCGATTTTTGGCACTCCATATACTCCAAAAATCGCTGACTTATTTAATAAAAATCATCCAACAGTCAATGTTCAAGAAAGCAAACAGGAGATTCAAGTGGGAGGTACCCCATCAGAAGAGATTAGAAAAATAGTATGGAGTGGAGCTATTAAAGTTTGGCAGCGTTACCCAATCTTTGGTTCTGGAGTGGAAACTTTTGCCTATAGTTACTATCTAGACCGCCCAGTAGAACATAATTTAGTTTCTGAATGGGATTTTTTATACAACAAAGCACACAATGAATTATTAAATTTTTTAGCTAACTCTGGAGCTTTTGGACTTTTGACCTACTTATCATTATTTGTAGCCACCTTTTATCTCGGCATAAAACATTTTTTTAACAAAAAAGATCAGAGTGAACTAATTGCAATGTTGGGTGGCATTTTAGCAATGTTTGTTTCTAATTTTTTTGGTTTTTCTACGGTAGTTACCAATTTACTCTTATTCGGCTTTTTTGGAATCATAATTTTGGAAGAAAAAACAAATAAAGATGCGGATATAAATGAAAGTAAAAAAATTGAATTACAGGAAAAATTACCAAACAACGAATACTATATTTATGCAGGAGTTTTGCTTTTTGCTCTTATTTTAATCAACAAAGTTTGGTTAATTTGGCAAGCTGATTATTTATTTACTTTGGGCCAAAATGCGTTTGAAAAAGGAAATTATCAAAGTGGTTTGCCAGCCATTCAAAAAGCTATTCAAAAAGCACCCAAAGAAGCTTTTTTTTACGATGAATTGGGCGGAGATTACTCTCAACTCAGCGTTGCTTTTGCCAATGAAAAACAAGCAACCGTTAGCACTCAACTAGCACAAAGCGCAATTGAGAGCAATCGCATTGCCATTGAACTAAATCCTGTGCACTTAAATTTTTATAAAAGCCAAGCTCGCATATACATTAGACTTGGACAGCTAGATCCCAGACTCTACTCCTATGCAGAGCAATCTCTAGAAAAAGCCATTAGTCTTTCGCCTACAGATGCCAAGCTTTATTACAATCTTGCTCTGGTTTTAGAAATCATGGGAGAAAAACAAAAAGCTTTACAAAAAATGGAATATGCTGTGGCGATTAAGAGCAATTATTTGCAAGCTAGAGGTGAATTGGCACGTATGTATTTTAATCTTGGTGAACTTACTAAAGCCAAAGAACAATATGTTTACAGCCTAGAAAAAATTGCGCCAAACGATGAGCTTGTCAAAGAAAAATTAAAAATTGTTGAAGCAAGCATCAGCTCTAAGACAAAGTAGTAAAATACTGAGTAATGATCCAAAAAGATATTCAAAGTAAAGACGGTGTCAAAATTCATTATGAAGTTTTTGAGGGGAATAAGCCAACAAGAACATTTGTTTTTGTACATGGCTTTGGCGGTTGCTTGCGTGCTTTCGATCCTCTAGTCGCCCATTTTCAAAAGAAAAATTTTAAAATAATCAACATTGATCTCCGAGCTCATGGCAAATCAACTAGACCAAAAAAAGCCTTCCAACACGATTTGAATGTTTTTATAGAAGATATTGTGGCAGTTATTGAAAAAGAAAAAGCCAAGAATGTGACTCTCCTCGGTCATTGTTTTGGTGGCATTATTTCTCTTAAACTCGCTACCGAACACCAAAAACTAATAAAATCCTTGGTATTAATGAGCGTTTCATATAAAGCTCCAAATTTATCTCGCATATTTTACAAATACTTCCCTTTCAAAGCTTTTATTTTAAAAATCGTGGATTTTCTTCCTCATTTTTATCTAAAAAAATACCCATCTTATGCTAAATACAAAAAATCTGGAGATTTCAACCCAATAAGAATTTGCTCTGATGTTTTTCACACTTCACCAAAAAGTTATCTGTATATTTCTAGAGAAGTAGTTAGTATCAACTTTTCTAAACAAATTCCAACAATCAAACAACCAGTTTTATTGATTCATGGAGAAAAAGATAATGTCTTCCCTATTAAAATAGCCAAAGAATTGCAAAAAAACCTAAAAAATTCAAGGCTAGAGACAATTAAGCAAGCCAATCACCTGCTTGTGCTCAATAGCAATCCAGAGCTGATTAAGTTAATTGAAGAAAATTTATCACAAAATTTTCTTTAAAATCATACCCAACCGTCACTCAAAACACATCTTGTTATATAATAGGCTTATAAGAAATGAAAATTATTACTGCTCCACATCCAACACTGCGTCAAATTGCCAAAGAGGTAACTGTTTTTGATAAAAAATTCTTTAAATTTCTTGAAGATTTAGCACAAACTCTGATCAAAAAAGAACATCCAAAAGGTGTTGGTTTAGCTGCACCTCAAGTCAATAAATCTGTGCGAGTTTTTGCTGCTATTTTAGGTGAAAAAAACCAAGATAGTAAAAAACCAGTCGTGGAATTTTTTATTAATCCAAAAATCACCAAAAATAGCACCAATAAAATTCTTGGAGCAGCTGATGGCTCAGAAAGATTCGAAGGATGTCTGTCAATTCCTTTACTCTACGGACCAGTTCCACGTTATGAATGGGTGGAAATTGAATATCTAAGTCTCAATACTTTAGACTTAAAAAAGCAAACTCAACCAAGTCTTAAAAAAGCACTTTTCAAAGATTTTGATGCTAGAGTTATTCAACACGAATATGACCACCTCAATGGAATTCTCTTTACTGATTTGATTTTGAAAAATAAATTGCCAGTTTATATTGATGAGGATGGACAATGGGTGGAAATAAAAAACAAAAAAGAAATTTTGAGTCTACTTTAATCCAATGAAATACAGAATCGCTATTGCCGGCTCAACCAACAATACCGTCTCAATGGCCAAAGCTTTGGCAAAAGATGACCGTTTTGAAATTACTTGGACTCTCTCGCCCACACCAAAAACAGTCGGTAGAAAAAAAGAGTTGATTCAAAATCCTTTACATGTCTGGTCACAAGAAAACAAGATTAAAACATTTTTGGTGGAACAAAAAATTAATCGTAGTTTACTCAAAGAATTTGAGCAAAATGGAGAAATTGACTTCTTATTAGTGGTTGATTTTGGTTATTTTATTCCAAATTGGCTATTAAAATTACCAAAAATTGCTCCACTTAATATTCATCCTTCTCTTCTACCCAAATGGCGAGGCAGTTCTCCTGGTCAGTTTTGCATTCTTTTTCAGGATTTAGATCAAAATAGTCTAGAGTCAGCAATTACCCTAATGATAATGAATTCTTCTCTGGATCAGGGACCAATTTTGACACAATTGCCATTTACTTTAAAACAGAATTGGACTCAAAACGAATATTACCAGGCAGCCTTTGCTTTGATAAAAGAAAAACTGGCTGACTTAATCAATGACTTTGCCAACAAAAAAATCCAACCAATTATTCAACCAGACAATAGCCCAACTATGGTCGCGCGTCGTCTAAGCAAAGAAGATAGTTTCGTTTCTTGGACCAATCTACTCAGACTAATGAATGAGCAACAAAAGACCAAAATTGAAGAGACTGAAGAAAACAATCCCGGACTTCTAACTGATTTACTAAATAATCAAAACATTTGCGAAAACAAATCAAAGCAAATTACTCTTATCAAAAATGCTAGTCTTGCCTTTTCTCCTTGGCCAAATTTGTGGACCATCATCCCAACTACAAATGGCGAAAAAAGAATGAAAATTTTGGCCTGCCACAAAGAAAATGAGGTTTTGATTTTGGACCAAGTGCAAATAGAAGGCAAAAACCTATGCACTTGGAACGAGTGCAAAAATATCCTTAAATCCTAAAGAGAAAGCTATTAAGCAGCTTTCTTGAAGTGGGTGGTTATGCCCAATTTTTTGAGTTGCTTGAGAACTCTAGTTGGAACCTGAACTTTTTTCTTAAGACCATTGACCAAAATGGTTACTGAATGCAAGTTATACTTGAAACCTCTTCTGGTACGGTTTTTGGCATGAGAAACATTGTGGCCAAAACTGGCAATTTTAGAATAGTTGTGCAAATTGATTTTCATAACAGAGGGTTATTTTACCATAAAACTAAAAAGTGTGGAGAGTGGGATTTAAAAAAATAAACTCGTAAAGAAAAATCAATTTGATAAAATAAAAAGCAATTAATTATGCTCTTTCTATTTTTTATATTATTGTTCTTTAGCTCTAAAGAGATTATATCTGCTCAAACAAATTCAACAATTATTATTAATCAAGTACGTGGAACCGAATGCTGTGATGTTGGAAATATAAAAAGTTTAAAACTACAAATAGAGTCAGCGATAAAACTTCAACTACCAACCACATTCTCTTTAAGATATGACGTACTAAAAAATAAAGATTTTACTAATTTAATTAAAAAATACCAAAACAACAAATTAATAGAAATTGGTTCATTTTTGGAAATTACTCCAGAATTAGCAAAAGACGCTGGAGTAATTTACAGTGGTAGCACTTCTAATTGGTATGAAGCTCAATATGTCTACCTAATCGGATATGATCAAGAAGAAAGAGAAAAAATTATAGACACTTACATGGAACTTTTTAAAAAAACATTTGATTTTTTTCCTAAAACAAATACTGCGTGGATGATTGACTCAGCATCATTAAACCTACTTAAAACAAAATATCATATTAACGTGCAACAAATTACAAGAGAACAAATGGGCGTAGACTCTTATACGCTTTATGGTGGACCTGTGCATTATCCATATTATCCAAGCAAACAATGGGCAATGATTCCCAGTAATGACAACGACTCCCTCATTATTGTCAGACAAACAATAACTGACCCAGTTTACAACTATGGAGATAAAACAAGCTCATTTACTTCTCAACCGAATGACTACATTCGTAGAAAAGCTAAATTTGATTATTTTCAGCATCTTTTTTTACAAGCCCATTCGCAAATAAATAATCAGGATACTTTTTCTCTCATTGGATTAGAAAACTCAATGCCTACGGAAATTCAAGATGAGTTTTTAAATCAACTAAAATTTGTTAAAAAATGGCAAAGTGAAAAAACTGAGCATCAAGTATTAACAGCATCTGAATTTGCGGAAAGTTTTAAATCAAAAAATCCAAAAAATAAAGATGTTTTAGTATATAGCGGCCAAGATCAAGAAAATCCAAATGAAAAAGCATGGTGGATAACCACTCCAAAATACCAAATAAGAATTAGATTGAGTGGAAAAGAATTATTCATTAGTGATTTGAGATTTTATGATGAAGATTTTACTGACCCATACAACAATAGCTCGGCAAAAAAAATGGGATGGTGGATAGTGCCATTTATCATTGATGGATCACGTTATGGCTTTAATGATCAAAGTCAAAACTTTGATTTTTTATTCAATGACTCCTTAGTAAAAACAAAAAATACAACTTTAGAACCAACAAGAATACTTTTGACAAAAAACATCAATTCAGATGACCTGTTGGTTAATGAAATTAATAATGAAATTGTTTTTTCATTAAAAAATTCAATTATCGCGAAACTTGATCGTGAAAGCTTTTCAATAACTAAAAATTTTATAGATCAGACTCAAAACAAATTATTAGAAAATATTAAAAAAGACAATTTGTGGGAAATAAAGGAAGTTGATGAAAAAAATGATTTAAAAAAATATATTTTTAGTAAAAAAAATCAAGAAAATTTAATTGAAAATGCAAGAATTAGACACTATCCAATATTATTTCCAGAATTAAGCGAGCATAAAATAAGCTTAGAAAAAACATATATATACAAAAATAATGTTTATGCTGTAGCTAACCGCAACCCAGTGAGACTTGTTTTGTTTCCAAAAGATGAATATGGGTACCCCATAAGCATTAATTCTAAACCAAACATATCCAGTGAACCTGAAGTTGAAAAGGTTGAAATTAAAACACAAAGTGGCCAGAACGGAATGGTTTTTTTAGACTTTATTAGTAGCAAACCAATTTCTAGCAAGATTAGGATTGAAAAAGATGGTTGGGAAGAAAATCTGAATATTTATTTCGCTCCAGACTGTAAAAGAAATATTGAGTATTGTTTAAAACATCCAAAACAATCTATTTGGTACATGAGAAGCTTCTTTGGTGATAAAATTAGAGAATTGAAGAAAAAAATGGAAGAAAGGGCATTATAATCTTTAATCATGCTAACTCTTTTACTCCAGAATCCTCTCGCTTTTATTATTTTTTTAGCTGGCTTACTACTTTCTATCGCAATCCATGAATATGCTCATTGTTTCGTAACAGATAGATTGGGAGACCCAACTCCTCGCATCAAGGGCCGCCTCACTCTAAACCCACTAGCCCATCTCGATCCAATTGGCACTCTAGCAATTGTTTTAACTGGTTTTGGCTGGGGCAAAGCTGCTCCATACGATCCATATAATCTCAAAGAGCCTACCAGAGATGCTGCTCTCATTACAGTTGCAGGACCAGCCAGTAACATATTAATTGCAACTATCCTATCAGCACTTATTAAATTAGGAATTGGTGGAGATTTTTTGGCCTTATTTGCTGGCCAGTTAATCTTTATCAACCTTTCGTTAGCCCTCTTTAATCTAATTCCCGTTTATCCTCTTGATGGTGGCAAAATCATGCGTGCTGTACTTCCCTATCAAGCAAGCTTGGAATATGAAGACATTATGGATCGTTATGGAACCATGATTTTGATCATGATGATTTTTCCATGGGTTGGCGGACAGTCTGCTGTCAGTGCTCTACTTAGTCCAATCATCAACCTCATGATGAGAATTTTTATCTAAAATTTTGACTAAAAAAACAAAAAAATCCTAGTTTTTAAGCTAGGATTTTTTGCAGGAAAAAGTGCTATTTCAAAGATTGACTCTCAATTATTCCCTCATCATTCTACCCATACCAAAGCCTCTACCTCCCTCACCACCTTCTCCTCTCTCACCACCGTGAAAGAAAAGGTATTTTTGATCTATATTATTATCTTTGGCCCATTGAATAAGTTCATCTCTTCTAGCCTGCTTTTTTTCAAATCTGTCTTCCCTATTTTCACTTCCTGGTTGAAAATTAGCCATCTCTTTTTGTTGCTCTTCCTTCTTAGAAATCAGCAGATCTTTTTGATTCTCAGTGAGATCTCCAGAGTTGACAGCTTCTTCTAAGAAGTCAGCATAATCACTCAGCATATCTTGCTGACGTTGCTGTCTTTCTTCATCAAAAAAAGTCTTAACATCATCAACTTTTAAGCCAAAATGCTCCGCAAACCTTTCTACCATTGGTGGATAATTTGTCTGCGTAGTAGCTGCAAAAACTTTCGATCCAGAATAAGCTGCTGCTCCAGCCACTGTAATTGTTAACAAAGGGATAATGATTTTTTTATTGACTTTCATCAGTAAAAACCTTTCCTTTAACTATTAATAGCTGGAAGTCTAAAACAAGCAACTGAGATTAAGCTGAAAAGACAAGTTATTTGTAAGCCTTGTATTCTCTGGCTGAGTATTCACTAGCATGAAAAACAAAATCAGGAGAATACATTGAGAGTAAGGTTTTTTTTCTTTCTTCTGAACTGCTAGCAAAAGAAAGGTAGTGGCTGACGGCTTGAATAAGACCTTCCAAAATTGCTTTTGATTTTTGATCTGGCAATTTTTGAATCTCTTTGTAGGAATTAACAATCATCTTTAATTCTTCCAAAGGCAAAGTAGAAATATCCACACCATCATAAGAAGCTGGATTAAAAGGAAAAGAGTTTTCGGGATTATTTTCCATCGTTTTACAATTTGAATATTTTTTTGCAGGGCGGGAAGGAATCGAACCCTCATCAAAGGTTTTGGAGACCCCTATTCTGCCATTGAAATACCGCCCTTTGTTAAATTTCTTAGAGCCCAATTATAATAATCATTGCTCAATAAAGCCAGAGCTAACGCATCATCATTTCCTCCACCACCAAAAAACTGCTACACTAAAAAGCATGCAAGATAATGAAATCGCCAAAGAATTAAAAAAGATTTAC
The DNA here is from genome assembly GCA_903842795.1 of uncultured bacterium. GTDB lineage: Bacteria > Patescibacteriota > Microgenomatia > UBA1400 > PJMF01 > UBA1364. Next base: position 27,383 of record CAIMNJ010000011.1, on the reverse strand, counting down.
CAAGCAGACAAAAAACTCCTCGAACAAACCAAAATTCCCATTATCACTGTTTCCGCTTCCTTTCGAGAAGACCTCAAGGGTCTTCATCATCAAAAAGAAAAAGACAATAGTACCGACATTGTGCTTTCACGCGCTCACTACTCCATGGCTCTCGGCATAGCAATACAAGCCTGGGGAAATAGCATTGATCCTAAAAAAGCTTGGCTTGTAGATAGCACTAATTACGTCAGCAACGCCGCTTTTAAAAGCGTACAAATAACAGATTTAATTGGCAGAACTATTGCTCGCTGGCCAATTTTAAAAATGTTAAAAGATATCGTCGATAAATTCGGCCGTTCCAAAATGCCAATTTTAGATAATGTCACTCCTCCCACTCTTTATCTTGGTTCTGGAATCAAAAAAACCATTCTTTCCTTTCACATTGTGACGGGCAATATTCTAGCTGCAGAGGGTAAAAAAGTTGTGCAAATGATCACAGATCCACACGTGCGTAGCGATTATTTGCAAAATGCACATTTGCCAAATATGAAATTTTTGGTCTTTGATGAAGCCACCAAAGAATCATTTTTTGAAGTTGCCAAACAAATTGGCAAAAAAATACCAAAGGACCAAATAAAAGACAAAGTCATTGTCACTGGCCCACCAATTGACCCAAGAATAGTCGATTGCCACAAAGAAAAAACAATTTGGACAGACGAAAGACCACTTAGAATTTGCTTAACTACCGGTGGCCTTGGCACTAATAAACCAGAAATAAAAAGCATTTTGGAGCAAATGTTGCCAATACTAAAGCAACAAGCCTTGGGACAAAAAACTGATTTAGTCGAGACCCAATTGGTTTTTTATGCCGGCACCCATGAAGATCATAAAAATATGGCCATTGAAATTGCTCAAGCTAATGACCTTGCTTATCAAATCATTAGCCCAAATGACCCTGCCAATTTTGGCATTAATAACAAGATCAAAACCAGTAAAAACGAAGAAAATAAGCATCGCTTTAGAATTATCTATCATCCACAAATTGTTGATGCTAATGAATTATTGATTCAAAAAGGCTTTTCTTGGGCCGATGTTTTTATCAGCAAGCCTTCTGGAGACATGGCCTACGACGCAGTCGCTTCTGGAGCTGCTCTACTCACTCTCAAGGAATGGGGTGAGTGGGAATATAACGTACGTGCAGTTTTTGAAAAAAATGGCACAGCAATACAAGCTCAAACAAACAATATTGCTAAACAATTAACTGAACTCGCTCAGACCAATGAGCATACTTCCGAAAGCGCAATTCCAGCTGGCGGGACCAGGCCTGTACCTAAATTAAAAGCAAATGAACAGCGATCCTGGATTGGACAAGCCATGAAAAACAGTAGACAGCTTGATCATGACTTCTATCACGGAGCGGAAAATATTCTGAAAATAGTAAAACTAAACTAAGCAACATCAATCCAAAAAAAATGGATTGATTAAACTTATTTTAATTTTTTCATCAATTTGTGAGCAGTATGCTTGCGACAAACGCTACAGTATTTGTTCAGAGGAAAACTACCCTCACCTGAGGTTTGTTTCTTGAGAATCTCATTGTTTTTGTTGTATTCGCTTACGTAACCGAAAGCATTACAAACACTACATTGTAAACCGATTGATTGTCTTGGACCTTTTTTCTTGCTTGCCATAGATTTGATATTTTATCACAACTTTTTTATATTTTAAGAGTCATCTCTTGAGCCACCCCCGGGAATCGAACCCGGAACCTCCTGTTTACAAAACAGGTGCTCTAACCAATTGAGCTAGGGGGGCAAATTCTCCCTTTGTAAGCTAGAGATCTGTGCCAAGGGAAGGATTCGAACCTACGTAGGCTAGGCCAGCAGTTTTACAGACTGCCCTCGTTGACCGCTTGAGTACCTTGGCTTTTGCAGATGGCGCGCGCAGCGCGCCTTTGCAAGTGAGCCTTTGTCGGGGATCGGACCCGAGACCTCAGTCTTACCAAGACTGCGCTCTACCGACTGAGCTACAAAGGCAAATAAGACGAAAGACATTGAGTATTATATTTTGGACCCTGTCTTTTTGCAATGCAGACAGCATTGCAAAAAGCAGCTGGTACAAAAGATGCTTTAGCGAATTTTGGACCAATGCAGTAAAAATGGTACAAAAGATGCTTTAGCGAATTTTGGACATCTTGAAAAAACAATCTCCACCTCCCTTTGCAGGAAAGTAAGCCTCTTTCCCCGGAAAAAACCAGGTGGGCAAGAAGATTTTACTTCCACGGAAGCAAAATACTCCTATAAGCCCTATAAAGAGCTGTTGAGGAAAAACATTGCTTTACTTTCCTGCAAAAGAAAGTGGAGTTAAGGTGCTAAATAATAATTTTAAAACCACAAAGCCAAAAAACAATCTTTTGTTATAAATAGAAAATTGCTACAATGGAGAACATTACTTTTATTTAGAAAGTTCCTCCACCCAATTTTTTATTTTGTTGCCATATTTTTCGTTTTCGATTACAAATTTCAGATGAGCTTTGAAGTAATTTTCTGGATCACCAGTGGTCATCCATTGACCCTTGGTTTTTTCTACCAATACTCTACCCAAGTTAGCTATTTTGGTGATAGCATCAACCGTCCAAAGCTCACCATCTTTGCCAGAGTTACTTGGAATAAGATGTTCAAAAATTTTTGGAGTCAAAAGGTATCTACCATAAGAAGCTAAATTTGATGGAGCTTCACCAATTTCTGGTTTTTCAATAATATTATCCAGCAATTCGTTGCTGCCTGTTCTAAAAGAGATGATACCGTATTTATTGACTACTTCTGGTTCTACCTCTTGAGACATAATAATGCCATCTACCGTAGGATCTGCCTCATAGGCATCAACCATCATTTTGGCATCACCAGGATTACCAAAAACCACGTCATCACTATAAATAACCAAAAATGCCTTCTCCCCCTCCACAAAAGCTTTGGCAGAAACAACTGGAGAACCATTGCCATATGGCAAACTAGGGTCTTGAGTAATTACTGTAATTTTTGGATAGTCTAGAACCTGTTGAACTGGTTCATAACGATCTTCTTTGCCCTGAGCTGCCAACTGTTTGCGAATTCGATTAACACCATTGTTAAAGTAATCTTCGTAAATTGGCTTACCCTCTGGGGTAGCTACAATAATAATTTCTTCTATACCTGCCTCAACGCATTCTTCGATCACAAACTGCATAATTGGGCGATTGCCCATTGGCAACATGGCTTTAGGAATAGTTTTAGTAATTGGCAAATAACGACTTGCAAAACCTGCATCAGTGATAATTGCCTTACGAACTAATTTCTCTGACATAAAAGTTGGCCTTTCTAAATATAAGGTTCTAAAAGTATAGCATAAGAAGACTAATCCTTGACCCAATAGTCATAAATCAGCTATGCTTTATCTGATGTCATCAAAAAAGATTTCTAGAGTCAAAAAAGAAGAAATTGAATCTAATTTAATTCTTTTTGGTTTGACCTTAGTTCTGATTATGGCTGTTATTACTTTTTGGCATATTGGATATAAAAGAAATAAATTTCAAGATTCAAGAGTTTACCAAAAGACAGACACCTCCCTGTTGAAGAATGCCGACCTCAATCAAGATGGCAAAATTGATGAAAAAGATGCTAAACTGATAAAAGAAGCATTTTTTAAGAGTGACAGCGAATCATTAAAAGCCGATCTTAATCAAGATGGCAAAATTGATGCCAAAGATTACTCTTTATTTAACAAAATAGTCAATCTAAACAACTTAAAAGAGAAAGAAACCAATGCTGCAAACTAAAAAAAGCAATCGTCTGGCCGTTTTCGGCTTATTTTTTATTGTCCTAGTTATGTCGATTGCCCTACTAGCAGTCATGTTCCTCAAAAAACCAGCTTCCGAATTAAGCTTAGACACTAGAAAAGCTGCTATGGTTGATTCTGGATTAGCAGAGCTCAATACTTATCCTTTTGATCAGAGTACTCTCAAAGTTGATGAAGAACAAAAAATCAATTTGCAATTAAACACAAAAGACAAGTCAGTAGACGCAATAGAATTGATTTTTGAGATTATTGTCGATAAAGGTCTCTTAGATAAAAGCAAAATTAGTTTTACTGAAACTTATCCAGCAGAATTAGAGATTAGCAAACAAGAAGTAGTCGAAAGTATTTGTGAAAAAGATTGCTACACAGTCACTTTGCTTCTAAACACCAAAGATCCTGCCGTTACCTTTTCTACCCACAACCAGATGAGAACCATCTCTCAACTAAAATTCACTCCAAAAAAAGAAGGTAGTGTCAAAATTAAAATCAGCCAAGACAGTACCGTTATTGAACATGAAACTTCAGAAGATATTTTGCAAAAACCAACTGTCTTAGATTTCCAATATTACGTAACCACCAATGGTATTGACCGTTCTCAATGTCATTACGAATATACCTCTTGGGGAGAATGTAAAAATGGCTGGCAAACTAGACAATACTCAACACAACCAGAAAGATGTCAATGGTATGAGGACGAAACCTTAAAAGAATTGAGTCAGAAGTGTACCGACAATAGTGTTGTTAATGCCAACAGTAGCTTCTTCTACCTTTCTTCAAACGATAAATGTCTCAATCAACCAACTGAGGGAGATTCTCTATACGTAATCTGGGACAACAAAAAATATCCAAATGTAACTTACATTGATGTGAGCACCAGTCCAAACTTTGGAGATTTTTATCACAAAAAAGTTGCCGGCAACATTGACCAAACAAATGGCAACTGGATTATGGTGACAGCTAAAGGATTTACCCATGCCACTGGCACCAAGGGTCCAATTAGTTTTGAGCCAAATAAAGAATATTTCTTCCGTCTTTTTAGCACTGATAATGGCGGACAACACATCTCCTCAGTGCGCTATTACATCACCTATTGCAGTGGCGACCAGAGCAAATATAAGAATTGTAATGATCAGTGTGGTCCAACCAGTGATCAAAGCAAGAGCTGTGCTCCTGGACTAGTCTGTACTGCTGAAGGTTTATGTAGAAACGCAACCAATCCAAGTAACAATGCTTGTCTTGCTACTCCAGGAATTCAAACTTCCGATCGTAGTTGCAATGAATATTGTGCCAGCAACAATGACTGTGGAGTTGGCCTAACTTGTTTCTGGAATCGTTGCAGAGATCCAAAAAATCTGGAAAGCACCACCTGTGATGTGAAGAAGGTTGCTATAAATTCATCTTCCTCACTGTCTTCAAATAAAGGTGGCAGCAATATAAATTCCTACACAGACAGTTCTGGCAGAACTATTCTTTTGCCAAGCGAAGCCACTGACCTGACCACTAATAGTTGTAACCAAGGTTGCAACAACAACCGTGATTGTGAAGCAGATATGCGCTGCTATAAAGGAAAATGCCGCTTAGCAGATGATCCAGAAGATATTTCTTGTGTGACTGGCTCTACCACCAACAAAGAACAATCTGCCAGCAATAGTGCCAAGACAGAGCCAACTAGCGCACCAACTATAGTCGAGAAAAAAACTTCTCCATTTCAAACTAGCTTAGGTCAAATGTTGGCCAACTTCTCATGGCAATGGCTAGCAATTGCTGGATTAATCTTACTCATTGCTATCGCTTTGATCATTTCTTCCATCGCCAAAGCTAAAAAAGATCCATGGAGTGTACCTTATGATGGTCGCAATAACGATCAAAATGGTCACGAGGAAAAACCAACAGAAGAAGTCAAAATTCCTGAAGACAAACCACTAAAGTTATAAATTAAAGCTAACTTGAAAAAAGCAGGGTTTAAAGATAAAATCCAAGAGAAAACCGGATAATTTTATGTTAGCAAAAATCAGAAACTACTTTAGAGAAGTCACAACTGAACTAAAGCAAACTACTTGGCCAAGCAAGAAAAATACTCAAAACATGACCTTGCTAGTTGTCTTGGTAGCAGCCCTACTCTCCGCTTATCTTGGAGGCATTGATTTTCTCCTACAAAAAATCATGGGAATTCTGATATAATATTCTCCTTTGTAAAAGGAATCACCAAAAAAAGGAATTATGACCGATCAAATGCAAGTGCCAGAAATCCCAGAAGTTCAAGAAGTGAGAGTCTCTTCTCCCAACTTGGTTAACATTTCTGATGTCGACAACAAAAAAGCTCGTTGGTATGTTGTTCACGTTTATTCTGGTCATGAAAAGAAAATTGCTGAGGCTTTGCGCCAACGTGCTCAAACCCTCCATTTAACTGACAAAATAATTCAAGTTTTGATTCCAACTCAAGACAAAATTCAAATTCGCAGAGGTCAAAGAAAAACCGTTAGTGAGAAAATTTTCCCAGGTTACATGTTGGTCAAATTGGAAATGACCGATGACGCCTGGTTGGCAATTCGTACCACTGATGGCGTTACTGGTTTTGTCGGTATGAGCAGCAAACCCACTCCACTACCAAAAAGTGAGGTTGAAGCTATCATGAAATACACCGAGCAATCTGGTGAAGCTTCTTACAAAGCCGATTTCGTTGATGGTGAAGCTGTCAAAGTTGTTGACGGTCCATTTAATGATTTCTTGGGAACAGTCGATAAAATTGATGAAGAAAAAGGTAAAGTCACTGTACTTCTCAATATTTTTGGAAGAGAAACTCCAGTGGAATTAGACTTCTTGCAAGTCAAAAAAGTATAAAAATAGACACAAACCACTTGTGGTCGACATTAGGGATGCCGAGCTTCTCCACAAAAAATGGTTAAATAAAAAAATAACAATCGAAAGAAAATAATATGGCTAAAAAAGTTAAGTCAATTTTGAAATTAAATCTTCCAGCTGGTACTGCTACTCCAGCCCCTCCAGTCGGTCCAATTTTGGGTCAAGCTGGTATCAACATGATGGATTTTCTTAAACAATATAATGCTGCTACAGCTGACCAAAAAGGTCAAATCATCCCAGCAGAAATTACTATTTTTGAGAACAATTCCTTCACTTTTGTTTTGAAGTTGCCTCCAGTCTCAGATTTGATCAAACAAACTCTCAGAATGAAAGCTGGTAGTGCTACTGCAGGCAAAGATAATAAGGCCAAATTAACCATGGATCAAGTCAGAGCCATTGCAGAAAAGAAAATGCCAGATATGAACACCAACAACATTGATTCTGCTATGAATAGTGTCATTGGTTCTGCCAAATCTATGGGCGTTGACATCGTATAAATATAAAATAATAAGGTGGGAGGCTCAAACTTTACCCTAGCCGCTTGCACCACCAGAAAGTAAATTATGGGAAGCAAAAAAAATGTCGACATGACTGCAAATGAAGTTGAGGTCAAAACTGTCGAAACAGAAATAAAAGAATCAGTGCAAACTGATGATGTAGAGGTAAAAGCTGAAAAAAAACCAGCCAAAGCCAAAAAAGTCCGCGGTAAAAAATATCAGGCTGTACGCTCTCAATTGGATAAGAGTAAATTTTACTCTAGCAAAGAGGCTGTCGAACTAGTTAAAAAGCTTTCTTACAGCAAATTTGTTGGTTCAGTTGAAGCTCACGTCGTCGTCAAAGAAATTGGTGACAACGTCAGTTTAGCTTTGCCACACTCTACCGGTAAAACCGTCAAGGTTACCATCGTTGATGCTCAAGTTTTAAGCGACATCGAAGCTGGCAAAATTGATTATGAAATTTTGGTTGCTCATCCAGAGTTTATGCCAAAATTGGCCAGATTTGCCAAAGTTCTTGGTCCAAAAGGCTTAATGCCAAATCCAAAAAATGGTACTTTGACCCCAAATCCAGAACTCAAGAAAAAAGAGTTGGAAGCTGGTAAATTCAATCTCAAAACTGAAAAGAAAGCTCCTTTAATGCACTTAGTTATCGGCAAAACCGATATGAGTGGCGCTGATTTGGTTGAGAACGTTGAAGCTCTAACCAAAGCTTTGAAAGGCAAAATTGTTAAATTAAGTCTTTCTCCAAGTATGGGTCCAGGAATCAAGGTCCTCATTGAAGAAACTGAAGAGGAATAATCTCCTCTCATCCTAAATGTAAATAAAAACCCGCCTCAAAAAAGGCGGGTTTTTTAATATTTATAAAAAAATAACTTAGATTTTCCTACTAGCATGTCCACCAACAGAATTAACGGTTCTGCTAGCTTCTCTCGCTTGTTCAGCAGCTCTCTCCCTAGCTCTCTGCGCCTCTCTTTGTCTTTCTAGTTCTCTTTGTCTTGCTTGCTCAGCAGCTAAAATTGCGCTGCTAGCCTGATTATAAGCGCTGTCAGCATAATCTTCAGCACGCTTAGCAGCTTGTATTTTTGATTTAATACTAGATCTAGACTCCCCCCAACTTGCCATGTCTGGATTAGAAGACCTGGCTGAGCCTAGGGCTCCATCTCCGGCAGAACCGGCATCAGGGTCATTACACTTTGAACTAGCTCTACTAATAGCTGAATCAGCATCACCAATAGCTCTCTTTAAATCATCAAGTAAATCTTGATAGCTATTGCGATCAGATTTGAAAGCCTGCTCAAGCTCTTCTGTTTTTTCATCAACCTGATCAAGATCACCTAAAAGATCTTCTATTGCCTTAGACAAGACATGGTCTTCTTTAGCAGCTAAAGCACTTTCTGCCGTAACCAAAGCTGCCAAACTTCTTTGCAAAGCATTCTGAATATTTGTGGTAGCAGAGGTAATTACTTCATCTGATTCATCTATTACAGCCTGAATAGCCTTGTTGGCAGCAGCATTACTACTCTTTTTATGACTTTCTAGTTTTGAATAAAGTTCTTTGAGAGCTTTTATCTGTGCTTCAGCGCTTTGTCTTGCTCTTATTGCTAAATCTGTCGCTCTATTGGCTGCTTCCAAAGCAGCAACGTATATAGAAGCTTTGCCGGCTCTTTCTGCCAAATCAATAAATTTTCTGGCATTCTTGATCTGCTCATCAACCTCTTTATCTACTAAGCGGTTTTCTTCTTTCGTATCAATTGATTCCTCAGCTGCTTCCAGACGGGCAGATGAATTAACAATTGCTGCAGAATATTCGGACTTTGATTTGTTGGCTAATTTTTGACGCTCTAATAGCGCATCCATCATTTGACGAGACTCTGCCAACCTTTTCTCCATTTTTCGAATTAGAGTTGCAGATTCATCAAACTTTTGTTCTTCAAAAGAATTTCTACTAGAAGCTTTACTGGCAATATCGTTTTCGTCTGACTTATCATCAGTTAGTTCTTTGAGAGTCAAAGCAATTGCTGCAAAATATGGATTGAGGTCGGCAATTACTATTTTTTCACCAGACCCAGATCCTTCTCTCAACTCTTTCCAAATTTTGTCCTTTTCATCGTAGTTAGCTGGCACAAAATTTTCACTCAAATCAGTCCAAGCTTTAGTGGTCTCACCGGCATAGCGTTTTTTGTCTTTTTCCACCTCCTTGGCAAGATTTTCCAAATCAATAATATTTTGTTTTTGTAATTGTTCTAAGCGCTTCATCTCAATAAGAGATTCATTGGTTTTCACTCTTAAAACACCAAGTTGAGCATGCGCTTCCTTCCAATTGCCTTGAGAAGCAAAAACATTAGCTTTACTAAGAGCTTCAACCATAGCGTCACGGAACTTTTTAATATGTTTATCTTCAAAACCTTTTTCTTCAATTTCGGCAATTGCCGCATCATTTTCATCTTGCTGTTTCAAAATAGTAGCAGTTGCACTAGAGAAATCCTTAGCATTTGCAAATTCCACCTCAGCTGCTTTAGATAACCTAATCACCTCATCAAGCTTTTCAGTGATCGATATACCTGCTTTGGCAGTAGTCAGTAACTGTATTCCAGAATTAGCCAATTGCTTGAGATCAATTGCCTTATTTGGCCACTTCGCAATGTCCGAACCAGCATCTCTATATAATCCATCAGCAATTTCATAACCACTGGTCAAAGCACCAACTGCCAACATAAACTTATCTAACAAACCAAGCACTTCAACAGCCTGATCATTACCTTTGAGGGCTAGGGCTGTATTGTAGTAGGCATTATCAAAAGCTTCTTTTGCCAAAGATTCAATACCGACCATGGCCTTATCTTTTGGTGGCAAGATCTCTCCAAAAACTTTGAATTTTTCTACATACCAAACATCTTTAACTTCAGCCAGCTTCTCTTTGGCGGCAGCAGCATTGGTGCGGGCAGAGTTCTTTCTCTCTTGCAGATCTTCTGCCTTGTTGCTTTGATCGCCTATTAAGCGCAATAATTCCATCGCTTTAGTGCGCAATTTTTTAGCAGCTACTCTTACGTCTTCCATGTCTTCTTTTTTACGGAAAAAACCAACTTTTGCTAATTTTAGCTCTTCAGCAGCAGCTTTAACTTCATCTACTTTTTCCGAAAAAACAGAGCGATCTTCTCTGGCTTGATTTGCTTTTTCAGGATAAGACTCACCGTACTCTGAAATAATTGCATCAAAAAGAGAAAGACCCTTTCCAAAATCTAAATTCAACTTAGTTGCTTCATTCAAAGCCGACCTTCTGTCTGATTCAATACCCTTAACAAAAAGACGCTTTGGTTTGGCAAACATCTGATCAGCCCCAACCAAAGCCATTAAAATTACTGCTGTCACACCACCATAAACTTCTCTGCCATGAGTTTCCATAAAGTTTGGACGAGATTCTGAAGGCTGGATTTCTATTGGAGTAGTGTCAGTTTCAGCATAAGGAGTAGCTGTTGGTTGAGCTGCTTGTTGAGTAGCCTGAGCTTCCCTGGCTGCCAAGATTTGATCGATTTCAGTCAAACCATTAGTAAATCCTGCACTGAAATCGTCAACATAATAACCCTCATCAACAACATGATTAACTAAACTATTAACTTGAGAATCTCCAATATATCTGCCTATACCAGCGCCGGTAACACAATCCAATTCTTTTCTTCCATCGGTTGTTTTATTGTTCCAGACACAGGCCAAAGTATTGACTTGCAGCGTTCCATCAGAATAACTACCCAAACCATTAGCTTGGGTGAGTTGATCTCTTAGGGCTGATGTTTCTAAATTATCTGGATTGTCTGAAGTAAAAATTGCAACATTTATTCCTCTGGCATTAAGTCTACCAACCACATCCATAAGTTCGGCAGACGGTTCTCCTTTAAACAGATTTGCTTCATCGGAAAAAATAAAAGAACCTGTTCCGGCTTGTTGTTCAGCATTCTTTAGTGCGCTAAGGCTGCGTTCTTTTTGTAATAATTCTTCAACGATTGCGGAGGCTTCTTGATTCATAGGTTAATTATATCTAAATCTTGTCCCAATTTATATCTCCCATCTCAATAACGCGCACCACATCTGGTTTTTGGCGAGAATAATAGGCATCAAAATTGCCAATTCTCTGAGCATCTTTGGAAAAAAGCACCTTGAGATACCATTGCTCACCATTAATAATCACACCTTCTTCATTGACCTCAAATTTTGGTGCCTTTGGATTAGAAAAACTAAAGCGATAAACATCGGTCCCGCCATCTTGACAAATAATGCCGGAAATTTTATTTTTCTGCCAAACCTCTGCCCCATCCATGCCAATATATTAAAAACCAGATTTTTCTAAATCTTTTTGTTCACCTTTAATATTTACATATTGCAAACCACTTGGAACATCGAAAGCTAGATCCGGTTCAGGAATAATAAATGGATTGCCATAAGGACCCATGACTTCCATGAAAAATTGCTTCACTCCTGTTTCAGGGTGAAGATTAAAACGTTCGTAGCTCAAATTATTTTCTACAGAAGTCCATTGCTTGTGCTGAACTATTGTTTCTTTGGTTGGTTCAGGCTCTTCCTCAACTGTTTCAGCAATTTTATTTGGGTTTTTGCCCTCCAAAGCAGCGATCAATTTACGCGACAAAGCATTTTTCCAGCTGGGTTTTTGGCCTTCGATGGTTTTTTTAGTTAGATTGGCAATTTGGGCAGCAAAATTTTCCATAAAACTAAATCAGTCCATTTATTTAACCAAAAATTGTTGCAAAGCTTCAAGATCTAAACCACCAAGATCACCGCTGGCGCTAATTTCTGCCTTAAGCTCCCCATTTTTGATGAGTTTTTCTGCTCTTTCACGAGCTTTGCCGCGCACGCGCACACCAACTTTATTCGCTTCAATTTCGCTGTCACCAATGATTAGCATCACTGGCACTCTAGCCACCTCACTAGCACGTATTTTGGCCTGCAAACGCTCGGAGCGATCATCTAATTCAACGCGAACATTTTGATCCAAAAGCTGATTAAATATTTTGCGTGCATAATCCAAATGACGGTCAGCAATTGGTAAAATTTTAACTTGCACAGGAGCAAGCCAAACAGGGAAATTTCCACCATGATGCTCGATCAAAAATGAGAAAAAGCGCTCAAAAGAGCCAATCAAAGCACGATGAATTACGAATGGTCGTTGATTTTCGCCTTTTTCATTAACATAAGTAATGTCAAAACGCTCTGGCAGATTGAAATCTACCTGGATGGTGGAAATACTATCTTCTTTGCCAAACACGTTAACTGCTTGTACATCGAGTTTTGGACCATAAAAAGCTGCTTCGCCCTTGGCTTCTACATATTCAACACCGGCTTCATTAAGGATTTCGCGCAAAATATTTTCAGCCTTGTCCCAATCACTACGCTTGCCACAAGATTGAAATTTAGCCTTTTCTGGATCAGAAAGCGACAAGCGGAAATGATAGTTGTCAAAACCCATGTCTTTATAGAAAATGTCCAGCATCTTCATTACTTCTTTAAACTGATCTTTCAGTTGCTCTGGCGTACAAAAAATATGAGCATCATTTTGCGTAAAACCACGCACGCGCTGCAAACCATGCAATTCACCTGACTTTTCGCGACGATAAACCGTACCGAACTCGCCCATCTTAATTGGTAAATCGCGGTAGCTATGACTCTTGAGCTTATAAACCATCATTCCTGCTGGGCAGTTCATTGGTTTGGGATAATAAACCTCAGCAGAATCTTCAATTAATTCACCCGAATCATTTTTTTCTTCATAGGTCAAAGGTGGGTACATACTTTCATCATAAAAGCCTAAATGTCCTGATTTTTCAAATAATTCTTTTCTATTAATATGTGGAGTCAAAATATGAACATACCCGAAGCGACGCTCCATTTTCATCATGTAGTCTTCTAGAACACGACGCATGGCATAACCATTTGGCAACCAAATCGGCAAGCCCTGACCAATTTCAGGAATAATCGCAAAAAGCTCCATTTCCTTACCAATTTTACGATGATTACGCTCTTCAGCCATTTGCTTTTTTGCCAAATAATCATCCAAGTCTTTTTGCGAACCAAAAGCCGTTCCATAAATACGAGTGAGCATTTTGTTTTTCTCACTACCACGCCAATAAGCACCTGCGATACTAAGCAGCTTAACTGCTTTGATTTCAGAAATTTTTTCCACATGAGGACCTTTGCATAGATCAACAAAAGAACTCAATTTAATGCTGCCAGCATCGTTCCCAGAAGCAATTTCCATGCTCGCCAACAATTTTTTATCTGCCTCAATTTGATCAGCACGACCGGTCAAATAAAGAGTCAGTTTGACCGGACCTTTCTCTAGCATTTGATGTTTGATTTGAGATTTGCCATCATTAACTGATTCGCTGAGTTCAAAATCCTCAGCATTGGCCAAGCCATCCAAAAGTTCTTGCTTGTATTTATTGTCAGCAAAAATTTGTCTGGCTACTTTCATTGAAACTTCTACTCTTTCCATCAACAACCCTTGCTGGATTAGTTTTTTCATTTCTTTTTCCAATTTGGGAAAATCTTTTTCGGTAATCTTTAAACCTTTTTCTCTAGCGCTATCAGCGATATCGAAGTCAAAATAGAAACCATCAGCAATAGCTGGACCCATAGCCTTGATAATTACTGGATTATTTTTTTCATCACTACCATACAAGCGCTCCATTACCATGGTGAGAACATGCTCACTGCTGTGGCGCATTGGCAGAAGCTTATCTTCTTGGTTTATTTGTTTATGATTTGGCATAATGCCCTTCCTTGTTTGATTAGTTTAGTATTGTTATTTTAATGGTTTTTTTATTAATTTGCTCAGCAAGACTTTTCCAAATACAAAAAATCCCGCTCTTGGCGGGGTTTTATTTTTCAAACTATAACAAAACCCCGCTTCTAAGCAGTGGTAGTAGTAGTTTTTGAAAAATTATTTAGCACAGGCGCAATTGTATTTCGAGCCCTGCTTGATTGCAAGCTGAAAAACAAATTCTACTAACCTCTTCTCCCTCCATATTTTTGTCCTCTTTTATCATGGTCGTGATAATGAGGTCTCTTTGGTGGTTGCTTAGCAAGGGTTTCTGTATAAATTACTCTTGGCTGATGACTAAAATCCAAACTTCCCATAATGTTTATAAAAATTGAAGAAAAAGGCCTAATTTTTGGACTCTCAAGCGCTTTGACAATAAATCTTTCAATCATTTCTATAGTGATTGGTTCTCGATCCTGACTCTCGTAACCATAAAATTCCTCAGCCAACCACTCGTTAACCACCTCGTCATTATCTCCTTGGAAGGCATCCATAATATTTGATCCCAGATCCCCCCTAAACTTCAAGGAAAGTCTAATACCCTTCTTTTGTACATCGGTGGAAACACGAATATGTTCATTCATATAAAACTCAATATAAACACATTTAAATATATCTACTAGAAGCAATATTTATTTTATAGAAATAAGAGATTATAATTAGTCAATATGGTAGAAAAAGCAAGAAAAGAAGATGAGGAAGAAGTACAAACTGGAGACAGTTACGAAACTGTAGTTGCTAACATGAACGATGAGAAATGGTGCATTGAGCATTGGATGGAGCTTGGCGAATCTGGCCAGCAATGGGCTCTCAGCATTCATGGTATGCAACTTTGGCAAAAAGTCTTAGACAGTTAGTCTTCTAGACTTCCTCTTTCTAAAAAATACAAATAGTTGTATAATGCAAGTCTTGTTCCAAAGACAGTGTGGCTTCTATATAAGCAAAAGCCAAGTAGAAGTTAAAAATCGCACCGAGGAAAATAGCTTTTTGTTATTTATCTTCCCTGCATTTCCCCACTTATTTTGCAACAAACTAGAAAATAGTAATTTTAGTAGTATTTGAAAGCATTTTATGCCAAACCAACACAATCAAGAACAAATCAAAATTGTCCAAGAAAAATTGGACAGAGCTGCTTCCATGGTCGTTATTGACTATGCTGGCACCAACGTCAAAGACTTAACTGAACTCCGTGCTGCTCTAGTAGAAGCTGGTGGTGAAATGTTTGTCACCAAGAACACTTTAATCGATATTGCCGTCGGCAAAGGTAAGCTTAGCGAATCACTCCAAGGCATGAGTGCAGCTATTTTTTCTTACAACGACCCAGTCGCCGCTATCAAAGCTTTGGTGCAATTCCACGATGACAAAGAACTCTTAACCATCAAGCAAGGTTACATGGATGGCAAAGTCCTCTCTGTTGAAGAAGTCAAAGCTCTAAGTAAATTGCCAGGTAAGAACGAAATGATCGTCATGTTGATTCAAAGACTTAAGTCTCCAGGTCAAGGTTTGGTCAATGTTCTTAAGGCCAACGCCCGTAACTTGGTGTATGTCATGAAGGCAATTGCCGACAAAAAATAATTAGTTAGGTTAGAAGTTAATAATAAAGTAATAAGAAAGGAACAAATATATGGCAGAACTCTCAGAAAAAGTTCAAAAGCTCGTTGACGCAGTCAAAGAACTCTCCTTAATGGAAGTCTCAGAACTCGTAACCGCTTTAGAAGACACCTTTGGTGTAACCGCCGCCGCTCCTATGATGATGGGTGCTATGGCCGCCGCTCCAGCCGCTGCTGCTGAGGAAAAAGACGAATTTGACGTCATCCTCAAAGAAGCCGGTAGCAACAAAATTGCTGCTATCAAAGCTGTGCGTACCCTTAAACCAGAATTAGGTTTAGGTGAAGCCAAAACTTTCGTCGAATCAGCTCCTAAGCCAGTCTTAGAAGGTGCTAAGAAGGAAGATGCTGAAGCAGCCAAAAAAGCTTTGGAAGAAGCTGGTTGTGTCGTTGAATTGAAATAATTATTTCAATTCTTTAAGCAAGAAATAGTAAAAACCCCGCTTTCAACAGCGGGGTTTTTTGTGACTGAGCTACGTGAAGGAATGTCCGAAGTGGAGACGGAGGACGAGACCGAGCTTTGCGAGAGAATGTCCCTTTTTTATTTCAAAAATTTCTTGCCAACAAAAATTCCTGTACCAAGAAATAAGTAAAACAAAGAAATACTAATGTCATTAATCTTGGCATTTTCCCTAGATTTGGCAACAGAACTCAAACAAATCTGTTTTTGATCTTCGCTCATTTTTTTCTCGTCTGCTGTGGCCGGCCTAGTTTCTCCCTTACTGTCAAAATATTGCATTGGATATGAGGTACAATCCTCTTCTCTCTGCATGTAATTATTGCTAAAAGATAAAACACCGTTGTTTGGGTACTTTTCAAAAAAACGCATATTAACAAGAGTTCTAGCAGCACAAAAACCACCAAGTAGCAAGAAAACCAAGGCTAAAACAGATACAGAATAGGAAAGTTTATTTTCCGCAATTAGTTTTTGTTTCATATTGCTTTGATTATTTCATTTTGCTCCATAAAGAGCAAATTTTGACAGTTTTTCACACATTTCAAACATTAAAAAAATTATAGGATATAAGTTTCGCCTTTTTCTAATTCTCAAAAAAATTATAGGACATTTATGTGGAAAAAGATGCAAAACTTTTGACAACAAAAGATAATTTTCCCTCTTGACCCATAGAGTCTCAATCTGTTACTGTTAGATATAGATCAAGATAATACTTTGATCTAAAAAGACTCATTCCTCACCGTCACAGTCTAAGTTATAGGATATCTAATTAATTTAAGGCGATAAAAAGCCTGAAGCGAAAGGAAAAATGAACGACAATGTCAACATGATCAACGAGGACGACAAAAAAACAGGTCGTGCTGATGATGCTAATAAATTAGATATAAAAAACCTGCCAGACCTTTTAACTGTCCGTGAAGTTGCCGATCTATTACGTGTTTCCCCTCTCACAATCAAACGCTGGGGTAAAAGAGGTAAATTACCAGCCATTCGCATTAATTCCAGAGGTGATAGACGCTACAAAAAAGAAGCTGTACTCTGGCTTTTGGGTGTCAATCCAAACGGAGCTGAAGAGAGCTAGAGCTAACGCTTAAAAATTTCCTTAATAACCAGCCAAATGAAACTGAGTAGGCGTAATTGTCTGTGTCTTCTCCATGGCTGTTTTATGAGGCGCCAAAGCCATTCAAAGCCAAGTTTTTGAACAAAAACTGGAGCTCTCTTGACTCTATTGAAAATAAAATCAAATGAGCCTCCAACTGCCATGGCAATTCTAACTTTGTTTTCTTCTAATAATTTTTCGTGATTAATAATCCAGTTTTCCTGATCTGGAGCTCCAAAGGCAATAAAAACCAAATCTGGTTTCAGCTCATTAATTTTTTCTGTCAAAACAGCTTCTTCAGTAGATAAAATTTCAAATTTATCCTGATATCCCTCTGTCCAGAAGAGATTGGAGGAAAATTCTACATCTTCAGCATTACTGTAATCTCTCCCACCGATAATTAAGGCTTTTAGTTTTTGCTCTTTAATCAAGTCAAGCAAATGCTCTACCACCTCTACCCCAGCAATGCGTTCTTTGATTTTTTCTTTAGTTTTGCCAAAAAAACTCAAAATTTTTGAGGCATAAACCAAACCGATCCCATCTGGTAAAAGATAATTTGCTTTGGACAAATTTGAAGAAAAAATTTTATCATTTGTAGCAACAACCAATTGTTCGGGATTTGGTGTAAAAATCTTTAGGGTAAGAGATTTGTCTCGTCTATTTTCTAAAAAAAAGCTATCCAAAGAATCAAAGAATTCCTGTTTCCTAACACTAAGGATTGGAAAACCAAAAATTTGACTTGTTTGCATAACTTTCATAGTTTGATTTTATCAGGTTTTTTCATCAACAGTCGCAGTTATATAAGCTATAATGAGTTTATGGACATCAAAAGTTTAAGAAAAAAACATCCTAGACTGATTTATTGGGGATTTGATTTTAAAAAAGAAAACAATGATCTGATTTTGACTTTTGACCTTGAACTCGAACCAAATATAAAATTTTACCCAAAATTAAAAATCAAAAATATAAGTCAAGAAATAATTAATCAAATTTCCACCAAAGAAACCCTAGACCCGCAATTAAACAAATTATTCTTTCATCTTGGAATGGCTGAAATTCCAAGCTACTTCAAAGTTGCTTGCCCAAAAGAAATAGTCGTTAAACATCAAGGACAAATTACAGAAAAAAACAAAAGTTTTTGGCATGATCTCCTAATTAAGGGTCTTGGTGAATTCTATTATCAAAACAAAATTGACTTTACAAAAGAAGATTTCATTAAAATAAAATTAGAAAAAACATCAGAAATAGAAGGATTAACAACAAAATTTAATCCACCAAAAAATTCCTCTATTCTTGTACCAGTTGGCGGAGGAAAAGACTCTTCTACAGTTTTAGCCATGATAGAAGAAAGGAAATTGCCTTACGATATATTTTTACTTGCTCCACACTCTGCCGCAGCCAAAGAGATTGCTCTAATTTTACAAAAAAATGGTTATTGTAAAAATATTATTGAAGCTGAGCGCAGCATCGATCCAACCTTATTGGAAATGAATAAACAAGGATATTTAAATGGTCATACTCCATTTAGCTCTTATCTTGCCTTTGCCGGCTCATCTATTGCTTATCTTTATGGTCAAGAAAATATTTTACTTGGCAATGAAGCCAGTAGTGAGGAAGAAAATCTTATTTATTTGGGACAAAAAATTAATCACCAATATTCTAAAAGCTTGGATTTTGAAAAAAAGTTCAGCCAATATAGTCAAGAACAACTTTTCTCAGAAAAAAATGATTTTCCAAAATATTTGTCCCTACTAAGATCTTTGTCAGAACTGGAAATCGCACAAAGATTATGCCAATTCGCTACTAAAGACAAAAGATTTGAAAAAATTCTTGAAGTTCTAAGGAGTTGCAATGTCGGACAAAAAAAAGGAATTTGGTGCCAAGATTGTCCAAAATGTGCTTTCGTCTACACCATGTTTTCAGCGTTCTTGGAAGAAGAAATTGTAAGCAATAAAATTTTTAGTGAAAATCTCTTTGCCAAAAAATCACTAAAACAAACTTTTTTAGATTTAGCTGGCTTTGGAAATAAAAAACCCTTTGAATGCGTTGGCACATTTGCAGAAGTTCGCCAAGCATTGGTATTAGCCTACAAAAAAAGCAAGTCACCACCAATGTTTTTAAAACAAATCAAACAAAAAATTGCAGAAACAGAATTGATGGATAAACTTTCTAAAAAATCAGTTCTTATCTTGGGCATGGGACGCGAAGGGATATCAACCCTTGATTTCTTGAGAAAAAAATTTCCAAATAAACAAATCGCCATCGCAGATGAGCATGAAAAATCGTTTAGCAAAGACCAAAATATTAAAACTTACTTCGGCAAAAATTATCTAGAAAAAATTGACCAATACGAAATCATTATCAAAACAGCCGGTATTCCAATTACTACTAAAGAAATTGCCAAAGCAATTGCCAAAGGAAGTGAAATTTTATCAAACACACAAATATTTTTTACCTTATGTCAGGGCACAATTATCGGTATTACTGGCACCAAAGGCAAAAGTACCACTAGTAAATTGACCTATGAAATTTTGCGCGACGCTGGAAAAAAAGTCATATTACTTGGAAATATTGGTGATGCTCCATTAAATCAGCTAGATAAAATTTCTAAAGACACACTTATTGTTGATGAATTATCTTGTCACCAATTAGCTGAACTTACCGATAGTCCACATGTTGGAGTAGTTCTTGATATAAAGTCAGAGCATTTGGATTACTACAAAGACTTTGCAAGTTATTTTGAAGCCAAAACCGCTATCGCCCGCTACCAAAAAGAAAATGATTATCTGATTTATAACCCAAAGCTATCTGGTAGCAATCAAATGGCAAAACTCAGTATTGCAAAAAAACTCAGACACGACTTAAAACAAGATGAGGAAATACTTGTCTACAAAAAAAATGACAAAATCTTTTACCAAAATGAAGAGATTATTGCAATCAAAGACATTCCTCTTCTTGGAGAACACAATCTCTACAATGTTATGCCTGCAATCTTAGTTGGGAAGTTATTTGAGGCAACAAATCACTCAATTGAGAAAACTATTAAGAATTTCCGTGGTCTACCACATCGCATTGAATTTGTAACAGAAATCAATGGAGTTAAATATTTTAATGATTCAATTTCTACAAATCCCCATTCCGCCATGATGGCTATCAGAAGTTTTGCAAAGGGTTCAGTTATTCTGATTGCTGGCGGCTATGAAAGAAATCAAGATTTTAGCGAATTGGCTCAAATTATTGCTGAATATAAAGTTAAGTTGTTAATCGCTCTACCAACTACTGGAGCCAGATTAATTGAATTTACACTAGGAAACAATCCCGCTCAATTAGTTCAAAAGGTAGAAACAATTGCTGAAGCTGTGGACACAGCTCACAAGCAAGCCAACTCTGGGGACATTGTATTATTAAGTCCTGCCAGCGCCAGCTTCAATAGCTTTGCTAATTACGAAGAAAGAGGTAAAGCTTTTTGCGAAGCAGCAAAAAAGATTAAGGAAGATGAACAAAAAAAAGAAAGTCAAAGATGAAGCAAAAAGCAGCATTATTTGTCCTTTATTACTTAAGGTTTTTTGCCAAACTGCAACTGAAAAAGAATAAGAATTGCAACATTGTTGGAATCACCGGTAGTGCCGGCAAAAGCAGCACCCGCAATGCTATATACAGCGTTCTAAAAAACAAGTATCAGGTAAAAGCAAGTTTTAAAGCTAATTCTGAGTCAGGAATTCCATTGGATATTCTAGGATTAGAAATGAAGAATTATTCTGTTCTAGATTGGCTAAGAGTCTTATTTATGGCTCCAATTAAATTGCTTACTAATTTTGAAAAGTTTGATTACTACTTAGTAGAAATGGGCATAGATAGTCCCAATCCACCTAAGAATATGGATTTTTTGCTTAGCATTATCGAACCCAAAATGGCAGTTTTTCTCAATGCCAACGTAAATCACAGCTTTGCTTTTGATCAATTGGTTTCTGAGCAAGAACCAAAAGAAAGAAAAAAACAAATTATAAAGAAAATTGCTGAAGAAAAAGCCAAGTTGATCTTATCTTTGCCAAAAAATGGTTTAGCTTTTTTGAACTTTGATGATCTGAATGTCAAGGAAAGCTGCAAAAATACAAAAGCAGAAAGCTATTCTTTTGGAAGCGATAGCTTTTGTGATTTGCAAATAATTGAGCATCAACCACAGATTCTGGACAAAATAATTAACACCACTTTTAATTTTCAAATTCAAAGCCACTATGGCAAGCTAAAAATCAAAAATCAAAAATTAACAATCAAAATTAATAATTTTTTATTACCAAAACATTACGCTTACAGCCTGGCACCGGCTATTTTAATTGGAATAAAAGCAGGACTTAGTACAGAAGAAATAAAAAATTCCCTAGAGAATAACTTCTCCATTCCTCTTGGGAGAGCTTCAGCAATCAAAGGAAAAAATAACTCAACTATTATAGATAGCTCGTATAACGCCTCTTCCATGAAGGACATGATTGAATTAATGAATAAAGTAAATAACCAGGGCAGAAAATTAGCTTTACTTGGAGACATGAGGGAACTTGGAGAGGAAACTCAAGCAATGCATGAAGAAATAGCGCTATTAGCTTCAAAAAGCTTTGATCAAATTTTCCTAGTTGGACAAGAAATGAAAAAGTATGCTCTACCCATCATGAGGGTAAATAATAAAAATCAAACCATATTTTTTGAAAATTCAAAAATTGCTGGAGAAAAAATTGCCAATCTACTAAAAGCCAATGACCTAATTTTAGTTAAAGGCTCGCAAAATACAATTTTTTTGGAGGAAGCAATTAAACAAATGATGCTAAACGAAGAAGATGCAGGCAAAATTCTTTGTCGCCAAAGCAATTGGTGGCTAAGCGTCAAAAGATAAGCTCTCGGCAAACATATTCATATTTTTCAACATAGCCGCACTGCCCATACTTGCTAGCAAATCTGGCTCATCTAACAGAGCAATTGGGAAATTGAATGTGGCGACAAGAAAATCTTCTAAACCATTGATTTTTGCGAGTCCACCAGACAACAACAAACCTTTTTGCAAAACATCAGTGATCAGGTCAGGAGGAATCTTTTTTAAGATAGCTTCAACTAAAGATTTTAATTCGATTTTAAAAAGATCGACAACCGGTTTTAGATCAGAAGATTTTATCTTCAACTCTAAAGGACTAAAGCCATTGATTGTTTTTCCTACCACAGGAAAAGTTTTGTTGGAATCATCTAAAGAAAAAACTTGTTTTTTTAATAACTCTGCGCTTTCTAAAGAAATGGAAAAATTTTCAGTTTTGGCTAGGTGTTCAATTATTTTTTTTGATATTTTGTCTCCCCCAAAATCGCTTTCTTCATTAAATAGTAAAGAACCCATTGAAATAGCACTGCAAGTCATTCCACTAGACCCCATCTGTAAAAACAGAGTTCCTGAAGAATCAATTATCGGAACACCGGCACCAATCGCTGCAGCCAAAGGCGAAGCAATCAAATTAACCTTAGAAAAACCAAGATCATAAAAGAATTGACTAAGAATTTTTTTGTCCAAATTAGTTGCAGTTGCCGTAGTGGTAACCATAACTATTGGACTTAAAATCATTTTTTTAAAAACCCTCTTGAGTAATTCTTTTATTAAAATTTTAGCTGCTTTTTCATCAAGAATACGACTTTGATGAAATGGAAAAAACACTTCAGCTGCGCCATCCAAACGACCTTTCATGGCCAAAGCTTCTTTTCCAATTGCCAATAAAATATCGCCCTCTTTTTTTATGGCTAAACAAGCATCTTCTTCTAAAACTTTAGCTCTAAAATCAATTGGTGAAAGCTCCCAAACTTCATTTTTAAGATCATCGATTGCAACAATCTTGATCTTGGATGAACCAAGATCAATGGCAATTTTACTTGAAAGACTTTTGAACATCTGCTTGTTATAATACCAGTGATGGAAAAAAATAAAAAGAAAAAAAGCCTACTTGATAGAGTTTTGGATATTTTAGGCTCAAGAATTATCTACACTTCCGTTTCAATTATAGTAATTACTTTGGGAAGTTATTTTGCTATTCAATATGCTCGTGGCAGCTGGAGAATGACAAATAAAGGAATTGTGGCCAACACAGGATTGCTAAACGTGAATTCCTTTCCTGCAGGAGCACAAGTTTTTATCGAAGACAAACTCGTCACTGCCACTGATGACACTGTCTACCTCGAACCAGACACCTACCAAGTCCAAATTGTTAAAGAAGGCTATTCTCCATGGAACAAAAAATTGGTTATCCAAAAAGAGTTAGTTACTCAAACCAATGCCCTACTTTTTCCTATTGCTCCAAGCATTACTCCTCTAACTTTTACTGGCATTGGTAATATTTATCCTTCAGCCGATGGCCAAAAAATACTTTTCTTTACCAATCAAGCTAGCTCCAAACTAAAAAATGGTTTTTATGTCTTGGACCTCAATAGTAATTTCCTTTCTATGCAGAGTGGACCAAAACAAATCACTGATGACATTGAAGATCTAAATTTAATAACTGCACAAATTATTTGGTCTCCAGACAGCACTGAATTTATTATTCTTTCTGATAAAAAAGAGTTTTTGATTACCGCCGACAAAAAAGTTAGTCTTGCCGAACAAAAAGACATTAGCTTCCAAAAAAAAGAGATTTTGGCACAATGGGAAGAAGATATTTATCTAAGAGAAAGACAATCTCTGTCTAAATTTCCAAAAGAAATCTTAGATATTGTTAAAAATTCTGCCAAAAATGTCTATCTCTCTCCTGACAAAAAAAGACTGCTTTACACTGCAACAGCGTCTTCTTTTTTGGCCGAAAACATTGTACCTCCAGTTCCAGCCACCAACACTCAGCCTGAATCTAGAAAAATAGAACCAGGAGCAATTTACGTCTACGATCGAGAAGAAGATAAGAACTTTAGAGTAGCCACCACTTCCGCATTGCCAGATTTACTTAAAGAAACAGAAGAACAAACTGCAAGTATCGCAGCCGCAAAAAAAATAGAAGTCGCTAAAATCAGCACTGAGAAAATAATTTTGGCGGATGACTTAGAACAAGCTGTGGCAAAATCTTTAGAAGCTTCCCCCACCGCTTTTAATCGCCTGCAAAAGCCAGACAATTTCTCAACAGCCATGACTTTTTCTAATTACTACACAGCCGTCAGATTGAACACCATCCAGTGGTTTCCCGACTCCAAACATTTGCTTTTTGTGGAGAACGGAAAAATCAAGATTATGGAATATGATGGTCAAAACAACACCACAGTCTATTCTGGACCATTCTCTAGTAATTTTGTCTATCCATGGCCAGATGGCAGCAAATTGATTATCAAGACTAGTTTTAGCCCAGATTCTCCAGATAATTTGTATATAATCGATTTAAAATAGCTAAAAGCAACTTAAGTAAGGAAATTGCGGAGTGTAGCTCAGATGGCTAGAGTGCGGTGTTCGGAACGCCGAGGTCGCAGGTTCGAGCCCTGTCACTCCGACATTAAAATAGCTCCCATAGTTTAACGGATAGAACGGAGGTTTCCTAAACCTTAAATCCAAGTTCGATTCTTGGTGGGGGCACGATAAAGTATAAAATCTCTAAAGTTATTCGTGAACAGTAGCATCCAAATTAGAACAACGGCCAGTCAAACACATAATGATCCCTTTTCTTCTAGCCAATGGGACAAATCTGCCAATTGGACATTGAAAATCATTATCTACTTCTCCACCAGCAAGCACTTCACTCAAATCATCTTCCGTGACGGAGAATCTTCTATGAATTGCTGAAAGTTCACAGTTTGCTACTTCTTCTTTTGCTGTTTTTGGCATAAGGTTGTGTATTGTACCATATATCAGCATTTATTTCCACTTTACCCTAGAGTCCATGCCTGAGTATCAACAAAAAAGGCCGAAGACTTACATCTTCGGCCTATCAAAAAATACGAACAAAAAATTACAATGCTTCGTACTCTACTTCACCTTCAGCGTAAACAACTGCTTCGATAACGCTGTTATAAGAGAATAGCTCATCAGCATTAAAAACAATGCCAATTTCGCGCTCAGCGTCCGAATTGTTGGATGAAGCATGAATTAAGTTCATTTGTTGACTCATACCAAAATCGCCACGAATAGAGCCGCCTTCAGCTTCTCTACCAAGTGTTGTGCCAACCAATTTACGAACTACTGGCACCACATCAATACCCTCCCAAACCATGGCGACAATGGGCATAGAAGCCATAAAGCTTTTTAAGTCTTTAAAAAAGCTTTTCTCACGATGCTCCACATACCACTGGTCGAGCATACTTTCACTCATGTTGACCATCTTTAGTCCAACCAATTTCAAACCTTTGCGTTCAAAACGAGCAATAATCTCACCGATTAATCCTCTTTGTAAGCCGTCTGGTTTGACAAGGACAGCAGTTCTCGTCAATTTCATTTTTGCCTTTCTTTTTAATTTTTATTAACTTTTAACTCAATCTAAATATAAAATAAGATATATAAGTATATCTAATAATAGCAGAGATACTTCTTTTCCAAGATTTTTTTAATTTTTAATATTCTTTACTATCAATTAATATATCAAAAGATAAATTAAGACATCGCTAAACGTAACTTTTCTTCGTTTTTGAAATTGCCAATAATTGCCAATCTCAACTCATTTTCTCTAATTATTGACTCTGCCACTCTCTCAATTTCTTCAATTGTAATTGAATTAATTTTAGCTAAAGACTCTTCAACTGAAATAATTTCATTTTTTAATAGTTTTCGTAAACCAAAAAACTGAGCAACGCTATTACTACCTTCCAAACTCAACAATGTTTTACCACGTATATATTCTTTGGCCCTGGAAAGCTCCTTAGTGTCAATTTTTGCCTTTTTACTAAGCAAGTCAGTAAAAACTGCCTTGCTAACTTTAATTGCCTCTTCTGCTCGCTTAGAATCAACACCTGCGCTACAACCAAAAAGTCCAGTGTCATGAAAAAAGTCTAGATCTGAATTGACGTAATATGCCAAGCCACGCTCTTCTCTCACTTGACTAAAAAGACGAGAACTCATATTGCCGCCAACAATTGTGGAAAGAACTTGAAGTGCGTAGCGATCTTCATGAGTGTTGTTTAGAGCAGGCCAAGCCATAACAAAATGGGCTTGCTCAGTTGGCTTGTTGATCAAAGTAAATTTTTCAGTGGAAAAGGTTTTTTCGCCTATTGAAGCAGGGGCAGTTGCACCATTAGTTGGAAAAGGATTTTTAATATCAACCCTATCATCATTGAGTTTTGCCAAAGCGAGTTCAATTTTTGATAAAAGTTCAACTTCATTTTTTGCAAGATCTTTTATTCCTCCAGCAATCACTAGAAGCAGGTTTTCTGGGCCATAAAATTTACCCAAAAAGTTTTGGAAATCTGCATTGCGAAAAGAATTAATCGTTTCTTTACGACCAATGATAGGATGAGAAAGGTCTCGCCCTTTAAAAATCATCTGTTCGAAAACATCAGCAACATGAGAAGAAGGATTGTCGGCGTACATATTGAGCTCTTCAATAATCACTCCCTTTTCACGATCGATGTCTTCTTGTCTTAGTTTTGGCTGAAACAACATGTCAGACAAAACATCCAAAGCCAATGAAAAATTGGCTGACGCTGATCTAACGTAATAGCCGGTATATTCTTTGCTAGTAAAAGCATTGAAATCAGCACCAATGCTATCTAGGGTTTCTGAAAGATTTTTTGCAGTTGGAAATTTACTTGTTCCCTTAAAAACCATGTGCTCAAAAAAATGAGCCAAACCTTCTTCGTTTTCCTTTTCGTAGCGTGAACCGGTGTTTGCGAGAAACATTGTGGTAACTGACTTACTATTTTGGATGTCTATAAAAATTACCGGTAATTTTCGTGACGTTTTTTTTAGTTTGATTTCCTTGTAAGAGACTTGAAACATGTCTTTATTTTAGCACTTATAAGTAAAAATATAGTCTTCAAAAAATACAAATAAAATACGAATATAATTGAATATATTTTTTACTCTTAGCAAAAAGACTATTTAAAATAAAATATGGTATTTTATGGCAAAAATTATTTACTCAAATATATGAAAAAATGATAAAAATTTAATTTTAAAACAAAAAAACAAAAAATAACACAATATTTGACATTTTTAACCCAATCGCCCATTTGGTGGTTTAAAAAATACAAAAAAATAGTTGCAAAGAATTTCTTTTTTTGCAAAAAAACT
>CAIMNJ010000010.1 GCA_903842795.1 uncultured bacterium | reverse complement strand
ACCGATCCACATGATGTTCTTTCTTTCTTCCATGGTGGACAAGATGACCTCATTGCTTCAAATGGTACTCACAGGCAAGTAACCAAAGCAATCTATGAACTAATTAAAGATGCAAAAGAAGAAGAGTATGCGGGGATAATTGAGAAATATTTAAATGAACTAGTAACTAAATCTAGTTTAATCGCCAACCAGAACTCAGAACTTTACAAAAACTATCCAAATTTAATTACAAATCAAGAAATTGCAGATCGTATCAAAGAAGTTGTGGAATTTATAGCAGCCAACAAGGGTCTTAAAGTTCCAAAGGGTTTTGCTAATCATGCTACCGATCTCTACAACTTCGTGATGTTGGATATTTTTAATAATACTCCTACCGCTGATGCTTTAATCACTGGTCATATTAGTGGAGGTGGATTGTGGGATGAATCTCCTTTTACTTCGTATTCAACTAACACGACTTCACCAGAGGCATACTCTGCTGATGCTTTGCAAAAAGATTACGTTAACGCTGCTTTCATTTTTACTTCTGATCTGCCAAGGGCAGGAATTATTAGTGATATAAATTATGATGGTATTTACAACTTCCAGTCCAAGAGTGTTGAAGTTGGTTTTCAACATGAAGATGAAGTTCTTTTTGCTGGCGGCCAAAATCTAGCTTTGCTTGAAAAGATAGAGATGTTTATGGGAGAAAACAGCAAAGAAAAATACAAGGCTTCCATGGTAGAGCGCTTTGGTGAAGATGGTAATTTCTTGAGATTAACGATTTACAATAAGAGTGGTCTCGTCACTTCAATTGAGATTTATAAATTCAATGAAGATGGCTCGATCAGTAAAATTGGCGAAGAAGCAGGTATAAAAGCTCTAATGCTTGATACTAATTTGGAAGCTGGCATAAAAGATGGAACTTGGAAAGAAGAGTCGTTTTCTGGCACTAGTTCTCATGATATTAGAAAATTCCGCAATGCAGTTACTGGCCAGGTAGTTTTGGCCAAAGAATCTCCAGCGCACACGATGAGAGCTGACTTCATGTCCACTTTATTTTTGAGTTATTCAGGTCTTCCTTCTCCAAAAGTTGAAGTAGTAGAAATAGATGGTAAAAAATACTTGGTTTCTGAATTTATAGATGGAGCGAAAATTGGTTATGCTAATAATTTTCCAGAAAACTTCACTAATTATAAAGCAGTGCAAAAAGCTTTCTTACTTGATTTGTTGACCATGAACTATGACAGAAATGCTGAGAATATTCTATTTTCGAATGATGGAGAGAGTATTACCTTTATTGACAATGGTGCTAGCTTGGGTTCATCAGCAAGAGGTGACTATAGGGATTTACCAGATTATTTGAATGAAGAGCAGATAGCTCAAATAATGTCACTTGCTCTTAATGATAAAAAAGTTGTTAATCCAGCTTATGCAGAAATTATTGACTTCGATATTTTGAAAGCAGAAGGTAGAGTGGTTATAAAAAATGTTGAATTAATAAAAGAACTGCTAGAGGATTTAAAGAAAACTGATGATGCAATTATTGATCAGGTGGTTTTACAAGCTTTTCAAGGTATGGATGAAGAGGCAATGACTGCCGAAATCACAAAGAGGAAGAAATTTGTTGAAGATTATTTAGAGACTCATCCTAATAGTCGTTATGCTCCTGCAGCCATAAGATACTGTAATAATATTTTAAATTATTATGGTGGCAATGAGGCAAATTATATGATGGCTTCGCTCAAAGCAAGAAGAAACAGCATTATTGTTTACTTTGAAAATCTCCTACCAAAAGATTCAGTGGAAACCAAACAACCTTTAATCAAAATAATTTCCAAAGAAGTAATTAATAATAAAAATCCTGCAGAAATAGATGCTGATAAAGTGATGGCAAATAGTGAAATTGTTACAACTAAAGACAATGAAGTAGAGCAGGAAAAACAAGCAATTCTTGACAGTCAAATGTCTGATTTAAGAGAAATCGCCACTGCTCTTGGAGCCGGAGAGTTGCAACAAGCTCTTTGGACTACTAATGATATTAGCTCATTAGTTAAAATTACCGATTGGATAAAAGCAAAACAATTAGAGTTGGGGAAAATTGCCACATATTTTCAAATTAAAGGTTATGAAAAACCTGAGAACATAGTCTCTATGACAAGTGTTGTTTCTTTGCTTGATCAAGTTGCAAGTGTTCTAAAAAAGAATAATTTAGATATTCCTGGAACAGCCATTTTTAATGCTTTTGATGAAAGTGGACTGAAGGGAGTTCAAGCTTTGATTGAAAAGAAGAGTTTAGTAAAAGACTTAGAATATAAGCTTCCAAACTATGTTTCTAGTTTAGAGTTAGCTGGTTTTAAAGAAAGTATTCCAGTTACATTGAATCTAACCAATGGTTCTAACAAATTAACTATAACAACTATTTTGTCAGAACTTGAAAGCTTCATTAATAAAATTGTTTTTGATCTTGATGGTGATTTTGATTTAAATATTCTTATTGGTAATACTAGAATTCCAGCTGGTGTTGTTTTTAAACACGGTAATGAGAAAATTCAGTTGAATAGTGCTGAGCCTTCAGCACAAAAAATGATTAGTGAATTACAAAAAGTTGTTAAAAGAAATGTTGCAGAATCTGGGTATCAAACAAGAGATAATGCAATAAAAGATCTAGAATTGTTGGGTGTCTCGCAAAATGCTTTTAAGAATTTTATAAGTTATTTCTTGCCTTCAACAAAAAACAACTCAAATAAAGATAAGTTCTTTGGTACCACTTGCTCTGACTGTTCAGTGGTTAGAGCTCAAGCCAAAAATGGTGTGGAATTAGCAGATAAGCTTTTGGTAGAAAGCAACGAACTAAGTAGACAAGCAGAAAATGCTAAAGTCGCCGGCAATCAAAAGTTATCCGTTGATCTAGGCAAGCAAGCTGCAGCTAAAAAACAGGCAGCCCTAGACCAGTTAGATCAGACTCGTTTCCAAATTGTGAATGATCACGGTATGGAAAACCAATGCGTCCAACTTTATCTCAATGCTTGGGTAAACACTCGCGAAGCTGCAATCAGGCAAACTTTAGCAGATACAAATTCAGCTATCAAATCTACATATGAAGCTACCAGTTTTATTCGACAAACCTTAGCAAATGGATTTATGGAAATTAAATCTGTAGGTTTGTTTGGTTTTGCTACTCCAGTGCAAAACATTGCTCTTGATGATCAAGCCAAGACAGATTTACAAGAAATGAATGATAATTTGAAACAATGGGCTGAATTTAAAGAAGAAGCTGGAAACTTAACAGAAGAAATAGTTGCTGGAGAATTAAAAACTTTAAGAGATAATCAACTACAAAATGGTAGTAAGGAATATATTGTTGATGTAGTTAGAGTTGGTTTGAGAGATCTTTATCAATCAATTAAGACCAATTTGATTTCTGACAATGCCAGCGAACAGCTCGAATTGTTTATTGATGAGGTTCAGCCAGTTTTGGCAGCTTTGGAAGTTGACGGCTCAATAGGCTCTATTTCTTTATCTGAACTAAATAGTTATCTGGCCAAAGTTGTGGATGGCATTGAATTTTTACGCTCATCTAGTTTTGATCAGGCTAGTATTTTTGCAAGAATTGTTGCTTTTGGTGATACTCTGCAAAAGCGCAGTGATTATATGACTAGATTGCAGAGTAAAGTTGAAGCTTTGGCTTTGGAATATGCTGATGCCAATGGTCAAGCTTACCCGATTGGGGATCTCTCCACTTTCAGTGCCGCTAAACTGATTATTGAGTCTGGTAAGCTAGAGTCATTAATCAAGAATGGTGGTCAAGTTTCACCTGCAACCACAGTTCCCGCAACTAATGTGCCAGCTTCCGCCTCCAAGACAACCATCAAAGTTGCTAGCAATCTCAAAGTAGCAGAAACAGTAGACAAGATTAAGTCAGGCCTGAATTCTTTTGGTAAAGATTTTGGTAAGAATGCTGGTCGCAATGCTGCGGCGGCGGGCGCCGCCGCAACCGCAGCTGGAACAGCTGCATATTTATGGATCAAGAGAACTGCTGCCAAGCGTTTGGCTGGAAAAATAACCATGCCAGCCATCAAGATGCCAACTATTAAAAAACCAGACATCAAGATATCAAAATTTGACGGTCTAAAGTCTAAATTGTCCACCATAAAATTTCCTAAATTTAATTTACAGGCTGCTTGGTTGCGTTTCAGAATGAACTTGTCTTTACGTATGCCGAAATTTTCCAGACCAAGAAATATCGTGGCAGCTGTGCTTTCTGCAGCTGCAATTATTTCAATTGTCTACTTTGCCGTAGTGCCTCAGGGTTCAAAAGTTGTTCCAATTGATAATAAAACTCCAATTGTACAAACAGTTGAAGCTCCAGAAAATCAAGTTCAAGAAACTCAGCAAAGTGCTACTGACTCTCAAAATTCTGAAAGTGCGACTTCTCAAAGTTCAACTGAAAATCAAGCTCCAGCTCAATCTCAATCTGTTGTGAGTGAGCAAGATGCTGCAGCTATCAAAAAACAAATGGACCAAATATTGGATGAAGCTCCTGGAGAATGGGGTGCCTACATTCATAAAATTGGTGCTCCGGCTAATGAGGGTTATTTATACGATGGTAATAAATCTTTCCATGCGGCTTCTACCATCAAAGTGCCAGTGGCAATGGCAGTTATGCACTATTTTGAATCGCAGAATATTCCTTTAGAAGAAGCATTGCAGGTGGCTCCAAAAGGACAAGATAGAATTATTAGTCAGTTATTAAAGGCAATGCTAGTTGAATCTGAAGAAGAAGCCACGGCGATTTTAGCCGATTTTGTAGCTACTTCTACCAATCAAAGCATTAATGCCTCATTTGAAGAAATGGGTTTGGATGGCATTTTGTACGGTAAAGAAAACGCTGATGGTTACATGCGTAGTACTACTCCAGAAGCGATGGGACTTATTTTAGAAAAATTGGCTACTGGTAAATCTGGCTTATCTAAGGAAGATACTGACTACATTCTCAACTTAATGAAGACTCCATCTAAGGATGACGAATATAGAATTGGAGCTGGTTTGCCGCTAGATATTCAAGCCAACATGGCTCATAAAGTTGGTACAGTTCTTGAAGATGGGCTTTTTACCATTTCTGATGTTGCTATCGTTACTCTTGATAATGGTGATGCTTATGTCATCACTGTTTACAGTAATTTACAAAATAAAGAACAGTACCCAGCTTCTCCAGGAGTTATTACTGAAATTTCCAAATTGGCCTATCAAATGTATTCTCCGACAGAAGTATCTAAAAGTAATAAAAATGTTAGTGAACAACTAGCAGAAGTTGAAAAATTTAAATTACCTGACGGTACAACTAAGGTTGTTAGTCATACCAATATAAAAGGTGAAAGCATCTCTTTAGAATTTAGCAAATCTGGAAAATCAGTTGGTGACAATGAAGTCTCAGATTTTATGAATGCTCTTTCTTTCATGACACCTTTTTATTCTCATATGCAGGCTGATGAAATCAGAATAGTAAAAGTTCCTCCAGGAAAGATAAATGGAGGTAAACAATACTATGCTCTTGTTGACAATGAAATTTTGGATGGCAACAAATGGCTTGGTTACGTAGAATTTACATCTGACTATTCAACTAATGGTCATCTAAACAAAACTTTGGCAAATCTAGGTTTGTCTAGTGAGTCTCCAAAAGCTGCTTTAATTCATGAGCTTAGCCACTTAATTAGATACGAAAAAGATGATAGCGGCAAATATGTTAAGTCTAGCTTATTATCTGCTTACGATAATGTTTTTTATGCTGATGCAGCTGGTTCCAAAGAGCTTCCTCCGACTGAATATGCTAAAGATTACTACACATATAAAGACGCCAATACTGAGCAACATGATCGCGCAGTGACTGAAGATTTGGCTGATACAATTACTCTTTATTTGGTTGCCCCAGAATATCTCAAGCAAGTTGCTCCACTTCGTTATGAATTTATAGATGCCATTGTACATGGGACAGATCCAACTCTTTTCCAGGGAGCTCCGACTAATGCTGATGCTTTTTCTTTCAATGATCTCTGTTCTGATTGTGCTGCGGTGCGTGAAGCCACTAAAGACGGCGTCAAAATTGCTGACAATTTAATGGCAGAAGTCAAAACTTTAAATGAACAAGCAGAAGCAGCCAAAGCCACAGGTGATCAAACAAAAGCAACTGATTTAACTAAACAAGCTGATGCTAAACAAAAAGCTGCCATTAAACAATTGAGCGATACTCGCAACAATATTGTTAATGCTCATGGCATGCAAAATCAGTGTGTGCAGCTTTATCTTAATGCTTGGGTTGATACTCGTGAAGCTTTGATTCGTAAGACCAGGGCTGATGTAGACAATGCTATTGATTCTGTTTTTAAGGCGACTGTTTTGGCCGAGGGTATGCTTGATAGCAAAAAGATGAGTGTCAGAGAAGGTGGCATTCTTGGTTTTGGTGCGACTATTAAATATAAAGATTTAACTGCCGATGAAGTTGATCAGGTTGCCGATTTGCTTTTTGGTAATGTGGATAAGGATATTGAAGGTTTGCAATCTTTTGCCGTTTTTGTCAAAAATGGCACAACAGTCACAAGACAAATTATTGGTGGTAGCTTAGTTGATCTTGAAAATACTGTTGTTGCTGACTCCTTTGGAGCGATCAGAATTTTCTTCAGAAACTTTGCCATTTCCACCAAACAAAGATTTTTCTTTGATGAGCTAAAAGATAAGGTTGCTGCTTTGGAAATCTTGCATCCAGAAGATAAGCCAAGTATTAGTGTAACTCCTAGCATTACTAAATCGCCAACTCCAAGTATTACTAAGTCACCAACGCCTAGTATTACTCCGACACCAACTTTGACTCCAGAACAAAAAGCACAAGAAGCAGCCTTTTGGAGGAAATTATGGACGATTATAGGTAGTTTCTTTGGCGCTTCAGTCATTGGTTCAGTGATTTATCATAATTTGCCAACTTTCAACAATCCTAGTATTACTCCGACACCAACTCAAATTGTTGAACAGAAAAAGGAAGAGCCAACTATGAGCCCTTCTCCAACCACAACTGTTTCTCCAGAGCCAACTGTAACGGAAACCCAAGCTGATAAAAAAGTTAATGATCCTTTTATTAGTGATTTGTTTGTTCCTAGCACCAAAGAAGAAAAATTAATTGTGCTTTTGGCTCAAGCTGTTAATGAATGGCAGGACAGTGGAGATTTGAACAATGGAATGAAGTTGAGTGATGTTTTGAAGGAAAAGCTCAAAGGAACAGAATTTGCTTATTTGTTGGATAGTCCAGAATTTACTTCAACTTTGCGTCGCGTAGATGATATTTATACCACCTTCAAAGATTCAAATCCAAATGAAGAAGTGCAATGTGTTACTTTTGCCATTTTGTTAACTGGAGCTGGCATAAATTCTGATTCTGCTTACAACCAAATTGGTATAGATGGAGTTAAAGGTGGAGTGATCTTTGCCAAACAATTTGTAAGCGCTGGATTAACAGAGAGCTACAATGGTGTTTATAACAATGGTGAATACATGGAATATCGCGTCAATGATTTGTCTGTTTTTCAGCCTGGAGATTTTGGTATTGTTAGTAACAAAGGATCTGGAAATCCTGGTCACATTTTCTATGTGGTAGCAGTTAATAAGGATTCAGATGGTAACGTCACCTCCATTGTGACTGCTGATGCTAATTATAATTATGTTGATGGCAAAGTTGTTCCAGATGGAAATGCTAGAATTAGTGTTTTGTCTCCAGCAGCATTTGAAACAAAATATGGAGTATTGAGTAGTAAGGGTGTTTCTTCACAAATTACTGCTATTCGTGGTTTTGAAAATCCAAATTTTAATGCTAGTAGTTCAGTTTCAACTGGTGCAGAAAACCTATCTGTTTCCTTGCCAACTGGTAAAGATGTTGATACGATTGCCATCTTAGATACAGCTTTACCAGATATATATAATGTTAAAAATCCTTACGCTGAATATAAGATTAAGCCAGATGGCACGATCATGTTTACAGCATCTGATGAGTGGAATCCAATTGATACTAATATTTTGCCAGACTACACCACTAATAGAAATGCTGATGATTATCTAAAAACTATTGAATTATTT
Source organism: uncultured bacterium (assembly GCA_903842795.1). Taxonomy (GTDB): domain Bacteria; phylum Patescibacteriota; class Microgenomatia; order UBA1400; family PJMF01; genus UBA1364. The sequence goes on along the minus strand of CAIMNJ010000010.1, from coordinate 15,963 downwards.
AATGTTGAACAGAGCAAACGCTATCGCCGTGATTCTTCCAACACCTACTGCAACATTTATGTTTCTGATGTCACAAATGCACTCGGCGTCTACATTCCAAGATGGGTGAATGGTGAAAAATTAAGTGCAACTGGTATGAAAGGTTGGCTTGAAGCTCCTCTTGCTCAAGATCTTGGTTGGCGAGAAGTGACTCCAGAAGAAGCTCAGGCTTTAGCTAATGAAGGTATTCCAGCGGTAGCTGTTACTTCTGGACATATCGCCATGGTTATTCCAGGAGAAGGTGATACTTTTGATGGAGTTTATTATCCGGCTTCTGCACAAGCTGGTAGTGTCAATTTTGATGATGGCTCTAATACTCATTATGGTTTTGCTGGAGCTATTGATAGAGGACAACAAATTCAATATTTTGCCAATGCCTCACAGTATGAGCTAGTCCAGCCAGGTTCAAATCAATAATTTTTATCTTATTCGGAGATTTTTTTATAAACGTAAAATTGGCCAATTTCAAAAAGAATATAAAAACTCACTAGGACTGTTAAAATTCCAAAAAAAACATTTGCCTCTCCATTTATGGAACGAATAACAATGTTTATAAATTCAAGAATTTCTGCCCAAAAAAGGTAAATCCAACCAATTGCATCTCCATTTCGAAGTGGTTTAAATGCTTTAAGCAAAAACATGGTGTCAAGTAATATGAGTAAGAAACTACCAATAGATTCAAAAAAAATAGAAGTGTTCCAAGCCAAAATTGATAAAATCAAGAAAAAACCACTCAAAATGGTAGCAATAAGACTGATAATTCCTAATGCTAAGATGAAAAAAGGAATAATTTTATTTATAAGAATACGAACTTTTTTTGGCAAGTGTGGCAATTTGATGAAAAATTTATCCAAAGAGCCGATAAAAATAGCTACTTTCTGATGAGCAAAGGTTCTTTGAAACAGTCCTTGTGTTTGCAACATGAGATTAGTATAACAACATTTTTCTGCTTTTGCTTGTTCTTTAAATAGGCTAGAATGTGATTATATGACTCAAATTCCAAGAGATATCCCAGTTAGTACCTCTCCAGTTGAGAAGCTTAATAATGCTTTTTTTGTTTATAGGAAGCCAATCTTGACTGCTGTTGCTATTTTAGGCTCTCTTTTTTTAATCAAGACACTCTTCTTTAAACCAGCAGCTATCACTGTGGTTGGTAAAGGTAAATTACAAGTTCCTCCAGCCAAGGTTGAGATGACTGTGACGAGAGTTGACTCAAGTGTTGATCCAGTGGTTGCAATTAATCAGGGAGAAAATAACACCAAAACCTTAATAGATGAATCAAAAAAAATCACCACCAATCCTGACATTCAAAGAGCTTTTTATCAAATTACTCCCACCGTTGTTGGAGGTGATAAGCTCTATCAGGTAGTTAATGTTTTTAAATTGTCTACCACTGATCCCAAAAAAACTTCAGAATTGATTAAAACCCTTTACACCAAGGGAGCAGTTACAATCAATAATGTTGCTTTTTTGCCAGCAGAGCAAGCGGATATAACTCAAGAAGCTCGTACATTGGCTCTCAAAGATGCTCGTGAGCAGGCCAAAAAAATTGCTAAAGCTGCAGGTAAGAGAGTTGGACGCATTGTTACAATTACCGATGATTTGAGTGAAGTGGGGGGAACAATCTCTTCTCAAGAACAGAGTGGAGCTACAGTAATGTCTGACTTTTTAGCATCTGCTCCAGAAAAAATTGAAGTTTCCAAGATAGTTTCGGTAACTTACGAAATTTGGTAACTTTAATTAGTTTCTTAAATTTAAATGCCATTATTAATGGCTTCCCAGAGTTCTCTATTACTGTCTTCATATCCAAGTGCCCAAATGGCGATGCCGGCCAAATCAAGTTGTCTGGCATATTCTAGTTTATAAGCAATAGACTTAGGATCTTCGTAGTAAATCGTATAAAATTCGCCGTTTTGTTGATAAGTAATGTAAGGGGATAAGGCATCATTATCAAAACTTTTCTTGACTTGTTTGGCTCCCAGCCAAGCGCTCTCACTTGCCACACCACCCTCACTCAAACGCAATAGATCTTTGGCTTTTTTATAACTAACAGTAAAGCCGGTATTTTCATAAGTATTGGCTTTTGGATCATTAGAGTCAGTGCGCCAGCCATAACCATAGAAGGGAATGCCAAGCAATAATTTTTCTCTAGGTGCTTGATCCAGAAAAGCCTTTAAATGCTGATTAATATCTTTAGTCCATCTGCCATCATCGCTAAAAAGTGGTGCTACTGGTCCAGCCTGACTGCTACTTCTTTGATGAAAGTCATAGGCCATAATAATGACGTAATCAACGTATTGACTAATGGATTTAATATCCCAAATTCCATCTTGATTGTTGGCGGCGCTAGCATAAACATCAACGCTAACTTTAATATTTTTGTATTTAGTGTCTAGATACCAGTCTAGTTTACGCATGAACTTGGTGAAATTTTCTCTAAGGATTGGGCTGTTGTTGCCGCTATATTCAATATCAATGTTTATGCCTGAAATAGGATAGGCTAGCAAAAGAGAATCTAAGCTTTGAAAAAAAGTAAGATGTGCTTTTTCATTATTTATAAAAGCAGTAATTTCTTCAGGATCAAATTGTTTGAAAACAAGTTCAACTTGACCATTTTGTTTTTTCATTTGTTCCGCTAATTCTAAAAAAGCATCCTCATTAATGGCTTTATAACCAGGATCAATATTGCCATCACCATCTCTCAAAGAAATCTCACCGTTACTGGCGATGTTTAGCCCAAAAAATGATAAATGAGTAAGTTCTTTTTCTATTTTTGCTTCTTTTATATTCCAATAAGGCAAAAATCCATAAACAATTTTATGATCCTTCTTTGGGATAATTAATTGTTTGAGATAACGCAAACGGCTATTGTTATTGATAGCTGAAGAAAGAGGAGCGTCGTAAAAAAAATTAATAGAAAATAAAATCGCAAAAATAAACAGTAAAAATAAAAAAACACTAAAGAATATTTTTGACATCTATTATTTGTTGTTCATAAATAATCTTACCCTTATCGTCAACAGCTCTTGCACAGTCACTGCAATAGAGCTTGGTGAATGGATCGTAGAAAAATTTATGAGCCTCTAGCTTCAGATTATCTTGACTATCACCCTCGTTGAAAGGTAGATTGGTAGTGGAATTAATCCAATATTCTTTGCTAAAAGCTCCAGAATAGCTTGGCTTAGATTCTTCCCAATACAATTCTTGCTTTCCAGATTCACAAGTAGCGATTGGATCAGTTTCTTTATTCACAATAGTGTCAGTTTTTTCTTTATCTTTGTTATTTGTACTAATAACCATTGTTCCCAAGCCACTTTTAGCTGGCATGCCAGTCATGCACACGCTACCAATTTTGACGTCAGCTGGTCTTTCTGGCCAAACAATTTCTTTGTCTTTCAAGATATATTGCATAATGTCATGCCAAATTGGAGCGGCGCCAGTGATGCCTGAGGCCAGATAGCTCATTGATTTACTGTTGTTATTGCCCACCCAGGCAATGGTTAAGTATTCTGGGGTGAAACCCACTGTCCAGTTGTCTCGAAGATCATTTGTGGTGCCAGTTTTGGCTGATACCACCTTATTTTTTATCACTAACTCTGAGTTTGGTCCGAAAGCATTAACGCGAGCGTTGTTGTCTTGCATGATGTGATCCACCATATAAGCAGGGGCTCTTTCCATAACTCTCTTGAGCTGATTTTGTTCGGTGCTTAACTCGTTTTCGCTAAGATAGCTCAAGTCAGCTTTGGTGCTTTCTGGATCGTATTTCTCCAAAACCTCACCTTTGTAATTACTGATTTCCAGAATGCCAGTCAGTGGAACTCTGACCCCTTGGTTGGCCAGCACGCCAAAAGCCTCTGCTAATTCAATCATCTTGACTTCGCCTCCACCTAGGGTGAGTGAAAGGCCATAGTTGGCAGGATCGGTCCAGGTGTTGATACCCATGGATTTAGCTTGATTCATAAAGGTTTCTACACCAATAGTAGCTAAACTTTTAACAGCAGGAATATTGAGGGAATTACCAAGAGCTTGACGAATAGTTACTGGTCCAGAAAAGCCACCATTATAATTTTTTGGACAATAATCTTTTTGACCAGCCACGCGGAAGCAAGTTGGCACATCAAGCAACATAGTTCCGGGATTAATAGTTTTGTTGGCAAAAGCTGTGGCGTACATTAAAGGTTTAATGGATGAGCCGGGCTGACGTAGAGCCAAAGTAACATTGACTTGTCCATCATTAGCGCTGTCAAAATAATCTTTAGAACCAATCATGGTCAGAATTTCACCAGTATTTGGCTTGGTGACAATTGCGGCTCCGTTGCCAACTTTTAATCTAGCCAAGCTAGTCAATTCTGCAGATAGAGAGGCTTGGGCGGTTTCTTGTAGATCTAGATCTAGAGTGGTTTTCACTCTCAAGCCGCCAGTTTCTACCATTTTTTCGCCATATTTTTCATAAAGCAAATCTTTAATGTAAAAGACAAAATGAGGGGCTTTAATATCTGTTTTTTTGATAGCAAATTGCAGAGTTTCGTTTTCTGCATTAGCTGCTTCCATGTCATTGATATATTTATCTTCCACCATACGACGCAAAACTTCTTTTTGGCGAGCTTTACCTCTTTCTGGATTAGAGCCAAATGGTGAATAGGTGGTAGGCGACTGTGGCAAGCCAGCTAAGAAAGAAGCTTCAGCTAGGCTTAAATCTTTGGCTGATTTATTGAAGTATTTATTGGCTGCGGCCTCAATACCAACAGCTGTTCCTCCATAAGAAATATAATTTAAGTACATTTCCAGAATTTCATTTTTGCTGTAAATAATCTCAGTCATGATTGCCAAAACTGCTTCTTTTACCTTGCGACTTATGGTTTTTTCTCTACTCAACAAGGCATTTTTAACTAATTGCTGGGTGATAGTTGAACCACCCTGGACATCACCGCCACTAAAATTATTGAAGCCAGCTCTAATCAGCCCTCTAATGTCTAAGCCATGGTGAGAATAAAATTTTTTATCTTCAATCGCTATAGTTGCTTGCAAAGCATATTTTGGTAAATCATCAATTTTGATTGGAATACGATTTTCATTGCCATATATCTCATAGAGTAATTTGCCATTACGATCAAAAATTTGACTGCTTACAGGAAAATTTTCGCTGGAAGTTAAATTGTTTGGAGAAGGTAATTGACTATATAGATAAACCAAGACTGCCAGAATGATCGTTATAAGCAATCCAGTGCCAATCTGTATTTTGCGATCTGTCTTGATCTTCTCAAGAATCTGAACAAAAAAAGGGTGGGAAGCTTTTTTAAGCTTGGCTTTTTTTTGCTGCACCAGAAAAAAGGGATTCATTTCTTCATTATACCTTATTTGATTGTCCTTTATTGAGAATGCTATTATAATCGCCATATGGAACTACAAAAAAATTCTCCTTGGTTTGAATACTTGGATGATTGTCAGCGTGAGTTAGTTGGTGTTTCTTTTTCTCTAACAAATAAAAGACTTGAATTGGCAGGTCTTAGTGACTATTCTTTTGTAGTTTTTCCTATGGCCAAAGCCTATGAAGGTTTTTTAAAAAAAATTTTTCTTGATTTAGGCTTAATTACTAAAGAGGTTTATGAAGACCGTCATTTTCGTATTGGCAGAGCTCTTAATCCTGACATTCGAACGTCTCAAAAAGACGAATACTGGCTTTATGATAATGTAGCCGAAAGATTTGGTAATGATTTGGCTCGTCATCTTTGGGACACTTGGTTACTTTGTCGCAATCGTGTTTTTCACTATTTTTCCAACTGTGATCAATTTCTTAGTTTTGATGAAGCTGTCAAAAGAATAGAAATGATGATGGAAACCATGCAATCAGTAACAGATCAATTAGACAAAAGGCAAAATTATGGCAAAACAATATAACTACAAAAATATTACCATTTCTGGCTTGCCAGGTTGTGGTTCTACTACTTTACTGAGGGAATTAAAAGAGAAGTTGGGTCCAGAAGGTTGGTCTGGTTTTTCTGGTGGAGAATTTATGCGTGCTTATGCCATCGAGAAAGGTTTATTCAATCCAGAGCAATCTACGCATCATAGCGCCACTGTTTATAATGATGACTTCGATCGCCAGGTGGATTTTGGTATGCGTGAAAAAGTTGCCAAAGAAGAAAAATGGATTATTGAATCCTGGCTTTCTGGCTTTATGGCTCAAAATATTCCAGGTACTTTAAAGATTTTAATGATTTGTAGTGATGATGCGGTCAGAATTGATCGCATTGTTAATCGTGATAATGCCGACGTGGTCGAAGCCAAAAAGAGCATTCACGAACGCTATCAGGGGAATTTAGCCAAGTGGCAAAGAATGTATCCACAGGAATGGCAAGAGTGGGTGGTGGCAACTGGTAGGCTTGCCAAATCGGAACCAATTGATTTTTGGCGCAGTGAGCTTTACGATTTAGTTATAGATACTTTTTCAAATAGCAAAGAGAAGACTTTGCAAATGGTTTTAGATGCCATCGAAAAAAAATAAAAAAAGCACCAAAAGCGTTGTCGTGACTGCCAAAAATAATAGTCATGAGGCTTTTTTACCTATTTTATTTTTGACTTTTCTCTTGTGGGTTTTTTATCGAACTATTTTTCATTTTCCAGTTTGGTTTGACGAGACAATTGGTAAGCTAGTTTTTTTTGCTTTGCCAGTTCTTTTATATGTTTCTATTTCAGGAAGCAGTGAAGTTTTTGAAACTTTTTCTTTGAAGAAGATGAAGCCAGGGTTGTTGCTTGGTTTGGCTATCGGTGGAATCTTTGGTTTCACTGGGGCTTTCTTGGGAGCACTCAGTAGAGGCGGCAGTGTCCAACTGATGCCTTATTATCTAACCGATTGGTTCTGGAAAGAAATGTTCTTGGCGGTAATGACTGGTTTTTGGGAGACCTTATTTTTTTATAGTTTTGTAATGGTAATTGTTGATGCTAAATTCCGTCATTTTTCACTCCTTCAGAGAGTGAGCTTGGTTGCTGCCATTTTCTTGCTTTTCCATCTACCAAATATTTTTGCCCGTTTTGCCCCAGCAGAAATTTTCTTGCAAGTTATGTTGATTTTTGCCTTTGCCTATGGCCAAGCCTTGATTTTTTATAAAAGGCGCAATGCTTATTTGTTGATTTTGGTTCAAGCGATCTGGGGTATGGTGCTTTTGATCCATTTTTAAGTTTTTATGAAGAAAGTTAATTATTTATTTATTTTATTTGCTGTGATTTCTGCAAGTATTGTTTTGTTTATTTCTCTTCAGTCTGCCAATAAGGAAGAAGTCAGTAGGGAAATTGGCATGAAAGCAGGCAAATTTTATGTTGCCAAAGAAATCTTGCCTGATCATTCTTTATATCCGCTTCTAATGGTTGTAGATCGTATTCGTCTAGAATTGTCAGATTCTGAGCGAAGGACTTATTTAATGGTGGCGTACAACAATCGCCGCTTATTTTATAGCAAGAGGCTTCTAGAAAAGGGCAATTTGGGTTTAGCCTTCATTACTCTAAGCAAAGCTAATAAATATATTAATCAGGCTTTGGAAGAAAGTATTGTTTTACTAGAAAAATCTAGTATAAATAAAAAACAAGATTATCAAGTTCTTGGATTTTTTGTTTTAGAGAACCTTGATAAGCACCTTAGTTTTATGGCTGAGCATAAAAACCAGTTTGTTAATGCTGATCAGGCAGTCTTAGATAATCTCTCTGTAGAAAGCTTATCTTTGGCAGACAAACTTCGTAGATTGATGAGTCAGTCCAACTAAGTTTCAACTTGCAAATGACACCATTTGTTATAGTTGACAACACACCCCACCACATGAGATTCTTTTAGTCCTTACATTAGCAACCACAAGATTTTGTGTTTGCGAAGAAAGTAAAACACTACTGGTAGGTATAGCGCCTATCATCAAAGAAAATTATGCAGTGTCCATTTTGCAAAGGCAGCGAAACGGCAGTTATCGATTCAAGAGAAGCAGAGAACGGCGATAGTGTAAGGCGTAGGCGTGTGTGCGAAGCTTGCAAGAAGCGTTTCACTAGCTACGAAAGAGTTGAAGGTGTCGATTTGAAGGTCATTAAAAAAGATGGTGGTCAAGAAAATTTTGATCGTGAAAAAATCAAAAGAGGTTTGATCAAGGCAACTTGGAAGCGTCCAGTTAGCATGTTGCAAATAGAGCTACTAATTGAAGACGTTGAAGCCAAGCTGAGACAGAGGGAAGTTTTTGAAGTTAAGAGCTGGGAAATAGGCAACCTAGTGCTTAATCGTCTCAAAAAATTAGACCCCTTGTCTTATTTGCTTTTTGCCAGTGTTTACCGAGATTTTGGTGAACTTTCAGATTTTGAAGAAGAAATTAGAAAGTTAAAGGAAATTTAGGGCTTATGAAAGAAAAAAACACTCTTCCTAAGAAAAAGATGAAGTTTATGGATCGTAAACTAGCCAAAGGCTTAGGGGAGGCTGTTGCTAAGCGTACTATTTTGCGTACTAAACCAAATGGTGAATTGGAGACTTGGGCTGAGGTGGCTGATCGTGTGGCTCTTGGCAACTCTATGCTTTTGCCAAAAAAATTTGCGGCAGATCAAAAAGAGGAATATGAAATCTTGCGTAAGCACATTTCCAATGCTTCATTATTGATGAGCGGCCGCCATCTCCAACATGGTGATGAGAGTCAGCCCACCCGCAATATGGAGGTTTTTACCAACTGTAGTACTGCATCATCTTCTTTCTTGCTTTTTTACTTGCTACTTAATGGTTCGGGTGTTGGTCGTGCTTATGATGATGCGTTGATGGTAGTTGATTGGGATCATATGCCAATCGTGCGCTGTGTTCTAAGTGATGCTCATGCTGATTTTGTCTGGGGTGATGATGAAAGTGTCCGTGAAGCTCGTCATAAATACGAAAATGCCCACTGGTTTGAAATTCCTGATACAAGAGAAGGCTGGGCTCAAGCAGTCGAAAAAATCGAGGAAATGGCCTATGAGCGCAAATTTAAGGATGATACCTTAATTTTAGATTTCTCCAAAGTCAGACCAAAAGGTTCACCAATTGGTGGTATGCAAGGTCGCCCTGCTTCCGGTCCACGTCCTTTGATCAAAGCGATTCAAAAATTAGCCACCATCAAAGGTTCAGGCATGAAGCCATGGAAACAAGCTCTCTATGCTGACCATTATTTATCTGAATGTGTTTTGGTGGGTGGGGCTCGTCGTGCAGCTCGTATTGCTGTCAAAACTTGGACTGATCCAGATATTTTTGATTTCATTAGTATAAAAAAAGGTGGTTTCTTATGGTCAGCCAATAACAGTGTAGCTGTTGATGAGAAGTTTTGGAAACAACGTAGCCAACACGCTATCAAAGTTTTGGATGCAGTGATGCGTGCTTCTTACTTTGATAAAACAGGTGAGCCAGGTTTTGTAAATCAACATAAATTAGTACAAAATGATGATGGCTTTGATGGCTATTTGGATGGTGGTTATGCTCGTAGCAAAAAATTTGCTCCAATGAAGAAAACCATCAAGATGTTAGCAGAAGTGGCTCGCCATGCTGGTGCCAAGTATTACACTCAGATTCCAAATCCATGCGGAGAAATTACTCTTAATATGCTTGGTGGTTATTGTGTAATTGCTGATGTGGTGCCTTACCACGCTCCAGATGCTGATGCCGCTGAAGAGGCTTTCCGCGTGGCCACTCGTGCTTTGATGAGAGTCAATAGTTACATGGATAGTTTATATTCTCGCGAGGTCAAAAGAACCAATCGTATCGGTGTTGGTATGACTGGTATTCACGAATACGCTTGGAATGCTTTCGGCTATGGCTTCCGTGATTTAATTGATGAAGAAAAGTCCAAGGATTTCTGGAACACCATTGCTCGTTTTAAGAGAGCTGTGCAGGAAGAATCTTTTAGTTACGCCAAAAAACTTGGAGTAGCTGTTCCTCACACTAATACTACTATTAAACCAGCTGGTACTACTTCCAAACTCTTTAGTCTTTCTGAAGGAGCTCATTTGCCAGCCATGCGCGAATATATTCGTTGGGTGCAATTTAGCTCTGATGATCCACTCGTCAAAAAATATCAAAAAATGGGTTACCCAAATAAAGAGCTGAAGAGTTATCAAGGTACTACAGTTGTTGGTTTTCCCACTCAGCCAGAAATTTGTAGCTTAGGTATGGGTGATAAGCTTATTACAGCTAGTGAAGCCACTCCTGAAGAACAATATAAATGGCTCATGTTAATTGAGAAATATTGGATTGTTGGTGTTGATGAAAACGGTAAACCTCTAACTGAAGATCGAGGCAATCAGGTTTCTTACACGCTTAAGTATGATCCTGAACAAGTTTCTTATCGCAAATTTTCAAGCATGATTCGTAAATATCAGCCTTTAATCAAAACTTGTAGCGTTATGCCCAAGATTGATGTAACAGCTTATGAATATCAACCGGAAGAAGCTGTAACCATTGGTCAATTCATGCAAGTAATCAATGAAATTAGCGATGAAGATGATGAGACTACCGAAGACATTAGTATGGATCATTTGAAGTGTGATAGCGGAGCTTGTCCGATATAATTTGACGCTTTATGTTTATTTTTTTCTGCTAAAATAACGCCAAGATGGCTGCTAGAAAAAAATCTAAAATTCTTGAAAAAAATAAACAAAAACAAGAAAAAAATGTTCCAGCAGTTGTTGTTTCTACTCGCATCATTAAGCGTGGTCGTCCAAAATTGCCTCTTAGTGTTAAGTTGAAAAGGGCTTTCCAAAAGTATTTATTTTTAATTCATAAAAAAATAGATAAAACAACAAAAAAATTGAATTATCAATATATTTTTTTGTTAAAATTGTTAAAAATAAAAAAAGGTCGAGGCAGAAAAAAATTACCACTTTTGGTTAAATGGAATAGATTTTTTATTTTTTTTACAGAGAAATTTGCTAGAAAAAAAGAGAAAATCACTCATTATTGGCAGAATAGACGTCATCAATTTTTGAAATTGGTCCATTTAGCTAGGAGAGTCGGAAGACCAAAAAAAAGATCCAATCATCTTTCTTATTTATCATCTGTTTTGATTACAATTTTGTTTTTAAGTTTTTCTTATTTTACTTATGATGTGGCAATCAAAGACTTGCCATCACCAACTGATCTTTCTAATAAAGCTCAAAATGTTACAACTCGAATTTTGGATCGTAATGGCAATTTGCTTTATCGTATTTATGAAGATGAAAATCGTACCCTAATCTCCTTATCATCAGTTTCAAAATATTTGAAAGATGCAACTATAGCCATTGAAGATCAAAATTTTTATAGTCATTACGGATTTTCTATCAAAGGTATTTTTCGTGCCACTCTCAAAAATTTTTCTGGAGAATCAAAACAAGGTGGCTCTACTATTACTCAACAATTAATCAAAAATCGTTTGCTTGGAAACGAAAGAACTTACAAAAGAAAAGTACGTGAGCTTTTGCTTTCTTTAATTGCTGAAAGAATTTATTCCAAAGATCAGATTCTAGAAATGTACTTAAATACTGTTGCCTATGGTGGTTCTACTTATGGTGCTGAAGAAGCATCATGGCGCTATTTCAATAAATCAGCTAGAGATCTGAGTCTTGGAGAAGCGGCGCTTTTGGCAGGTCTGCCACAAGCGCCATCCACTTATACTCCTTTTGGTTCCAATCCAGAGTTGGCTTATGCTCGTCAGGCTGAAGTTCTGCGTCGTATGGTTGAAGATGGTTATATTAGTCAATTGCAAGCCGACCAAGCTAAAGAGGAAAAACTAGTTTTTAATCAAGATAGAATTGATATGCAGGCACCACATTTTGTAATGTATGTACGTAAGCTTTTGGCAGAAAAATATGGCGAAGATCTTTTGTCTAAGGGTGGTTTAGAAGTGCGCACCACTTTGGATTTGGATTTGCAAACTCAAGCACAGAAAATTGTGACTAATGAGGTGACAAAATTAGGAGTTTTTAAAATTACCAATGGAGCTGCTTTAGTTACCAATCCCAAGACGGGAGAAATATTGGCCATGGTTGGTGGTGCTGATTACTTTGACTTTCTCCATGATGGACAGGTAAACGTGACAATTAGACCACGCCAACCAGGTTCTTCAATCAAACCTTTGACTTATGCTACTGCTTTTGAGTTGGGTAAGACTCCCGCCACGGTAATAGAAGATGCTCCGGTAGTTTATCAGATTCCTGGCAGCAAACCTTATGCCCCAAAAAATTACGATGATCGCTTTCACGGTAAAGTTAATTTAAGAGAAGCTTTGGCTTCTTCCTATAATATCCCGGCAGTTAAACTTTTGGCAGAAATTGGAGTTAATACTTTAATTGATAAAGGAGAGATGCTTGGTATTAGTACTTGGCAAGATCGCAGCCGATTTGGTTTATCTTTGACTCTTGGGGCTGGAGAAGTGTTGATGACAGATATGGCCAAAGTTTATAGTGCTTTTGCTAATCTCGGCTACCCAGTTTCCCTAAATCCTCTTTTGGAAGTCAAAAATTACAAGGGAGAATTACTCTATCGCAACAATTGTGCTTTAGATGCAGACAATTGCTATGAAGACATGGATTTAAGTCCTAAGGCTGCTTATCTAATCACTGATATTTTGTCTGATAATAAGGCTAGGTCTCCTGCTTTTGGCTTGTTTTCTGTGCTCAATATACCAAATCAACAAGTTGCAGTTAAAACCGGCACAACCAATAGCATGAAAGATAATTGGACATTTGGTTATACAACAGATCGTTTAGTTGCTACTTGGGTTGGAAATAATGACAATACTCCAATGAGCTATGTGGCTTCAGGTATTACAGGTGCTTCACCAATATGGAATAAAATTATGCTTTTACTTTTGGATGATAAAAATCCACATGTATTTTTGGTGCCAGAAAACATGATTAAGGTCAAAATCTGTGCTTCAACTGGGACTTTACCTTGTGATACTTGTCCAAAAATTACTGAAGAGATATTTGTTAAAGGAACTGAACCAAAGAGATTTTGTACTCAAGAAAACTTCATCGATCAACAACAAAAAAATCCTGGCTATGGCCAAATCTTATAACTTTATTTTTTAAAAATAACTGAAACCAAAAAACCAAGTATTAAAGTAATTAAAAGGAGGAGTGGAGCTACCCATTTTTGACTAAGTTCTTCTTTTTCAGCTTTTCTTTGACGTTTTTTTGCTTGTTTAGCTAAATAATCTTTTTCAATTTTCTCTGTATCTTTAGCTACGTCACGAACTAGATCTGGATCTTGTTGATAGTTTTTACTCATTTTTGTTTTTGAATTTTTCTTACTCTTTGTGCAATTGTATCTACAACTTCTTCAATGCTCAAATCACTCGTATCTAATACCCAATCATCTGTAGTGATGTGGAGTGGATCTGTTTTTCTTTTGGTGTCTCGCTCGTCTCTTTCTTTGATTTCCTCAATGACCTCTTCAAGTGTATTGTTCATGCCCTTAATTAAGTATTGGGTGTGTCTTCTTTCTGCACGAGCCTTAATGCTGGCAGTCAAAAATATTTTTAAATCAGCTTCTGGCAACACGCGAAAAGTAATATCTCTGCCTTCCATGACGACATCCTGGCTTTTGGCTATTTCTTGTTGTTTAGCCACTAAAACTTTTCTAAGTTTTTTAAGTACGGCTACTTTTGATGAGCCTTCGCTGCATTCTTGAGTGCGAATGGCCCAAGAAACATCTTCACCGTCAAGAATAACAGTGGTTAATCTGCCATCAATTTCATCAGGTGGGAGAGGATTTCTCATTTCCAACTTGCTTTTTTTAAGGATGGCAACAACTTTGTCTTCATCATTTAAGTCTATTTCATGACGAATGGCTAAGAGAGCGGTAGCTCTATACATAGCCCCAGTATCTACATAAAGAAAACCGAGTTTTTGAGCTAATAAACGAGAAACTGTTCCTTTGCCGGCCGCAACAGGACCGTCAATAGCAATCTGAAAAAAATCACTCATCTAATTATTTTCTAGCTGGCTTTTTCTTTTTGCCGGCGGTTTTTTTGGTGACGGACTTTTTTTGTTCTGACAACCATTCTTCTCTGTCAGAAGTAATTAGTCCTCCAAGTCCAACCACTACCAAAATCAAGGGCCATAGGTTCCAAAAAGCTTTGGGCAAATAACCCATATTGGAAGCCATAAAAATGAATCCCATGATTACTAAAGTGATTGGCCAGAATGTTCTTTTGGGCATATACATTCCATTAAAGCCTAATTTTTACGCAAGGACAAGGGGGTTTTTGAGATGGTTTAGACGCTAATTCTTGATCTTTTGTTTTCGCTAGCCAGCTCTCTTTTTAAGTCTCTTTTTTTGATAGCTTCTCTTTTTTCGTATTCTTTTTTGCCTCTGGCTAGACCGATTTCTAGCTTGATCATGTTGTGTGAAATAAAAAAAGCAATTGGAATAATGGCGAAGCCTTTTTGCTTACTAGCCTCAGTCAAAGCTTCAACTTCACTTTTTTTTAGCAACAATTTGCGAGTCTGTTTTGGATCGTAGTTATCTTGTTTGGCAAATGAGTATGCGTTGATTTGAGCATTGATAAGAAAGAGTTCTTTGCCAATCTCTTTGATATAACTGCCATTTAAACTAGCCTGTTGTAGGCGAAGACTTTTGACTTCTGGACCACTCAAAACAATTCCAGCAATAAATTTTTTGCTGATTTCATATTCATGTTGAGCTTTTTTATTAAAAACGAGAGACATTCTGGGTGTTATTTTAACACCTCTATCTCATAAATGATGGAGCCACTTGCTGCGTATATTCTTTTTCCATCATTATTAAAAGCGATGCTACTTACTCCAGAAAGTTCATTACTTTTTATTTCATTTATTAGTTGACCGTCTTTTGTGATTATCAATAATCTTCTGTTTTGTTTTTCTAAGATTGCCAGTGAATTACTGGTTTCACTATTACAAATAACAATGGGGCTATTAGGTAGAGAATTAATTCCTTGAATTTGGAAAGATGATGGTGATCCTTTGCTGAATTTCATGATGGTGCCATTTTTTATTCCAAGCCACAAATCTCCATCAACCATTAAATTATTAATATTTTCAAAACTAATTCCTTGTTTGTCCACCAACCAGCCAATTGGCTCGCTTAATTTGTCTTTATCGTAATAATATCTATAAATGTTTCTTTTATTTTTGTTGAGCAAATATAAATATGGACCAAAACTACTTAGTAATTCACCATTTTTATCTGATTCGCCTTCATCTTTAATTTTTACAAAATTACTATTTGTTTCATTGAGCTGGAGCATCTGAATTCCTTTACTCAAAACAAACAGTTTATTTTCACTAACTGTAAAATCTCTAATGATTTCATTTTCTGGTAAAGCTATTTTTTCTCTATTTTGATTGGAAATTTTTAAAATTTCTTTTCCATTATTTTCCAATAAAAATAATGAATCATTTTTATATTCTATTTTCGTTGTTAGAAAATCTTCCAAATTGTAAGCAACCGTGAGCTTGTCTAGGGAGTTGTTTCCAGAAATTTCTTCAATGATTGATTTTATTTTAGTAATTTCATCATTGATTGTTTTTAAGCTCTCTTTGGTATTTTTTTCATTTTTTAAGGCTTCTAGGTTTTTTAAACTATTTTGTGTTTTTTCTCTAGCCAATAATGGCTGCTCCGAAACCAATTCTTTAGCTTTATTTATCTCTATGTTTATTTCTGTAACCTTATTTTTTATGTTGGTATTAATTTTTTGGTTTTGATTGTTTTTAATTGACCAAGAGATCAAGATGACTGCTATTGCTCCACAAAAAAAGCTAACATATTTAATTAATTTTTTTTTATCTTGATTTTTTATTTTTAAGAAAAATATTTGAAGGATTGTTGAGATTTTTTTAAATATTTTTTTTGTTTGATAAATAATTGTTTTACCAAAATCAAACATTTGCTGAACAAATATTTTGTAATCAAATTTT
>CAIMNJ010000009.1 GCA_903842795.1 uncultured bacterium | reverse complement strand
TAAGTTTTTGTTTTTTGCCAAGACTACTTTCTTAAAAATTCTCTAATATCTAATTCATCGTTTAATAAGGCGTCCAAACTATCTTCGTCGACCACTAGGCGAATTTTTTGATCTCTGGTGGGTTCTGTTTTGGGTGTTTGTTTTTTTGCGTAATAATTATTGTAATTACCATAATTGCGTTGATTATTTTGAGAATTGCTTTGTTCAAAACTTCGATTCATTTTGAGTAATTTTTGGTCAATCTCAGAGAGAAACCTACTTGGCATACTGTTGCTGCTATAACCATAAGTAAAACGGCTCCTAGCATAGCTAAAATATAGTTTTTCCTTGGCTCTGGTGATGCCGACATAGCAAAGGCGGCGTTCTTCTTCAATCTCATTTTCCTCTAAAATGGCTCTTGAGTGAGGCAATAGACCTTCTTCCATGCCAACCATGAAGACAATGGGAAATTCCAAACCTTTGGCGGAGTGCAAACTCATCATTGTAATTTTATTTTCTTCGCCAACTGCTAAGTTGTTTTCGTTGGCAAGATAGCCGTCTTGAACAAGAGCAATATTTTCTAAGAGTGCAACCGTATTATCGAAGCGACTGGCAACATTAAACAATTCCTGTATGTTGTCTAGGCGGGCCACATCTTCCGGATCTTTTTGGTCGTATTTTTCTAAATAATTAGTGCTTTCTAGAATACCCTGCAAACAGCTGCTAGGATTTTCGAGAATTTGGCGGTCAGTCTTAGCTAGCCATTGCTCTAACTTTTCTAGACGTCTTTTGCCGATTTTAGTAGCGCGTTCACGACTAGGGCTATCGAGCGAATTGAAGCAAAGTCGCAAATATGCCAAGATGTCTTTGATTTCAGTACGCTCATAAAATTTGGTGCCGCCCACAATTTTATATGGAAGTTGGCGGCGCATAAAAGCTTCTTCAAAAGTGCGAGATTGAACATTGGTGCGATAAAGCAAAGCAATGTTTTTGAGCTGATCAGTGTATTTTTCTTTGATGATCGTGGCGATTTTTTCTGCTTCAAGTTCGCCACTACTGGTTTCGTAAACCTCTAGTTTTTCTTCAGAGGTTTGGTCGGTCCAGAGTTCCAAAACTGGGTGAGATAAATTGTTGGAAATAACTGAAGTGGCAGCATCAAGAATATTTTGGGTGGAGCGGTAATTGCGTTCCAACCTGTATTCTGCAATGTCTTTGAAATCACGACTCAATCTTTCAAGGTTGCGGTAATCGGCTCCACGCCAGGCGTAAATGCTTTGTGAAAAATCGCCCACCGCAAAAAGGTTATTTTTTTTGGCTACCAAAATTTTGGTTAAAAAGTATTGAACTTGATTAGTATCTTGAAACTCATCAACCAAGACATGCTGGAATTTATTTTGATATTTAGTCCTTAAATCCTCATTTTCAGTCAACAACTTGTAACAAATTAGGAGCAAGTCATCAAAATCAACGGCGTTTTCAGTACGCAATCTTTTTTCGTAACTTTTATAGATTTTGGTGGCAAAAAGTTGTAAACCATCTTTAGCCATGTCTTTATATTCATCTGGAGAAATCATTTCATTTTTGGCACTGCTAATTTTGGATTTAACCACTTGAGGTTTGTATTTACTAACGTCGTAGCCATTGGTTTTGTAGATGTTTTTGATGAGTGAAAGTTGGTCATCACTGTCATAAATAGTGAAATTACTATTGAGGCCGAATTTTTCTAGATGACCCTTGGCAGCTTCAATACGCAGAATTTTGGCAGATAAACTGTGAAAAGTACCGGAAAAAGGTAATTTTTGACCTGTAAATTCAAAAACTCTTTTTTGCATTTCGGCAGCAGCTTTATTGGTGAAAGTCACTAGTAAAATATTGCTGGCAGGAACTTTTCTTTCTTTGATTAAATAGGCTACTCTGGTAGTTAAAACTCTGGTCTTGCCGCTGCCTGCTCCAGCTAAGACAATAGCTGGTC
Source organism: uncultured bacterium (assembly GCA_903842795.1). Lineage (GTDB taxonomy): Bacteria > Patescibacteriota > Microgenomatia > UBA1400 > PJMF01 > UBA1364. The sequence goes on along the minus strand of CAIMNJ010000009.1, from coordinate 14,342 downwards.
CATCTTGATGTAAGACAGCCTTTCTTTGTTCAGGATTGAGCTCATTGAGAAGTTCAGCAATTTCTAGCACGAGGGTCATCTTAGCATAATTACTTGTGTCTGAGGTGTAGAATCTCCAAATCTTTCCAAATAGGTTCAAATATGAGAAACTGAGCCTAGTTAATTTAAAGGTTTAGATGAAAAAGTATATTATTGCTAATTGGAAGTCACATAAAAACCTTTCTGAAGTGGCTTATTGGCTTAATAATTTTCCAAATAATGAAGAAAGTCGTTCTGCTCTAACAAATTTGGAAATTGTTTTGGCCCCACCTTACCCTTTTTTGGCTTTGGCTAAAGAGATTATTGAGTCCAGACAGCTACCAATTAAACTAGCTGTTCAAGATTTAAGTGCCTTTGGTTCAGGCTCTTTTACAGGCGAAGTTTCTGGTCACAATTTACAAGATTTGCACATTGAATACGCGATTTTAGGTCATTCGGAGAGGCGTCGTTTTTTGACTGAAACAAGTCAGTTGGTGGCTGACAAAGTTGGCGAAGCTTTGAGTTGGAAAATTAAACCAATTTTGTGTTTGGATAAGCCGTATTTTGCTGAGCAGGCTCGTTTTCTTCCCGATATGACAGCAGAAAAATGTTTTTTGGCCTATGAGCCGGTGGCGGCAATTGGGAGTGGTTTAGCTGAGGATTCAGGCAATTTACTGGAGATCAGAAAAGAATTGACTCCGATTTATGGTTCAAAAATTTTGATTTATGGTGGCAGCGTTAATGCTGATAATGTTGGAGCCTTTTTACAAGTTTGTGATGGAGTTCTACTTGGTGGAGCTTCTTTATCTTTGAATGATTTTGTCGATTTACTTTTTGCCGCTTCGCAGAGTATAGTTTGAGATACTGTGAATCTCAAAGAGCTAGTAATTTTTACCTTAATTCTTTTCTTTGCTTTGTTTGCTCGCCTTTGGCGTTTAGATTATCCAACAGGCATGTATTTTGATGAGGTTTATCATGTGCCAGCTGCGATGATGATGAGTAATGGTGATTTTGTTAGGCCATTTGATTTCATGCAGAGCAGTTATGATGGTCAAAATGTGGCTGACTGGCTTCATCCTCCGCTAGTGAAATATTTTCAAGCTCTATCAATTTATTTTTTTGGAAAAAATCCATTGGCTTGGCGTTTGCCGTCAGTGATTTTTTCTCTATTCTCTCTTATTGTTTTTTACTTTTTTTTACGTTTCTTGGGACAGGAATTCTTTTTCAAAAAAGAAAAAAATGAAATTAGAAATGATTTAGCAATCTATTTAGCTTTGAGCGGTAGTTTTCTTTTCAGTTTAGATGGTTTGTTTTTGGTGCAATCAAGAATTGCTATGAACGATGTTTTTCTCCTATTTTTTATTTTGGTGGCGGTTTTTTTCTACTGTGCCTATCTAGTATCCAAAAAATATAGTTTACTTTTTGGCAGTGGATTTTTTTTAGGTTTAGCTTTGGCGAGCAAGTGGACTGCTCTATGGTTGATCTTATTGTTTTTTGTTAGAGAGTTTTTGCCACTTAAAAATTTCAAGAAATTACCTTTTTTATTTTTTTCACTTTTGTTGACTCCTTTATTTATTTATTTATTAAGTTACTCGCCCATGTTTTTTGTTGGCTATAAGTTTAGTGATTTTTTGGTTTTGCAAAAAACGATTGTCTTGTCTCAACTAGGCAACCCCAGCTTTCATCTTTATAGTAGTGAGCCATTGAGCTGGTTATTAAACCTTAGGCCAGTTTGGTTTTTTGTGAATAATAATTTGAATAAAAGTTGGACAGCCAATATTTATGCTTTGGACAATCCCTTGCTTAATTTTTATTTATTGTTGTCTTTGTTTATTACGATTCTTTATTTATTTAGCGAAAAAGAAAATAATCTCTTGAAAAAGATTGTGACTTTGCTTTTTTCATTATATTTATTGAGTTTTGCCCCATGGCTGGTTTTTAGTAGGCCAATGTTTATTTATCATTATTTGCCGGCAATACCTTTTTTGATTGCCTTACTTGCTTATTTCTTGGTTAATTTTTTTAGAAAAACAAAAGAAATTTCAAAGAAAAGAGCTTGGTTGTTTAATTTATTGTTTTGGCCATTTTTGTTTTTTATTATTTTTTATCCACACTGGACGGCTTTACGTGTTCCTAGTGATTTTGCAAAAGCTGTTTACTTTTTTGTTCCAAACTGGCGATAATAGGGTTTATGAAAATTGCAATTATTGGAGCTGGTTTTGGAGCTTTGGCAGCAGCCTATGATTTAAGTAAAAGTGGCCAAAATGAGATTGAGCTGATTGAGGCAAATGAGGTTGTTGGTGGTTTATCTGCTAGTTTTAAGGAGCCTAATTGGGAATGGTCGTTTGAGGAACACTATCATCATGCTTTTGATACAGATAAACAACTCAAGAATTTTTTAGAGGATTTGGGCTTGCGTGAACAATTAGTTTATAAAAGAGCTAAAAGCTCGACTTTATATAATGGACAAATTTATCAAATAGATTCTCCGCTTTCTTTGCTTAAATTTAAAGAAATTTCTCTTTTTTCCAGGTTACGAACCGGAGCTGTCTTGGCTTTCTTAAAAATTTTGCCTAATGGAGTTATTTTAGAGAAATTTAAGGCAAGTCGTTTCCTTAAGTTAACTATGGGTCAACAAGCTTGGGAGGTAATTTGGGAGCCGCTTTTTACTTCAAAATTTGGTCGCTTCAGAGATGAGGTCAATTTGTCTTGGTTTTGGGCAAGAGTAAATCCGCGTACAGCTGCTCTAGGCTATTTTAATGGTGGCTTCGGTCATTTGGCTGAAGTAATTCAACAAAAACTTGAGGATAAGGGTGTGAAATTTACTTTAGCAACAAAAGTGACGGCTATTAAAAAGAATGGTGAATTTTTTATTTTGGACTTATTAGATAAAAATAATCTTAAAACCACTAAACAATATGACCTGGTAATTTCTACTTTAGCTTCTCCTATTTTTGCCAGACTAATTGATTTGCCAGAACTAAAAAAAGATCATTTGGTTGGTTTAGGTGCAATGACTTTACTTTTGCGACTCAAAAAAAAGCTTCTAAAAGATGGAACTTATTGGTTGAATGTTAACGAAAAAAACTGGCCATTTGTAGCAATCGTGGAACATGACAACTATATTTCAAACATTCATTATGATGGTGAAAGCCTAGTGTATATTGGTCGTTATTTGGAAACAAGCGAAAAAGATTATCAAAAAACTGCATCGCAATTATTGGCTGATTACAAGTCGTTTATAGAAAAAATTGATCCAAATTTTATGGATAATTTAATTGATTTTAGACTGGCTAAGGCACCATTTGCTCAGCCAATCAGTTTTGTAGATCAAAGTCGTTTTTTGCCAAAATTTAACACCAGTATTAAAAAATTATATTGGGTTTGTATGCAGCATATTTACCCTTTTGATCGCGGCATTAATCATGCAGTAGCTGCAGGCAGAAAACTTGCAGCTCATGTTAGAATTGAAAATTCTGATAATTTATGAAAAAACAGAAAATAAAAATAGGTTTTGATTTGGATGGGGTGATTCTTTTTAATCCGAGTCGTATTTTTCGTAGCGTAATTTCTAGAAGCAAAAAAGCTCATCTGATTCCTCGTAAAGAATTGGAATTTTATCATCCTAATTCCAAGATAGAGCAACTCATATGGTTACTGGTACATAAAAGTAGTTTTAAATTAGCTGATGGCTTCGCTGAGTTGGAGAGATTGGTCAAAAAAAACAATTTAGAAATTTATGTGATCAGTGCGCGTTTTTCTTGTTTGCAAAGTGACACTCGTAGGTGGGTTAAGACTATCAATCACCAAAATATTTTTAAAGCACTCTATTTTAATGATCATGATGAACAGCCTCATTTGTTCAAGAAGAGAATGATTGAAAAACTTGGCTTAGATTATTTTGTGGAAGATAATTGGGATGTGGCCCATTACTTAGCCAGCAGTCAAAAGAAAGTGCAAATTTGGTGGCTTAGTAATTTATTGGATCAGTCTATTGTTTATCCGTACAAATTTTTTTCTTTCAAAGCTATCGTTTCAAAAATTGAAAGCTTTTTGTTATAGTATAGGGCATGCTGTGGCATGATCTTATTCTTTTTGCTTGGATTTATTTTATTTTGTTTTTGTTGCAGCTCATGGCTTTGCCAGTTATTTTTTATTTTTCCAAAAAAATTACTTATTTAAAAGATGCTGGGTGGGGTTTTGGTAGGATTTTTTCCGCTTTATTATTAGCCCTTTTGATTTGGAATTTGGCTTTTCTAAGAATACCGATCAATACTAATTTGGGTGTAAGCGCCATCTTTTTTTCTTTGTCATTACTCTCTTTGTTCTTTGCTTGGCACTTTTTTCTTAGTAAGCAAAATTTTCTCAAAAATTTTCTCAAAAAGTTCAGCAGGATTATTATTATTGAAGAAGCTGTCTTTTTATTGAGCTTTATCTTTTTGTTTATCACTCGAAGTTTTCAACCGGAAATTCTTGGTTTAGAAAAATTTATGGATGCCGGTTTTATTCAAGCCTATTTAAAAGCTCCAGTTTTGCCGGCAGCCGATATTTGGTTTGCTGGAAGCAGCATCAATTATTATTCCTTTGGACAATTCTACAATTCTATTTTGGTTCATCTTTGGCAAATAGATTTGTCTTATGGCTACAACTTTTTATTGATTAGTATTTTTGCTCTATTTTGTTTGGAGCTTTTTACAATATCCTTCAATCTTAAGGCCAATCTTAATTTTGAAAAGAAAATGATTTTCAAAAATGAAAACTATAATTTTAGAGCGGCTGTTTTTGCTGGAATTCTGGCTATATTTTTAGTGGCTTTAGGAGCAAATGGGCACACCATCTGGTGGTTAGTCGCTCACGGAAACTATGGGAGTTACTGGTATCCAGATGCGACTAGATTTATCGAGAGAACTATTCATGAATTTCCAGCTTATAGTTTTGTGGTTTGTGATTTACATGCACATGTTTTGTCTTTGCCGGTCAGTTTATTGTTGCTTTTTACAATATTTATTTGGTTAAAAGAACTCTTAAATTTACAATTTTTCGCCAAGATTACTTTCCTTATTAAGGAAAAATTCTTTTATTTATCAATGGTGATGGGAACTCTTTTTGGTGTTTTAGTGATGACTAATACCTGGGATGTTTTGATTTACGGTTCTTTGGTGGCAGTATCTTCAATCTTACTCTTGTTTAAAAACAAAAAATTATTTTTGCCTTTATTTTTGTCAGCCGCCAATGTTTTTGTTTTTATGGCAATTTTTTCTGCTTTTTGGTTTTTGAATTTTTCTGCCATTTCTAATGGTTTGGCGATTGCTCTTGAGCATACTCCACTTTGGCAACTTTTGGCGCTTTATGGTCCGCATTTATTTTGGGCAATTTTATTTATTTTCATGATTAGGCCACTTTTTTCATCAAAAAAAGAAGAACTGGCAGTGCCGATTTTAAGTTTAGCTCTATTTATAATGGTCATAGCGTTGATTGTTTTTCCAGAATTTTTCTATTTCAAAGATATCTATACCACCTATCCTAGAGCTAACACGATGTTTAAATTGGTCTTTCAGGGATTTATGTTGCTTGGGGTTTTATTGAGCTTGTTTTTTAGTGTGGTGCTTTTTGAAAGCAATAAGCCAAAGAAAATTTTTTCTTGGAGATTAATTGATTTCCGTCACTTATTTAATAACAAAAAACAAAAACTTTTTCTTTTGAAAATTAGAGCAAGAAGCTTTTTATTGCTTTACTTGCCAATTGGTTGTTTTTTATTTTTTTCTACCATTGTTTATCCTTACTTAGCTTATAGAAGCTATTATGGTAATTTCAAAAAATACCAAGGATTAGATGGCTTAACTTGGTTTATGAGAAAGTATCCAGAGGATTTTATCTTGATGGATTACCTTAAGAAAACAGAAAAAACTCAGGTAAATATTGTTGAGGCAGTCGGTGAATCTTACACTGAATTTGCTAGAATTTCTGCTTTCTCTGGCATGTCAACCATTCTTGGTTGGCGCGTTCACGAGTGGCTTTGGCGAGCCGGTTGGGATCAGCCAGCTAAGCGCACTGGTGAAGTTGAGGAGATTTATAAACACCCAACTAGTAAGTCTAGTAAGGCAACTTTAGAAAAATATCAGGTTAAATATATTGTCTTGGGAGACAAAGAGCGCGAGGCTTATCCAAAGCTGGATGAGGATGGTTTGCTGTCTTTAGGCAAAATAGTGGTTTCACGAGGAAACCACTATTTGATTCAAATTTTCTAACTCAAGACTTTTTTAGAATTAATTTAGTTCAAAAGTAACAGTTACTGATTTACTAGTGCTGCTAGAACCTGGTTCTAAGTTGGCATCGGTAATGGTTTTATTCATGCCAGCAGTCATAGGCATGGCAGTTTCAAAAGCTGAATACATTGGAGAATAACTACCGCCTTCTGAGAGGGAAATTATCTTACCAACCTTTTGTTTGTTGGCTGTAGCAATACTTTCTGCTTTGGCTCTGGCATTGGCTACAGCTTCAGATAAAAGCTCATCACCAGCAGTTTCAGCATTATCAATTGTAAAGTTTGGTCCGTAGACATAGTTGGCTCCGCTATCATTAAGAATGGCAAGTAAAGATTCTGCTCTTTTGGCTTCTCGCAGTTTTATGCTGACGGAATTGTTAGCTCTCCAGCTTCCTTTACGTGGTTTGGTACTAGGTCTTGGATACATCATGCTGGAAACTCCAGAGCCATCAACGGAACCTTCCACAGCTTGAATTTCCATGGGCATTGGCTCGGTCACGTATTCGGTTTCTTGGTAAACAGTAGCTTGCTCAGTTTGGATATCCTCTTCTCTAACGCCAAATTGCTTGACTTTAGAAATAAGCTGATTCATGGATTCGTTGGCCTTATTGAGAGCATCTTCTTTAGTGGCTTCAATACTTTCCACTCCAGCCGTAAAACTAGCAATTTGATTGACCTGATCTTTTTTGGCAATCCCATTTACAGTGATGGTGGAAGTGGGGCGCATTTCTAGACTGCCCCAGTATGGCCTGAGACTAGTAAAACGAGTGATAGCAATCAAGGCTACAACAAGGAAAAAAACAATTAAAGCGGTACCCTCATTTTGTTTTGGATTCATAGTGATTTCATTCTACAATTATTTTGGCAAAATCACTACTTATCCAAGCTGCTTGTTGGTTGAATTGAATTTTTAACCATTTCTGATCAATGCTTTTCTCTCCCAAAAATGGGTAAAAATGGCCTACTTTGGCAAAGCCAAGTTCTTTGGCAGCGCTATTTGATGCATCTCTAACTTTTAAAACCTCTTCTTCAGCTACAAAAAAACCTGTCTTTTGAATTTCTACTTTTGGTCCAGCTATATTGGCGCTTTCTGAAGCAATTATTTCATTTTCATTAATTTTATTTTGAATCACGCTAGCAGTCGCCTCATTAACTTCATCCTGCGTTTCCTCAGGGAGTCTGATGTTTTTGGCCAAATTGATAGTAACTTTGGTTTCGTAACCATCAAGAATGAAAAAATTATGATCTTGAGCCTCATATGATGGTAAACTGACCGAGAAGCGATGCTCTCCTGGTTTCACATCTTCAATAGTTAGAGGAGAAAAATTAACCTCCTTTTCGTCAAAAGAAATAAAGGCATTTTCAGGATAAGTTTCAAAGCTAACTGCTGATTTTTTGTCTTCTCTCTTGCGTAATTCAAAAACAGTACTCGAGCTATTTTTTGGACTATCACCTGGATTAAAAACAACAATTGTGAGGGTGTTTTTTTCCAAATAAATTGGCAAATTCAAGTTGCTGAGCTTTTTGTCATCGGGAGTAATTTTGAGGATGTATTCTCCACTCTTAATTTTTTCTTCCAACAGCGGGGCTTTGCCAAGATAATTTTCATCCAAAAAAACTGAAGCACTGCCATTTTGATATTCAATTTGTAGTCCAGCTCTGGAATTTTTACCAAAAGGGTCGGTGAAAAGGAAGACAATTGCTCCAATCAGTAGAGCCAAAGCAGCTAAAATTAGCAAAATCTTCTTCCACATAACTCTAGTATAGCAGTTAGTTTTGCAAAGCAATCTTGAGGACTTCACTCACGTCGCTAACTGGTTTGAAAACAACCTCATTTTTGACCAAAGGCAATATCTTTTCCAGGTCGCGTTCATTTTCTTTAGGGATAATAATGATCTTGCTACCTGCATTGTAAGCGGCAATTGCTTTTTCTTTGAGGCCGCCTATACGCAAAACTCGTCCTCGCAATGTAACTTCTCCAGTCATGGCCACATCACGACGGACTGGTTTTTTGGTAAAAGCTGAAACTAAAGCAGTTGTAATAGTTACACCCGCAGATGGACCATCTTTTGGCACAGCTCCCTCTGGGACATGGATGTGAATATTGGATTTATTGATGTCGTCAATGCTGATGCCTAATTCTTCATGATGAGAGCTAACATAAGTCAAAGCAGCCTGTGCAGACTCCTTCATCACTTCACCTAACTTTCCAGTCAATCTAATTTGACCTTTTCCAGGAGAAAGTGCAACTTCAACAAATAAGACGTCGCCGCCAACGCTAGTCCAGGCTAATCCTGTTGCTAGTCCAATTTGACTTTTTTCTTCTGTTAAACTTTCGTCGAAAATTGCTGGTCCAAGATATTTTTTAAGCTTTTTTTGATCAATAGTGATTTTTTTCTGTTTGGTTTCCAAAAGTTCTCTGGCTACTTTACGCATGATCTTGTTGATTTGTCTCTCCAAATCTCTAACACCTGCTTCTTTAACATAATGTTTAATGACCTTTTCCAAAATTTCATCACTTAGACTGAGCTCAGTTTTTTTAAGAGCATTGCTTTTGATTGCCTTATCAACTAAATATCGTTTAGCAATCTGGAATTTTTCAGCAGCGGTATAGCCAGAATATTGAATGATTTCCAAACGATCCAATAAAGCACTGGGAATTGTATCTAAAGTATTGGCAGTGGCAATAAAAAGTACGTTGGATAAATCGAATGGAATATCTAGATAATGATCTTCGAAAGCATGATTTTGTTCTGGATCAAGCACTTCAAGAAGTGCAGAGCTAGGATCACCACGAAAATCATTACCCAATTTGTCGACCTCATCCAACATAAAGACAGGATTGATGCTTTTGGCATTGGAAATAGCTTTAATGATTCTTCCAGGCATAGCGCCAACATAGGTGCGACGGTGGCCACGAATTTCCGCTTCATCGCGCACGCCACCTAGAGAAACTTTGGTGAAATCTCTGCCAAGTGCCTCTGCAATTGAATGGCCAATGCTAGTTTTACCAACACCAGGAGGGCCAACAAAACATAAGATTGTGGGAACATTCTGATTTTTGGTTTTTTGTTTATTTTTTTCAGCCTGTTTTTGCTTGAGTTGCAAAACAGACATGTATTCTAAAACACGATCTTTGACTTCTTCCAAGCCATAGTGGTCTTTATCCAAAACAGCAGCAGCTTTTTTGATATTAATTGCTTGATTTTTAAATTTATTAAATGGTAAGTCCAAAATTAAATCCAACCAGTTGCGAATGTAAGAGCCCTCAGGATTATTAGGTGACATTTGTTCTAGTTTTTTGATTTCTTTTTTGATGCGGTTGGCGACTTCTAGTGGAAGCTTGGTCTTTTTGAGTTTCTTGTCATATTCATTTATTATTTCTGCCTCGTCATCAAGTTCACCAAGTTCTTTTTGGATAGTTTGCATGCGCTCGCGTAGAATGCTCTCGCGCATGTGCTTATCAAACTTTTCTTGAGTTTTTTTAGAAACATCTTTTTCAATTTCCAAGACCTTGATTTCCTTGGATAAATAAAAAATGATTTTTTTGATTCTGCTTTTAACATCACTGATTTCTAAGATGTCTTGTTTTTCTTTGGTGGAAAGACTTAGAGTGCTAGCTACTTGATCAGCCATTTCACCCTCATTGACGCCGCTTAGTAGCTTAATGAAATTGAGAAACTCAATTTGTTTGCCCATTTGGACTGTTTGTTTAAAAAGCTTTTGCAATTGGTTGCTAAGAGCAGTTAGCTCCTCATCTCTTTCAAAGGTGTCGTAAATTTTACTAACACTAGCAAGCAAAAAAGGGCGCTCTTGAATAAAACGCTCTACTCTAATCCTGCCTACGCCGCGCACCAACGCACTTACACTGTCGCCATTAGAAAGAGTTTTTTCAACAATTGCCAGAGTGCCTGTTTGATAAAGATCAGTACTCTTTGGTCTTTCTAGGTTGGATTTCTTTTGAGTGAGTAAAACAACATATTTACCATCGCCTTTGCCTTCTTTGATTGCTTGTAGAGACAGTTTGCGACCAAAGGTGAGAACCGACTCTGTGGAAGGAAAAAGTACTCCTTCACGAATTGGGATAACTGGTAAAGTAAGTTGGCTAGCCGGTAGAGATTTTTGAACTGGTGTTGTTTTTTCCATATTTTTCAAAATCTAATACCTTTGGGGAAAATTCTTTTCCTGATTTCGTACCCTATGCGGGTACTAGTCGCCGTGTACCCTCCGGGTACTAGTCACGCGCTTCGTTAATCAGACACATGTGAATGTCTCAACCTCGCTTGACGGCGTGGGTGTGCTTGGAATCGAACCAAGGACCTCAGTCTTATCAGGACTGCGCTCTAACCATCTGAGCTACACACCCTTTTGCACAAAGGTATATTTTAACACACTCGATCTTTTTTTTAAGTATTGTTTTCTACTCTTTTGCATCGAGAGTGTCAAAAGTTTAGCATCATTTGTGACAATTAGCAATCATTGAATTGCTCTGCTAATTTGTTTCTCAAGATGTGAGGATTGATGTATCAAGTAATTTTTTCAATATTTTATAACACAATCTTATTTATAAATCTGTCCTATAAGTCTTTGTTTTATGATCTCTTATGATACAATATGTGCTATTAATTTAAGATATGGCAGAAAAAGTCAAAACGATCGAAACTGTTCATAGCGAGTGCCTTGCCCCGTTTTATCTAGATCTGCTTGAAATGGCTTTTCCCAATCCTGATTTTAGTACTGGTCTTGCTGCTATCAAAGTTCCTTCCACAGATGAAGAAAAAAGAAGTTTAGAAGCAATGGTGGTTTTTCTCAAAGAAAAATTTGCTGGCTTAAAAACTCAGGAAGAAAAAGCGGCTTATTTGGGTTTAACTTTTATTCAGCCAGGTAGTTATACAAGAGGTACAGATAGTCCTACTCCAGATCGAAGAGCTGGGGCTAGATATCAAAATAGTCCAGCCCGTCAAAATGAGGTGCCTTATGGTTTCTTTATTGGACAAACTGTGGTGCCAAATATTGTTTATGAATTAGCTGCTCATGACATGGGTGGCTTTCAGATGCGCACTGCTGCCTCTCCAACACATCTACATCCAGCAATTAATTCTACTCAAGGCAATGCTGTTACTGCGCTGAATTGGCTGAGCAAAATTTCTGGTCTAAGATTACGTTTACCTACAGAACAAGAATGGGAGTTAACAGCCTCAACTGTTTCTGGAGGAACAGAATATATTCATGGTCAAGCCAAAGAAGTAGGTAAAACCCACACTTTTGATGCTGGCGATTATCAAACTCATTTGGTTCACGATGGTTTATATCCAAAAGGTCCTAACGGTGTTTTGATGGGAGGAAATGTTTGGGAAATGACTACTCCTAGCTTGGAGACTGACTTCATTCGCTTTCCTTCAGATGATCAAATGATTTGGGGCGGCACCGTTTACCATGCCAAAGGCGGTGGTTTTCAACATTGCTCTTATGCTCCTCGTATTGCTGAATTGATGACAGTTGATGTGATTACTAGAGCTTCAAGTTTAGGTTTTAGAATGGCAGCTTCAGAAAGTAGAGAAAGCAATCCTTTTGGTGGTTGGCGAGAAAAAACTAGATCTTTTAATGGTGAGGTTTTGCACGCTAACAAGTTTGAGGTGTCTGATTCGAGTTTGCATTTTGTGCAGTCGCTCAATACCAAAGGTTTGAGTTTTTTGGTCAATGGTAGTCGTTTGGCGGTTGATGTTCATAATGCCATCGAAGTAGAGAGACCACACAGATCAACTGAACTTGCTAATGATCTAACCAAAGTTTCACAAATAGAGCATGTTTTGGGAGCTTTGGCAGGACTTAATATTTGGAACGTTATGGCCATCATTGATGGGGCTAGTGCTCCACCAGTTGGTGATTATTCATTTCTTGAGTTTGTAAAAATGTTGCAAGAGAAAGATTTTTTTGCAGGTCCAAGTAAATTTTTGGAAATTACAGAAAGATTGGTTTTTGAAAAGGATGGTTCTACTTGTGTTATTGAACCAGGAGAAGCCAACTTCCATGTGACAATCGATTTTGCTTCCAATCCTTTAATTGGTGTGCAGGAAGCTAGTTTCGATCCTAATCGAGATGATTTTGTGCAAGAAATTGCTCCAGCCAGAACTTTTATTCGTTCTGAGGTTGACGAAGAAGCTTGGGAAGATATTAGAAAATTAGCTTTGGCTAACTTACCTCCTTTCGCTGAAATTGCTAGTTCACCAATTTTGGTAGCGGCTAATGGAGCTTGGGCAAGTGCTTTAAGATTTGCTAATGAGCCGGCTAGACATAAGCTAGGTGATTTGATTGGCGATCTTGCTCTACTTAATATGCCGATTCAAGCCAAGATTGATGTAACTAAACCAGGTCATGAATTTAATGTTTTTGTAGCCAAAGAATTACAAAAAATGATTGATGCCGGTGATAGTCGACTCAAAGTGGTAAACATTACTAATTCTTAGTTTTCTTTTCAATAATATTTAATCTTTTATGATTTTTAGCAGACAATTACTTGCTCTGCTAATTACTGCCTTTTTGTAATGAGATTGATATATCAATATATTTTTTTGTTGATCTTTCAATCCTTTTCTTTGTAATGAATCAAGGAGAATTTTTCAAGATTTTTTGCTGTTTTTGTGCAGTAAATTTGGTACAAAAAAACCGCTTAGAAAAGCGGCTAAAATTTTGGATAGATTTAGAACAGAAGTAAACATCAATTGGAGACAAATACAGTGACAGAAAGTGAGACCTAGACACATGATCATAGGATTTTTTGTTTGTTTCATCTAGGTTGCCCTAGATGGGAGAAGGAGGTCGTGAAAAAACTCCTACCCATTCTCCTTAGAAAGGAGGTGATCCATCGCCACCTTCCAGTAGCGATACCTTGTTACGACTTAACCCTCATCGCTAACCTCACCGTAGAAGAGCCACTCTCTTGCGAGTTATGGTCATCCGCTTCGGGTGTTGCTAACTTTGCTGGTTTGACGGGCAGTGTGTACAAGGAGCGAGAACGTATTCACCGCAACCTGCTGATTTGCGATTACTACCGATTCCGACTTCATGCGGGCGAATTGCAGCCCACAATCTGAACTGAGGGGCCGTTTAAGGATTAGCTCCACCTTGCGGTATTGCTTCCCGTTGTCGGCTCCATTGTAGGATGTGTGTAGCCCTGGATGTAAGGGTCGTGCTGACTTGACGTCATCCTCTCCTTCCTCCCTGCAAAAAGCAGGGCAGTCTCTCGTGACACTTGTAACACGAGATAAGGGTTGCGCTCGTTACCACACTTAAGTGGACGCCTCACGACACGAGCTGACGACAGCCATGCAACATCTGTGTACCACTCTCGAAGAAGACCTAGTTTCCTAAGCCGTGCAGGTACATGTCAAACCCAGGTAAGGTTTTTCGCTTTGTATCGAATTAAACCACATGCTCCACCGGTTGTGCGCTCCCCCGTCAATTCCTTTGAGTTTTAATCTTGCGATCGTAATCCCCAGGCGCCTTGCTTAACGCGTTAGCTTACATCACTCAATCCATAAAGGACCAAGCAATTAGCAAGGAATGTTTACGGCTTGGACTACAGGGGTCTCTAATCCCTTTTGCTACCCAAGCTTTCGTCCCTGAGTGTCAGTTATACCCTAGGAGCCCGCCTTCGCGAATGGTGTTCCTCTCGATATCTACGGATTTCACCCCTCCACCGAGAATTCCAGCTCCCCATAGTAAACTCTAGCTCATCAGTTTTCCGTCCTGTATCTGGAGTTGAGCCCCAGTATTAAAGACGAAACTTAATAAGCCACCGACGGTACGCTTTACGCCCAGTAAATCCGGATAATGCTTGCACCCTACGTATTACCGAGGCTTCTGGCACGTAGTTAGCAGGTGCTTTCTAGCAGGGTACGCTCAAAATTTGTTCCCCTGCCACAGTGGTTTACACTCCGAAAAGCTTCTTCCCACACGCGGTGTCGCTGCGTCAGACTTTCGTCCATTGCGCAATATTCCCAGTTGCTGCCACCCGTAGGTGTAGGCACCGTGTCTCAGTTACCTTGTGGCCGATCAT
>CAIMNJ010000008.1 GCA_903842795.1 uncultured bacterium | reverse complement strand
TTGTACATGCTTGTCAAGGTGGTTGTCCAGCAGTGAAGTTATCGCTTAATATGGCTGTTTCGCCACTTTGTCCAAAAGAAATTTTGAAATAAGGTTTTTACACAAAAAGCGCGAACAAATCGCGCTTTTTTCTTGTGACCCCATGGGGAATCGAACCCCAGTTATCGGGATGAGAACCCGATGTCCTAACCGCTAGACGATAGGGCCTTGGTCCAGAGATTATACCAAATTTGCTTTAGTTTTGTAAACGTTACACTTTTTGTAAACTTGGGCTGTAATGATGGCTTTAATGATTTTTATTTTGCTTGTGCTGCAATTCTTATTTTTTATTCCAAAAGTTTGGGCGACAGAGTTTGAATATCAATTTAATTTGTCTGGTAATTTTATTTATTTGGATTTTTTTAAGAAAATTGAAGTGCCTTCGCCAACATTTATTCAGCCAGTAGTTGTTTTTTCTCCAACTTTAACTCTAACTCCATCTCCAATTCCACCTTCACCTCCAACTCCAACTCCAACTACCATGATTAAAAAGAAAATTCTTGCTTTTGATTACAAGTTAGAGGCTACGCAAACTTTGCCAGAAGATTTGCCTTTATTTATTGTGGCCTTTGAACAGCAGGTAGTTTTTAGTGCTAATGCTTCTACGGCTGATAGCATGCTGCATCACATAGAACTTGATATAGAGAGTTTAAACCCTCTATATCTTGAGCGTCTGCCGATTTTTTATCAAAATAATTATGTACAGGATTTTAAATTGCAGGTGAATAATTTGACTTATTTAGAAAATTTCACAAATCCCCCAACAGTTTCAAATGCCAAAATCAAAGATGTTAATTTGATTAGAGAGTCTGATCAGTCTCTGACTTTAATTTTTTCACTTAATGAAGAAGTCAAAAAAACTGACTCGTATTTTTTAATTTGCACTGATGAAAACCAAAAACTTCTTAATAAAGTTCAGTTGATTAGAACCGATGATTTTCTTTGGTCAAATTTTGATTTTAGTAATTTTAACAGCAATCAAAAAGGTGATTTGATTTTTCACTTAGCAGAATTTCCCTGCGCTGGAATGATTAATGTTGCTTCTGGCAATGGTGATCAGTTTGCAATTAGTTCAATAATCGAAGTGGAATCTTTATGAAAGAAATCAAATTAGATTGTTTTTCCAAAAATCAAGCTTGTGAAATCATTTCTGCCGCTAAGAGTTTTGAAGTAAATAATCCTTTCGAACAACAATTTGTTTTGGAAATTAATAATCATAGTTCTCAAAATTGCGAATTTATTTTAGAAATTAAAAATTTAATAGCAAATGATTTATTAAACATGAATAATCTTGCTCTTGGAGATGGAGAAAAATTACTTTTTGAAGGTGGTCTCAAAAAATTTCTACAGCAAAAAAATAATTTAGGTTTTATTAATGCTAATTCAGTAAAAAAGTATTTTTTTGATTTTAATTTTTTAAATTTGGCGTTTGAAAATCAAAAAATCCAAGCTAATTTTGATTTGTTACTTAATTTTCATTGTCAAGAAAATCAAGTCATTCAAATCAAAGATTCTAGTCAAGTTGCCGCCATGTCGACAGGTGTTGTTTTGGGAGCTAGCAAAACCAACGCATCAGGCTTGATTTATTTAGCCCTGACCTTGTGCGCTTTTAGCTTTTTTGTCATAATGAAATTTATTCATGGCAAAAAGAAAAAAAGCCAGCGCTAGCTTTTGGTTCAAGGTTAATCATTTGTTTAGGCCACAGGCCTCAAATAGATATCGCTCCAAACTCTTACACCCACAATCTCTTTTGGTTTTGAGTTTTGTGCTTTTGGCTATTTTTTCATTATTTAATGCTATTCGCTTTTTTCCTGATTTCGCTGATCGTGTTCTTGGTTTTAGTTCGAATATTAGCGTCAATAGTTTATTAACAGAAGTCAATCAAGAGCGTACAAAGGCCAACTTGCCGCCATTAGTCATCAACAAAGAGCTTAACCAAGCTGCTTTAGCTAAGGCTCAAGATATGTTTAATGATCAATATTGGGCTCACGTGGCGCCGGATGGTAAGCAAGCTTGGGATTTTATTAAAGAAGCCAAATATGTCTACAAATATGCCGGTGAAAATTTGGCTAGAGATTTTAATAATAGTGACGAAGTTGTAGCTGCTTGGATGGCTTCTCCCACTCATCGTGAAAACATCATGAATAAAGATTTTGCTCAAATGGGTTTAGCAGTAGTAGATGGCAATCTTAAGGGTTTTAATACTACTTTGGTGGTTCAGCTTTTTGCCGTGCCACTTTCGGTGACCATGAAAAATACTGGAGGTGAAGAGTTTAGGTTGCCTAAGGCAGCCGAGCCAAACTATCAAGCTAATGATTTGGTGGCTGGTGAGAGAACTACCAATGCTAATGAGCTCGTTTTTTCGCCACTCAACTTAACCAGAACATTTTTCTTATTGGTGGTTTTGATGATTATTTTGACTTTGGTTTACGATTCGTTGGTTGCTTCCAATAAGAAATATGAACGTTTGGTTGGACAAAATTTTGCTCATGTGGCTCTTTTTGTAACAGTAGCCTTTTTATTAGTTTTATTTAAGGGGGGAGCGGTTTTGCCATGAGAAATATTCTCAAAAAAAACCATTTAGCTTATTTGTTTTTGCTTGTTTTATTAGCTGCTTTTGTATTATTTTTTATGAAAGCTTGGCCAGATAGACAAATGCAAAGATATATTGCTGCTGGTTTCGGCAGTTTATATTTTTTGTGGGGAGTGATCACTCACACCAAGAGTAAAACGATTAATAGCGAAATTGTTTTTGAGTATTTGTCGATTTCGATGTTAGCGGTCTTAATTATAGTTTTGATCACTTTATAAGTTTTAGCTTGCTTTTAAAAAGGGCTCGTGTTAGCCTTGATTGGTCAAAAAGAAAGGTTATATGGCAGATAAACAAATGAAAGGCATAATTTTGGCTGGTGGAGCGGGCACTCGTCTTTATCCTCTGACTAAAGTAACGAGCAAGCAGCTTTTGCCAGTTTATAACAAGCCAATGATTCAGTATCCTCTTGAGACTTTGATCAAAGCAGGAATTCGAGATATTTTGATAATTGTTGCTCCAGATCATGCTGGTGATTTTTTGAAATGTCTTGGTAGTGGTCGTGAGTATGGTTGTCATTTCACTTACGAAATTCAGGACAAGCCAGAAGGAATTGCTCAAGCCTTTATGATTGGTGAGGACTTTATTGATCAAGATAATGTAACCTTGATTCTGGGTGATAATCTTTACGAAGATGATTTTTCAGAGGCGATTAAGACTTTTAAGAGTGGTGGTCGTATTTTTGCTAAAAAAGTAACTGATCCACAACGTTTTGGTGTGGTTGAATTTGACGCTAATAATAAGGCCATTTCTATCGAAGAAAAACCCAAAGTCCCCAAATCAAATTATTCAGTAACTGGCCTTTATATTTATGACTCCACAGTAGTTGATAAGGTTAAGGCTTTAAAATTTTCTGACCGTGGTGAACTAGAAATTACTGATGTTAACAATCTTTATCTCAAAGAAGGCAGCTTGGATGTTGCTTTTGTGGAAGGTAAATGGTTTGATACTGGAACTTTTGAATCGATGCATGAGGCTATTTCTTTTGCGAGGGATAGACATCTAGCCAAAGAAGCACGCTCACTGTAAAATGATTTCTATGAAGAAATTGGTTCTTTTTTTCTTAATGTTTTTTGTGTTGGTGCCAATTGTTCATGCTCAAGAAGCTGCCAATCTAAAGACAGACATGATTTGGGAAAGAGAGCGTTTGGATCAAGAAATTGTTACGGTCAAATCAATCTATCAATCTCAATTAGAGAATTACTTATATCAAGATAAGCTTTATCGCATTGCTTATGACCAATATCAGCAATTACAAACTTTGGTTTCGATTGAAGATCTGACTCAAAAAGGTAAAAAATTAGGTTTAAGTCGAGATGAGGTTTTGATTAGCTATTTAGATTTATTGCGTCTAAATTTGGTAGCCACTGAAGGAATTGAATTGGCTTTGAAAACAGAATATCTGACCAGACTAGAAGCAACTATTAATTATATTAAAAATCACCAAGCCAATCTCAATACTCTCAATGATCGTGATCAGGTTATTGGAGCTTTAGCGACCTTCACCAATGATCAAAAAAATATTGGTAAATTAGCCAATGAGGTTCTGGTTCTATTATCTGTTGGTAATTTGCAAATGATTCATGACAAGGCTTTGGTTATTAAGAAAGATATTGATACTTATTTGGCAGAAAAAGGTACTTTAAGTTTGCCAGAAATCGACCGCGCAAGTTTTGAAACCAATCGTAGCTTGGAGTCAGCCAAACTTAAGTTAGATGCTTTTTGGGTGGACATTCTTAATAGAGGTGATGGTAGCAATTGGTATTTAGCTAAGTTTTATGATGATCTTCCACGTACTCTTAATCCAATTTACGTTAATTTGTCACAATCTATTTCTTATTTAAATGAGTTATTAAGTATTTAAATTATGTCAGGGCGCAACGAAATATCTTCAACCAATCAAACAGAGTTTGTTGACCAGGCTGTTTTTTTTGAAAACAAATCTTCTGGAATTTTTAATTTTAAAGATTTTAGAAAAAATAAAAGTTTACGACCTTTTTATATTTTAATGTTTCTTTTGTTTTTCTTTTTGCTGATTTTTATTTTGGGTATGGTTTTTAGAAAAAAGCCAGAGAAAACAGTAGTCCCTGATTCTGGCGTTGAAAATGTTAAATTGGATCCACTTAATCAGCGTGTTTCTGATCTAAGAGAAGATCTTAAAGATCATGATCCCACCAAGCAAAGTTTACCTTTTCCAGAGGTTGATTTGGAGTTTAATATCAATTAGAATGCTCGCTAACTATTATGCCAATTTATAAATCTTCATATCAGGATAAATTTGAAAAAACCTTAAGCTTCGCTCAGGATGGCTTTGCTACTTTGCGCACTGGCAGAGCCAGCGCGCAACTACTAGATGGTGTTTTTGTGGAAGCTTATGGTTCAAGAATGGCTATTCATGAGGTGGCTTCTATTTCTACGCCAGACACACAGCTTTTGGTGATTAAACCATGGGATAAAAGTCTTTTAGCGGCTATAGAAAAAGGTGTTCAGGTAGCTCAGCTCAATCTAAATCCAATTGTTGATGGCGACATTATTAGAATCGCTGTGCCAGCTTTGACTCAAGAAAGACGTCAAGAAATGGTCAAGATTTTGCATCAAAAAGAGGAGGAGGCAAAGGTAATGTTGCGTAGTATTCGATCTGATGTGCGAAAAGATATAGAAAAACAAGAGGGGACTGCTGGAGTTAGCGAGGATGATATCAAAGCAGAAGTGGAAGAGCTGGATAATACTGTTAAAGAATATACTATCAAACTTGAAGAAATCGCTAAGAAAAAAGAACAAGATCTTTTGAGTATTTAAATTAATTTTATGGCAGCTTTGATTTTTATTATTATTTTGTCTGTTTTAGTGATTATTCATGAAGCTGGTCATTTCTTATCAGCCAAAAAATACGGTATCAAAGTCAATGAATTTGGTTTGGGTTATCCTCCAAGAGTTTTAAAGCTTTTTAAGTGGCAGGATACTATTTTTTCTTTAAATTTGATTCCTTTTGGAGGCTTTGTGCAAATGGAAGGAGAAAATGGTCCTGATGACAATGCTTCTTCTCCTGATTCTTTTTATGAAAAATCGATTAAGGCGAGATTGCATGTTATTTTGGCAGGAGTCTTTTTTAATTTTATTTTTGGCATCTTGGCTTTTGCATTTGTTTTTTATAAATTGGGCATTCCAACAGCGCTGAATAATCAAGTCAGAATTCAATCTTTGGCAGAAAATTCTCCTGCAATCAGGGCAAATTTATCTAGCAATACCAATATTTTGGCTTTCAAAGTTAATGAACAATGGGTGGAAGTAAATAGTATAGCTGCTGTTAAGAAATTGGTTTCAGAGCATTTAGGAGAGACGGTGATAGTTCGAACCACTTTGGCTTGTAATCAAGAAATTTGCCCAAAAGAGTATCAAGAAAATGCTATTTACTTGAGAACTACGGCAGAAACACCAAGTGGCGAGGGAACGATGGGGATAACTTTTACTGAGGCTATTTTTAAAACATATCCTTGGTATGTCATGCCCTTTGCTACTATTTTTCATGCTTTTAAGCAATCTTTTGAGCTTGGTCTTTTGATTATTCAATCGCTTGGTCAGCTTGTTACTGATCTATTTGCCGGCAAAGGAGTAAGTCAAAATGTGGCTGGTCCAATTGGCATAGTAGATCAAGCCAATACCTATGGTTTTTTTGATGGTGGTTTTTTGAGTATTGTTAATTTTGCTGCACTGCTTTCCATCAACCTTGGAATTATGAACTTATTGCCTATTCCAGCTTTAGATGGTGGTAGAGCAGTTCTGGTTATTATGGAAAAATTTTTTAAACGCAAAAAAATTGATAAAATTGCTTATTATCTTAATCTTATTGGATATGTCTCTTTACTTGCTTTGATGATTGTTGTTTCTTTTAATGATATTAGAAATATTTTGAAATAAATCAATTTATGGCAAAAAAACGCAGCAAAAAAGACAAGATTCGTGCAAAAGCTCATCATAGAGTTAATCTGACTAAATTAGACTCAAATGAGAAATCATCTGAAGTAATTTTAAAAGTCAAATCTCAAACTCAAAAAACTGCAAATGAAAATAAGAGCTATTTAGAAGATATTTTTGCTTATGATCCAAAATTAATTTTTAATGATTTGCGCAAAACAATTTTGGTCGTATTTTTTATTTTACTTATTCTGTTAACAATTTCTTTATTATATACTTGAGAATTGATTTTAGATTGCAGAAAGGATTTTAATGCCAAAGAAAAATTTAGTAGTTGCCCTAATTTTATATATTGTTAGCGCTGGTCTTTCTTTCGGTGCATTTTCTTATTTTTCTAAAGATTCTTTGGCTACTAATAATTCAAATTCTGCTACCACCTCGAATGATCCAGAACAAACTTTACTTGGAAGTTTATTAACTCTTGATCCAAATGAACCAAGAGATCAAGCTTGTCCATTAAATGGCATGTATTACACTATCACAGAAAAGAATGCTTGGGAGAAACGTCGCCCACTCTTTGTGATGATTGAAAATACTCCAGACTCTCGTCCACAGGCCGGCTTAAGCCGTGCCGATGTAGTTTTTGAAGCAGTGGCTGAAGGAGGAGTAACTCGTTTTGGCGCCTTGTTTTACTGTGGTGCCCAATATCAAAATCTCACTTTAGCTCCAATCCGTTCTGCTAGAACTTATTTTATTGATTGGGCTTCTGGTTTTAACTTGCCAATGTATACCCATGTTGGAGGTGCCAACGTAGCTGGTCCAGCTGATGCTCTTGGTCAAATTCGTGATTATGGTTGGGAAGGTAATAATGATATTAATCAATTTTCAGTTGGTTATCCAACTTTTGTGCGCAATTACAATCGTATACCTGGCAAAGAAATTGCCACTGAGCACACTATGGAAACTACCACTGAAGCTTTGTGGAAAATTGCTGATGAACGTGAATGGACCAATCTAACTCCTCAAAGAGTTGTTTCTAGAAAAACTATTGCTGCTGCTCCATGGCAAAGTGCTTATAAAGGCTGGACTTTTGAAGCAGAAAAATCAACTTCTGGTTCCACCAATAAAATCTCTTATGATTTTTGGACTGGTTATAACCAGTATGCAGTTGAGTGGAACTATGACGTTTCTACTGATTCTTACAAAAGAAACAATGGCGGAGAAGCTCATGTGGACATAAATAATGAAGAACAATTGGCTGCTAAAAATGTAATTATACTTTTCACCACAGAAAAAGGCCCAATTGATGAGAAGAAGCATATGCTTTATACCACTACTGGGCGTGGCAAAGCTCTAATCTTCAAACATGGTCAGGCTCCAATTGAAGCTAATTGGACCAAAAAAGATCGTGAATCAGAATTAGAATTTGTTGACGTTCGCGCCAAGGGTATCGAATTGGCCAGAGGTCAGGTGTGGATTTCTGTTCTCGCTAATGATTCTGAAGTTACCTACTAAAGTGGTTTAATTTAAGACAATCTAATGACAAGTATAGAGCTGACGAGTTATAATCTTGTCAGCTCTTTTATTTTTATTTTATTTTTTAAAAATATGAAAAAAATCTTTACTTTCTTTTTCGCTTTAGTTTTATTGGTTTTCACCTGGTCAAATGCTTCAGCTTTTACTGGTACTTTGGGTTCTGACGCACACTGCGATAATCCTTGGTTCTATAAATTTAATTTTTCTGGTGAAGATGTTTCTATTGAGCATTGTGGCAGAACAGACAAGGGTATTCTTGATTACACTATTACTAGTACAACTGCTGGTGAAGTTTTGGTTTATTACAAGACTGACATTAATACGACTTTGCGATTAAAAATAAATGGTAAGAGTTACAGTAAAACTGTCAAAGGCAGAGACGCCTGGCACACTGGCGTAATGATTGCTGCTGGTGATAAGGTTTCTTTCCTTGCAGATATGAAGGATACTCCATATTCTGGTTGGGTGAGTCCAAAAAATAATCTTTGCAATGGTTTTTCTGGAGCTGGTTCAGCTGATGTTGCTGACTTATATAGTGCAATTACCAATGATGGAAACAAATTAATTTCTGCTCAATGTTGGGGTGATGGTTATGCACACGAAAAGTTTTTGAAAGAAAGCTACAGCAAACCCAATGTTAATATTACTTGTAATGGTTCTGCCAAGGACTGTCATGATGTTGAAATTGAAGATATGGATTTCAATGATGGTGCTTTTTTCTTGGCTGTAAATGATCGCATTGAGCATAAGAGTTCTTGTGATGATTTGAATATTATCAGTGGGAATAACACTAAAGTGCCAGCCAAAATGACCTTTGAAGTCAAAGCGAGTGATAACCTTGGAGCTATTAAGCAATATCGTTTTATTTTTGGCGATGGTGGAAGAATAGAAACTGAACACGCCAAAATTGATCATACTTATGAAAGTTCTGGCAAATTCAATGTCATTGCTGAGGTCAAAGACAGCAAAGACAATTGGATTAAAAGTGATAAATGTGAAGTAACTGCTAGTGTAACTGCGGTTAGCATTGAGAGTCATCGTAGTTCTTGCTCATATCTTTACATTGTTGATGGACAGAATCATCAAGCTCCATCTTTGGTTAAATTCAAAGTAGCTGGTTATGACAATAAGGGCGACATCAAATCTTACAAGATTGATTTTGGCGATAATAATTCTGTAGAGGCAGCCTCAAATCAATTTGAGCACAATTACTCTCAACCAGGAACATACAAAGTTAAAGCTCAAGTCAAAGACAGTAAAGATCAATGGATTGATGATAGTGATTGTCAGCAAACAGTTTATGTAACTACTGCTCCTATCACCAAACAACCTTCTACTGGAACACCCACTTGGATGTCTGTGGTTGGTCTAGTTGGCGGTGCTTTAGCTTTCTCATATCCTTTTGTTCAAGGCACGAAGAACATGAATAAAGCTTTATATAAAAGTTCAAGCAAAAAAAGAAAGAAATAAATTCTGAAATTTCGCCAATTTTTTCCTGCCCTGGCGTTACTCGGATTCATAGCTTTTTTGCTTTGGTTGATTTTAGTTTTTTTACCAGTATTTTTTGTGGAAGCTAAGTATCGCGTTCTTTCTCTCTTTAAATCTACTGGCTTAAATAATCCCAAAGCTCTTTTCATACCAAATTTTGAAGGTATGACGATTGTTGGTAATGCCTCAAAGAACAAAGATTATGGCATTGTAGTCCCTAAACTTGGTTTAGATGAAAAAGTAATTTTCAACGTTGATCCAAATGATGAAGAGCAGTACCGCGCTGCTCTTAAACAGGGTATTGCTCATGCTTCGAGCACCAGTTATCCAGATTCAAATGGATTGGGATATTATTTCGCTCACTCTTCTAGTCCTGGCTTTAGAGTGCAATATAATGCAGTCTTTTATCTTTTGGATAAGCTTGCTGTGGGTGATGATATTTATATTTGGCACGAGCTTAAAAGATATCACTATAAAGTGAGTGAAAAGCAAATCAAAGATCCTTCTGATACTTCCTTTCTTTATCAACAATATGATGGTGAAAATATAGTTTTACAAACTTGTTGGCCACCAGGAACAACTAATCAACGTTTATTGGTTTTTGCTAAAAGAGCCAAAGAATAATTCAAGCATTCGCGAGCAATCATTTGCTTTTCTTAAGTTTTTTGTTAATATTGGAATTGAGTAAAAATTGACTTCAATAAAGGGATTCATATGGCAGATTTAAGCGACTTATTAGTTTCAAAAGTAAGAGTCAAAATGTTGGAGTTATTTTTTGCGCAACCCAATGAAATGTTTTATGTGCGTGAAATTACTCGTTTAGTTAAGGAGGAAATCAATGCTGTGCGTCGTGAATTAGATCGCATGTTGGAATGCGGCTTGTTAAAAAGTGAACAGCGCACGAATCGTCTTTATTATTTTCTCAACAAAAGATACCTGTATTTTCAAGAGCTGCAAAGAATTATTGTGAAAACAACTGGAATTGGTCGAAAGATTAGAAAGTATAGACGTAAGCTTGGCGATGTCAGCTATGTGGTGTTTACAGGAGCGTTCATCAATCAAGAAAAGTTAAATAGAGATGAATTAGATATTTTAGTGGTTGGTGAGATTGTTTTGCCAGAATTAGAAGCCTTAATTAAAGGGGAAGAGAAAACTTTTGGCCGAGAAATTAATTATGCTGTTTTGGAGACTGAGGAGTTCGAGTTTCGTAAAGCTCGTCGCGATCCTTTTATTATGGAAGCAATGTATGGCGTCAGAATTATGGTAATAGGTGATGAATTAGAATTTTGTCATAGGGAATTGCCAACTATCTAGTTTTTTGTTAGAGTGAAATCTTATTTTATGAAAAAGAAATCATTAGTTAAGCAGTTATTCTTAATTTTTTTCTTGGTGGTTGTAGCGGGCTTTATTGCTTTGCCAGATAAGATTGGTAATTTTGATAAGCCTGCAATAAACTTTACTTTTTTAGGCAAGCAAATTTACAAAAACTACCAGCTACGCAAGGGTTTAGATATTCAAGGTGGCATGCAAGTTACTCTTGAGGCAGAAATGGACAACATTGCTGCTACAGATCGAGAAGTGGCCTTAGAATCTGCTAGAGAAATTATTGCCAAAAGAGTTGATCTCTATGGTATTAGCGAGTCTTCTATTCAGACTTCCAAAAAAGATGATAAATATCGTTTAATCATTGAATTGCCAGGTGTTTCTGATCCTCAACAGGCTTTGGAATTAGTTGGGCAAACAGCACAATTGGAGTTTAAGTTGCGTAAAAAACTTACTGCAGAGGAAGAAGCTCAGGCAACTACTTCAGCTCAAGCTTGGTTGAGTACTTTTGCAGATACTGGTTTGACCGGTAAACAACTTAAGAGATCTCAAGCACAGTTGGATCAGCAGAGTGGCAAACCAGTAATTTCTTTAGAAATGAATGAAGAGGGTCGATCTTTATTTGCTAATGTAACTAAAAACAATGTCAACGAAGTCTTGGCAATTTTCATTGATGGTATGCCAATTATGACCCCAGTAATTTCCACACCAATTCTTGATGGTCGAGCCATCATTACTGGTGGTTTTACCATTGAAGAAGCCAAAAAGATTGCTATTCAGCTCAATGCGGGTGCTTTGCCGGTTAATATCAAGATTCTTGAGCAAAAAACTATTGGAGCTAGTCTAGGTGACGAATCAATCCAAAAGAGCATTTTAGCTGGATTAGTTGGTTTATCTTTAGTCTTGCTTTTTATGATTATCTATTATGGTTGGTTGGGTTTAATTGCTAGTGTTTCTTTGGTAATTTATGCCATTTTGACTATAGCTCTCTACAAAGTGATGGGCGTTGTACTAACTTTGCCAGGAATTGCTGGTTTAATTTTGACTATTGGCATGGCAGTTGACTCCAATATTCTAATCTTTGAGAGAATGAAAGAAGAATTAAGAGTTGGCCATCCTTATGCTAGGGCCATGGAGCTTGGTTTTGGTCGAGCTTGGGACAGCATCAAAGATGCTAACATGGCTTCTATTTTCACTGCTTTGGTTTTGATCAATCCGCTTAATTTTTCTTTTCTCAATACTAGTGGCTTAGTTAAAGGTTTTGGTCTAACTTTCTTGCTGGGAACGCTACTTAGTCTGTTTACTGGTATGGTTATCAGTCGTTTATTATTGAGAATTTTTGTTCCACTTTTTGGAAAACAAAAAAATAAGGTTGAAGGAAACAAGTCATGAACATAATGAAATTTAGAAATCTATATTTTTTTATTTCTTTGTCATTTTTAATTCCTGGCATTATTTCTTTGTTTTTATTTGGTTTAAAGCCAGCAATTGATTTTACTGGTGGTTCTTTGATGGAGTTGCACTTTACTGATCAGGAGAAATCAGTCAGTTATTCAGAAAATGATCTTAAAAGTAAACTTATGAATTCTTATGAAGCTAGTGTAATTCAAAGCTCAGGTGATAAAAAGGTGATTATCAAGGGTAAAGAAATTACCAATCAAGAAAAAGACACTATTGTTTCAAAACTTTCTACAAGTTATGGCAAAATTGAAGTTTTACGTTTTGAGACTGTTGGTCCAATTTTGGGAGCTGAGCTTTTGAAGAAAACTTTGACGGCTATTTTGTTGGTAGCAAGTATTATTACTTTTTATGTTTGGAAGCAATTTGATGAGCTCAAATACGGTGTTTGTGCTGTTTTGGCAATGTTACACGACTCCATGATTTTGATAGGAGCATTTAGCTTGTTGGGTCATTTTTTAAATGTTGAGGTTGATGTGCTTTTTGTAACTGCTTTGCTAACGACACTTTCATTTTCTGTTCATGACACCATTGTAGTTTATGATCGAATTAGAGAGCTTAAGCGCAAACACGCCCGCTATTCTTTTGAGCAAATTACCAATGCAGCTGTTTTGGAAACTCTAGGTCGTTCGATTAATAATTCTATGACCATTATCATTATGCTTTTGACCCTAACTATCTTAGGTGGAGCTAGTATTCATTGGTTTGTGGTGGCTCTTTTAATTGGCGCAATCACTGGTACCTACTCAAGTACATTTAATGCAGTCCCACTTTTATTGGTTTGGGATCAGGTCAGTGCAAAAAGAAAACTTAAAGGATAAGTTTTTTGGCTTCTGCCAATAACTTTGCTTTCTCATTGAGTTCTGGTTGTTCTAAAACAATTTCCAATAATTTATCTAAAATTTGGCCAAGTACTGGTCCTGGTTTAAGATTGAATTCATTCATCAAATCGTGGCCATTAATAGCAAGGTCATCAAGCCCCATCGGTTGATTTAGCTGGCCAATTATTCTTTGTTTCATTTCTTCTAAACGCCAACTGGTTTTTTTGGCTCCACTCCCAAGGCGATCGCCTTCTCTCAAATCTAGAATATCGTCAATATTGTCAAAACCAACGCGACGAATAAAGCGACGAATAGAAGCGTCAGAATGATTTTCTTGATAATGGAACATATGGTAGCGTACTAAGGTGAAAATGCGATCAACATCTTTTTTTGGCAATCTGAGGCGATTAGCGATTTTACTAGCTATTCTTGATCCTAGAATATCATGGCTATAAAAAGTGATTTCACTGTTTTCTTCTTTGTAGGAAGGTGGTTTGCCAATGTCATGAAGTAGAGTGGCAAACCGTACAATTGGATCTGGTGAAGGGCAAAAACGCAAAGCATCTAAGCTATGAGTCCATACATCAGTAGTGTGATGTCCTCGCTGTTGCATGCCTACACCTTCATAAAGTTCTGGAATAATATTTATGAGTAAGCCAGTTTGATCAAGCAATTCAATTCCTTTGGCTGGATTATCGCTTGCTAAGATTTTAAAAAACTCATCTCTAATTCTTTCGAAACTAACAAATTTTAGAGCATCTCTTTGGAACTTAATGGCAAAGTAGGTATCAGTTTCAATGTCCATATTTAGTTGTACAGCTAAGCGGATAGCTCGTAAAATTCTTAAGGCATCTTCACTAAAACGTTGGTCTGGGTTGCCAACAGTGCGAATTATTCTTTTTTCTATATCTTCCCTGCCATTGTGCAAATCAATGATTTCATAGTTTGATTCATCAATTTGATAAGAAGTTTCTAGCTTTTTATTTGCAAAAATTTTATTTAAGAATTCTTGTTTGATGGAAATAGCTAGAGCATTGATGGTAAAGTCTCTTCTTTCTAAATCTTCCTCAATGCTTTTACCAAAAGTTACTTCTTCTGGGCGACGATGATCAATGTATTTCCCGTCAGTACGATAAGTAGTCATCTCAAATGGTGGTAGATATTTGCTTTGACCATGATCGTCTTTTTTATTTATTGTTTTGGCCTTTTCTTTAAGAGAAATATGGATTTTTTTAGCATTTTTTAAATCAATAATTCTACTTCCAGTTTGCTTATTTTCTTTCTTCAGATCTGATAGGGTTTCTTTTGGCAATTGATATTCTTTAGCAATTTCTACCAAAAGATTATCATGGGTTACACTAACTGTGCCAAATTTGTTCTCGTAAAAACTTTCAGTAAAAATTCTTTGAATTTCATTTGGTGAAGCATTGGTGGTAAAGTCAAAGTCTTTAACCTCGTGTGGTTTAAAATTCATTACAAGGTCGCGTACAGCTCCGCCTACCAAAAAACTCTCAAAGCCATTTTGAGTGAAGTTATGCATGATGTATAAAACTTCAAATGGTAAATTTAAGATCATGGCTTTATTATAGGGTTATGAAATGGCATATTCAATCAGCTAGTCAACCAAATAATTTAGAGGAATTGAGACAAATTTTACTAAAAAATAGAGCAATAGAAGATGAAAAATCATTTTTTAAGGGTATTTCGCCATTCAGAATTTCTTTACAAGATTTAGGCGTAGATGAACAAGAGTTAGTCAAAATTAAGAATCGCCTTGAAATTGCTAAAAATAAAAAAGAAAAGATTATTATTTTTGGTGATTATGACGCTGATGGAATTACTTCTACTGCAGTCCTCTGGCAAGCTCTACATAATATTGGATACAATGTTTTGCCTTTTATTCCAAATCGTCTTAAGCATGGCTATGGTCTGTCAATTAAAGCAATTAATGATTTACTTTTGATTCATGAAGACTTGTCTTTAATCATCACTGTTGATAATGGCATTGTGGCACATGAAGCTTTGCAATTTCTAAAAAATAAAAAAATTGACGTAATCATAACTGATCATCATCAAAAAGATGAAAAAAAATTGGAAGCATTGGCAGTTTTCCATTCAACTAAGATTTGTGGTTGCGCTGTAGCTTGGTTTTTAGCGAGAGAATTAAGCACTGAAAAAGAAAAAAAATTATTAATGAAGCTTCTAGCTTTAGTGGCCATTGCCACTGTGACAGATCTGATGCCTTTACTGGGAATTAATCGTTCTTTATTGATGTATGGATTGGTGGTTTTAAGAGCCAATGAAAATCTTGGTCTTAAGCACTTGTTTACTTTAACTAAAATTAAACCAGAAAAAATTGACACCTATACTTTGGGTTTTCAAATTGGACCGCGTATCAATGCCATGGGTCGTTTAGCTGAAGGTATGGATGCCTTGCGTTTACTCTGCACCAAAGATCAAAATAAAGCGATTGCTTTGAGTGAATTGTTGCATGGCACCAATGAAAATCGTCAGAATATTACCTTAGAGATGACTAGGAAAGCAGAGGAAATTATCGCCAAAGAACAAGAAGAAAAAATTATCATTTTGTATTCTACAGAATATCATGAGGGGATTATTGGTTTAATTGCTGGCAAAATGACAGAAAAATTTTCCAAACCAAGCATTGTCATTAGTGTTGGCCCACAAGTATCTAAGGCTTCTGCT
Source organism: uncultured bacterium (assembly GCA_903842795.1). Lineage (GTDB taxonomy): Bacteria > Patescibacteriota > Microgenomatia > UBA1400 > PJMF01 > UBA1364. The sequence continues at coordinate 30,900 of CAIMNJ010000008.1, read as the reverse complement.
CGTTCTTTGCCTGGTTTTAACATTACTGAATTTATTCGTTCTTTCAAAAAAGATTTATTGGAGGTTGGTGGTCATCCTCTGGCAGCTGGATTTGCTCTTGAAAGCAGCAAAATTGAGTTGGTCAAAAAAGCCATGCAAGACAAAGCTAGAGAAATGCTTAAAAATCAAAATTTGGAAAAAATTTTAGAAACAGAAACAATTCTGCCTGAATTTTTATTAAATCTAGAAACAGTTGATTTAGTGGAAACGTTTGCACCATTTGGTTTGGCTAATCAAAAGCCAGTTTTTGTTTTAAAAAATTTAATTTTAAAAAATTATAAAACAATGGGCAAAGAGGCAGAACATCTTAAATTAATTGTAGCTTTTGCAGATCAAAAACGAGAATATGAGGTTTTAGCTTGGGGTAGAGCGGCTCTACAATCTGAGTTTATTATTGGAGAATCAATTGATTTAGCTGTTTCTTTAGATATTAATAGTTACAATGGTAATGATAAGCTGCAGCTAATTCTTAAAGATATTAAAAAACCGTAAGCTTTTGGCTTACGGTTTTTATTTAATCTAATCTTTAAGAGATTAAAAATGTTTTTCTAACATGGTCTCAACCTGATCAACAGGTAAAGCACCTGGAATTAGGTCATAACCGCCTTTTTTGCTGATGATAATGGTACCTGGAGTACCGGTAATGCCAGCCTTAGTGCCACCAGCTTGTGAATCTTTAACTTTGCTAGCCATTTCTTTACTATCAATACAGGCTTTGACTTTGTTGCGATCGGCTCCTGCACTGCTAGCTAGAGAAAGAATCATCTCTTCACTGACAATTTTATTGGTGCTGTCTTTACCAAAAATAGTGCCGTCTCCCATTTTTTCATAAATGCTGTCGGCAAATTTCCAGAAAGCTTCCTGCGAACCATAAGTGCTCACGCATTCACTAGCTTGAGCTAATGGAGCGGCATTTGGATGGAAAGAAAGTGGATAATGTCTATAGACCCAAGCAATTTTGTCGCCGTAATTCTTCATAATTTCCAACATGTTTGGATGGAACTTATTGCAGTATGGACATTCAAAATCTGAATATTCAATCAAGACAACTTTAGCGTCTTTATTGCCTCGGAAATGGTCAGTTTTAGGATCAAAAGCAGGGACTTGTTCTAGCTTCTTTTTAGCGGCAGCTTCAGCAGCTTTAGTATCTACTGCAGCTGTGCCACTTCCTGATCCGTTCTTTAGCATTTTGTTTTGTGTCCATAGTGAACCACTAAGAAAACCTAATGCAAAAGCCATTATTAATAACAAAATTAATGAAAAATTAGCATTCATAAAATTAATGAAAGCTTGAAAAGAAAACTTGCCAACTACAGGCAAAGCTTCTTTTTGTTGCGCTTTTTTTGCCATAAGGCCTTTCTATAAAAATTTATATTAAAGTAGCATACAATATGCATTATTATTAGTAATTTTACAAGCCTAATTTTATGAATAAGCCAAGAGAACTTAGTGCCTACGAAAAAAAACAATTGTTTAAATATGGTTTAGCTGAGGCTGACTTACTGACAAGAGGTGAATTGCCTGTTGAATATCTAACTGGTTTTGTTAATTTCAAAGATTTAGAGATTAAAGTAAATAAAAATGTTTTAATTCCTAGAGTTGAAACAGAGGAGTTGGTTGATTTGTTGAGTGATTTTGTCTCCAACAATTTACTTGGTAAAAAAATTTCTTATCTGGAAATTGGAACTGGCAGTGGGGCAATCAGCTTAGCTTTTTTTGATTTTTTGGAAAATAATCAGTACTTAAAATTAGAAAATTTCGTGGTTACAGATATTTCCAAATTAGCTTTAAATTTGGCTAAAGAAAATTTTCATATTCTTTTTGAGGGATCACATCTAAAAAAAATTGATTTTTTAGAAAGTGATTTGTTGAGTAATCCTGAAATTTTTATATCAAGAAAATTTAATTTGATTGTTGCCAACTTGCCATATATCCCAAGCTTTAATGTTAAAAAATTAGATTTAAGTGTCAGAGATTATGAACCAATTTTAGCTCTAGATGGTGGCAAAACTGGATTTGAATTAATTGACAAAATGCTTTCCCAGGTTGTTGAGCATAATTTATTGACCAATGATGGCAAGATTTTTTTAGAGGTTTATGAAAATCACACATCAAAATTTATTGAAGATAATTTTCCAAGCATAAATGATTTTTTTTCAATCAAAGAAATTAGCGATCAATTCAATAATCAACGTTTTTTAGTTTTGCAAAAGCGTTAAATATTTTTCGGCGATTTTGCTAATTTGATATTTATTTTGAAAATCTTTTTTGGCATTGTTGGCTAGTTTTTGCGCTAATTTTGGATTGCTAAAAAGTTGCATGATTTTTTGTGCCAAATCATTAATGTCTCCATCTTTGGCTAGTAAAGCATTATGATTGCTTCTTAGCATTTCATTGCCTGGAGCTCGATCAAAGGCAACAATCGGTTTTTTTAAAGCCATGGCTTCTATTATAGTTAGCCCAAAACCTTCTAGCGGCCAAACTGAAGGGCAAACAATAACTTCGCTTTTTTCTAAAATTAATTGCTTGTCTCTAACATAGTTTAAGAATTTGATTTTGGGATCATTTTGAGCTAAATCTATTAATCTATTTTTAAAATTTCCTTGGCCAATAATAGACAGCTCACTGTTTGTAAATTGTTTTTGTACAAGCTTGAAAGCTTTGATTAATAAATCTTGTCCCTTACCTTTTTCCAATCTAGAAATCACAACAATGCTTTTGCTTTTGATTCTTTCTTTAGTTTTTTTTATTGTTGGATTAGGTGAACCACATGGAATTAAAAACATTTTTTCTTGTTTAAAAGTGTTTTTTAAACTTAATTCGGTATTTTTTGAAGGAACAATGACTTTTGTGGCGTAATTTTTGACTAAATAATAAAGTATCTTAGGAATACCAAAAAGTTTTGTAAAAAGTGGTTCAAGCGGTCCATATTCAATAAAATAGATTGGCAAGATAAATAATTTTGCTAATGGCGCTAAAATAATTTTTTCTGAAAAACCTGAACAGAATAGAACTTGTTTTGTTTTTTGTTTTTTGATGACTGAAAGAATTTTCCAAAAATATAAAATTGCTAATGGAGTTAAAAAAAGACTTTTTAAAAAACCTCTACCATTAGAAGCGAAATCTAAATAGACAGGGATGCGCTTAATCGTGATATTTTTTTTATTATTTAAATTTTGTAATAAATAATTATTATTGGTATAGAAATTGATGTAGACATCTTTTTTGCTAAATTCAATGATAAGATCATGAGCAAATTTTTCTGCTCCGCCAAAATCTCTGCTTTGGAGAAAAAAATTAATTATTGGTTTTTTCAATTTTAATAATGGTTTCATTTAAATTTTTTGGAATAGCGTCAGTGATACGCTGAACCATAGAACCAAACACAGGAATTAAAACATAAGCCAGAATTGCTAGGATTACAATATTGAAAAACCAGCCTCCAGCACTTCTAGAAAGACCGGCAAGAAAATTTTTTTTAAAAACAGTCCAATTGTCTACATCGTAAATAGTATCGTGATTTTCTAAAACCATTTTATTGTTTTTTTTCATTTACTCATTCTATCTTTTTTTATGTATTTTCGCTACAATTTCCCTCAAAGTATTTGAATTTATTTAATTTGGAAAGGTCTTATTCCATTCATATGAAAAAGCAATTTAAGCCAGGAAAATGGCAAGAAGAAATTAGTACTCGTGATTTTATTTTAAATAATATTACTCCATATGATGGAGACGACCAATTTTTGACTGGTCCTACCAAAGCTACCACTAAACTTTGGGAGCAATCTAGCGAATTGCTTAAACAAGAAATCAAAAACGGTGGTGTTTTGGATGTCGATACAAAGACCATTCCTTCTATTACTAGTCATAAGCCAGGATATCTAGATAAAAAACTTGAAAAAATTGTTGGGTTTCAAACAGATGCTCCTCTCAAAAGAGCCATGAAGCCTTACGGTGGTATTAGAGTAGTAGAGGCTGCTTGTGAAGAAAATGGTTATAAGGTTGATCCAGAAGTTTCTGAAATTTTTACCAAATATCGCAAATCTCATAATGATGGGGTTTTTGACGCCTATACCAAAACCATGCGTCAGCTCCGTTCAACTGGCATTTTGACTGGTTTGCCAGACAATTATGCTCGTGGTCGTATTATTGGTGACTATCGCCGTGTGGCTCTTTATGGTATAGACCGCTTAATAGAGTTCAAAAAAGCAGATCGTGAAGCTTTGGATGGAGTGATGACTGATGATCTCATTAGATTGCGCGAAGAAGTTAGTGAACAAATTAAAGCGCTGCAGGACATGAAAATTATGGCGGCTGATCATGGTTTTGACATTTCTAAACCAGCAGAAACTGCTCAGGAAGCGATTCAATGGACTTGGTTTGGTTTCCTAGCTGCTCTTAAAGAACAAGATGGTGCGGCTATGAGTCTTGGTAATGTCAGTTCATTTTTTGATATTTATATTGAGAGAGATATGACTGAAGGCAGTCTAACCGAGGTTGAAGCTCAAGAGTTGGTTGATCATTTCATCATGAAATGCCGTCTAATTCGTCATTTACGCATGAACGCCTACAACGAACTTTTTGCTGGTGATCCCACTTGGATCACAGAAAGTGTGGGCGGGTTTTTTGAAAATGGTCAACACAAAATTACCAAAACTAGCTTTAGATTTTTGCAAAGTCTTTATAATATTGGTCCAGCTCCAGAACCAAATTTAACCATTCTTTGGTCTGATAAATTGCCAGAAGGCTTTAAGAAATTTTGTGCCAAAGTTTCTATCGACACATCATCACTTCAATATGAAAACGATGAGTTAATGCGTGATGTTAGTCACTGTGATGATTATTGTATTGCTTGTTGTGTTTCAATGATGGAGACAGGCAAAGAAATGCAATTTTTTGGTGCACGTTGCAATTTGGCCAAAGCTTTATTACTTGCTCTCAATGAGGGTCGTGATGAAAATAGTGGCGAATTAATAGTGCCAGATATTGAAAAATTACCAGCAGGCCCAATTGATTATCAGGATTTTGAAAAAAGATTTAAGAAAACTGTGGCTTACCTTGCTAAAGCTTATGTTAATACTATGGATGTAATTCACTACATGCATGACAAATATTATTACGAGCGTGCTCAAATGGCTTTGATGGATACTAAAATTAAAAGAAATATGGCTTTTGGAATTGCTGGTTTAAGTGTGGTGACAGATTCAATTTCTGCCATCAAATTTGCCAAAGTGACAGCCACTCGCAATGAAGAGGGTTTGACCACTGGCTTCAAGGTGGAAGGCGAGTATCCGATGTATGGCAATGATGATGATAAAGTAGATTCGATTGCTCAGAAATTGGTCAGTGACTTTAATGCTGAGTTGGCTAAACAACACATTTATCGAGATGCTGTTCCCACTCTGTCAGTTTTAACCATTACTTCTAATGTAGTTTATGGCAAGAAAACTGGAGCTACCCCAGATGGACGTCAAGCCGGTGAGGCTTTTGCTCCTGGAGCAAATCCAATGCATGGCCGCGATCATTCTGGAGCAATTGCCTCGCTTAATTCAGTAGCCAAAATTAAATATGAGAATGCTAGAGATGGTATTTCAAATACTTTTTCAATTGTCCCCAAAACTCTTGGTGAGAACAAAGAAGTGCAAATCAATAATCTTTTGGCGATGATTGATGGCTATTTTAATAAGCGTGCCCACCATCTCAATGTTAATGTTCTCAATCGCGAAACTTTGGAAGATGCGATGGAGCATCCAGAAAAATATCCACAGCTAACAATTCGTGTTTCTGGATATGCGGTTAATTTTATTAGATTGAGTAAAGATCATCAAAGAGAAGTGATTGCAAGAACTTTTCATGAAAGCATGTAGGCTGTAAATGTTAAAAATTCATTCAATTGATACTTTTGGCACTCATGACGGACCGGGAATTCGCCTTGTAGTTTTTGTACAAGGTTGCCATTTCCGTTGTGCTTATTGTCATAACCCTGACACTCAAGCTCTAGAGACCAAAGAAATGAAATTGATGAGCACAAATGACATTATTAAACTCTTGGAAAAAGAAAAAACATATTTTGGTAAACTTGGTGGCCTAACTGTTTCTGGTGGTGAACCAACCCTACAAGCTCCAGCTTTAATTGAGCTTTTTAAGGAATGCCGTAAGCTAGGTTTTAATACTTGTTTGGACACCTGCGGAGCAATCTTTGACCAAAATACTCAAGACCTATACGCCTTAACCGATATTGTAATGTTGGATGTCAAACACATTGATCCAGCTTGGCACCAAAAATTGACCAAAAGTAGCAATGAAAACGTACTTAAAAATGCAGCTTATCGTGAAAAAACTGGCCAAGAAATGTGGTTACGTTATGTTTTAGTTCCAGGTTGGACTGACCAACCTGAATATTTGGAGACATGGGCTAAATATTTTGCTAATTATCAAACTGTCAAAAGAGTGGAAATTATTCCTTATCATGAGTTAGGAGTTTTTAAATATAAGGCTTTGGGTAGAAAATATGAGCTCGATGGAGTTAAACCTCCAAGCAAAGCAGATTTAGACCAAGCAGAAAAAATATTTAAAAAATATTTGGGTTTAAAAGTAATTGTAGTTTAGATATAAAATAGAAAGTAATTATGAATTTAGATAGCCTTTTTTATCCACAAGCAATTGCTGTAATTGGTGCTAGCAGCAGAGAAAAAACAGTTGGCAATGATGTAGTTAAAAACTTAGTACAACAAGGTTATCAGGGCAAAATTTATCCAGTCAATCCAAAAATTAGTGAATTGTATAGTACAAGAGTCTATGCTGACGTTGCCCAAATTGAGGGTAATATTGATTTGGTGGTAGTGGCGATTCCTGCCAAGTTTGTAGCTGATGAAATTAAAAAAGCCGCTGCCAAAGGAGCTAAAGCAGCAATCGTTATTTCTGCCGGTTTCAAAGAAATGGGTAATTTGGAATTAGAGAAACAATTAGCAGCTGTTTGTAATGAATTAGGTGTGACTTTGGTTGGACCAAATTGTCTGGGTGCCATTAATGCCGAACATCAAATGAATGCTTCTTTTGCTGCCGTGATGCCACCAGTTGGAGATGTAGCCTTTTTCTCTCAAAGTGGTGCTCTGTGTACTGCAGTTTTGGATTATGCCAAAGATCTTGGCATTGGTTTTTCAAAATTTTTGAGTATTGGTAATAAAGCTGCTTTAAGCGAATTAGATTTAATTAAGTATTTGCACGCTGATCCTAAGACTAAAGTTATTTGTATGTATGCCGAGTCTTTGGATAATGCTCCTTCACTCATTCAGGCTTTGCGCGAACTCAATCGTGGGTCTAACCCAAAGCCAGTAATTGTTTTAAAATCTGGTAAAACCGCTGCCGGTGCAGGCGCCATCGCCTCTCACACTGGTTCATTGAGTAGCGGCGATAGCGCCTATCAGGCCTTATTTGCTCAAGCAGGTATGATTCGCGCCAATAGCATTAGTGAATTATTTGATTTGGCTCAAGTTTTCTCCATGAATGAGATTCAATCAGTCAAAAAAGTAACGATTATTACTAATGCTGGTGGGCCAGGAGTTTTGACTACTGATGCAGTGATTGAAAGTGGTTTGGCTTTAGCTGATCTTACTCCAGAAACAGTGGTGGAGCTACGTTCATTTTTAGCTCCTTCTGCCAGTACTCATAATCCTGTGGATGTTTTGGGTGATGCGGTTGGCGAAATTTATGAAAAAACTATTGATGCAATCGCTAAAGATCCTAATACTGATGCAATAATTGTTTTATTAACTCCTCAATCAATGACTGAACCAGAAAAAACTGCTCAGGCAGTGGTCAAAATGCGTCAAACTAGCAACAAGCCAATTGTAGTGAGTTTGATGGGCAAAGCTTTGGTGGCAAGTGGCGTGGAAATTTTGCGTGCCAATAAAATTGCTACTACGGCTTTCCCAGAACCAGCTGCTGCTGCTTTGGCAGCTTTTGCCAAATTCTCCAATTGGAGCAAAGAACAAAATGAAGAATTTTTGAATTATCAAGATGTAGATAAGGCCAGAGTAACAGAAATTTTTGCTCAAGCCAAAGCTAATGGACAAACTTCTTTCCCAGAGGCAGAAGCCATGGAAATTATGAGTGCTTATCGTTTTCCTTTGCTTAAATCGGCTGTGGCCAAAACTGCTCAAGAAGCTTTGGTGATTATGCAGGAATTTAATTGTAAAGTTGCCATGAAAATTGTTTCTCCAGACATCTTACATAAAAGTGATGTTGGCGGCGTAGCTCTCAATATTGATGTGAATAACGTAGTGACTGAATTCGAAGCAATGATGCAAAGGGTGAGCGCTAATAAGCCAGACGCCAAATTAGAAGGAGTTCTCTTGATGGAGATGGCTCAAAAAGGCATAGAATTAATTCTTGGAGTTAACAAAAATTCTTTAGGCACAATGCTAATGTTTGGTTTGGGTGGTATTTATGTAGAAATTTTTAAGGATGTTAATTTTGCTTTTGGTCCACTAACTAGAACTGATGTCTTAAAAATGATCAGTGGTTTGCGCTCCAATAAATTATTGGAAGGTGCTCGAGGTGAAGCAGCTGCAGACAAAGAAACTATCATTGAGGCAATTGGAAGATTGAGTCAATTAGTGAGTGATTTTCCAGAAATTGTGGAGCTTGATATAAATCCTTTGTTGGCCACCAAAGATGGTGCTAAGGTGCTTGATGCAAGAATTGTGATCGAAGATTAATCTTCAATAGCTTCATCGCGCTTTTCTCTAACAATATCCAAAAATTCAGCAAATAAGCTTGGATTAACGATGTTTAGAACTTCAGAAACAACCTTTTCTTCTATGAAGTCTAGAAGATCCTGAAAAGCTCTCACATCTCCTGATCTGGTAAAGAAAGCAAAAGATAAAAGATTTTGCTTTAAGATATTATCTGTTACATCTATGGTTAATGTTTGAGCCATTTGTTCTAGATTTTTTTCTGCCATATAGCCTCGAATTGTATCATGCAATGCTATAATTGCATCATCTATGAAGTCAGCTATTTATGCTTTTTCTGGTGACCCAATTACTTTTGGTCATATTGATATTATCAAGAGAGCGGCCGCTGTTTTTGATCGTGTGGTAGTAGCCATTGGCATGAATCCAGCCAAAAAATATCTTTTTTCACAAGAAGAAAGAACAGAAATGGCTAGAAGATCGCTTTTAGATATTAAAAATGTTGAAGTGAAATCATTTTCTGGCATGTTGGTTGATTTTGCTTATGAAAATAATATTGATGTGATTGTTAAAGGTATTCGTACTGCTCAAGATTTTGAATACGAACTCGGCTTGCATAATTTGGGGGATAGTCAGAAGCTTGGCATAGATACTTTTGCTCTTTTTGCTAAACCTGGTTTGGCCCATATTAGCTCTAGTGCGGTCAAAGATATCCAGAAGGAGCAGGGTCTAATTCACGATTATGTTCCAGCATATGTCAAACAGTGTGTGGAGGGTAAGCTCAGTGAACAGTTTATTGTTGGTTTAAGTGGCGAAATTGGTTCCGGCAAATCTTATATTGGTAAAAAACTTGTTGAATTAGCCAAAAAAATGGGTGTTCAAGCTCATAATATTGAATTAGATCATCTGTCTTGGCAAATTCAATCTGATCTTCAAGAAGAAAAATATGCAATAGTTAGAAAACAAATCATTGATTTTTTTGGTCAAGAAGTTGCCAATGCCGATGGTAGCATTAATCGTAAAATTTTGGGTGAAATTGTTTTTGCTGATCGTCAAAAATTAGATCGTCTCAATGAGATTATGGAGGTGCCAATCTTAGTTAGATTGCGCAGAGAACTAAAGGACAAAAAAGGCTTGATTATTCTGAATGCGGCTCTATTGGTAGAGGCAGAAATGAGTCAGCTTTCTAATTACAACATGATACTTTTGTCGGTTGATCAAAAAATTCAGGAAGAAAGACTTTTAAATCGTGGTTTAAATAAAGAGCAGATTAAACACCGCATTAACAGCCAATATAATTTTGCTCACAAGAAAATTGTTTTGGAGAATGAAATCAGAGAACAAAATCAAGGCAAATTATGGTCTTTGAAAAATAATTCTGCTAGTGATTCTCAAATTGATAAGCTTTTAAATGATATTCTTCTTTATTTTGCTATTAATAAGAACGCCTAGCTTAAATTTTACTAGTGCATATATAAGAGCGCAAAGAATAAAAATGTAAGCTGGAAAGCTCCAATGAGCAAAGCTCCATACTTTAATTGTTAAAAGTGTTATTCCTGAGTTGATCATGGCGAATAGAAAAATTGTGCTGTTTTCTGTTTCTGGTTGACGATAAGATTTTATGATGGTTGGAATTGAAGCAAACGCATCAGCTAAAATTGCGAAGAAAATGGCAAGATTTCCTTCTCCAGTTAGCTTCCAAATGATAATTGCAAATATCGAGATAGCTCCATAAAAATAATCCATTTTGCTTAATTTCCAGTAAGCTTTTTTATTAACAAAAGATGCAATGACAATAAGTAGAGGATTGAATCCTGCCATAAAAGTCATTAATGAAGTTAAACCGACTCCTTTGTCTATTTCTGCGGCAAAAGCTATTGCTGGAGCTAGTGCCCACAAAAACCAGGAAACCCTATTTGGTTTTGTTTTACCTTTGAGAGTATCTATTAAATAACTGAGTCCGCCATAAAAAGAAAGAATTGCTCCGAGAATAATAAATTTTTCGCTTATCATGTTCTTAATCTTAACATCAACTTAGCTCAATAGAAATTGGGCAGTGATCTGAGCCTAAAACTTGTGGATGAACTTCTGCACTTTTTAGATTTTTTAGTAAATTTTGGCTAATGAAAAAATAATCAATTCTCCAGCCAACATTTCTTTGTCTTGCTCCAGATCTTTGACTCCACCAAGTATATGCATCTTTTTTTGCTGGATTTATGTGGCGGAAGCTATCTATAAAACCAAGTTCTAATAACTCATCAATCCAAGCTCTTTCTTCTTTGAGAAAGCCAGAAATTAACTCGTTTTCTTTTGGTCTGGCTAGGTCAATTTCTTGATGGGCGGTATTCACATCGCCACAAATAACAATATTTTTTTCTGTTTTCAATAATTTTTTTAGATAATTAAGCAAAAAATTGTAGTAATCCATTTTATAAGCCAATCTCTCCACTGAAGCTTTGCCATTTGGGAAGTAAATGTTGAAGAGTGTGAAGTTTTTGTATTTAGTGATGATGGTGCGACCTTCTTGATCAAACTTTTGATTATTAAGGCCAATTTGGATTGATTCTGGCTTAATTTTGCTGTAGGTTGCAACTCCGCTGTATCCTTTTTTTACTGCTGCTGCGAATGAACTCTCAAATGGGCCTATTTCCGTCAAATCAAAGCTTAGTTGATCGGGTGAAGCTTTGGTTTCTTGCAGACAAACTATGTCGGCATCCAAGTTATTAATCCAATCAAAAAATCCTTTTTTAGCAATAGCGCGTATTCCGTTCACATTCCAAGAATAAATCTTCATATTATCTAAATTATAGCGTATATTTAAGCCAATATTTGTTATGTCTAATTTAAATGAATTCGATCGTTTAGTTTTTTTGACTTTGGCTTATAGCAGTTGCTTCTCTTTCGCTCTTTCATTTGATGAAATAATTTTAAGATTGCCAAAAACGTCAAATCTTTCTCATTTAATGGTTAGTGAAAATTTTAAAAATAATAAAAAATTTTTTATTACCAAGAAAAAAATAGAATATTCATTAAAAAAATTATTAAAATTGTCAATTATAAAAACTAATGGAAAATATTTTTATTTAAATAAAAAAGATTTATTTAATAGAAACAAAAAATCCAATTTAATTCTAAAAAAAGAAAAAGAGATTAATGATTTTGTATCTTTAGTTAAAAAAATTTCTTTTGTCAAAGCGATTGTTTTAACTGGTTCAACTGCTGTTGGGAATGCCTCAGAAAAAGATGATTTAGATTTTATGATTATTTGTCAAAAAGGAACTTTATGGATCACTCGTTTAATTTTGATTATTCTTACAAAAATAAAACATAAAAGACCTCAATTAGGTAAAGGTGATGCTTGGTGTTTTAATCTATTATTAGATGAAGGGGATTTGATTATTAAAAAAGACAGGAGAAGTCTTTATGAGGCATATGAAATTTTACAAATGATTTTTGTTTTCGATCGTGGAAACATCAAACAATTTTTTATGAATGCTAATCAATGGGTGAAAAATTATCTATTTTTTTATGAAGATTTTAAGTTTAAAAAATACAATAAAGACAATAATTTTTACTTATTTAATAATTTTTTATTTTTTATACAGAAAACTTATCGTCTTTTATTTTTTGGAAAAGAAAATTTTTCTTTGACAGAAACTCAGGCTTTCTTTAATGACATTAATTTTAAAAAGAAAATATTTACTAAATTAGCAAAAAAAATCGATATTTTTAATGGATAGAGTGGATTTGGTTTTATTGATTTATCTGATTTCTGTAGTTACTTTATCAATTTTTCTTTATAAATTGTACAAAAGCTTGATGATTGATTTTTTTCAAAAAAAATTATCATTAATCTTGGAAGAGAAAACTAGAGAATTAGAAAATGAGCAATTGGAGAGAATCTTTGCAGTTGCTTCTTTGGTTGATATTGGAAAGTTGACTACAGGCATCGTTCATAATGTTAGAGATGTTTTATCTGTTATTAATATTGTTTTATCTACTGCTGAAAAAAATAATGCCAACTTGCTTTATGTAGATAAAGCTCATTTTGTAATTAATAAACTCAATGATTTAATGCAGACAAGCACTTGCAGATTATCTTCTAAAGCAACTAGTGATTATTTTAGTTTAAATGATGAAATTAAAAGAATTATTTATCTCTTTGAGTATGATGGAAAGTTGAATGAAATTAAAATAATTTTTCAACCAAATAAAGAATTCGAAATTATTGCTGACAGAATGAAACTTGAAAGAGTTTTAATTAATTTGATTTCCAATGCTATTGAGTCTTATAAAGAAATTAAAGATAAAAAACAAGAAAAGATAATCTTTATTAAATTAGATAAAAAACCAAGAAATTTATTTATCACAATTAAAGATTATGGCGTAGGAATTCCAGAAGATGTGATGAAAAATGTTTTTAAACCATACTTCTCTACCAAAGAAAAAGAAATATCTTTAGGTATCGGTTTGTATATTTGTAAAGAAATTATGACTAAAGACTTTGGTTCTAAAATTAAAGTTTATAGCAATCCTAAGAAGGGCACTTCTTTTAGAATAGCGCTTAGAAAAAAATTTGTCTTAAATTCCAAACCATTAAAAAATAGTCAACCAATTTAAATTGCCGGTTGTTCTTTCATTTTTCTTTTGTTAGGATTTTGTTTGCTGTGGAATGTAGTGAAAATCTACAACTGTGCCGCAACGGTATTTCTTCTTTTAGATAAGTCCGATCTTCAGCAAAAGAGAAATCTTGACGAGCATCGAGTTAGAACTGCTAACTTTATTTTAAAATCGATGCTCCCTAAAGGGGAGCTTTTTTGTAAAAAGACCAGGGCAAAATATTTATACATCAAGAAAAGGCATTTCTTGTTTGGAAAGATTTTATGAATAGAACAGCTCTGGAAATGGCTTCGAGTATTGGTTCTGGCCCAAGTGAAATTAAACAAGATTGGCAAGAATTGGGTAGCTTTGGTCATGAATTTGCAGATGCTCAAATGATTTTAAGAAATATGATTGGAGCTAATTTGTGGGAATTGAGTAATTTCGAAGAAAGACTGGCTGGTTTGCAGGAAGCTGCAATTGAGCAAGCCACCGCTATTGAATTGAGGAAAAAATTCGGTATTCCATTGTCTCTTTTGGCCACACCAGTTTTTATAGAGTTGGAAAAAATTGAAGCCGACTCAAGAATAAAACTCAAAGAAGGATCTCTCTTCGCCACAAAAATGTGGGAGCAAGTTACTGCTAATTTGCTTAATGCAATTAAGATTTTTCTTTTTGAGCAAATTGCAAAAATTGAGGATGAAAAAGAAGCTCACGAATTGGCTTTAAATAGTGCTAGAAAAGAAGCAGAAGGAAGACCTGATTTGTCAGAGACAATTTTATCAGTAGAAGAAAAAATTAAAATTAAGATTGCTGATTTAGAAAAGAAAAAAACATCTTTAATTTTAATTTTTACACAGGTTATGGACAATGCTGTAGAAAAGCCAGAAAAGATTTTTCATACAACAATTTTTGAGGCTAGTATGCAAAATACAAAAACATCTTTAATCCAATGATTTTTGTTGATCCCGGGTCAGGATTCGAACCTGAAATAACTGATTCAGAGTCAGTGGTGATGCCATTTCACTACCCGGGAGTAAAATTTTAAGATTTTTTTAACTTCTAATTATATAACGAAAGTAATTTTTTGTTCTATAAGGATGTAAAAATGTTAAAAGTCTTAATTCTGGAAAATGATTGGTTGATTTTATCTTTTCTAAAAAGTTATTTAGAGAATAAGGGATTTGAGGTTAATTGTGTTCAGTCAATTTCTAGAGCAGAGAATTTATTAAAAAGTAAATGCTTTGATTTATTACTGTGTGAACGAATAATGGCGGATGGAGACGTTTTTGACCTTTTAGAGAGAATCAGAGACAAAAATATTTTTATGAAGGTAATGCTTTTTAGTCGTAAAAAATCTTTGAGAGATAGGATTAAAGCTTTAAGTTTGGCTAATGATTTTTTAGCTAAACCATTTAATTTTACTGAGTTGTCTTTAAAAATTGATAATTTACTGAAATTGGAAAAAATTGATCAAAATTTGATCGTTGAAGATAGTTTCTTATTAAAAGATTCGGCCGTTTTGAATTACAACAATCACTTTAGACCTCAGGAGTTAAAAATTCTCGAATGTTTAAATAGATATAAAAATATGATTGTTACCTATGAAATGATTTCTTCTTATGTTTGGGGTTGTAAGGAACCTTTGCCAACGAAAAAAACAATCAGCGTCTATATTAGAAGAATTAGAATAAAAATTAATATAAAAAAAATTAAAATTATTACAATTAAAGGCAGAGGCTATAGACTTATTTATTTGTAGAGAAATAGTATTTAACTGTTCTGCAATATATTTTTTTCTTAATAATTTTTAAAGGTGAGTAAAATGATGATAAATTATCTTTTAATATGGGCAGATTTCTTTTTTTACCTCCGTGAGTTACGCTAATAGAAAAAATGTCATTATTTTCCATTTTGCAGCTTATTAGGATAATTTTATTGTTTAAATTATTTTCATATGCATTTTCAGCATTTTTTATAAGTTTCAAGATAAAATACTGGAAATGAATTTTATTTCCAAGCATTTTTGTTTTTTCTGGTAAATTTATTTTTAAAATATATACAAAACTTTTTTGCAATTTTTTATTTTGCAAAATTGTTTCATTGATTATTTGATCGACAAAAAAAGATTTATCTTCAAGTAAATTCATTTGGAGAAATAATAAATCTCCAAGTTAAAATTTACTTAAAATTTATTGCTGTTTTATTTCCCAAACCTGCAAACAAGGAGCATTATTTGGTCGGCAGAAACTTTTAAGTAGTTGTGAATTCGGCAAGATCATTTTGAGACGATGAGAATTAACAACCAATAATTTTAATTCAAAATCTTTGGCTTTTTGCCAAAATTTATCTGGTATATCTATAATTGGTTGACCAATACCTTCAACATAAATATTTTCAACGTTTTTATTGTGGAAGTTTAATAAAATTCCATCTGGCAATGTGCCAAAATATCCCTCCGTAGCCACAGCGACTTTTTTGGTTTTGGCTAATTCTTCAATGTATTTTACGGTTTCAGTGATTCCATGGCCAGATGACCACTCCTCTAGATATTGGACGCGATCAGCTTTACTTAGTTGTAGGTTGTCGATGTTAAAATAGGCATTTTTTATAAATATTAAACCAGTGATGGCAAGAATTGCTACGAATGATTGCTTTAAAAATTTATTATTCAAATTGTTGATTGAAATGGCAGCAGAACTAATGAAAAAGAAACTACTTGGCAAAATATAGCGAGAATAAATTACTTTGCCAAATAAAATTAATGGCAAAATGAAAGCTATTGCAGAAAGAAGTAAGATGACTTGTTTTTTTCTAGTTTTAGCAAAAAGTGGCAATGTTAAAAATAAAATAAAAAATCCTAAATAATGAACGAGTTGGTCAGAAAAGAAAAGAAAATTTCTCCAAGCAACATTGAAAATTTCCTTAGATAAAATAGTTGATTTATCTTGTAAAAAATTTCCTCCAACAGCAAACAACTGACTGAAAAGGGGAACTATTCTGAAACTGTAAAATAAAACCAAAGACAGTCCCAATCCAATGCTGATTTTTATACTTTTTTCCAATATTACTTTTAAGTTAATTTTATCTTTGAAGAAAATAGCCAAGTAAAAAAGAGGAGTAAACAAAATGGCTGGAGTTTTGCTCATGATGGCCAAGAAGAAAAAAAGCGTAAACCCCAAAATTGGCCAGTAGTTTTTATTTTTGATAATTAAAATAACAAAGTAATAAGCTAGTAGCAAATTTGCAAACAACAGTGAGTCGGTAATTGCTAGACGATTATGAAAAAATATAAAAGGACTAAGGATGCTTAAAAACATAGCTAAATAGGCGGCTTTTTTCTCCTTTAGTTCTCGCAGAATAAGAAAGCCTGCACAAATACTCACGCCGCCAGCAAAGACGGAAACAAGTCTTGCAGCATAGAGTTGGTTGCTAAAAATTTTCAAGAATGGCACTGTCAGCCACATTAGGAGTGGTGTTTTACCGTCATTCATTGGATAGAAAAAGTAGCGCCCAAAATCATCAATAATCAATTGTGACCAGCGAATATAAATTGATTCATCAGCAAAAACAGGTAGAGCAGTTAGTCTAAAAAGATTCAATGAGAAGTAGAGTACTAACAAGCAAAAGAAAACCAATAAATTTTTATTCTTCACGCTTTCCATTAAACAGGAAAACAAGGCCACTAAGCAAGAGGTAGAGGGTTGGTAATAGCCAAGTAATAGCTTTTTGCCAAAGCAGCATGTTACTAGTGTCTAGGTGAAAGCTCATCCATGGAATGTAGTAGAACCATGGTAGATAGCGCAGTAGAGATGATAAGGAAAAAGCAATTAATAAATTACGCCAAAATTTATTTTTGGTATGTGGAATGAAAATCAAAGACCAGATCAAATACCATGGCAAGAATTGTTTGGATCTTTCTGTGAATAGCGGGACAAAAAGAGCTAAGCTCATTAAATCGTAAGTATATTTCCATTGGCCAATTTTTTCTTTGAGCATCGCATAAAAAATGAATGGCAATAAGATTAAGGTGGCGAATTTGATTGAAATTGATATGGCCATTAAGGATACGATCAAAACTATTTTAAGTAATTTATTTTTTGAAAAATTATTTGCCAAATAAATTGCCAAAAGGGCTGGGAAAAGCATCCATAAGTCGTTGTGGGCGCTACTTAAAATTTCAATTAAAACAAGTGGATTTAGAAAAAATAAAGCCAACTGATAATATTTTTCTTTCTTGAAAAATTTTTCAGAGATCAGAAGAGTAATTAGTAAAGAAGCTAAAGCAAAAAATTTAAATGAGAGAAAAGTCAAGAAAAATTTACCAAAGCCAATTAAATAAGGCGCCAATGATAAGGCTGTCCAACCGTATCCATATGGGGCTGGAGTGTGTACATTATTCATAAATCTAAGCATTGGTTCATCTGGAAAATCCAAAGCTGTTTTTATGTGTGGGTTAGCTCCAAACTCGACCACCATTTTGGCATTAAAAATATAATTAAATAAATCATGAGACAGGCCGTTGTAAGAAAAAACTAAAGGAAGACTAATTGCGATTAAAAATAACCAAAAATTTTTTCTATTATTTATTTTTAAATTTTGCCAATTTTTTAAAATCAACAAATAATTAGCAAAAATCAAAATTACCAAAACAAAAAAGAAACTCGTCCTGAAATTTTGCAGTGGCAGAAAATTTTTCCATAAATAAGTCTGAAAAGAAACAAACCAATCGTCTTTCAGCAAGATTAGATTTGGGTCAGTCAAAACAAAAGAAAAAATAGCAAAAATTAAGAATAGTAAAAAATAACTTTTGAGTAAAAAGCTTTTCATTTCTTTGGATACTTATTTGTCCAGTCAGCCATCTTGATGCGTAGAATATCAGCAAACATCAAAAAAGAATCACGAATTGGATTAACTCTATCTGTTTGGAAGTGCTTCCACAAAATTGGCACTTCCTTCATATTAAATTCATACTTTTTAGCCAAATATAGTAATTCAACATCAAAAGCGCCAGTGAAAGCTCCTTGTCTTTGATTCTGACCTGAGTAGATATACAAGCTATTAAATAGTTGAGTTGCAGCCTTTTCACTAAAAAGCTTGAAGCCGCATTGAGTATCTTGTGTTCCTGGAACAGCTAGAAGTTGAACTAGTAAATTGAAGCCACGCCCCATGATATGTCTATAAAACGGCTCTTTTTCTCTCTTGGCGCCAATTATTTCTCTTGAGCCAAAAATAACCTCATGCTCAGCTGTGTATTTTAATAATTTGCGTACTTCTCGAAGAGGTGTGGATTGATCAAAATCAGTAAAAAGTCTCCAATTGCCTTGTGCTTTTAGCATGCCTGATTTGACAGTCGGCCCTTTACCCTTGTGCTCGTTAGCAACCACTATAATCCTTCGATCTTTTTGACTAAACTCTTTTAATTTTTCTATAGTTCCATCAGTGCTACCGTCGTCAGATAAAATCAGCTCCCAAGATTTTTCATAATCTTTAAGAAAAGCATAAACCTCATCAAGAACACCTCTAGAAATATTCTTTCTCTCGTTATATGAAGGTAAGATGATTGATAAATATGGCTTCATACTTTTATTTATTATAGCTAGATATAACGGTAATTTCTGGACCGTTTTCTATTTGAAAAATTTCCTTAACGTTTTTATTTGGAAAAACTATTATTTCATAAATATCTGAATTTAAAATATTATTTTGTTTTTTCTCTTCATTAATGACAAATAATTTTTGAGCAGTTTGATGATCCTCCATTTTTACTGGTTCATTTTCTTTGGTGCTTAAAAAATATCTGTAATTCATTCCATATAAATCTTTAGATTCAGAAAGAAGCACAATGTTGTATTTCTCATTTTCACCAACTCGCTTATATATTTCATCACTTGTTCTTTTCATATCTGCCAGAGTCCAGTCATTAGTTTTGAGTGAATATTTTTTTATATTTACAGAAATGAAATAAACCAAAAATGGCAAAAATAAAACGAACATAAGCCACTTATTTTTAAATTTGCTGAAAAATAATCCGTAAAAAATATAAGTGAATGGTAATAAATAAGCGATGTAATGCTCATAAACCTGATGTTGATAAAGACTAACACCGATTATCCCAGGAACCAAATAAGCTAATAAAATAATTTCACCGTCAACTAATTTATTTTTATTTTTTATCAAATATGTTATGGAAAAAAATAATAAGACGAATAAAAGCCAATGATTATTTTGGTTAATTGAAAAACTTGGCTCCAATAATATTTGTGAGGCTCTATCTCTTAGATCTATGCTGATAAATTTAGTAATAGCGGCCAAACCTTTGCGACCAGCTTTCCTTTCCAGATCAAAGCTTTCTTCTTTTATTAAAATTTTGCTAAATGATTTTGCATTTAAAAAATTATGTTTCAAATCAAATAAGATTAAAGGAGTGAGTGAAAGAATGAAAATTAAAACTGCACAGACAATAATTTTAAGAAATTGTTTTTCTTTTATAAAAAGTTTATTTTTATGAATTTTGATTTTTTCCAATATTTGAATTAATAAAATAATTCCAGCTCCAGACAATGATAAAAGAGTAACATAATGTAATTGAATTAGGACACTGAAGCAAACTGATACTAATAGCCAATATTTACCGTCTTTCTTCCAAGCCATATAAGTGAAATAAAACATTAGCAAACTAAAAAATGGCGCAGTGTTTGGATTCCAACTGAAGCGAGCCAGATTAACTACACTCCCACTTAATGCGAAAAAAACAGTGGTTAAGTAAGCTGTCTTGGAACCAAATATTTTTTTGGTAATTTTAAATATTAAGAAAACTGTTAGTACAGATAAGCCAGCAACAGCATAAACAGGCCCCATTGGACTAGGATAAGAAAGCCATAAGAATGGCAACATAAAATAATAATAAAATGGACCCAAATACATGTTGCCAATACTAGTGACTGGACCAATAAAAACTGGATCAAAATGCTTGAAAATATTGGCTACTACCATAGCATCTCTACCCTGATCTCCTTGAAACATCAGTGAGCCACTCAAATTGTAGAAACGCAAGAAGATGGATAGAGATAAGATAGTGAATAAGAATAAATGTTCAATTTTTATTCTTTTAATCAAGCTCAACATTATTTTTAGTGTTTCTTCTTTTTCCAAACAAAAGTATTGTAAGCAAAGAAATTCCAGAACATGCCAACAAAAATACCGATGACGGCAGAGATGATGCCAGTATCAATGACTTTATTGAGAATTGGCAAAGTAAAAACTGGTTTCAAGCCAATGACATTGGCAGTGAAAATAGCAATTAAAGTTTGAATTAGAATTGAACCTGCAGAAGATAGATTGAAAGTAAGAAAACTCAAAGGAATTTGGCTAGTTTTGAGCTTACGATCTTTGAATGTCCACATGTTGCTGAGAATAAAATTAGCCACTACAGCAGTTTCAATTGACAAGAAATTAGCAATAACAAAACTTTTTTCTGAAGAAAAGAGCATTCTCCAGAAATATAATGTCAATAATTGTGTAGCAGCGCCAAAGGCTCCCACGATTGCGAACTTAACCACTCTCATCTCTAAAATTTCTTTGATTCTGACTCTCATAAGATATAACAGGGTATTTTTTATGTACTCTGGTCCTATTTTGCTTTTACCTATTACTCGATCAACAAATTGAAAAGGCACTTCAGTAATCTTGAACTTTTTGCGTAAAGCCTTATGCAAAAAACCAATTTGAAAGGTGTAGCCAGAAAACATCCCATCGTGCATTTCTTTCTCAACACTTTCATAAACTTCTTTTTTGATGGCTCTGTAACCAGTTGTCCAATCTCTGATAGAAAAATCCAACATCAAGAAATTGATAAATAAATTACCAACAACACTCAAAAACTTACGATGAAACCCCCAATTTTCTGGGATAGAGCCGCCTTTAATATATCTAGAACCTAAAACAAAATCATTACCTTGGTCAATTTTGGCAAGGAATTGAGGGATTTTTTGTGGATCATGAGAAAGATCTGCGTCAAATTCAAAAACCAAATCAGCTCCTAATTTATTAAAGGCATAATTCATGCCGCTTAAGTAAGCGCCGCCCAAACCAGACTTTTTTTTGTTTACTAAAAGCTCTAAGAAGCTTAATTTTTTTTGTAAATCCTTGACGACTAGTGATGTGCCATCTGGAGAGCTGTCATCAACAACTAAAACTTTCATTTGCCATTTTTTGATTGTTTTAAAAACATCTGCCAATGCTTCAACTGTTTTAGTGATGTTCCCTTTTTCGTTATAAGTTGGAATAATGACAATGGCTTTTTGCATTTTTATTTAACTAGAACTTTTACTTTCCATCTCCAAATCTTTTTCTACCATTAAACTAACCAATTCTTCAAAATTGACCGATGGTTTCCAACCCAAAGTTTTTTGAGTTTTTTCTGGATTGCCAATCAGTAAGTCAACTTCTGCTGGGCGATCATACTTTTTGTTGTGTTTGTAGTATTTCTCGTAATCTCCAAGGCCAGCGGCTTTGCAGGCAATTTGTAGAAATTCTCTTACGCTATGAGTTTCGCCAGTGGCAACAACATAATCATCGGCTTGATCTTGTTGTAACATGAGCCACATAGCCTCTACATAATCTTTGGCATAACCCCAATCTCTTTTGGCATCCAAATTGCCAAGTTCAATAAATTCTTGTTTACCAAGTTTGATGCGAGCCACGGCATTACTAATTTTTCTGGTCACAAATTCCAAGCCACGACGAGGAGATTCATGATTAAATAAAATGCCAGAAACAGCAAACATATCATAAGATTCGCGATAATTAACTGTAATCCAATGACCATAAACCTTAGCTACGCCATAAGGAGAGCGAGGGTAGAATGGAGTATTCTCATTTTGAGGAACTTCTCTCACTTTACCAAACATCTCACTTGAGCTAGCTTGGTAGAATTTCGCTTTGGGACATGCTAAACGCATAGCTTCCAAGACTCTGGTTACGCCGATAGCAGTGAATTCGCCGGTCAAAACTGGTTGTTCCCAAGAAGCTTTGACGAAAGATTGAGCTGCTAGATTGTAAATTTCATCAGGCTGAATGTCTTGCAGTGCAAAGGTCAAAGAATGCTGATCAATTAGATCACCAGAAATGAGTTCCAAATTTGGATTGTGGATTATATTCTTGATGCGATCGAAATTTTGAGTACTAGTGCGACGAGTTAAACCATAAACTTTATAGCCTTTTTCTAATAGAAGTTCAGCTAAATAAGAGCCATCTTGGCCAGTAATACCTGTTATAAAAGCTTTTTTCATATATTTTCTCTCCAATAATTTAGGATTCTTTCTAAGGTTTCTGTTAATTTATGTTTTGGTTTCCAACCTAAGCTAGATATCTTTTCATTGTCGCAAACAAGATATGGCAGGTCAACTGGACGAATTTTATTTTGATCAACTTTAAATTCAATTCTTCTTTTGGACAAATTAAGTAGAATTTCTAAAATCTCTTTAATTTTATATCCTTTGCCAGAGCCAGCATTATATACATCTCCGCTTTGACCCTTTTCCATCAAAAGAATATAAGCATCAACAATATCTTTGACATCTGAAAAATCGCGAATACTTTCCAAATTCCCGACCTCAATGTAATCTTGTTGGTTTTTTTCTGCTTTAGCAATGGCGGCAGCAAGGTCAGCGACAACAAAACCGAGAGTTTGGCGTTCACCAATATGATTAAAAGGTCTAACCCTAATAATATTGAGCTTTTCACTTCTGACAAAAGTGTGAACCATCATGTCTTGAATCAATTTAGATAAGGCATAGGGATTATCTGGGCCAAGGGCTGACTTTTCATTAATAGCTTGCTTACTATTTTCGTACATTAGAGCAGTGCTAATATGTAAAATTTTACTTTTTGGAGAATGAGCTTTGACGGCTTCAAGTAAATTTAATTGCAAACCCATATTCATCTCCAAAATGAATTTTCTTTTTTCAAAACTATCGCCAACACTTGCAATTGAAGCGAGATGGTAAATTTCATCAGGTTTGACTTTTTTGATTAGATCAATTGTTGCCTCATAATCAGTTAAATTAACATGATGAATATTGGTGTCCTCGACAAATTTTTTGACAAATTCACCATCATCCCGATAAGAGGTGATGTGCAAATTTCTTTCTCCACGATTATAGAGTTCTTCTATTAAGTGAGAGGCCACGAATCCAGTTCCACCGGTAATTAAGATGCTTTTCATAGAATCACCCTCTGCCAATACCAAAATATTTGTAGCCTTGTTGAGTAATTTTACTTTCTTCAAATTGATTGCGACAATCAATAAAATATTGTGTCTTGTTGCTTTTTACTGTGCCAAAATCAAAACCAATGATTTCTGGCCATTCCACTACACTTAGAATGACATCAACTTCATTGCAAGCTTCTTCTATACTAGAAAATTGTTCATGATGATCATTTGTAGAGGATACATATTTAGCCATAGGATCATAACTTCTAACATTCGCTCCTTGTTCACTCAAATAAGGAATAATTTTGGTGGAAGGGGCTTCGCGCATGTCGTCAGTGTTTGGTTTAAAAGACAAACCGAGAACAGCAACAGTTTTACCTCTAAAGCCACCAATTTCTTGCGCAAACTTTTCTAAAAGGCGGTAAATACGTTCTTTATTGATTTCGTTAACATGATTGAGCAAGTTGCCACTTTCACCAACGCTACGAGAATAAGCTGCTAATTCCTTTACATCTTTGGGGAAACAAGATCCGCCATATCCAAGTCCTGGATACCAATATTGAGGTCCAATACGCTTGTCATAGCCAATAGCCTGAATAACTTCGTTGATATCTGCGCCATTTTTTTCGCATAAATTAGCAATTTCGTTGATAAAAGTGATGCGTGTAGCTAGATAAGAATTGGCAGTATATTTGGCCATTTGAGCAGAAGCAATGCGACAACGTATTACTGGAGCTTTTAGACTTTCATGTAGTTTTTCGAGTTGTGAAAAAACAAAATCATTATCAGCTCCAATCACAATTCTGTCTGGGTGGAGAGTATCATGAACCGCAGAGCCCTCTCTTAAAAATTCTGGCAGAGAAGCGCCATAAAAGTTAACAGTTGTTTCTTTTTTGATAATGTTGATGGTTTCTTCTAAAGTGCCTGGCGGTACGGTTGATTTGATAACCACAATGGCATTTTCTTTGATATATGGCGCCAGAGATTTTGCACTAGCGAAAACATAACGCAAATCTGCAGTTTCATCTGGAGCTGATGGCGTCCCAACAGCAATAATAATAATGTCAGCTTCCTTAATAGCCTCCTGATAAGAAGTGGTGAATTTGAGTCTGCCAGTTGCTTGTTCTTTGAGCAATAAGTCTTGAAGATCTGGCTCATAAAATGGCACCTGGCCTTTTTCTAGCAATTTGATTTTATTTTCGTCTATGTCTAAACCAACAACTTGGTTGCCGAAAGATGCATAAATAGCTGCTGAGACAACTCCCACAAACCCAGTACCGATAACTGTAACGTTCATAAATATGCTTTCTATTAACTAAAAAACAATAATGTCTATCTAGTATAATATCAGAATTGTATGAAAATAAATATTTTGACTATTTTTCCAGATTTTTTCAAAACTCCTCTGGAAACTTCTATTTTAAAAAGGGCTTCTGCCAAGAGTCTAGTCGAATTTAATTTACTTAATTTGCGTGACTTTGCCAATGATAAACATCAAACCACCGATCAGAGACCATTTGGTGGCGGACCAGGGATGGTTATGATGATAGAGCCAATCGATAAAGCTTTGCAGTCTTTGGGAGCAAAAAAGGGGCAAAAAAATAAAAAAATTATTTTAACTTCAGCCAAAGGCTCCCTTTTTACTCAGGAAACTGCTAGAAATTTTGCTTCTTTGGATGAATTAACCATTATTTGTGGTCATTATGAAGGCGTTGATGAACGTGTAGCTACTTATTTAGTTGATGAAGAAGTCAGAGTTGGCGACTATGTTTTAACTGGTGGTGAAGCAGCAGCCCTAGTGATGAGCGACGCTACTACAAGACTTATTTCTGGAGTTTTAGGTAATGAATTAAGCAATCGAGATGAATCGCATAGTCAGCCGGGACAGATGGGGCATCCTCAATACACTAAACCTTTTTCTTACAATGGTTGGGAAGTGCCAGAAATTTTACTGTCTGGACATCATGAAAAGATCAAAAATTGGCGTGAGCAAGGAAAAAAGCCTAATTCTTAGTCAAATTTAGCTAGTTCTTCTTGCCAGTGTTCTAGATCATTGCGCATTTTTTTAGGAACTGGATTATTTTCAGCCTCTAGAGCTTCAATGGCTCCTTCCAATGCTTTGATTTTTTCGACAATTGAATGTCGATCTACTGCAGCAATTTCTTCAAAAAATTTTTTATTCGCTGCTAAAGCTTCTGCTTTGGTACTCATAATTCTGTTTCCTTGATGGCGATTTTAATGTTTTTCAGCTCAAAATCAAGGCTACCTTTGAGTTTATCAATGTTTAAAGCGGTATTTTTTTGATATGGTCTATTGCTTGTTTCTAGATATTTGGCAAGAGAACCTTCTTGTAGATCAAAGTTAAGGTTGAAAGTTTCGTTAATAAATTTAGCAAATTCAAAATCAGTCCAGGACTCTCCAGATGAAGCGTGATAAAGACCGGTCATTTTTTGACGAATAATAAAATCAATAATTTTGGCCAAGTCATTGATATAGGTGGGGCCAAAATGATGATCCGCAAATTGTGGATAGAGTTTGCCATTTTTCATACCATCAAGGACGCGATGAAGAGTGTCAACTTTATCAAACCTGTCATTGCGAAATGGCTGATCAATACGCAGAATAGTCCAATTAATATTACTATTTTGCACAATTTCCTCTGCTAGAGCTTTAGTCTTACCGTACCATTCAATTGGATTTGTTTTATCAGTTTCAGTGTATAAATCTTCTTTTTCTCCATCGAAAACATAAGCAGTAGAAAGATAAATCAGGTGCTTACCAGTTTCCTCGCAAGCTTTGACCAAATTTTCTGTTCCTTTGACGTTGACCATATAACAAGAACCATTAGTGTCGCCAGTTTGTTGCCAGGCTCCAGTTACATCGGTAAAGGCAGCCATATGAACAACGAATTCAGCTTCAGACTTAGAAAGAACAGAAAGAACTTGCTTGTCGCTGGTAATATCAACTGGACGGACTGGATTGCGCAAATCCATATTGTCAAAATCATAACTATTGGCAAAATCCATTGTAAATTTTGAACCCACCAAACCGTTGAGCCCTGTACCTAAAAGGGGGATTTGATTCATAAACTATTTCCTTTCTGAGTATTGTTTGTTGAAATAACCCACATTTGCTTCTTTAAGTGGTCGCCACCAAGCCTCATTGGCTTGGTACCAGGAGATAGTTTTGCGTAAACCTTCTTCTAGATCGACGCTGGGTCTCCAATTAAGAGCTTTTTCAGTTTCACTAAAATCTACGCTGTAGCGACGATCATGTCCTGGTCTATCCTTGATAAATTCAATCATTGATTCGTCTTTATTCATAATCTTGAGAATTATCTTAATTAAATCTAAATTGTTGACGTCTTTATATAATCCGCCAAAGAGATAAGTTTTGCCAACTTCACCATTTTCCAAAATCAAATCAATGCCCTTGCAGTGATCTTGAACATAAAGCCAATCACGTACATACAAACCATCGCCATAGACTGGAACTTTTTTATCATCGATTAAGTTTGTAATAGCCAATGGAATCATTTTTTCTGGAAAATGATGCTCACCATAATTATTTGAGCAATTACTCAAAGTGAAAGGCAAACTATAAGTATCTCCATAGGCTCTAACTAAATGGTCTGAAGCTGCTTTTGAGGCAGAATATGGACTGTGTGGATTGTATGGAGTGTTTTCGGTAAATTTAGTACTGGAATTAAGATCTAAAGCTCCAAAAACCTCATCTGTTGAGATGTGGTGGAATCTTTTGATTTTATGCTTAAGTGCTCCATCTAAAAGAACTTGTGTACCCATAACATTGGTATCCAAAAAAACAGCTGGCTCCATAATGGAGCGATCCACGTGAGACTCCGCAGCAAAATGCACTACTGTATCTACGCCCTCCATGATTTTATCTACTAATTGGCGATCTCTAATGTCGCCGTGGACAAAAACATAATTGGGATGATTTTCAATATCCTTAAGGGTACTCAAATTGCCAGCATAGGTTAATAAGTCTAAGTTGATAAGCTTGTCTTCTGGATGATTTTCTAAATAATAGTGAACAAAATTTGAGCCGATAAAGCCAGCACCACCAGTTACAAGAATTGTTTTATTTTGCATAAATGGTTTTGATACTTTCACTAAATTTATTTGCGTCTTTGATTTTATAAATCCATTGCTGATTGCTCTGCCAAAGTGGAGGATTAAAGATGACTCCATTTTGATCATCTGGATAAATACCTAGCTGATGCTTTTCAAAAGCGAATTTGTTTTGTTCATTTTTTGTTAAGTAATCTACTGCACTAGTACCAATTCTAGTTATTTCTTCTAAAGTAATTGACTTGGCAAAACGATCCAAATAGAAACGATAGAGTTGGCCCAAAACTTGTGGATTTCTTGTACTAATTATTTTGTTGGCTAGAGATTGCAAAACCAATTGTTGTCTTTGTGCTCTTGCATCATCAGTGCCCTGATCGTCGCCACTATGGCGGCTACGCATATATTTAAGAGCCATGTCACTATTCATTTTTTGAGGGCCTTTGGCAAAACTGACTTCTTCGTAAAGTATTTTTGGATCTGTTACTTTACTAACATCAATGCCTGGAACTGGAAAGAGTGGGTCGGTGAAAGCGGTTGGCACATTAATTTCTATCTCACCAACTATATTGATTAACTTTTCTAAGTCCTCAATGCCTATTACGATGACATTATCAATTTGAATATTAGCCAATTTTTCCAAAATTTCTTTTGGAAATTTTTCTGGGTTTTCTGGATATTTATTTTTGCCATAAAAATACAAAGCATTTATTTTTGTTTGATAGTCTTCAAGATACAAATCTCTTGGAAGAGAGAGAGTTTTTATTTTACCGTCATCAAAATTTAATTGCAGAAGCATCATGGTGTCAGTGAGCTCTGGATCGCCATCACGACCACTTAATTTATCTGTGCCAAGAATAAGAAAATTATATCTGTGTGGCAGCTGGTCAGCATTTTTAAAATCAGTTTGGAATTGGTTAAACAAATTAGAAGATGTTTTAATAAATTCTTCTTTATTAACATTTGCAGATTTAACAAAAGCGTTTATCAACTGATTACTTTTTATTTCCAAATAAATAGAAAATGAAATAAACGCAAAAATTAAGATTGCTAAAATCCACAGGATAATTTTAAAAAAAATATTTGGTTTTTTGTACTCAAGAGTAACCACTAGATTTGAATTCATCAGACTTCAAGTATATTAGAGAAGTCGCTTATTTTCAAAGAGAAAAAAGTCGCTTAGAATGGAAAGACATATGGAAGATAAAGAATTAAGCAATGAAGAGATCGAGCAAATCAAGAAAAAATCGGTCAAAGGCGTATTTTCTTTTTTCTTTCGCACTTTGATTTTACAGGGAGTTGGCTTGGTAAGCGCTTTTATTTTGAGTGCTTTTTTATCTCCAGAAGACTTTGGTGTTTTTGGAATAGTAACGCAAATAATTGCTTTATTGGTTTTTTTCTCTGACATTGGCCTTGCTGCATCCTTAATTCAAAAGAAAACAGAGCCAACAGAGGATGACTATAAAACTGCTTTTACAATTCAATTAATTTTGTCTTGGTTTATTTTTTTTATAGTTCTACTGATCATTAAATTGGGTTTCTTGGAAGTAAAAATTGGCAATCAAGGAGTTTTGGTACTTCTGGCTTTGGCTATTTCTTTTCCTTTAGCTACTTTTAAAACGATTCCCTCTATTATTTTGGAGAGAAGGTTGGACTTCAACAAACTTGTTTTGCCGGCAATTTTTGAGCAAGTTTTTTTTCATGCGATTTTAATTGTGATGGCTTGGAAAGGTTATGGAGTTATTTCTTATTTTTACGCCATTTTGTGTCGCAGCGTAGTTGGATTAATAGTAATTCAGATTTTGCAACCATGGGCTCCAAAAATAAAAATAGATAAAGCATCTTTAAAGGGCCTATTGAACTTTGGACTCAAATTCCAACTCAACGATTTCTTGGCTAGAATCAAAGATCAGTTGTATTTTTTGGCTTTGGGAGCTTTTTTGCCACTCAAAGATTTTGGCTACATGCAATGGGCCAAAAATTGGTCAATGTATCCATATAATTTGACGGTACAAAATGTAATGTCAATTACTTTTCCTACTTTTTCTCGCTTGCAAGCTCATAAAGATTTATTAAAACGAGCGATAGAAAAATCAATTTATTTTATTGCTTTATTTATCTTTCCAATTCTAGTTGGTATGTCTGTTTTTATTTATCCTTTAACTGAATTGATTGGTAAATATCAAAAATGGCAACCAGCTGTTTTAAGTTTTGTTTTGTTTTCTTTGAGTGTTGGTTGGTCGGCTATATCCACACCTTTGGTAAATAGTCTAAATGCGATTGGCAAAATCAACCAAACCCTCAAACTCATGGTGATGTGGACAGTTTTGACATGGGTTTTAACACCCATTTTACTTTGGAAATTTGCTTTTAATGGCGTAGCAATTGCTGCTTTTTTGATTTCTTTTACTTCAATTTTTTCAGTGTTAATGACAAAAAAGTATATAGAAATTCAAGTAATAAAAAATGTTTGGGCACAATTGGTGGCCAGTTTGTTGATGGCTGCTTTCGGCATTCTTGGTTTGAAATGGTGGGGTACAAGTTATATTTTCTTTTTCGGTGGCGGTTTAACTTCTGTGCTGATTTATGCTTTGGTATTTTTTGTTTTATCTAAGGATAGATTTTTATTAGAATTAAGAAGCTTGAAAAAAAATATATGAGAAAAATTCTAATTGCCTTAGCTTTTTTTATTTTGATTGGTTTTGCTCTTTCTAGTCGTTTTTATAAATTAGGATCTGCTCCAGATAGCTTGATTATTGATGAAGCTCACTATGGCTACATTGCTTATTCCATTCTTAATACTGGCAAAGATGAACATGGAATCAGTTACCCAATAGTTTTTAAAGGCTTTGGAGACTACAAGCTGCCAGCTCAAGTTTATGCTTTGGTTCCAGCGATTAAATTTTTCGGTTTAAATAATTTTTCAACAAGGTTTCCTGCAGCTCTTAGTGGAGTTTTGCTTGTTTTAATTGTTTATTTGTTGTTTAGAGAATGGCAATTTTCAAAAAAAGCAGCTTTTTTTGCCAGTTTAATTACCATTGTTTCTCCTTGGTCTTTTATTTTGAGTCGCTTCGCTTATGAGGCAAATCTTGGTCTTTTATTTTTTGCTTTAGCAACTCTTTTTGTTTTTAAAGCTGCGCACAAAAAAAACCTGATTTTTTTTTGTTAATAAAATTTTAACTCTAAATTCACATTCTGATTTAATCCTACTTCCCTCCCGAAAATTCCCTTAGTCCTTATTTGTTTTTTAATCGGCTACATG
>CAIMNJ010000007.1 GCA_903842795.1 uncultured bacterium | reverse complement strand
TATGTTAATTGGTTTTTGCCAATTTCAGGGGAACTGTATCGGGTATTAAAACCAACAGGCACTTTTATTTTGAATATTAAAGAAAAGGTTGTAAATGCAGAACGCCATACCTACGTTTTAGAATTAATTATTGAACTACGAAAACAAGGATGGCTTTGGACAGAAGAATTTATTTGGCACAAAAAAAATAGTTACCCTGGAAAGTGGCCAAATCGCTTTAGAGATAATTGGGAAAGATTACTTCAATTCAACAAAGACCGTAAATTTAACATGTACCAAGAAGAAGTAATGGTTCCAATGGGCGACTGGGCTAAAACTCGTCTAAAAAATTTAAGTGAGACAGATAAAAAACGAGATAATTCAAAAGTAGGTAGCGGTTTTGGGAAAAATGTTTCGAGTTGGGTTGGTAGAGAAAAAGCCTATCCTACCAATGTTTTGCAATTAGCAACGGAAACAGGTAATAAAAGCCATAGCGCAGTTTTTCCAAAAGAATTGCCATTATGGTTTATAAAATTATTTACTCAAAAAGGCGATATTGTTTTAGACCCGTTTTTAGGCAGTGGGACAACCTCACTCGCCGCATTGTCTTTGGATAGAAATTCAATAGGCATTGACTTGCTAAATGAAAATTATTGCCTAGCCTGCAACAACATAAAAGAACTTGCTTTAACCATACCAAATCAACCGAAACTTTTTTGAGGTGAAAATGCCCGCTCTTAATTATACGAAAGTGGAAAAGTTTATATCTGAACATGTGCTTAAAACTTTTTACGACAATCGCATTAGTCGGTTGGAAAAATTAAGATTGCAAAATGATATTTTGCACAAAAAGAATCCTTACTTATTCAGGGCAAAAAATATACAAACGGCTGAAGATTTTGTAAAAAGTGCATTAGACGCTTTTTTAATATCGCAAGAAGAAACAATGTTTGGAAACTTAATGGAAGACCTTGCTGTTTATGTTTGCAAAGTCGTTTTTGGTGGCAAAAAAGCAGAGCAAGGCGAAATGAAAAGCGTGGACTTAGAATTTGAGCGAGATAACAATTATTATATTGTCGGTGTAAAATCTGGCACGAATTGGGGAAATAAAGACCAACTTGATAGAATGAAAATGAATTTCAAGTCAGCGAAGAAAAAATTAAGAAGTGCTGGCGTAACCAAAAATATAATTGCGGTAAACGGATGTATGTATGGGCAAGACTCACAGCCTTTTAAAGAAAATAGAGATGACCCAGAACAAAGTTATTACAAATATGCTGGTCAAGAGTTTTGGTCACTTATATCAGGCGATGACAATTTATATGTAAAATTGATTGAACCATTAGGTGTTGAGGCTAAAAAACGTGACCCATCTTTCCAAGAACTCTATATTTCAGTTGTAAATAAAATGACGCTTGAATTTGGTCAGAACTTTCTAATTAATGGTCAAATAGATTGGGAAAAACTAATCACATTTGTTTCAAAGAAAAAGGTTTAATGTCAAATGTGGTTTGTTAAAGTCAAAAGCAGGCTAACAAAGCGTGCACCTGACGTGTGGGATTCTGCGGC
>CAIMNJ010000006.1 GCA_903842795.1 uncultured bacterium | reverse complement strand
GCCATAAGCAGTGTATCCAGCGCCACCATTGTAGTAACCACCCATACCACCACCTTCAACACCATCACCTCCATACTGGTTATCTGCCCACATAGATTCACCACCTTGACCACCATACCAAGTATTGTAGTAACCACCACCTCTGTAACCATAACCAGAAGTTTGAATGTAACCACCACCAGCGATAGAGACATTGCCAGTAGCTCTAAAGAAAACCACACCACCATTGGCACCATTCCATCCATTAGGAACTATGACTCCGCCATTATTGATGGTCATGCTTAGGTAATTTGGTACTCTTTGTAGAATGACTCTCTGTGTACCCTCAGTAGTACCAAGACCAGTGTCATCTGCTGCACCTCTACCATAATATCTAGTCTTAGCAGTCTTAAAGGTAACAGTACTTCCAGAAACAGATTCCACTCTTAGAGTTTCATAGTTACCTACATTAACAACAGAAGTATTATCTCCAGCAAGATTAATGATTAAGACTTCGTCGTTGGCAGCAATACAGGAAGGAGTAGTCACTGGAGCAGTAGTGGTAGCTTGAGTTCCAGCCACATTAAAGGCAGAAACATTGTAAGAAACAGCATCAGCACAAGAGCGACCAACCAGAGAAGCAGTATTCAAGTTAGAAGTACCAGTGACAGTAGCAGGAGTGCCATCAGCACCGGTGCCGAGGTTGTTTTCTTTGTAAGCTAATTGAATTTGTGTAGCTTTTTCTTGTTGAGTAAAACTTGGGTTGAAGTCATTGGCCAGGTCTTGACTTACAGTGGTGCTAGTTGGATCAATTTTTTTCCAGAGGTTAGTGATTGCATCTTTGACCCAAACAGTAAAGGTAAGGTCATTGCTATTTTGATTGTGAGAAATTTCCATGTAATCTTGATTGGTCAAAATGCCATTGGTGGAATATTTAGTCATATCTAGGGCAATACGATGCCAAGTGCTATTGCCGTCATAAAGGTAAAGATGATCGACGTCGTTATCGTAATAAATGGTGCCTTCAGTAGTGGAGGTGGAGAGAGTCATGGGGGTAATGAAAATTTCACCACCTTCAACATAAACATCTCCACCAATGTGGGCATCTCCAGCAGTTTTGAGAGAAGTGGAGATAGCAGCAGGATCTAAGAAGTAGTTTTTGTTGGTAAAGTCGTAGTACTTTTCGGCGTTAATGGCGCCATTTACGGTTAATTTTTCATCTGGGTTGGTTAGGCCAATGCCAACATTTCCACCATTATCTAAGACGAATTGATTAGTAATGCCGTCCATATTCATAATAAGGTCGCCATTGGAATTAACATCAAAGTCAGCGTAAATCGAGCCTTCTATGTTGGTGAGGCGTAATTGAGGATTACTGGCATCAACAATCTCTACCTTGCGATCTGGAGAAGTGGTACCAACACCAATTGCTCCAGAGAAAAGACCATTGTTGATATTGATGATATTGTCACCAGAGAAAGAAATATTATTTGAGGCTGCATCGATAGTGATATCACCAGTGTCATTGGAGATAACTGAAGCTGCGCCTGCGATCTGTAGTCTACTGGTTGGCGCAGCCACACCAATACCAACATTACCGTTATTGGCGATAACAAATTTAGTTGCTCCAGAAACAGAAGCGGTAAAAATGTCGCCAGAACCACTCTGGTCGACGATTAAGGTTGCTAGATTGGTGGCGCCGGATATAGAAGCAACTGGAGCATTTATATCTAGAGCTCTCAAGTCAAAGGTGGCTAATGGAGAAGTAGTGCCAACACCTAGTTTGTTGGTAGAGCCATTTAAGTAGAAGAGACCAGAGTCTATATCCCAAGCATTGTTTCCAAGAGTAGTAGCCAAAGTTGATCCAGAGAAAGAGAAATTAATGTCATTGTCAGTGCCAAAATACAGAGGCCCGTTGTCAGCCATATACAATCCAGAAATTTTATTGGCTCCGCCTATGGCTGAATTACCAATCGTTTCTCCAGCTGTTGGGTAAATATATGTTCCAGCATCAGTCCAGAGGTTGGCTCCAGCTAAAATATCAGTAGTGCTAGTGCCATTGTAGAAATTTAAGCTAGTGCCATTCCACCAAAGGTCACCATTAACTGGAGAAGAAGGATTGATTCCAGAAGAAGAAGCCAAGTTAAGCTGAGCTCTGCCAGCACTTGCAGAGGCCAGAGCCAACAAAGCGCTTGGAGTGCTTGCTCCAGTTCCAATGCCAATTCTAGAGTTGAGAGTGTCAAAATTCATTAAGCCGTTCTCAATGCTTAAAGCGTTGACATTGTTATTGATCAAGTCAAAGGCACTAGCATGGTTTGCCATTGATAGGGTAGGAACACCACTGTTGATATTGGTAAAAGCAAATTTAGCTGAGGCTGTCGAATTGCCGCCAATTAATAAATCGGTTGTGAGATTATTAGCATAAATAGCGCCAGAAGCGATATCCCAGAATGATGGGCCGCCGCCACCAGATCCAATGTCAGCCCAAGCACCAGCAGCGTTTTTGTACTGTAGTGTGCCAGCGTTGTCTCTAATACCATAACCAGCTGTGCCATCAACATCACTAAAGTTGATGTAGCTGTTTGAATCTAAGCCAATATTGCCAGCTACATCTAGAGTATGATCTGGACTAGTGTCGCCAATACCAACATTTGCCCCGTTAAAATAAAAGGAATCGTTGATGTTAAAACCAAATTCAGCAGAATCAGTGTCAGTTGCTTGAAAATTAAAGGTTGGATTGGCTGAATTGTCATAGCCAAAGTAAAAATTGCCTGCGCTTTCATCAATGCTGAACATCGATCCGGTCAAAGTGCTACCGCCAACAGCAAAATCATCGGTAGCAGAAGTGGGATACACTATGCCGCTGCTGGAAGTCCAAAGAGTGGAGGCAGCTAGAGCAGTGTCGAAATCCTTCAAAACACCCTGAACATTGGTGCTATTGCTATTATTGAATTCATCATAAGCTCCAATTAAGTAAGCTCCAGAATCATTAGCGGCACTGATTTCGCCCAAAGCAGTGGTACCACCAAAAATCAAACTATTTGGACTGCTCACATAAACATTGCCAATTAGAGTTGTGTCTCCAGAAACGCTGGCGCTGCCTTGTACATTAACAATACCTGTTCCATCTGGAGCAAGAATAATGTCCCCATTAGAACCGACCGTAGTCTGAATTCTGATCTGGTTGGCTTCAATAGTCATACCGGAACTGGTGGTGGCAGTCTTAATCACTGGGTTATTGGTGCCCAAAACGATTTCTCCAGCACTATTCATCATCAAAATTGTGCTGTTGGTGGCAATTTCTGCTGGAGGTAAACCCTGCAAAGTGGCAGAATTTAAGGCATAAGCGACAGTGCGAATAGGTTGACGAGGAGTTAAGGTTTCAGCTCCAACGGTTACTTCAAGCCAAATGTTGGCGTTTTCTGTAAAAACGCTGTCAGCAATTTGGCCACCACAGTTTTCATTGTCACTGCCAGTGCCGGTTCCTGCACCTAGATTGGCATTAAAAATACCATCTTGGTCTGGATCGATGCTACAAGTGTTGGAAGACCAGAGTAATGTTCCGGCGGTATCAGCATCATAGAGAGCGTAGTTCATGTTGGTTGCGGTGGTGATTGGATCTTGAGAAGTATTAGTCAATCTACCCTGATAAGACAGAATACGGCTCGGAGCCACTGGCGCCGAAGGATATGCCATAGAAATAATGGCTTGGCCAAACTGCTGATAGGCAAAGTAGGCCAAGCCACCCAAGAACAAGAATAAAGCGATCAAATTAAGAAAGACCAAGAAGCGATTTCGTGAACTTTTGGATTTTTTTTGGTCTTTTTCTTCTAGTCTTTGTGTTTCTTTCGGATATATTTCTCCGCGATTATTTATGATTTTTCTCTGCAAATCTTCATTTTTGTTGCTTTTTTCTTCATTTTCGCCTAAAACACTCAATGGAATCTCTAAATTCAGTAAACCCTGGTCTTTGAGCCAAATTTTGAACTGGGTAATACTGACTAATTTGCGCTTAATACTGTTTTCTTTTAGACCTTTATCCCTCTGGTAGTGAGCAAAAGCTAGTAGTTTGGGTTTATTTCCAAAATCATTAATGTCGTTACTGTCTATAAATTCAAGGAATTGGTTGATGTCGCTTTTATAATTACGAACAGTTGCTGATGAGCAGCCGGTCTTCGCGACTGCCAAAAGGTAGTTTTTCAAATTGTCTTGGATTTGCTTTTGCCTCGAGATGGTTGCTGCTGCCAAAGTTGTCAGGGTGGCTTCGTTGCTGTTTTTTGAAATTAATTCTTTTTCAGTATTTAAATTCTCATTTTTGCCACCCAAACTACCAAAAAAATTCAAAGATCCGTTTTTAAGGGCTTGATCATCGACTGGGATGGTGGGTTTGGGTATTTTGGCAGGCATTCTTGACTAGTCTTTTTTTTACTGTCTAATCCAGATCATTAGACGTTTTTTTTGGGCCACTTTTTGTTAACTGTTACCAGTCTAGAGATTAGTTGAGAAAGGATCAATAAGCAGGATTATTTCGGGTTTTTTCTTTCAACAATATAAACTTGCACTCGAGAAATTTAGCAATTTATTTCCGATTGCTTTTCACGGGTTTTCACTATAGTCAAAAATGTTCAAAACACATCAATAGCAGGGTATTAGTTTTTGAATTCAGAGCTTTTCAGATCAACTTATCCACAACTTTGATACTTGTGAATTGACTTAGTTTTTGTGTATTATGTGAAGTGAAAACTAAAAATACGGGTTTAAACAGTGTTTTTTGGCATCCAAAAATTATTTTTAGATCTGGATTGTTTGTTTTTATTTAAAACCAGTTGCGGTTTCAAAAAGACAAAAACTGACCTTTGGGTATTTATTTTTGTGAAAAACTTTTTTGATTGGTCTGATTGATTCTTTAATATATTGGCAAAAAATGCATTATTCATTTAAAAAAGATTGATTTATGAAAGAAAATAGTAAAAAAATATTACTTTTCCTTTATCCAAGCGAAAATCAGCCCATTTGGCTTAGTTTTACTGAGATTGCTCAGCTTGTTCCGAGTCTTAGTAAGAATGGCTTGCAATCTTCCTTATTTCTTTTGGACAAAAAAGAATTTTTGCGTGTAGATAAAACAAAAAAAGAATGGAGTTATAGCCTGAGTTCTTATGGTAAAAGCTATTTAGAAGACTTATTTCCGGCTCTTTCTTCCAATCACGAGAAATGGAGAGGGAATTGGTCTTTAATTGTTTTTTTGGAGGCACCAAAAACAGATAAAAATTTCCGTTATCTGCGATCCTACTTGACTCAAAACAAGGCTATTGGTCTGACAAGGGCGGTCTACGCGTTTCCTGGTGATCTTAGCCAAAAAGTACAAGTAGACCTGCAAAATTTATACAAAAATTCAATTTTGGTGTTAAAAATTTCAGAATGGCTCTTTGGAGATGATTTTAAGATTATAGGACAAAAGGCTCAGCTCAGTGATCGATTTGAGCTCTACTCAAGTATTGGCAAAGAAGTTGAACGACTGATAAGAATTAAAGAAGACAGTAAAATCTTTACACAACAAGATTTTTCTAGTTTTTTTTCGGCTTTGGATCGATTTTTAGGTGTTTTGGATGGAGATGAGGCTCTATTGCACTTTTATTTTCCTCAAGTTGTGGAAGCAAAAAAACTTCTTTCTGCCTTTCAAAAGTGTCTTAAAATATAGGATCTTCGTCTTTGCTTCGTATTTTTATATTTATTTTCTCTGGTGAGATCATGGTTTTTAAAAAATATGTAACAAAAAAGCTTGTTGACTCGAGTTATTCACATTTTTTCGCCTTTCATTTGTATCATAAAACCGTAGCAATGACATTTTTGGGTGAAAATAAATAAATCAAAACCCAAATCAAAAAGTAATAAAAGGATATATTTATAATCATAAAAGTTAATTTTCGTTAATAACAAAACTAGAGTTTGCAATAATAAAGCAATAATTGTGCAATAAAAAACTTTTGGCTTGTAATTATTGTACTTTGGAAAAATTTCGGTAAAAAACCAGATAGGTGAAGTATAAATAAACCGAAACTAATTTTTAAATATTTTTTTCTTAGCTTTTTTGCTTAGTCTTTATTTCGGAAATACTTTTTATAATTTTGTAGTTTTTGATGCTCTAAAAACTCATGGTTATAGGATAAAAAAACTTTAGTGTTTTATTAGGTGAATTTATGGTTTTACAGGCTAAATGCAAATTGCCTTACTCTAACAAAAGATATACAATCGTCCCAAGAAAAATGGCTTTATAAGGATTGCTTATGTCAGATTACAAATACGATCATCAGGCAGTAGAAGAGAAATGGCTCCAATCTTGGGAGTCTAGTGGCTTGTTTTGTAGTACTGATTTGGACTTAAATGAGTCGGATTTAAAGAATAAAGAGTATTTACTTTATGCCTTTGCTTATCCTTCTGGTTCTGGTTTACATGTTGGTCATGTAGAGCCAAAAACGGCTTTAGACATTCAAGCTAGATTCAAGCGCATGAATGGTAAAAAAGTTTTTTTCCCGGTAGGTTGGGATGCTTTTGGTTTGCCGGCAGAGAATTATGCCATCAAAACAGGCATTCATCCTAAAGAAACCACTAAAGCTGCCATCAATACTTTTCGTCGCCAGGTCAAAAGACTAGGTATCTCTTATGATTGGAGTAGTGAAACTGCCACAAATAATCCAGACTATTACAAGTGGACACAATGGATTTTTCAGCAGCTTTATAAAAAGGGATTAGCCTACCAGAGTGAAGGTAAAGTTAATTGGTGTCCTTCTTGTCAAACTGTTCTTGCCAATGAACAGGTGGTCTCTGGTCGTTGTGAGCGCTGTGACAGCGAAGTTGTCCAAAAAGATCTAAAGCAATGGTATTTTAAGATTACTGAATACAAGGACGAGCTAATTGAAGGACTCAGGCAAGTTGATTGGCCAGAACCGACCAAAAATCAACAGATCAACTGGATTGGCCGCAGCGAAGGTGCTGAAGTTGATTTTTCTATTGATTTGGACAATAAAAGTGCTCAAAAAATTACTATTTTTACCACTCGTTTGGACACTATTTTTGGTGCCACTTTCATGGTGATTTCTCCAGAGAAATTTGAGCAAAAAAACCTTTTTAAATTTTTAAGCCAAGACAATCAACAGAAAGTTCAAGAATACATAACTTTGGCTTACAAAAAAACAGAAGAAGACAGAAAAATTGGTGAAAAAGATAAAACAGGTGTAGACACTGGACTCAAGATTATCAATCCTTTTAATCAAGAAAAAATTCCTCTTTATGTCGCTGATTATGTGCTTGGTGGCTATGGCACTGGTGCCATTATGGCTGTGCCGGCCCATGATGAACGAGATATGGCTTTTGCTCAAAAATTTAATCTAACAATCAAGGAAGTTGTCGTAGATGGTCACCTCATTAATTCTGGAGAATTTACCGGACTTGAGGTAAGAGAAGCCGTTTCCAAAATGATTGCGGCCAAGCCAGATGTGTCTCGAAGTAGTGTGAATTACAAACTGAGAGACTGGTTGATTTCAAGGCAGAGATATTGGGGGGCACCTATTCCGGTAGTCTACGATCCGGAAGGCAAAGCTCACTTGGTCAAGGAAGAACACTTGCCATGGTTATTGGCAGACGATGTCGATTTCAAACCAACTGGAGAATCTCCGCTCAAGTCTTCAGAAGAATTTAAGGCCAGAGTAGAGAAGCTTTATGGTGCTGGCTGGACTCCAGAATATGACACTATGGACACTTTTGTAGATTCTAGCTGGTATTACATGAGATATTGTAGCTCTAGGGACAGTTTGCAGTTTGCTGATAAAAAACGCTTACAAGATTGGTTGCCGGTCAATCTTTATTTGATTGGGCCTGAGCATATTGTTTTGCATCTACTTTACTCTAGATTTTTTACTAAGTTTTTGCGTGATGAGGGGTATTTGAACCTGCCATCTGGAGAGCCTTTTGCCAAAATGCGTCATCAAGGTATGATCCTTGGCCCAGACGGTCGCAAAATGAGCAAGAGTAAAGGCAACGTAATCAACCCAGACGAGATCATCAAAGAATATGGTGCAGATACACTTAGAGTTTATGAGATGTTCATGGGGCCTTTGGAAGCAGATAAGCCTTGGAATCCAAGAGCGGTGGCTGGTGTTTCTAGATTTTTACGCAAGATTTATCGCTTAGTCAATTTGGAAATTGCCAAATACAAAAATTCTTCTTCACAATTGATTGAGAATAGAGCTGAGTTGGTTCAAAAATTGCACTGGGTAATTCAAAAACTTAGCCTTGATTTACCAGAACTCAAATATAATACGGCGATTGCAGCTCTTATGGAATTTAGCAATCTTTGGGAAAAATCAGCTGATGATTCCAAATTACTTCTTAAAAAGGAAGAATTACTTGCTTTTATCAAAATCATCGCTCCTTTAGCTCCATTTATCGCTGAAGAGCTTTATTCTCAATCCAAGCTTTTGGGGTTAAAAATGCAGTCATCGGTTCATTTAGAGTCTTGGCCAGAATATGAGGCTTCTTTGGTGCAAAAAGCAAGTGTAGTGGTCGTTGTTCAAGTCAATGGAAAAGTCAGATCTCAATTCGAATGGCCAACTAGTCGAATTGATGAAAAAGAGTCCATTTTGAATGAAGCAAAAAGCTTAGAATCAATGAAGAAATGGCTTGATGGTCAAAAAATACAAAAGGAAATTTATATTCCTGGGAAATTAATCAACTTGGTTGTTTCTTAAATTTTTTGCTCAGTTTTTGTTTTGGCACGCTTCTTGCAGTTTTGCGGTCAGATAATTTCTAGGTGCCAAAAATATTTTCTTTTTTAGGTATATTTATTCCTTCTTTAGCTATCGTTTTTGGTTTTACTTTAGCAATCATTAGCGTTCGTGCTCTGTTGGATTCTTCAAAAACTTTAGAGTGTTTTTGTCCTTCTTGTCCAGACTTCGATCTTTCTCACAAGGGGGTTTCTAAGCTTGGCCTAATCAAGGTTGAGGTTGCTGGAGCAGTTAAGAAGCCTGGCATATATCAGTTAGAGATTGGCCAGAGAACAGCTGACTTATTGGCTTCTGCTGGAGGTTTTTTGAAGGAAGCAGATAAATTTTATGTTGCCAAAAATTTAAATTTAGCTTCAGAATTGAAAAATCAAGATAAGGTTTATATCCCTTTTGCCAATGAAATAGATGAAAAAGACGTTAGTCCATCAATTAGTTTGGTTTCCATAAATCAAGCCAGTGAAAGTGAGCTACAGACTTTGTCTGGAATTGGTGAAGTGAGAGCAAAGGAGATTGTATCTAATAGGCCGTACAACAGTCTTGAAGAACTGGTGGGCAAGAGTGTTTTATCTGAGAGTGTCTTTGCCAATTTAAAAACACAATTAAGCTTGTAATTATAGGATTCTATTTGATGTTTTTAGTGGTTATCAGGTTGCTGTTTATTTTGCTAAAAAAATATTAAAAATAATGATTTTTTGATTTTTTTATTATTTTTAGTAATGAAGTCAAAAAATAGATACTTTCGTATCAAAAAGGCAAATGACTTATAACGATTTTAAAAAAATAAAAGTTTACTTATTGATGCTTTTAATATTTTTTATATTTACTAAAAATATGCAAATATTATTCTATACCCGAAATATGTCAGAAATAGATCATAAAATCCTGCCTGGAATACTATTTTTACCAAAAATAGAAGAAAACGAAGTAAATACGAATAAAGAGTCCATAAATGAGCTAAATAAGCCTAGCAGTGGGTTTAATGCACCTAAAAATGAGCAATATATCAAATATAAACACAAAGAATCAGTTAGCAGTAATTTACTCTTATTTGATAGGCTGCTTTTTTGGTTAAAAAGAGCTATTAATCAATTTTTTTCATTAATAAATATTTTCATTGATTCGGTTAAATATCGCTATTTGCTCAGTCAATTTTTTTTGGAAAAACAAAAAGATATTTACCTCGAGAGACTTGAGAGGGTGGTTGGATCCAGAGGTCTGCCTCTAGTCAAAGGAGTCTTGTTTGGTGATACCTCTAGCATAGATCAAGAGACTTATCATTCTTTTAAAGTTATTGGGATCCTGCATGTTTTATCAGCTTCCTCGGCTAATTTTACTGTTTTTCTTTATTTTTTATTGTTTTTTATTAGACCAATTATCGTTTTTTTAACCAAGAAACAGCTTTTTTGTTTGTATTTTTTCATTATTTTGCTTTATTTTACTCTGGTGGGGGCAGCAGCATCCACCACAAGGGCCTTTTTGACTTTAACTTTGGCTTTCTATGCCAAATTTATTTTGCAGCGGTCATTTTCAGTACTCACGAACCTTTATATAGTTGCATTTTTGATGCTATCTATCAATCCATATTTTATAAATAATTTAGGATTTCAATTTTCTTTTTTAGCTAGTTTTGGGATTATATTTTTATATGGATTTTTAGAAAAAGATGGATTTATAGGCAAAAATTACTTATTACAAAATATTTCATTAACCATTTGTGCTCAATTATTTTTATTGCCAATTTTTGTTTTTAATTTTGCTGAGCTTAATTATTTGGGAATTTTTAGCAATTTTATAGTCGTTCCTCTGGTAGAATTGCTATCAATACTATTTTTATGCTCATTTATCGCTCTTTTTTTTACTGATTTGTTTTCATCCAATTTATTTGAATATATTTTATATTCTTTGATATCAAAAGTATTTGATATATTGTTTTATTTAATTGATTTTTT
>CAIMNJ010000005.1 GCA_903842795.1 uncultured bacterium | reverse complement strand
TGTTAATAATAATTATGCCTCAAAATCATTTGTTGTTCCTAATGTAAGTGATTTTTGGTCAGTTGAAGAAATATATTTTAAAATTACTACTTCTACTTCTCCACAGTTAACAAAAGTGTCTACTAATTCTTTAAAAGTGAATAAAGGT
This sequence comes from uncultured bacterium, assembly GCA_903842795.1. Lineage (GTDB taxonomy): Bacteria > Patescibacteriota > Microgenomatia > UBA1400 > PJMF01 > UBA1364. The sequence continues at coordinate 29,913 of CAIMNJ010000005.1, read as the reverse complement.
GTGACCGTTAATATTGATAATTATTCAAGATTTGTTGAAGTAGGTTTTTTTAATGGAATAAATTGGAGTGTTTCTGGGGGAGTTCCTGTTGAAACAGGGATTGAAATAGGTAAAACAAAAGATCGTTTTTGTGCAGTATTCAATACGGATCCTTTGGGGTGTTATTATCGTATTCCTGGCGATTCCACAATTGAAAATATGTATTCTGCAACAATTGAACCAACACAAAGTTCTTCACTTTATTTTAGAGGATATGCCATAATGCCTGACGGACAGCAATATTATAGTAGTTGGGAAAATTTTGAATCATATGATGGTAATCTGCAATCAAGTCTCTCCACTTGTGATTATAAAGTCAAAAAAAAAGGCCTGTGGTTTTATGAGGTTAATGTTGTTGAGGGTTGTAGAGCTAATTATTTAAAACTTTCTCAGGCTTATGATAATGGCTGGCTGGCTTTTAGGGATCAAAAATTATTAGGTCATGAGAAAATTAATAATTGGTCTAATGCTTGGGTTTTGGATGGTGGAGTCAGCAACTCTCCAATCTATATTTTCTTTTGGCCACAACTTTTGGAATATTTTGGTTTACTTATGATTTTCGCTTGCTTTTTCCACCTAAAAATGAGATAAACACAGTGAATTATCTGTTTTAATTATGTCTCAAATTCGCGAAATTAAAGATGCTAATAATATAGTGGAGGTGATTGGAGAACGCATTAAGTTAGAGGCTTCAGCTATCAATTTTAGAGCTTGCTGTCCTTTTCACAATGAAAAAACTCCTTCTTTTTTTGTTAATCCAGGATTGCAGCGCTATCGCTGTTTTGGATGTGGAGCCAATGGAGATGTTTTAGATTTTTTACAAAATTTTGATGGCGTTACTTTTTATGAGGCTCTCAAAACTTTAGCTGATCGCTGTGGAATTGCTCTTAAGGAATTTGCAAAGACTAAAGATGACGAGGAGCATGAAAAATTGCTTGAAATTTTGAGTTTAGCCAAAGAATATTATCATTTTTTGCTCACTAAACATGAAATTGGCCAAGCTGGTAGAGACTATCTAAAGAGTCGTGGTTGCAATGGCGAATCAATTAAAATTTTTCAATTGGGTTATGCTACTAGTTCTTGGGATTCTTTATTAAAATATTTGCATCAAAAAAAGAAATACTCGCTTGATTTAATAGAAAAAACAGGATTGATAGTTAGGGGTAAAAATGGCAACTATTACGATCGATTTCGCGAGCGTTTAATGTTTCCTTTAAAAAATCACCGCGGACAAGTGGTTGGTTTTTCTGGACGTTTGCTTAATCAATTGGCTAAGGAAGTGAAATACATTAATTCTCCAGAAACAGCACTCTATCACAAATCTAAAATGTTATATGGTTATAGCGAGCTTTTTAGAGAAATAAAAAAGAAAGAACAGGTGATTATTGTTGAGGGTGAATTTGACATGATTTCTTCTGCTCAAGCTCATGTTAATAATGTTGTGGCGATTAAGGGTTCTGCTTTAACTACTGATCAGGTCAATCTCTTATCTAGGGTAGCCAAAACGATTATTTTATCTTTAGATGCTGATGATGCTGGTGTGAAAGCCACAGAAAGAGCAATCGGAATAGTCAAAGAAAAAGGTTTGGATCTAAAAGTTATAAATCTAAAACATTTAAACTTTTTAGCAGATGAAGATAAGGTCAAAGATCCAGATGAGTTGGCAAGAGAAAAGCCCAAATTGTGGAGAGAGGCGGTTGATTCAGCTGTTTCTGTTTATGAGTTTTTGATTAGTCATGCCTTAGATATTTATGACCCCAAAACTCCAGATGGTAAAAGACAAATCATTAATCGTTTGGCGCCAATTTTGGAAAATATTGATCATGCCGTGGAGAAGGAATTTTACTTGCAGAAATTATCTTCAGCACTAAATGTTAGAGAATCACTACTGAAAGAAGATATTGAAAAATTTGGTCAGAACAAAAATGCAGTTAATAAAAAAAATGATGAAGAAATTGTAAAACAGTCGATTGCCAAAAGTTATCAAGAACGCAATGAAGAGTATTTGCTATTTTTGCTTTTTAATTTTGTTGGAGAGAATGTAAAGCAAAAAGCTGCTGTTTTGGCTAATTTCAAATTTATTAGCAATGGATTTAATCAGTTAATTGAAAAGTTACTGGATTTTAAAGGCTCTTTCACTTTACAAAAATTTGCTTTTACCTTGGCCGAAGATCTAAAAAAATCTTTAATGGATGCTTTGCTTAATCCTGATTATGAGAAAACTGCTAAAGAAAATGATTTAGAAAAAGAATGGCAAACAGTTATGGTCAAAGTTAGAAAAGAAGCTCTTCGTCATGAAATTTCAGTTATTAATGAGGAGATTAGTAGATTAGATAGTAGTTTACATAGAACTGAAGATGAGGAAAAAAAGCTCGATCAGCTGTTGGCTTTGATTATTCAGAAACAATCAGAGATCAAGAAAATTGTCTAAATTTGCTTCTTGTCAATATACCCCCTAAGGGTATATTATTATCTACAATTAAATATGAATCAAATTAAAAAAGATCCAATTATTGCTTCTTTAAGTCGCATTCGTGGTCAAGTTGATGGAATTGCTAAAATGTATGAAGACAAACGTCCTTGTGTGGAGATTGCTCATCAATTAGCAGCAGTACGAAATTCTCTCTCCAAAGTCGCTCGTGATATTTTGACCAATGAGGCAGGCGTTTGTTCTAGAGACAATAATTGTCAGCAATTAGATTTGGTTTTGAAAGAATTGCTTCGTTATTAATATTAATTAGAAATTTTATTCAATTATAGAAAGGCAAAATGCCAGCAACTCATTTAACTAGTGACAATTTTCAAAAAAGCGTCGAAGACGCTAAGGGGGTAGTTTTTGTAGATTTTTTTGCTACTTGGTGTGGCCCATGTCAGATGGCTGCTCCTATTGTAGACAAAATGGCTGAAGACTATGCTGATAAAGTAGCTATCTTGAAAGTTGATGTTGATCAAGCTCGTGAGCCAGCCATGAAATACAATGTGATGAGCATCCCAACCTTCATCGTTTTTAAAGATGGTAAAGAAGTTGATCGTCAGGTTGGCTTTCCAGGAGAAGCTGCTTTGAAGGCAATGATAGATAAGGCCTAAGTTATTTAAGAAAGAAGAGACATGCAAAAACTCAATCTTGCGATTATTGGTTCTGGTCCTGCTGGTTTGACCGCTGGAATTTATACTTCGCGTGCGCGCATCGAAACCACTCTTTTTTCTGGAATGGAAATTGGTGGTCAGCTTATGTACACCAGTGAAATTGAAAATTTTCCAGGTTTTCCTGATGGTAAATCTGGACCACTTTTAATGACTGATCTACAAAAACAAGCCGCTCGTTTTGGTACAAATATTAAATTTGAGCTAATTACTGCAGTTGATTTTTCCAAAAAGCCTTTTGCTCTTTGGACCAATTTACCTTCAGGAGTTGATCATAATTCTTTCAAAGCTTTGCGTGGAGAAGAGTTGATTGAAGCGATGAATGAGATTAAAAAATCTGAGCCAGCTTATATAGCAGATGCGATTATTGTTGCCACTGGCGCAAGTAGTATTACTTTGGGTGTTCCTGGAGAAAAAGAATACTTTGGTCATGGAGTTAGTACTTGTGCAGTTTGTGATGCAGCTTTTTATGGTGATAAGAGTGTACATGTTATTGGTGGCGGTGATAGTGCTATGGAAGATGCCATGGCTTTAACAAAATTTGCCAAAGAAGTGACCATCATCCATCGTGGAGAAAGTTTTAGAGCAAGTAAAATCATGCAGGAGAGAGTTTTGAATAATTCAAAAATTAAAGTTTTGTGGAACACGAATCTAAAAGAGATTTATGGTGATGGCAAAACTGTTAAAGAAGTTTTATTGGAAAATAATTCTCAAATGCAAAAGCTTCCGACTCAAGGAGTATTTTTAGCAATTGGTCATAAGCCCAACACTAGTTTGTTTCAGGATCAGCTGAAACTAGATAAAGCTGGTTATGTTGAGCTGGTTGCTCATGAAACTTATGAGACAGCTACCTCAATTGATGGCGTTTTTGTGGCTGGAGATGTTGCAGATCATCGTTATAGACAAGCAATTATTTCTGCTGGTTCAGGAGCCAAAGCGGCAATGGATGTGGAACATTATTTAATTAATCATGTCTAAAAAAATCATTTTAGCTTCGCAGTCTAAACAGCGTCTTAAAATTGTAAAAACTTTGGCTTTACCGATTGAAATAATACCGGCAGATCTTGATGAGCAGGCAATTCCTTTTGTGAACCAATATGATAAGGCAGAAAAAATCGCTTTAGCAAAGGCAGAAAAAATTGCTGTTTCTCAAAAAAATGCAATCATAATTGCTGCAGACACCTTTTGCTATTTGGATGGGCGTATTTTGGAAAAACCTAAATCTTTAAAAGAAGCTAAAGAAATGCTTCACTTTCAATCTGGAAAAGTAATTGAAGTTTTGACAGGTTACGCTTTTGTTGACACAGCGTCCAATTTTTTAAAAAGTGGTTGTGAAGTAATATCGGTAACTATGCGTACTTTAAGTGATCAAGAGATTGATCGTTATGTTGATACCGAGCCGGTTTTGACTTGGTCAGCAGCCTTTTCACCTGCTTACGACAGCGGGATGGCTTTAATAAAGAAGATTGATGGAAACTTCACGGCTTTTAGTCACGGTTTGCCAATTGACCTGTTGGTTGATTTTATCAAACAGACTAATGACGGATAAAATAAGCTTTAAGCGTAGATTACAAAAATAACCATCAAAAACCACATAATAACTGCACCTAAGAGAGCTTTGTCTTTGATCAAGATATCTTCTGGAGATTCTCCTTTATTTTCTTCATAAATCAATTGTAAATATCTCATTACACCAAAAATGACGAAAGGCAATGTAAGCATAAGTAATTTTTGAGATTGTAGTGTCTTTGGTAAAACAAAATAGAGCTCTGGAAATTTTTCATAAAGCAGATTGACTCCTTGACCAGTGTAGCTTTGGAAAGTAAAAATTGCATAAGTAAGCCAAGTGGAAGTGGCGAACATGGCTGTATATTGGTCAAGCAAACGCTGGCTATATTTTTTGAGACTAGTTCTGGCAAAATCCATGTGGTTTTGGCTAAGAAGCGTGCGCTCACTCTGTCTTTTGCCAACTGCCATAAAGAGAGAAACAGAAATTACCGTTAATAAAAACCAGACGTTCATGTGCAGATTGACTACCACTGCACCTGCATAAACCCTAACCAAAAAACCCAGAGCAATAGCAATAACATCAAAAATAGCAAATTGTTTTAGTTTACTTGAGTAAAGCACTTGCAGCGCTACATAAGCAGCAAGCAAAATTTTAAAGAAAACTGGCAAATGCAATGATAAAAAAAAGGCAAATGCAAAACCAACAAAAGCACTAAAAACGGCAATTGGTATGGGTAACTTTCCAGAGGCAATTGGTCTATTTTTCTTAAATGGATGTTTTCGGTCAGATTCAGCGTCAATTATGTCGTTAATGATGTAAATACTAGATGTAGTAATACAAAAAATAACGAAAGCATAGGTGACAATTACAAAATATGATGGTTGGTTTGTTTCTTGATAGAAAAAAAAGCCAGAAAATAATAAGGCAGCGTAAATGGCTAGATTTTTTAACCATTGTTTTGGACGGGCTGATTTAAGAAGGAAGAAAAGTAAATTATCCATATTATTTTTGTTTAAGTTTACTATATATCAAAAATGAAAAAACAATTAAAGTTGTTGTCAGAATAGTGGCGATTTTGCCAGTGGTACTCAAGTATAAAGAGAGTAATCCGAGGGCAGCACTACTTAAAATGTAAAAAATTGCAATTCTTCTTTTGCCCCAGCCATAATTATCCATTAATTTATGATGCAGGTGCCCTCTGTCACCCCAAAAAGGAGATTTTCCTGCAATGATTCTTCTAGCAATGGTAAAAATTCCATCTGCAGTGGGAATAGCGAGAACCATAAGAGTGGTGGCAACTTTAGCTCCAGATAAAATAGCTAAAATACTAAGAAAATATCCGGCTAAAGATCCAGCGCCATAACCAGGCATAATTTTTTGTGGATAAAAATTCCAAGCCAAGAAACCAGCAAAAGCTCCAGAAACAATTAGGGCTAAATTAGCAACATTGAATTGAGTTGGGTTGTCAGCAAATTTATTGGATAAAATAGCGATGAAAAGACAGGAAACTGAGACAAACCCTGGCAATTGGCCATCAATTCCTTTGGCCCAATTGATAATATTCATGTTCCAGAGAATAAAAAAAATAGCGAATAAACTGGATAAAATCCAAATTGAGTGCCCTTGTCCTAAAAAATTAAAGTGAATTTGTGGTTGATTTAAATGAATTACTCCAACACCGAATGGATTACTTACGTAAGCAATCCCAATTCCAGCTCCGACTACAATTAAGCTTGCTACTAAACCAGTGATTAATCTGACGTAGGGGCTTATATCTAAGATGTCATCTATAATTCCAACGATTGTTAGTAAGGTTGCTCCCAAAAAAATTGCAAATAAATACTTATCAAAGCTAAGAATGATTGCTGAGCTTAAAAAGGTAGCGAGAAAAATGACTGCTCCACCACCTCTGGGAACAGCTTGAGAATGAGTTTTTTTGACGTGCTTGTCTTTTTTTGGATCATCTAGCCACTGATTTTTGCGATAAAAATAAATTATTAAAGGTGTAACAATTAAAGCAATCAAAAAACTAAGTAAAAAAGACCACATTAGCTAACTATTATAATGATTCGCAGAAGAATCGCCAAAACCAAAATTTGTAATAGCAAGGTTATTTGTATAAACATTTTTAAAACGTTGTAATTAATCTCTTTTTCAAAATAAGCGATCCACAAATGAACAATGTTCATTAGAGTGGCAAAAATTGGCAATATAAAAATAAATTCTTTACGTATTAATTGCTGATCTGCAGGTAAGGAATAAAATAAAGGAATTTCTTTTTGTGCTCCTATGTAAAATACAAAGGCAAAGATGAAACCCAATACATTGAGAATAATCGATAAACCTCCGGTGGAACGCATATCTTTTGGCAAAAAGCGCAAATACTCTATTCCAGTTTTTTTCTTTTCTGTTTTAAAAGTTAAATCCATAGCTATTGTCTTAAATATAGTGTCATGGTGCTATATTGATCATTAGCTAGATAGTATTTAGCCAAATATTCCTCTAATTTCGGAAAACTTTGATCTTCATTACGCATGACAATAATTAGTTTAGGTTCTTCTTTTTCTATTTGTGCGAAAGTGCGGTCCTGATCTTTAAAATCTTTAATATGGAAAGAAACTGTAAAACGAGATGTAGGGATAGTTTGGCTTTGTGCATATAATAAAGGATTTGTTCCCCAGATAAACATTTTTTTAATACCAGTCTCTTTAATGAATTTTGTTACCTCACGATTATCTTTTATGGTTGCATCAAAAGAATTTTCATATTCTTCTTTACTCATTTTTAGAGTAGCGTATTTAAAGAATTGCTTATAATACTTGCTGGTGGAATATGGCCTAAAGCCAAAACTAATCATAACAAAAAGTGTTAAAGCAAATAGGCCAATAGTCATAATTAAACTTTTGGCTGATTGTAAAAATTTCTTTTTCTTAATTTCTTTGAGAGAAATTAAAGCATCTGTTAGAAGCAGAGCAAACGCTGGCACCATTTGGATGAAATAGTGTGGATATGGTCTGCTAGAAAGCAAGACTGAGTAGAGAGTAAAAATAAAGTAAAGACTAATGAATTGGAATCTTTTTTTAAGGTGTTCATTATTGAGAGAAATTAAAATGAACATGGCAAAAAGAATGATTGTTTTGCCGGTCATGCTAAAAGCAAAATTAATTAAGTGATCTCCCAAGTCTACAGGCCAGGATTGGCTATATCTAAAATTGTATAGCAAGCCGTAGTCTAAGTAGTCTTGACCATGACCTTTAGCAACAAAATAAACAATTGAAGCAAGAATTGGCAAAACTAAGCCTATTACGAAAAATATCCCTCTATTTAATAGATATGCAAATGTTTTTTTGAGTTTAGAAAAACTACTGCTTGTATCAAAAAAAGAATTAGTCAAAATCAACCAGAAAATTGATAAAAAGGCAGCAACATCTAAAATGGCTGGAACTTTTGTAAGTATTCCAAGTCCCATCATAAATCCTGCACCAACTAACAAAGCTGTATCTTGCCATCCGTACTTAAAAATCATTTCCTTTTTAAACAAATTGGTGAAGACTGAGCTTTTGCTAAATAAAACAGCGCCAAGCATTACAAAACCCATAACAAATAATTCACCGTTTGGAATATTGCCTTCCAACCATGGTAAAGTGGTCAAAACAACCAAGATTAAGCTTGCTATGAAAGCTGGTAATTCTTTTTTGAATAATTTTTTGGCAAATTCAAAAAAGAAGGTGGTGGTGAAAAGCATCCAGACAAGATTCAATATTCTAAAATAAAATTGGTTTGGCACCATGGCCAAATAGTAGATTAGTGGGGTTTTATGATCGATGATTGTTGTGTAGAGTGAACCGCCATTTCTAAGAGCATTTCCAAGAGTTAAATAAATAGCTTCATCTCCATACCAGTAGGGTTCAAAAAAATTTGGTAAGCGAAGGACAATAATGATGATGAAAAGAATGAGGAGCGGACACTTCTGGTCTAAATAAATATCAGCTTTTTTTAAAAAAGAAGTTAATTTCATACTTCTTATTTTAGCTTTTTTTGTTTGGTAAATGCAAGAGATGAGCTAGTTAGACTTTTTCAGTAACCTTGTATTCCATGTATTTGCCAAGCATCAATCTGGTGTGAGCATCTATTCCAGGCAAAGCAGAAAAGAAAAAACCAACGATTGGAATAAGAATAAATTCTAAAGGTTGCAAAATATATGAAAAAATACTTCTTTTTTGTTCTGTAGCTGGTCTATTGCTGGCATCAATTACAAAGACAGTTAGCATGGAAACCAAAGATAGAGTCAAAAGAGTGGAGGTGACTTGAGGCAAAGTGCTGCCAATAATCGTGCGATTAAATTCTTCATTGAGAAGTGGTGGTAACATGGCAGAAACAGTTACAGCAAACCAATTAACTGGCCATAAAAAGTGATCTTCAACTAATTTAAAAACACGGATGGTTTTGTCCCAAAAAGGCACACCTTCAGTCAAAACATATTGACGAATAACATAGGCATCATCGCTAACTCCCCAAGCCCAACGTTTAATCTGTTCATATTGACTATGCATGGTTCGCCAAAATCCGTTTGATTGCACTGCATCTGCATAAATTGGCAAGAAGATTGGTTCAACTTCAAAATCACCTTTTTTGGCAAAATATGATTTGAAGAAAAGGCGGTAATCTTCTGGAATTACATCTGTGTCCCAATAGCCAATATCATCTACATGTTTGAGAGAAGTTGAGTAAGTGGAAAAATTAATCAAACGATCGCGACGAGAGAGAATGTAAATTTGTGCCACAGATTGAATTGCTGCCAAAACACGAATAGGAGCTGGCACTTTCCAGATGTTGTTGTAAAAACTAATTCCTCCCTGCCAAATGCGATTATATGGTTTTTCACTATTTAAAAATAAATAAGTTAGATGGGCAAAATAATGATGATGGAATATTGCGTCGGCGTCTTCACTGGTGATAGTTACGTTTTCAATTGGAATACCTTCTTTGTCAATTAATTCGGCTTTGGCTACTTTGGCGCCATAGCAAGTATTGGATGATTTACCTTTAATCTCTCCCAAAATATCAGGATGTTTACTTGTCCATAAGTGACCAAAAGTTTTGCCAAATTTTCTTTGCAAAATTCTGGCTTTTTTATCCACAATTTCTCCCTCCCTCTCCTCAAAAGAAAGCATGATGTGGATATTTTTCTTTGGAAAAGTTTGCTTACTTAAGCCACGTAAAGTTCTTTCTAAAGTAGAAATTGGTTCTTGATAGGTTGGAATAACAATAATGTGATGAATATCTTTATATCTATTTGGAAAATCTTTTTTGAGCTCTGGCATATGATCATATTTGCTAAAAGCTCTAATTTTAAAATGAGAAATCGTAGCGAAAAAAGTGAGAATTAAAGAACGATATAACCAGTAAACTGCAAAAATAATTACGTAATAAGCAACTAAAGTAGGTACAACTAAAGAACCCCAAACGGGAAATAAAATAAAAAACCAAGAAAATAAGCCCGGCAAAATTTCTAGAGCTCTTCTAGTGCGGACTGGATGACGACGAAAATAAGTTTTTACCATTTTAATTTTTTAAGTAATTAAGCTCGTATATTATATCTCAAAAGCTCTGAGGGAGTTTTGATAGATTTCTTCTAAATTTGTTTGCAAGTTCTTTTCAAGATAATTGGCTATTTCTACAATCATTTGTGGCTCGCAAATTTGTCCGCGATGAGGTTCTGGAGCAAGATATGGAGCATCAGTTTCTAAGAGAATTTTTTTAGCATCAGTTTTCTGTACTAGGGTGAAAATTTCTCTTATGTTGTCTGCTTTTTTAAAAGTAATATTGCCATCAAAACCAAAGTAACTGTTTTGTAGAGTGAGAGCTTTTTCGATGTAAGAGATTGGTCCAGAAACACAGTGAAAAATTATGGCTTTATTAAAAGACCAATATTTTTCTAATAAATCTATTGTTTCTTGGTAAGCCAAATCTTCTTTGTCTCTTACGTGTAGAATTAGTGGTAAATTGAGTTTTTGCGCCAATTTAATTTGGCCAATAAATAAATCTTTTTGGCGTTTTTTTATTTCTGTTAATTCTTCTAAACTTTCTCCATTGAGATAAAAATAATCTAAACCAGTTTCTCCTATAGCTATCACTTTTTTGTTATTAGCTAGTTTTTCCAAAGCGATCATGGCCTGATCAATATCAATGATTTTATTGGCTCTTTCTGGATGGATACCAACTGCTGCATAAAGACACTCTTCTTCATTGGCTATTTCGACGGCTTTTTCACTACTAGATAAACCTGGTCCCACTATAATGCTTTTATTGACACCAGCTTTTTGTGCATTTTGCCAATGTTTTTGCCAATTCATTTGTAAAATTTGACTATCTTCTTTAATTTTAAAGCAAAAAGGATCGCCACTATAAAGTGGTTCCAAATTGTAGTGGCAATGTGTGTCTATGATTTGCATTTTTATTTATTTAAGCCAATCGGGGAAATAAGCCGATGCTGAAGGCTTTAACGCTACCATCAAAATTTTCTTGGATTTTTTTAGCTGTTTCCGGCATAAATGGAATCAACATCGCAGCAATTGTTTGAATTTTTTGGCAAGCTGTAAGCAAAATTTGTTTTTTTTCTTCGCCATCTTTTTTCCAAGGAGTATTTGTGGCTAAAAATTTATCAAGATTACTTACTTCTGTGTTAATGTAGCTTAATGCTTCGTTTAGATCGAAGTTGTTCATTAAATTTTTAAAATCTTCTGTCACTAAGTTTTCATTTTGAGAAATAACTAAGCCTACTTGTTCTGCCATTTTTGCTACACGAGAGCAAAGATTCCCAACGCCGTTAGCCAAATTAGCATTATAGGCAATATCTAATTTTTCAAATGTAACATCGCTATCTTCACCAAAGGTGCCAAGATTGACTAATAAATAACGTGTGCCATCAATACCATAGCGCTCGACCATTTCTGTAGGAGTAATAACATTTCCAAGAGATTTACTCATTTTTTGGCCGTTTACACCAATAAAGCCATTAATCAAAATTTGCTTGGAATTATTTAGCTTGGCTGAAAGCAACATGGCTTGCCACATCGCTGCTTGTTGTCTTAAATTGTCTTTGCCGGCCACTTGAACTCCTGGCCAGAAGGCATTGAATTGTTCTTGGTTTTCTGGCCAGCCAAGAGTGGAAATGTAATTAACCAATGCATCAAACCAAACGTACATTACGTGAGCTTTATCTGACGGAACCTCAATACCCCAAGGCATTTTTTCTTTAAGTCTAGAAATACTAAAATCTGTTAAACCATTTTCTACAAAGGCTTTGATTTCTTTTAGACGACTAGCTGGTTTGACGAAGTTCGGATTTTTTTCATAAAGAGCCAATAGGGCTTCAGTATATTTACTAAAACGGAAAAAATAATTTTCTTCTTCTCTTAGTTCAAGTTCTTGATTTGGATGTAAAGGACAATGGTTTTCTACCAGCTCACTTTCGGTTTTGGCCATTTCACAGCCAACACAATATTTAACTTGATATTTGGCCTTATAAATGTCGCCATTTTTTTCACAAACATTCCAAAATTCTTGAGCAGCTTGAATGTGGTGTTCGTCGGTAGTGCGAACAAAATAATTGAAGCTCAAATTGAGAAGTTTTTTTAATTCAGAGAATTTACTAGCCCATTCATCACAATATTCTTTTGGAGCTTTATTCTGTTCAGTGGCTTTTTGCCAGATTTTTTGGCCGTGTTCATCTGTGCCAGTATTAAAGATAACTTCATTGTTTAAGATTTTTTCTTGATAACGAGCAATAATATCAGCCTCAATTATTTCCAAAGCAAAACCAATATGTGGCGCAGCATTTACATAAGGCAGAGTGGTGGTGATATAGAATTTTTTGTCTTTCATCGGGACTTATTATAGAAAATTCAAGGCAGAAAAGCCAGAGTACTAATTTAATTGCTCATTTTTGATTTTTGAAAAAATTTTTTAATATTTTCGAAAAAAATCAAAAAAAATAAAATAATGCTAATTATTATGATTGCTAAAATGCTTGAAAAATCAAATAAAAAATTGGAAGTTTTAAAATATAAAACTAAATTAAAAATTATTGCTATTGTTAGGCCAATATTTTTATTTAATGACAAAAAAGTAAAGAAAAAGAAATTTGCAATAAAACACAGTAAAAAAAATGGTAAGTAGCTGTTTTTGAAAATAAAGTTTTGAATTTGACCAGGATGAACCTTATTAATAAGCAAATATATTAAAAAGTAGAAAAATAAGGCAATAGCCAAGCAAAAAATATATCGTAAGTATTTTCTTGATAATGATTCTGGCTTAGGTTTAAGTCTTGATCGGGCTTGGTTCTTCTCCATGTTTTCAGTATACTAGAACGACATATGACTAGCACTACTCTTTTATTGTCTCTATTTTTTATTTTAGGTTTGACTGTTTTTTATTTTTTAATCAAAAAACTTTTGGAAGAAAAGTCCAATAATCAATCAAATGAACAAATTGAAGACATGATTCATAAAGTTTTTGGTATGGCCTCCAATGAGATTGCTATTCAAAGTAAAGGAATTCTACAAGGCGAAAAAGATCTAATTAAGAATGATTTGTCCAATAAGCAATTAATGATTGAAAAAATGATTAAAGAATTGAGACAAGAAATGAGCGAACAACAAAAAGAAATTCGTTCTATTGAAAAGGATCAAATTGATAAGATTAGCAAAGTTGGTCAGGCCGTAGAAGAGCATCGCCAATTGACTAAAGAGTTGAAGTCTTCGACTGAGCAATTGGCTAAAGTCTTGTCCAACAATCAAACAAGAGGAGCTTGGGGTGAAAGAATTATCGAAGATTTATTGCAAGCCAATGGTTTACAGGAGGGTATTCATTATTTACGTCAATCAAAATTAGGCGATTCAACTATGAAGCCAGATATTACTTTGCTTTTACCAGATCATCGCAATGTGCCGGTGGATGTTAAATTTCCTTATCAAGAAATTCAAAAAATGTCGATGACTGACAATCAAGTGGAAAAACAAACCCACATTCAACAATTTAAAAGAGATTTGAAGATAAAAATTGATAAAGTGGCTGCTTACATATCTCCAGAGAATGACACTCTTGATTATGCGATCATGTTTGTTCCAAACGAAGCTTTATTCTCCTTTATTAATCAAAAATTCACTGACACCATTGATGAGGCTCTATCTAAAAAAGTAATCATCTGCTCGCCATTTAGCTTTCTAATCGTTGCTCGTACAGTTATGGAGAGTTATCGCAATTTTATGGTTGGCAAAAAAATAAAAGAGGTGATCAAACATATTGATGCTTTTGCTAGTGAATGGTTTAAATTTGATGATGAATTTGCAAAGTTTGGTCGCAGTATTGAAGCTTTGCAAAAGAACTACGAATCTCTATCCACTACGCGCAAGAGGCAAATGGAAAAGAAAATTGCCAAAATTGAACAATATCGTGGGAGTTCCAGCGAACTTTTAGATGAAGGTGAAAAACAAAAATTAATTGAAGCTTAATTTTTTATTTGAGTTAAAAAACTGCGCTTGTAAAAATAAAAATTTTTTTTAAAATATTGTTTTGCAACGACCCGCCCTAAAAAGCGGGTTTTTGTTTTTTTTGGATTAATGAAATGTTTGAAACCTATTATCCTTACAACTTGAGTTTTTGGGGAGGTTGGAAGAAACCCTCTCCTGACAGTGAGGATCCTAAAATTTACGAAGGTAATGATGAAAAAGGTTATGCAGATAAAGGAAATCATAAAAAAAGAACTTTAGGAAATGAAACTGAGCGCAAAGGTGGTCATAAAGATCATTGGAAAAAAGAAGAAAAGAAGAAAAAAAGTACAGAAACTAAAGACGAAGAAACTTAATTCTAATGCTTGCTTCATGACTGAAAAGAAACCAACTCCAACTAGAACAGCAGTTGAAAAGTTTACTGATGAAGAAGGTCAGCAAATTTATGGTCTTTGGGGTTGGCTTGAATGCTTGCTTAAATCTCAAGAACCTCATGATAGCAGTCGTCACGAAAGAAATTTAAGAAAATCTGAAAAAGCTGAAAAAAAGAAAAAAAAGAATGAAGAAGAGTATTGATGTATTAATTTAATTTATCTTTTACCTCTTGTTTTTTATTAGATGTTTAATAGAATACTGATATCTTTTGATATGTTTAATCATATCTAAATCTGCCTAGTTCTTTAAAATAAAGTTTCTTCGAACTTTTAATCGCGGCTTCTTTCTTGAATTGCTTAAGATTCTAAATTTTAAATCTTGGCAGTTGAGGAAAGGGGCCTTGAGCCCGCCTTTTGTGGCTGGAGTAAATCAGCACTCTGGTCTCGGAAGGAGCACAAAAGAGAGGAGGATTACAGCGATGCGCAAATTTTTGCATTTCATCTACGAGATGACTGTCTGTCGTTGGTGTGGCGAAAACCACCCTTCAGACAAATGCCCTGACCGCCCGAAGTAATTCATCCCCATCACAACGTTCCCAGCCCTTCACGGGGCTGGGAACAATTCTTTCAAGCAAACTTTATTTAGATTTCCCCTACACTTATCTCTTGTCCTCTCCTATAATAATCACTACTATGCAAAGAACTCTTGTTATTGAAACGCTACAAAAAATTGGTGAAAAAGTTACTCTCTGTGGTTGGGTGGATAGTAAACGTGATCATGGCAAAGTTACTTTTATTGATTTACGCGATAGAACAGGCAAGATTCAGGCAGTTGGTATTGGTGGTAAATTAAGTGAATTAACCACGGAGACAGTGGTTGAGTTAACTGGCCCAATTAATCAACGTGGTGAAAAAATGGTCAATCCAAACTTACCTACCGGTAAAATTGAAATTTTTGTTGAAGAGTACAAAGTTTTAAACAAAGCTGCCGAACTACCAATCTTGGTTGAAGGTGATGGCTTAGATGTTAATGAAGAAGTACGTTTGAAATATAGATATTTGGATTTGCGTCGTGAGCGTATGCAAAAAATTATACGTTTGCGCTCCAAGTTTTATCAGGCTCTACGTGAGCAATTAGAGAAAAAAGATTTTATTGAAGTAGAAACCCCAATGTTGACGAAATCTACCAAAGAAGGTGCTCGTGATTTTATTGTGCCATCACGCTTTAATCCTGGTAAATTTTATGCTTTACCTCAAAGTCCTCAACAATACAAACAGTTGCTGATGACTGCTGGTGTGGAAAATTACTATCAGTTTGCGCGTTGTATCCGTGATGAAGATTTACGTGCTGATCGTGGTTTTGAGTTCACTCAACTTGATTTGGAAATGAGTTTTGTTACCCAAGAAGAATTGATGGCTCATGTGGAAGAAATCGTTAAAAATGCGGTCAAAAAGGTTGGCGGCAAATTACAAAATGAGACTTTTCCAGTGATTCCTTATGAGGAAGCCATTGCTAAATATGGAGCTGATAAATTTGATATGCGTGGAGAAGAGGAGAAGAAAGCTGGTGTTTTGGCTTTTGCTTGGGTAGTTAGTTTTCCATTTTTCAAAAAAGTAGATAAAAAAGATGTTGCTGAAGTACGCGACGGCAAGAGTGGTTGGACCTTTACTCACAATCCTTTTTCTAGTCCAGTACCAAGCTCTATGGAAGATCATAAGAATGGTCAAAACATTGAAAAAATCGTTACTGCTCAATATGACTTAGTCTGCAATGGCTATGAAGCCGGTGGCGGCAGCATTAGAGCTCACGAACCAGAAGTTTTGAAGCAAACTTTTAAGATCATGGGTTACAGCGATGAAGAAATTCAGGCCAGTGTTGGTCATATGCTTGAAGCCTTTAAGCTGGGAACTCCACCTCATGGTGGCATTGCTCTTGGTTTAGATCGCCTGGTGATGCTGTTGGCCAACGAAAGCTCTATTAAGGAAACAATTGCTTTCCCAATGACTTCCACTGGCAAGACTGCCATTATGGATGCACCAGCAGAAGTTTCTAGTGAACAGCTCAAAGAACTGGGTATTCGAGTTGCCTAGCTTTTTGTTACAATGGATAAGTGAGAAAAACATCTGTTTTTTTGTTGGTTATTTTTTTTCTTTTGTTTTTTAGTTTTTTGTATTTAAAATTTTTCTATCCACAAAAAACTAGTCTTGAATATAAGTTAAATCTTTTTCCTTTAGACAACATACCTGTTCTTAAGGATCCTACTTTAGATTACGCAGATTTACCTTTAAGCGCTGCTTCGGCCTACGCTCTTGATCTCTCTTCGATGACTGTACTTTATCAAAAGGATAGTCAAACCGTTCTCTATCCAGCTTCTACTAGTAAAATGATGACTGCTCTAGTGGCTGTGGATACTTTTCCTTTGGAACAAGAGCTTTTGGTGACTAATGAAGCAACGGTTTCTGGCAACAAATTAGAAGTCAAGACGGGTCAACAAATCAAAGTCAAAGACCTTTTGGCGGCAATGCTTATTTTTTCTGCCAATGATAGTGCTTATGTCTTAGCTAATAATGATCCAGCTGGTTTTGATAATTTTATAAAAAAAATGAACGATAAAGCATCATTCCTTGGTCTAACACAAACTCACTTTAGCAATCCGGCTGGATTAGATGAAGATGGCCAAAAAAGTACAGCTAGAGATTTGACCTTAATCGCCAAAGAATTGCTTAAAAATGATCAACTCAAACAATTAGTAGCTACACCTTACAAAAAAATTGAAGGAGCTGACTGGACCTATGAACTTTACAACAGCAATCAACTGCTTGGCAAAATTCAGGGAGTTTACGGAGTGAAAACCGGCACAACAGAATTAGCAGGAGAGGTTTTGGTAACTTTAATCAAAAGAGATGAACATCAAATTTTAATTACCTTAATGAACAGTCAAGATCGTTATTTGGACACAAGTCGCCTAATTGCTTGGATACTTAATAATTACGAGTGGAAAAATCTTTGAGAAAACGGTTAAAATAAAACTATGCCTACTTCAACTACTGGAAGTTCTGGTCCTAATCTAACGAGTGCTAATTACGTTGGCCGTTTATTTGTTAAATATGGTCTGGCTTTTTTAGTTTTTTTAATGGTTGGTAGGGTACTTTTAAATGCTTTTGTAACTTATTGGAAAGCCACTCATCCTGCTCCACCACCTCCACCAACGGTTGGTTTTGGTGTTTTGCCAAATATTAAGTTTCCAAGTCAAACTGAAAGTGACAAGCCTCAGTCCTATAGTTTGGAAATGGCTTACGGCATTAAAGAAATTAATGATCGTGCCAAAGTTTTTTTGGTGACTAAATCGCCAGCTAATTTGTTGGCTGATGAACGTATCAAAGAAATTGCTTCCATCTATGGTTTTATTTTTACTCCAGAAAATATTGCAGATAAGACTTATCGCTTTACCAAAAATTCACCACTTGATACTAGTTTTGAAATCAATTCAGTGGATTTTACCTTTTCTTTGCGCAGCAATTTCTTGTCTAGACCAGATTTGTTAACGAGTGGCAATCTCTTGCCAGAAGAATTCGAAGCCGTGGATACAGTCAAAAAATTTATAGCTTCTGCTGATCTTCTAGGTGATGATATGGCTTCTGCCTCTGGCAAAGTTACTTTCCTCAAGTCAATTGGTGGAGAGCTAAAGACGGCCTTTTCACTTTCTGAAGCTGATTTTTTACAAATTGATATTAATCGTAATCCAATTGATCAGCTTTATAAGGTTTATACTAATGAAGGTGAAAAAGGTATCGTTTCTGCCAAGATGACGGCGGCTTTTTCTGCTAACAATTCCATTGTTGACATGGATTGTTTTTATCGCAGGGTAGATTACTTAAACTTTGAAACTTATCCATTGCGTACTGCTAAATCTGCTTGGAATTTGGTCCAATCTGGAGATGCTTATGTATTAAATGGCAAAGGTCTCAAGGAAGCGGTAGTCAGAGAAGTTGAACTGGGCTATTACGACAGTTATGAAGAGCAAAAATATTTACAACCAGTTTACATTTTCCGTGGTGATAAAAATTTTATGGCCATTGTGCCCGCAATTAATGCTAATTACTTGAGCAGAAATGCTACTAAGTAGTGATAGAATATAGACCAATATGAATCAAGTCCGTACCAGAATGGCTCCTAGCCCAACAGGTGAAATGCATGTTGGTAGTATGGCCACCCTTCTTAAGAATTATGCTTTTGCCAAGAGAAATGGCGGGCAATTTTTATTGCGCATCGAAGATACTGATAAAGAACGTGAAGTAGCTGGCGGCGTACAGGCTATTCAAGATATTATTCGTCGCTATGGTCTTGATTGGGATGAAGGTCCAGGCAAGGAGGGCGAATATGGCCCATATATTCAATCGCAGCGTCTCGATATTTACAAAAGAGAAGTGCAAAGCTTAATCGATAATGATAAAGCTTATTACTGTTTTTGTTCTAAAGAGCGTTTAGCGGAAGTCAAAGAAACTCAAATTGCTAGTAAGCAGCCACCTCATTATGATCGTCACTGTTTGAATATTGATAAGGAGGAAGCCAAAAGAAGAGTTTCCAATGGTGAAGATTATGTAATTCGTCTCAAAGTGCCAGCCAACCAAGAAATTACTTTTACCGATTTATTAAGGGGTGAAATTACTTTTAATTCTAATTTAATTGACGATCAGGTTTTGCTTAAATCTGATGGTTATCCAACCTATCATTTGGGCGTAGTGATTGACGATCACTTGATGAAAATTACTCATATAATGCGTGGTGAAGAATGGATTAGCTCTACGCCAAAGCACGTTTTACTTTATCAGGCTTTTGGTTGGGAATTGCCTGTTTTTGCTCATATTCCAGTCTTTTTGAATCCAGATGGCAAAGGTAAGATGAGTAAGCGCAAAGGCATGGTTTCAGCAGCCTCCTTCCTTGATCGTGGTTATTTGCCAGAAGCAATGCTCAATTTCTTTATGATTCTTGGTTGGGCGCGTAAGAACCAAGAAGAAGTAATGACTTTGGAAGATTATATTAATGAATTTGATCCAAGTGATTTGAGTAGTAACAGCGTTGCTTTTGACATTGTGAAGCTTAACTGGCTAAATGGTGTCTATATTCGTAAATTGAGCCTGGAACAGTTGGAAGAAAAAATTACTCCTTTTGTGCCAGTCACTTTTCCAAAAGAGAAATTAGCCGCAGTTTTACCTTTGATTCAAGAGCGTTTGGTAACTTTGGGTGATTTTGAAATTCTAACTAAGTTTTTTTATGGTGATTTAAACTATGAGACTGATTTATTGCTTAAGAAAGCAGAATCCAAAGAATTAGTGATTAAGCAATTAGAGACTGCGATTGGAGCAATTAACTCTCTCAAGAGTTGGTCTTTGGTTGATTTGGAAACAAGTATTCATACTTTGCAAGAAAAAAATGATTGGCACAGAGGTCAATTTTTTATGATGTTGCGTTTAGCTGTAACTGGTGAGAAAGCTACGCCACCTCTTTTTGAAACAATGTTTGTAATAGGTAAAGATTTAATTATTAAGCGTTTAGAAGAAGCGCTTAATAAACTAAATTGAGATTATGACTGCCCAGAGCAAATCACAACAAATTCTAGCTTCACTCGCTATGGCAGGTCAAGTTGCCATGACTACTCCTTTGCCAACTTCAGCTAAACAAGATTATCAGGTTTTGGATGAGAAATCTCGAAAAGTAGCTTTGGAAATTTCAGAGCAGGAGCATCAAGAAATTATTGCCAAACTCAACTCTTACGTTAATTCTCCAGCAGGACATTTAGAAAGAGAAACGGAATTATATTTGGAGCAGCAACTATCAGAAATCTTTGGTTTTAAGGTCAGAGCGGAACTCGATGGCAAGAAATTAAATCACAGCATTGGCGTCATGGGTTCAGAACAACATCTTTTCCGTTTTCCTGGCGATTCTCTCAAAGATCATGATGCTTATATTGAAGCAGGTATTGCGCCAAATAGAGGAGCTTTTGGTTGGTTCACAGAGAATGGTCAACTTACTAGCAAATCAATTCAAATGGAGAAGTATTATTTTGCAGCTCAATTGATGTATATTCCAGAGTGGAACGAGCATTATGAAGAACTTAAACCATGGTATAAGTTTCGTAAAATGATTGTCATTAATCCGGCAGAACAGGTGGCGGTGGTGGGAGTGATTGGTGATGCTGGTCCCGCTATGTGGGTCAAAAAACAATTTGGTGGTTCACCAGAGGTTATTCGTGAAGGCAAAATCTGGAGTCCAAATAGCAAGGGAAAAGTTATGCTTTTATTCGTTGATGATGAAGAAGATCAGGTCCCGCTTGGTCCAATTTCTCTGGACTTTAAAACAATTTTAGCTCATAGTAAGGGCGATTCTCAAGTAAACATATGATTAAAACAAATCTTTTTGTAGGTTCACGTTATCCTGTAGATCGACGCAAAATTAAGGCTACAGCTGAAAGAGTTCTGGCTGAGCACGGAATTGATAATGTTCAATTGGATATTTCTATTGTTGGAGTCAGAAAAATTACCACTCTCAATGAGAAATATCTTAAACACGATGGCCCGACAGATGTTTTGTCTTTTCCTCAGCATGATCGTGGTCAATTGCAAGACATTCCATTACCACAAGGAGAATTAGCACATTTGGGTGATGTGGTGATTAGTTTTCCTGAGGCAGTTAAAACTGCCAAGAGGTTCGGCAAGATGGTTGATCAACAAATTTGTTTTTATTTGGAGCATTCACTTTTGCATTTGCTTGGTTATCATCACGATGATCACTAGAGACTTATTTTAGATTGCAAGAAATGTGTTAAACTCTATTTATGGCTTGGTATCGTCTTTATCGCCCAAAAAAAATTGAAGATCTCAATATTGGTTCTGTGAGGGATTCTTTGCAGCGAATGATGCAAAATGGCAAGATTCCTCAATCTTTGCTTTTTGCTGGACCAAAGGGTACGGGCAAGACTTCTGCATCCCGTATTTTGGGGGCAATGCTCAATGATCCAAGTAATGCTGATTTGATTGACTATCTTTTTTTTAAGAAAACTGCGCCAAAAAAAATGGTTTTTTCAGAACCAGATGTGGCAAGTGACTTCAATAGACGTGTTTATGAGGGCCATTCTTTTGTAGTTCAGGAGCTTGATGCTGCTTCTAATCGTCGCATTGATGATATCCGTTTACTAAAGGAGAGAATCAATTTACCTCCATCAGACGGTAAAATGACTGTTTATATTTTAGATGAAGTTCATATGCTGACCAATGAAGCTTTTAATGCTTTATTGAAAATTCTTGAAGAACCGCCAGCTCATGTGGTTTTTATTTTAGCCACCACTGAACTACATAAATTACCAGCCACAATTGTTTCTCGTTGTAGTGTAATCAATTTTCGCAAAGCCACTGCCCTTGAATTGAAACAAGCCTTAGAAAGAGTGCTGGTGGCAGAAAAAATTAAATTTGCTGAAGCAGATTTAAATGAAATTGTTTTGCGCGCTGACGGTAGTTTTCGTGATGGAGTTAAAATTTTGGAAATGGCTTGTAAGAATGGAGAACTTAATCTTGAATTAATCAAAGATCTCTTGGCTAGCGATAATGAGACTTATATCAAAAAATTGCTTAATGCTGTCATGCAAAAAGAAGAGCAAGTTTTGGCTAAAACATTTGAGGAGCTGAGAAATAATAATTACAATCAAAAAGATTTTTACAAGGATCTTTTTGAATTTTTACACAAAGATTTATTGATTAATTTGGCAGTAGTAGAGGGAGAAGCCGCATATGCTCTCAAAATTGATCAGTTTTTCCTCAAAGAAATTCTTTCTGTTGATCTTAACCAAGAAACGCCAGTGTCATTTTTGGTGTTGGAGCTCAAATTTTTAGACATTATTGAACGTTCAAAAAAAGTCACCCCGCCAAAAACTGATGCGAAAACAAGTCCAAAAGCAGATTTAATAAACGATCAGGCAGCTAAGCAAGTTGGTTCTGAAAATAGCAAAAAAAAAATTCAAAAATCTGAAATAATTTCCAAAGAACCCGTTATTGCTAAGAATAAAATTGAAGATTTTGCCAATAATAATGATCTTTGGCATAGTTTAATCAAGGGTTTTGCCGCTGATAATTTTTCTTTATTAACTTTACTCAAATCTTGTAAATTGGAAAGTTTGAGCGAAGGAATTGCTAAAGTCTTGGTCTATTATTCCTTCCATAAGGAACAGCTAGAGCAAAATAAAAACCGCGATCTTCTTGGTAAGGCGGCTTTGGAGTTGCTTGGTTTGGATTTGCAATTTGATTTTATTTTACAGAATGATCCAGTTGTAGCTACTAGTGAATCGACAGAATCAGACTTGGTGCTTGCAGCTAAGGATTCTTTGTTATAATCACTTAACTCCTATATCTTTAACAGACCATTTTTGATGAAAATTATTGCTAAAATAAATAATCAATGGGCTGCTAAGGATGTGAGAGTTAAATATCTAGTTATTGGTAAAATATAAGAAAGGCAAAATATGTCCGGAGGTTTTATGAGTCAGCTTGGAGATTTAAATAAATTGCGTAAGCAAGCCAAACAAATGCAGCAAGATTTAGCTGCTGAAGAAATTATTGTTGAGCGTGGTGATATTGTTGTTAAAATTACTGGTGGTCAAGAAGTCAAAGACATTTCTGTACAAGGCATTCACAGTGATGAACTGGTCAAAGCCTTAAATGAAGCCATCAAGAAATCTCAAGAAGTGGCTGCCAAAAAATTGCAAAGTATGACCGGTGGCCTTGGTTCTTTGCTTGGTAAATAATTTTTGATGAATATTTTTATTGCTAGTGCTAATTCAAGTAAAATCAAAGAAATCAAAGCAATCTTGCAAGATGATTCTTTGAATTTATTGAGTGTTTTGGATACCGCAGAGCTAGCCAAGTTGAATATTAGTATTCCTGCTGATTTTGATGTTGCTGAAGACGGCAAGACTTTTCAAGAAAATGCTTTACTCAAAGCCAAAGCCTATGCTTTTTTGACGGGCTTGCCAACCATCGCTGATGATTCTGGCCTAGAAGTAGAGGTCCTTAATGGTTTCCCTTCTGTTCAATCTAATCGTTGGTTTGTTGGGACTGCTCGTGAAAGAAGCGCAGCCTTACTAGATTTGCTCAAAGATAAGACCAATCGTCGAGCCAGATTTTATAGCGTAATTTGTTTTTTTGACCAAAAACAAAACCTAACTGAGTTTTTTGATGGCGAAATTCAAGGAACCATTGCTCAAAAACCAAGAGGAAATGAAATTGAAGGTTTTGGTTATGACCCAATTTTTATACCAGATGGTTATGACAAAACTTTTGCAGAATTAGGAGTGAAATTTAAAAACACAATTTCACACAGGAAATTAGCTTTGCTTAAGCTAAGCCAATATGTTCTTCAAGATAAACATCTTGAACAGCCTGAATAAGTTTGACACCCTCGTCCATAGGGCGCTTAAAAGCTTTGCGACCCATAATTAAGCCAGCTCCACCAGCACGCTTATTAATAACTGCGGTGCGAATAGCAGCTTGCAGATCTTTTTGGTAATTGCCATCTTCACTACTTTCGCCACCAGAATTGATTAAGCTAATTTTGCCAGCGTAACAATTCATGACTTGTAAACGTACCATGTCGATTGGATTTTCTGTGCTTAAGGTCTCATACATCTCTTTATTTTGTTTACCAAATTTAAAATGCAAAAAACCACCATCTTTTTCTGGCATTTTTTGTTTAATGATGTCCGCTTCAATAGTTACGCCAAGACGGTTGGCATAAGAAGTAATGTCAGCAGCGCTTTCATAATTGCCGGTTTTGTCTTGCCAGGCACTGTTACGAGGATAGCACCAAAGAATAGTAGCGAGACCCAATTGATGTGCTTCATAGAAAGCTTTGGCAATTTCTATTATTTGGCGATTGGAGTTTTCCGAACCAAAGTAAATAGTCGCTCCAATCGCCACAGCACCCATTTCATAGGCTTGGCGGACTTGAGCAAAAAGTATCTGGTCCCATTTATTTGGATAGGTTAGGAGCTCGTTGTGATTAATTTTGACAATAAAGGGTATTTTGTCTGCATATTTTTTGCTTACCAAACCTAGGGCCCCAAGGGTAGAAGCAACCCCATTGCAATTTGCTTCAATGGCAAGTTTGACCACGTTTTCTGGGTCGAAATAGATTGGATTCTTGTAAAATGAATAAGCAGCATTATGCTCAATATCCTGATCAACTGGCAAAATGGAAAGATAACCGGTATGGCCAAGGCGACCATGATGATAGAGTCTTTCTAAATTTTCTATAACTTTTTCGTTGCGATCGGAATTAGCAAAAACATGTTGAACATGATCGTTTTTTGGAAACTCAATTAATTCTTTTGGCAAAAGTTGGCAGGTGTGTCCCAAAAGGTAATTGGCTTCTTTATCTAATAGTTCAGCGATTTGTTGATAGGTCATTTCTTTATATTTTTTTTGCTAACTTTAGATGTTTTGTTGGTTTTTGTAGTTGCAACTGCTTTATATTCTGACTTCATCTCATAAAGAACATAAAGATTGATAATTAAACTCAATAAGAGATTAAATAAGCCTTTTCTAAGAAATACCACTCCCACCAAACTCATTATTAATTGAATAATGTTTAAGCAAAGTAAGCCGAACCATCCTACTAGTTCTTTATTTTTGATTGGTTTGTAGGCTGCTAATGAAACAATACCAATCAAAATTTGGAATAAGCCAATGATATAGAAATAAATTGAAGGCACGCCTTTCCAATCATTAAAAATTCTATAAAAGTCATTGGCGCCAAAAATGCTACGTAGACCACCAGTGATAGAGAATAAACCAGAAATCAATATAATAATTGGAGTAATTTTGACTAAAATCTCAATAGCTTTTTGTGGCAGATGTGGAGCTTTTTGGAAAATTGGTTCCAGCTCCTGATCCAACTTTTTAACCATTTTGTGGGTGAAAAAAGATGAAAAATTTTGCATAAAATTATCTTAGCATAAATGCTAAGATGAGTGCATGCCGAAAGACAATCAAAATGAACTTTTTTATCACGTAGATGATCAAGATCGAGTGCTTGGAGCAGTTAAGCGGTCAGAAGCACATCAGAGCGATAAGATTATTCATCGTAGTGTTGATATTTTGGTTTTCAATGATCAGAGTGAGTTATTAATGCAAAAGCGCAGTAGTGAAAAAGATACTTTTCCTTTATTTTGGACAGTTTCTGCAAGCGGTCACGTATCTTATGGACAAAGTTATGATGAGGCAGCGGCTAGGGAATTAGAAGAAGAACTAGGTTTAAACTTACCTTTAGAGCGTTTATATAAGATTTACGTCAAGGAAGAGCGAGAATTTAATTTTATTTATTTTGCTTTTTTAAGAACCAAGACAAAAATTGAATTTGATCGAGATGAAGTTTCTGCGATTAAGTGGGTTGGTCTCAAGCAAATAAATGATTTCGCTAGAAACAACAACTTAACTCCTGCAGCTCTTACCACCTTGAGTGAATTAGGTATAATTAATCTATGATTGAAGATCACAACCAAGGCAATCTAGATAAAGAAACACAACGAGCTAATTCTTTTGCAGAAAAAATAAGCCAAATTTTAGGTATTAAGGCCAAAGTAGAGGGTTTTAATCTTTTGGAACTAAATAAAGAATTGCAAACTAGTGCTTATTTGATAAATTTATCTAAGCGTGATCCCAAAGCAACGGAAGTAGTTTTAATTACTGATTGGGATGATACTTTAGAAAAATATAGTTTGAGAAAAGCAAATTATCATCATGAATTAGCGCAACTTTTTTCTTTGCATGCCAAAGATTTGGCAGATTTAGATTTAGGTGTTTTAAGCAAATTCTTTTTGTCTCTTAATGAAATCGCTCGCTGTTTACCAGCAGATGGCACTCATCCGGAGTCTTATTCGCCATATTTAGAACTTTTGGCAGAGAGTTATTTTTTAGAAATTGCCCAAAGAGATCCTAATCAATTTCTTAAGATTTTGCGTTTAACTAAGCCAGCGCTTCGCAATTTATTCAAAAATCGAGTGTTAAATTTATTGCCAAAAACACTTCTTACTAATGAATTTAATGAAAAAAAACAAAAACATTATTTTAAAGAAACTGAAACAGCGATCTTAGATATAGATTTACAGCAAAAACCAGCTCAAATTGCTGAGCCAATTTGGCAATTATTTAAAGAAGCAATGCTTGGCAACAATTTATCTGCACAAGATGTTGAAAATATGACTTTGGGTGACGAGGTTTATTGGGTGGTTTCTACTTTTGGAGCCGCTAATTTTCAGATAGAAAAAGTTCTAGCTGGTTTAGCAGAATTGCAAAAAAATGGTCAGCGTTTGCCCGACGAAATTATCATCATTACTCAAGGTCGCAAAGACTCTTTTTTGCGCCATTTTATAGAAGATGTGGCGGAAGTTAGTGGTAAGGAAATTTATTATTTGGATGATAGTGAAAGACAACTTAATAGTTTTGCAGAGGAAGATGGTTTGCATTTGCTTAAAGCAGTGCGTAGGGGTGCAAAGAGAGCAAAAGAAGAATCAAAGTATCCAACTGTCAATTTGGATGATACACCCCTAATGGATGTTTTGACTCAGTAAATTAGTAAAATTTATTTGCTTTTGGAATTTAGTATGGCAATAGTTTTAAATTCTCTAGTGGCGTCTCTTTTACCATCATCAAGACCCCAGCCAAGTAAAAAATAATAAGCGGCTTTTAGCAGGGCAATGTCCGGACTATATTTTTTTTGATGTTCCTCGTCAATGTCCTCTGGAACAATTTTCTCTACCATATTGACGGTGGTTATTGATCTTGCCCCATCAGCCAAAAGTTTTTCTCTAATGGCTTGCTGAGTAGTGCCGCGATCACCGATATCATCCAAAGAAATGACGTGCTTGCCGTCAACAATTCCGCTATTCCAGATTTTGAATTGTGCGTCTTTGTTGAAGGTCATTTTGCCAGATGAAGTGGTGACGCGTACTGGAGAAATTTTAATTTTAGCTTCTCCCAGTGATTGTATTTCTGGGAAGTATTGTAATAATTCTTCCAAGCAAGTTTCGGCAAAAGCTTCTGCAAACCACTTAGCTCCATTTAGGTTGTAAATAATTTGGTAATTATCTGCGACATTTTGAAAATCTTCCAAGTCAATTTTGTCTTTTTTGTTTGGGATTTGTTTTATTAATTCTCCAATAAATAATTGAGCATACCACCTAATAGATTCACGAATAATTAGTTCTGGAATAAGTGGTGCAAGCCATTCATTCTCATCGAGAATTTCACTAGCTAGTTCTTGTAGTTGCGCTAGTTCTTCTTTGGTAAAAGTATCTGGATAAAGGCCATCGGCGGAAGAGAAGGGGGAATAAAGAGTTTTTTCTAGTTTTGCAACTGCCATCTTTATGGATAATATATCAAATTAGATCGAAAGCAAAGTGGCAACTAAGAGAGATTATTTAGCCAAGAGTTTTTTGGCTTTTGCATTATCCATATCAAATAATAAATTTGTTTTGCGATGGTGAGAGAGCATAAAGCCAGTTTCTGAGGCGCTGCGGTCTGAGTCTATTGATTCGGCCACTTTCACATCTAGAGTAGCAAATTTTCTAAAATGATCATGCATATATTTAATTGGATCGCTACTTTTTGAGGCCTCATCTGATAATTCTCCAAGTAGGTACTCATGCATGATTGAGGCAATGATATGTCTAATTGATTTCATTTGGCCTTTTTCATCAGCCCAATAAACATCAATGCGTTTGCCATTCTTTCTGCTGAAGCTAGCAGTATTTCCGCTTTGTTCTTCATGAAATTCGACATGCCAACCTTCGCTAAGCACCATTTCAACGATTGTGCCAAGTCCTTTTTCTAAATTATTTCCACTTTTAAGGATTGAGATAGCAGCTTCGCAAAGAGTTAGTAAAGATGATTGCATTTCTGAATTTTCGCTTTGACTAAATCCGAACATATCTTTCAAGTATACTGTTTATTATTATTTTAGAATATGTCATAACTTTTATAATTATAGGTTGTATTTATGAACTTTTTTGTTAAAATAGCTTGATGCGTTCGGAACAAGAAGCCACAATTGCTCGTCAAGAATATGGATATGGTAATATTTCTGCCATTGCTGTGACGGCAGCTGGTAAATTATTGACAGCAGACTCTCTTGAAGATTTACCAATCACTCCTGATACTAGAATAATCAAAAATCCACCAGTTGATCATGCTTTTAGCGCGCCGATTAAGGCTTATTTTGATCCAACCAAAATTTGTCCGCTAGGATGTGATCATTGTTTGGCCAATATTCCAGCAATTAAAGCAGAACGCGTTCATGTTCCTTCCATGAAGCCAGAACAAGTTAAGCAAGTTAGTCGTGAAATTATTGAAACTGGTATTTTAGAAACCAAATTGAGTGGTGGTGAACCATTTGTTTACAAGCCATTTTGGGATGCTGTTGATATGCTCGGTGAAGCAGGGGTAAGTATTTCCACCAGTACTTCAGGAGTAACGCTTTCCAATGAAAAACTTTTACCTCAAAATGAAATTGATTTATTGGTTAAACATAATGTTAAGATTTCATTAAGTGTGGATGGGGAGAGTGATTATCATGATAGATTGCGCAAAAAAGCTGGTTTGCTGCAAGATGTTCTGTCGGCTGGACTTGAAAGACTATTAAACCATGGCATTTCTCGATCTAAAATAGAATTTCGTTCTACAGTTTTACATACAGAGGAATCATTTGCCCAGTTGGACTATTTAGATCAGCTGGCTAAGCAATTCCAACTCAAAACCAGAATTAGATTGGCTAGACCAGCTGGAGCAGCCACACTCAATGATGTGGCCGTGATCCAAAGAGATGATCTGACTTTTCAAATTATGCGTAAACTCAGAAAAATGTCTCAAGAAAATAAATTTATTAATGTTGAAGAAATTATTAAATATGATGAATTGGCTGCGATGCAGGCAGGTTTGGATTGTGGTGCTGGTACCAGATCAATTTACATTAATCCTGAAGGAGAGCTTTCTGCTTGTACTTTTTTAGATAAATTCTTCACTCAATCTCATAATTTATTTACTGATGGTCGTCCAATGCTTGAAATTTGGCAGTCAGGTGAAGCTTTTATGGCAATTCGTCAATACTATGAAGCGCAAAATGCCGAAAGTACCTGTGCAAAATGCAACTTTGTACATGCTTGTCAAGGTGGTTGTCCAGCAGTGAAGTTATCGCTTAATATGGCTGTTTCGCCACTTTGTCCAAAAGAAATTTTGAAATAAGGTTTTTACACAAAAAGCGCGAACAAATCGCGCTTTTTTCTTGTGACCC
>CAIMNJ010000004.1 GCA_903842795.1 uncultured bacterium | reverse complement strand
ACCACCAAACAATTCAGTTGGCACTTCTGACTGAGTAGCATTAATACCCTTAGCAACAGCTTCTAAATTAGCTCTTGTGTTGCTATTCTTAGATTCATAAGAGGCGATGATTTGATTGAGTTCAGAGATGAAGTTGGGACGAAGCTTAACTGTATTATAAAAATCTCTTGCATCAACAATCGTAAAGCCATTTTCTTTACCAATTTCAATAACTTTATTAATTCTTGGCAAAACAGATAAATATTTAGTTTCAGCAATCAAGTTAATTGTTTCATCAATAGTTTTGCCAACAAAAGTATTTTTGTCATATATGAGGATGCCCCTTCTCTTTAGATAGTCTGCAACTTTGCCACCAAAAACACTGATAGATGATCCAGTATTTTTTATCCAAGCTGGAGTTTTGAATTCTGGAAATTTGAAACTAACCTCAGTTTTTGTTTGATTACTTTGTTTAAGAGGTGTTTGTTTTTTGGAATTTTTATCTAAACCGTTCACCCAAGCTGCCAAACCTTTTCCTGTCTTAGTCGCCCAATTTTCTTCTGTTGAGTTATAAGCTTCTTGGAAAGCAGCAACAGCTTTCTTAAAATTAAAGCGGTCGATTAAAAATAAAGCAATCGGTTCAGCAAAACGCTGGAAGGTACCAACTTTTTGATATTTTGAATCATCTTTATATTTCTCTCTCACTTGAGCAATAGCTTCAGCTGTAAAATCTTTCTGGTCAGTTAAACCTACTTCTAAATCAAGCAATTCAAGTTTTTCATTAAGAGCTTCTATAGCCGAAGTAATTTTTTCTTTTTCAGTCTCAATATTGCTAGTGCTAAGTTGATCAGTTAATTTGTTAATTTCAGCATCGACAGCATTAGCTTCAGCTTTCTTAGTAGAAACACTTTGTTGTTTTAAATCTTGAGCAACCTGGTCAATTTCATCTTGTTTATCATTTAAAAATGCTTCCTCATCGAAATTATTTGCATACAAAGTAATTCCACCACCCTTTTCTGAATCTCCAGCATTCTTACCATTCAAAATATTTTTGAATCCACCTTCTCGGTAATTTTCTGCCAACTGATCTGTAGTCATGGCTTTGGCAGCCAATTCAATAGTGGATGAGTCTGCTTTGGCTAATTCCAAATCATTAATCTGATTATTAATAGAATCGGTCTCTTCTTGTGAAGAAGCGCCAGCAAGTTGTACATTAAGACCATCTATTTGAGCTTGATAATCAGCAATAATCGTTTGTTTGTTATCTTCAACTACATTAGCATTTTCATTTAATAATTTATCTTCATTAACGGTTCCATTCCAAAAATTAGAGGCAAAAGCAGCAAAACCAATATTTCGAATAGTATTAGAGCTATTATTTGTTGATTTATTTGTAGCGGAATCAGCATTTCTAACAGTCACACCATCAGCAACCGGTGCACCTCCTCCGACAGGTGCATCACCATTTCTATCTGGGCCTGCAGTATCTGGACCAGTGGTGTCTGGATTTTTAGCATCTGGACCACCATCATCAACCTTAACCTGACTACCAGATTCAGCATCAGCTACTACCTTAGCAATTTCACTCTGCACCACCTCAGCTGGAGAACTCTTATTGGTGAAGGCAATGTTCACACTTTCCAGATGTTTGGAAGATTGATTGATTAAATCAACAATTTGACGATAAGATGGATTCTCGCCAAGAACCTGATAACCCTCATCACCACTGAAAGCTAATCTGATTGGATTATCGCCAACCGCGCCGTCGGCGCGCTTGGCTAAGAGTTTGGCTGGCTCGCCAGAGCCAGCCAGCATTCTGGTAAGCTCATCATAAGCGGCACTAACTTGAGCAGCAGTTTTTTCCAATTTAGCTTGAGCAGTCATATCATCGCTGCCAAGCAAATAATTCATGCCGGTTGTTTCTTTCCATTTTTGCTGAGCAGCTTCTAACTGAGCAACCACATCTTTATTAGCTTCATAGGCTCCAAAGCCTAAGAAGCCTTTTTTACCATTCTTGGCCAAATCGATCAACTCAGCAAAAGTGGCATCAACACTATTTTTAAGCAAGGTTTCTTTGAAGGAAACTTCTGCCAAAGCCTCATTAATAACCTGGCGACCATTAATTGAATCGGAAAAATCACTAATTCCTGGATTTCTGTTTCCTGCTGGAGCATCCATCCAAACAATGTCAATTGGCGCATATTCAACAGTTGAAGTACCATCCTTAACCTCAACTTTTACACGAATACGATTAATACCCTGAGAGAAAGTGGTCTCATCACAACCACTACACAAACCAACAGCACGACTGATCGCAACATTATTGACAGTATCAACACCAACATGAGCACCATATTCATAGAATTTAATATAGCGTTCACCAGCTTTATCTAAATCAGTAGTTCTAGCATTAAGAGCATCAGTGTTGGCAAAACCATCTACTCTGGAGAGTGTACCGCCAGTCATTTGGTATTCAACTAATTCACCATTAGCTCCCACCACAAATAATTTCTGATAACCTGCTCCAGTTTCGTTGACAGTTCTCACTAAATCATTGAGAGCAGCTTCATTACTGCGCACTCCAGAGGCCATATTAACAAAAACTTGATTACGGCCATCACCTAAACGAGCTGCGATTTGATCTTGCAAACTGACAAAAATTTTAGAGTCAGTACCAGCTGGCGGAGCATTGAAGCGCGCGATTGAATCATCCACTGCAGAATCAGTGAAAACTTTTAGATCAATGCCATAGGCCATCTTGTAAAGTTTGGCAACAGTTTCTGGAGTACCGGTATAAAGAGAAAAGCCTTTACTCTCCAACATCAAAAGAGCGTAGTTAATTTCGCTACCATTTTCACCCACCGTCAATCTATTTACATCTACATCACCATTAACACCAAGCACTCTGGCACCAAGAGTGTTATAAAGCAAAGACTCAGCAACAGCACTGTATGATCGGCCGCTAACTCTGCCTTGCTCTCTCGGAGCAATACTATTAATAATTTCTTCTACATCTCCAATCAATCTGCTATTGCTGGTCATGCCATAATCTTCACCAGGCACTCTGGAAAGGAAGTTGACAGTTTCATTAATCATGGCCATTTCAGCACGATGTTGGTGAACATCGGCATCACTACTTCTGGTTAGATAATCGTTAATTTGTGCTCTAATCACTTCGCTATCTGCTGACATATCTAAGCCAGGGATTTTGCTTTGACCTCCCCATGTATCCAGCCATTCACTCAAAACTTGTTTTTCCAAAACTGGATCAGCAAATTTTCCACCTTTACCATCGCTGGTACGGGTAATACCCTCTGGAATTGATTTGCTCAAACTCAATTCGTTAATGAGAGCTCTAAGAGAGGACAATCCTGTTCCTGCAGACATGTTGCCATTTTCATCAATACCTAGCACTTGTTTCTGTGCATCTAGATAGAGACCAAACTCTGCTTTATCTCGCAAAGCAACTTGTTGACCAGACAATTTATAATTTTCATTTGGATTAAATGTCCAATCAACCTCATCAGCATGAACATAAGAATTTTGCCATTTGTTACGCAAATTCAAACCTAGTCTGGTATCGGTACTCTGCAAATCAAAAGCCACATCTTTAGTGGTAATGACAAATTTAGCCCTAGTAATTACAGCTGGGTCGATGCTTTGATCTCCAGCTTTGACAATTACTACACTGCCTTCGCCAAAACGAGATTCAACATAAGCAATAAAATCTTTGTTTGGAGTGTAATTAGCATCACTGGCCCAAGGCTTCATCAATTTAGCCTCTGGGAAAACCACAAACTGTGAAGCGTTGGTCATGCGCTGTTTGAGCAAAACATTAAAAGGCATCACTACATCAGTTTTACCCATGCCTGGCAAAGCTCCAAAAACCGTACCTCTACGACCAGCTCCAAGAGCTTCAATTTCTGCTAACAAGAAAACATCCTGATCTTTGAAACTGCCAGTATTACTGTAAATCTTGAAACCTGGAGTTCCAGTATCACGGCGGAATTGCTCAAAAGCTTTCAATTCATCATTGAGAATTTTTAGGTGAGCTTCATTTAAGCCAGCTTTTTTTCCAGCGTCAGTCAATTTGTATTGAGTAAATTTGTCAGATTGATCAACAGCAATAAGAGCATTCTTACCGCGCAAAACTGTTTGTGAAGTTTTACGGAGATCGGCAATATCCGCTTCCAAAGCCTTAATTCTGTCAGCATTGGCCACTGGATCTTCATCATTTAACTTATTGATCTCTACTTGTTTGGCAGACATTTTTTCAGCAATATCTAAATTACTGGTGCCAAGCTTCTTAGCTAAATTCTTCAGGTTGGCAACCTCTCTGTTTTGTACTATGCCACCAAAGAAATCAGCAACTGTTCTGAAAACTCCCTTACTTGGATTGGCTCTAGCATCAGCCAAAATTGCTTGTTGTCCAATCAAGCGACGATTAACATCTGCCAATTGCTCTCTAAAAGCCTTAGCATCATCACTATCCGCTCCGACTCCAGCCAACTTAGCTTTAATCGCTTCAGCCTCACGAGTAAGAGCTAAGGATTCATAGTAAGCATCTCTGGTTTTCTTGCCAGGACTGAAAAGATCAGTAAATTTCTGCCAAGGTGAACGATTGTCTGCCGACATGACATCAGTAATTTTTCTAATACCACCAATTTCATCGTCGATTGCACTAAATTTATTTCGTTCTGCCTGTAAATCCAATTTTTGATTTTGCAAATCTTCTAATTTAACTGTTTGCTCCGCATCTAAAACACCTTGTTCATTGAGCTTGCTAATCTCTGCATCCAATCTAGTAATTGTGGCATCAATTTCTGAACTGTCTGCACCAAGATCACGAGCCAAAGCTTGTCTTTGAGCTTCCAAATCATTAATACGACTCAAACCATCTTGCAAAGCAGCAATAGAGAGTAGTCTCTTGTTTGAATCAACTTCCAATTTAATATTGGCAGCGTTTTTTTCCAAATCACTAGTGTACTTAATGACTTCTCCAGTTTCTGGAGCATATCTAGCAACAAGATCAGCATTCTCTTTGCCAATCTTCATTAGTTGCTCATACTCGGCCATCGCTGTATTTTCTTTGGTCGTCTTGAGCAAAGCTTCATTTTGTTGTCTCATGGAATCAACCACAGAAAGATCTTTAACTAAATTCTCCATGTCATTAACCAAAACTGCTCTTTTTTGTTGCAAGTCAGCTACTTCGCTTTCTGGCATTAAAACACCACGCTTGGAAATTTGCGCATCAATATCAGCGATTTGACTGCGCACTGCATCCACTGCTATTGGCTTATCTCTAAAAACTTCAGCTTGTCTAGTCAAGTTATCTGCCAAATCATTCTGACCAGCATCTCTAGCAGCCTGAGCTCTAGCCTCTAGGTCAGCACTAATACGAATACCAGCAGCCAAGAAATCTTCAGTAGGAGTATTGTTGGCAATTTTGATATTTGGATCGATTCCAGCAATCTGGTCAGCTAGTTTTGTGCGCTGCAACATTAAGTCGTTGATTTGCAATCCTTCTCGCAAGCCTTTATTGGGACCATTGAGAGCAATAATTTCCATATCAATTGCATCAATTTGTTTTTGCAAATCAGCAGTTTGACCAGCAACAACATCACCTTTATAAGCTTTGTAGCTACTAGAAATTTGAGAAACATTTTGACCAGCACTAAGGGCTAAACCTATCCAAGCATTGGTACAATCTTTTTCAGAAAAAGCACCACTTGATCCATAACAAGCTTGAGCTACTTGCTGAGCATCAACAGCTGCTCCTGCCGGAACATTCATCATGTCTAAAGCTAAATCAACTTTGTTGGTGATCGTGGTTGGGCCAAGCAAACCAAAAGTATTACCCGCCACACCAGATGCTGCTACAAAAGCACTGACTCCACTCATGATACCGCCACCAATATTTCCTTGCTGGAAGGAATTGTAAGAAGAAATACTTGAGTTAACTGCGTTATATGAATTAAGAGCAATACCACCCACCTGACCAACTTTGGTCAAGACTTGACCAGTGGTTGCGAGTGCATTGGCGGTAGTAGCGGCATTAGCAGCACCTGCCAAACTTGTGGCCCAACCACCAGCGCTGGTGAAAGCTGCTACTGCTGAATTGGCCAACATCATATTACCCTGTTGATTTAAAGCTGCTGCCTGTATTTCTAAGTCTGTTCTCATTTCCTCTATATCTGCTGCGCTGGCGCCGCTATCGATATAAGATTGAATGATTGCGTTTTCTCTAGAATCGATATCAATTCTTTGGATCTCTAAAGCCTGAGCTTTCATACCAGCACCCTGATAAAGTGAAAATGCTGAAGAAGCAGCTCCCAATAAAACTGGCACACCAACACCACTAGCAACCATCGCTGGTAGAACTACGATAGCAGCAGCTGGAGCAACTACTTTTTCTAATCTTTCATAATTAAGCTGTTGGCTAGATCTTTGTATTTCTGGATCATTGAAGAATTGTTCAAAAGTAGCTTGTTGAGTCTGATCTATCCCAGCTTTTTCAGCATTGGCAACATAATTGTTATAAAGACTGTCCATCATATTTTGATGGTAATCAGCCTTAAATTCTTGGTTGGCTTGATCAGCGTATTCAATTGGATCGATAAATTCTATGTCTTCACTACCAGAAAACATCGCTTGATTAGCGGCAGCCTCATTCATTTGACTGGCAGCATACATTGCCCCAGCTTCAGTCATAGCAGCGCCGATATCTTCGCCCCAGGCCTTAAATGTTTTATCTACATAATAGCCAGATTCAGCTGCCTGATAGTTATAGTCGAGCACTCCCATATTATCTGCACCAAACAAAGCAATATTAGAAATACCAGTGTCAGCTGGACCAGTGTAACCATAATGTTTACTAGTGGCATAGTTGGCTGCAATATTTTGCGCCACATCTACATTGGCTATTTGAGAGCTGAGCTGATTAAAAGTTAAATTAACAGTTTGACCAAAATTAAGATTCATCTCTTCTGGAGTAAATTCACGATTGAAAATGTTATCAGCCATCAAAGCGTTGCCATAAGACATGCCCCAGGTGTAGTCATTTAGAGAGGTTCTGTTATCCGTAGCATAATCAAAAGTTTGTGAAGCATTAAAAATTTTGCTTGCTTCAATTGCTGTCGAATAGTTATCCATGGCTTGGCTCTGATAATCCATCGTAGCCTGGAAATTTTGTGCCACAGCGGAATCCTCTCCAAGGAAAACAATTGCACTGGCACTATCGGCAGTTTGAGCCATGGCGAAATTAGCAAAAGCCAAATCCCAAAAACTCTGGGTTTCTTGTTTTTGAGTATTAGCATAAATTTGATTGGAATAGCTCACTGCCATGTCTGGAATATTAACCTCGGTATTACCCTCATAAATCTTATCCAACATCAAAGCCATGGTTTGCGTAGCTTTTTCTGAATTGATGCTACAATCTGTGACCTTAAGTTCTTTACAAACGGCAGCTAAATCATTACCGCCATCCATTGGGAAATTGGCCACAGCCTCATTGAAACGAGCTGGTAAAACAATTGAGCTATAAAGTTCTGCTCCAACTTGATTACCATAAATGCCATTAAGCAAAGCCTTTTCATCGGTTGGCACAAAAGAACCATTGTAAGCATCAGTGCTATTTTTGTAATAATTCTGCAGATAGGTTACATCTTGAGTCTGGGCATACATGCTCAAAGCTACTTGCGAGTTGTATTTAGCCACTTCTTCCTGCAACCAAGCCTCACTAAATTGACCTCTCGGTGCATGGCCAGTGTAAAGAGTGTATAAACTAACCAAGTCACTGTAAGAAGCAGCTGAACCCTGATGATCAATGTACTGGCTAGTTAGCTGCTGTTCCTTAACTTGATTTTGTCTGGCATCAACAATGGCAGTTGCTTCTTGTTGAGCTTGAACAGGTGTAGTGTCAGAAAATTTAGAAAGCAATAATGCAAGAATCTCAGCTTCAGAAAGATTTTTTAGCTGATCGGCAGTAACCACTCCTGCATCAATAGCTGCATTTTTTAATTCATTGATGTTTTCACTACTACCACTGATATAGTCTTGGTACTCTTGATTCAATTTGTCGAAATCTTGAGTTTGAGCAGCAATTTGCTGAGAATATTTGGCTCTATCAGCATTAAATTGAGCAGGATCAATACCAAAAGACTCAAGAATACCGTTCACATTGCCAAATTTTTCACTTGGATCATAACCAAAAATTGCTTTAAATTGCTCGGCAGCGATTTTATCAAGATTGGCGTCATTGCCAGCTACCACTAAAGTTGAATACATTTGTTTAATAGCTGTATCCATGGTCAACTGTTGTGAACTGGAGTCATTGAGTTGATCTAAGACCTGATAACGAGTTGCTAAATTTTTATCAGCAATAATTTGTTGGTTAAAATCAAAAAGTGCTTGTTCAGATGCGGTTAGATTGCCTTTGGCAGTCAGCTCTGCATTTTGAGCAGCAGCTTGAGCTTGCAAAACTGAGGCGTTGGTCAAAGCAGACAAAATTGCTTGAGCTTTTAGCAAATCAGCGTTGGCTGAATTTGGATCGTAAAGGGAACCAGCAGTAAAACTTACTCCATAGGTTTTCTGATATAAATCTTCCAAAGCCTTGGTGTCTCCAGAATTTTTATAGGCAGTCACTGCAGCCTGCCAATCATCATAAGAAACTTCAATTTTCTCCAAGTGAGCATAGCAATAATCACCAGCAGTATTACTGCAACCTGTAGTGCGAGGTGGTACAACTAAATAGCCATTAACTGTGGCACCATAGGCATAGCAAGTATTACCAATAGCCACGCCTTGGCCGTTACAGTCTTTGCCCAAACTTTCTGTGGAGCCAACCACCTTGGAAACAGATTCTGCGCCAAAATTCACACTTTCATAAACTTTTTTGTCTTCAATGTATGGATAGCTATATCTGCCGGAATCAACAATGATTTTGCCGCCAGCCAATTCGTCTCCCGGCATATAACAAAACTCGTTCATCCAAACACCACCACATCCACTCTTGGTGGTAGGACGTGTGCCGGTGTAAGTGGTACTAACAATACCCTTATCATTTAATGGCGAATTAGGGGCAGTTGTGGGAGGAGGAGTTGGTAGACCATTGCAATATGGATCATTAGCTGGACAAGAGCCAGTGCTAGCTTGCTGACGAGTATCTTGATTGCTTTTGAGTAGGTAAAATCCAACAACTGTGGCTATACACAAAAAAAGAAATAAAAACACAGAAAAAAGATAGCGTTTCTTTCTTTGAATTAGCATTTTTTGCTAGTAAAAATGACCATTTTTTGGACTATTTTCACTACTTCCAATTTACTACAAAAAACATCTGGTAGAAAGGGTCAAAAAGAGCAAAAAAGTAAGTAAAAAAAGAGTGAATTAAACGGCTAATTTACGACCCGTTTTTTGGGTCAAAAGAAGTGGCCAAAAAATAACTCCAAACCCCCGCCAAAACAAAGAACAAACCGCCCAAAAGCAAAGCTATAGTGGCACCAATAGAGCCAGAATTGTATTGCCCACTAGTGGTAGCCACAACAGCAGATCTCGTACTAATGGTTGGAGTTGCTGAGGCAGTTGGCGTGGCAGTTACAGAAACGCTAGGCATATAAGGATTACCAGAACCATATGGAATACTTGGAATTGGAGTTGGAGATTTAGTCGCAGTTGGTGTTGGTGTTTTGCTAGCACTCATATTTAAATCAGCGGCTGCTGCCAGCTGTCTTGGCGCTTTAGGATCAACAGTAAAGTTATAAGTTTTGGTAACTTCTTTGCCAGTCACAGGATCAATATAAGTGTAGCTGGCAGTATGTTGACCAGGCTCTAAGTTTTGGCCCAAACTAGCCACATCCAAAATCATATTGCCATTTGCATCTGTTTGTACTGTTTCGTCAATCGTTGTATTGGAGTGAATAACAATTCTAACCATAGTGTTGGCTGGTAGGGTGGCCTGTATTTGCGGCTGAGAAGTTTGAATTGTCACGGCCGAAGCAGAAGCAGTTTCACTCAAATTACTCAAGTCCAAAACCTCCGGCTCAGCCGCACTCGAAGCCACAGTTGGAGTTGGTGAAGAAGTAGCGACAAGCTCTTCCACAACTACCGCTGCTTGTTGCGTGCTTTCCTTTGAACTGGCAAAATCTCCTGACCCAGAAGTATTAATGTCATTCTCAGCTAATAATTCAGCCTTGTCTGATTCTTGAATAGTGGCAGCATCAGATGCCACAGCGCTTTGCTCAGATTCAGATGCATCAGCCAATCCCAAAGTAATTTCTTCAGTTGGCTGAGCAGCGGAAACCTTAGTCGTCAAATTTTTAATCGCATTTATATTTACTCCCTGAACTTTGATTTCTATAGCACTGTCATCCGTTAAAGTAAGATAATTAGTTTTTTCAGTATTAAAAGCATTTGATAAGGAGATTCCCCAACTACCAGAAGATTTTACTAAACTAGAAAGTGCTCCCATGCCCTCAGAATAAAGGTAAACCACCGCTCCCTCTGCTGGAGATTTATCAGCATTGAGAACACTCCCATAAATGGTTTGATTGTTGGTTGGAGATTGACTTGGTTTGGCAGCAGTAGCTAGAGAGTAAGGATTACCCTCATTATCAAAAGTGCTCGTTCCTGTTCCAAGCACATAAAAATAATTCTTTCCAGGAGACAAACTCCTAACTGTAATGTGATGAAGCTGGTAATCTTTGACCACTCCAGATAATTGATCCCTATCATCACTAGCCTGCTTATCTAAATTTTTTTCATCTTCACCATATTTCACAAAAGCAACAGTACTTTCATCAGTATAAAAAGAGATGGTAAAAGTTTTGTCCGTTACATTGGAAATGCGAATGTTTTTTGGGGTAGTTTCTGGAGTAGCTCTAGGAGCAAAAACTCCAGTGCCCTGACCAAAAAGCAGAACTCCAGAAATTAAAGCAACAAATAAAATTAATAAACCAAGAATTGTAGGAATTTGTTTTTTAGAATTTGGCTTCTTAAGTTTGCCAAATTTAGCTTCCAATTCCTTTTCTGTAATAATTGGCTTTTCTACTTTTTGACCTGGAGTCTGTGCTTGACCAACCGCAGGGACGTGATTAAGCGCAGATGGAGGAGTCAAGATGGGCTTCTGTGCAGGTACAGAAGAACTAGCAGTTTCTTTAGTTGAACTACTTGGAGAACTTGTTTTGCTAGCTTGAGTGTTTTGTTGAACCTGCATAAAACAAACACAGACAAAAAATGTCCTTATATTAAATTTACCTGATCCACAACCAAGTAACAAGTATTAGACTTTGACTACTGTGGACCAATAATATTCTCTAGCGGAATGTTAAATGGAACGCCATTTTGACTTCCACCATCTGAACCGCTAGCCGAACCACTGGCAGCACCATCACTAGGTTCTTCCATTAAAATAGGAACAGTGCCCTCAGCAGCAACTGATTCGCCACTTGGCTCGATAATATCAATTAAAACAGAGCTATCTTCAATATTTTTCTTATCAAAAATGTAAATTGAAAAAGAAGATAGCTCATCATCAGTAAACGTCCTTTTTTCAAGAATTTCATCAAAAACCTTTGACTCTAGTCTTGGCACAAAAGACTTGGCTAATTCTCTAAGTTCTGGAGTAATAGAGCTGGTTTTAGTTACAGTGAAAATACTAGATAAAATCCATACCACCACCATGACAAAAAACAAAACACCAAGCCACAACAACTTCTTGTCTCTACGTAGTTTGGCTAGTTGTTTTTGAATGTCGTTACTGGTCATGTTTATTGATTTTTATAATAAGGCAAATTAACTCTGACAATTGCTGTTAGGTTTTTTTGATATCGATTAGTACCCATACTAAAATTAACTTGATCTATCAACATCATTCTGCGAGAATCCATAATATCTTCAATGAACTGCCTAATTTTTAGATAGTCTCCAGCCACATCAATATTGAAAGTAATCAATTCTCGCTTGGCTTTGTCAGCTGTAGCGGCATTAGTCTCATCTGGAACAGCAGAAATAGTAATGCCCTGAACAACCAAGCCATTTTCACTAGCTAATTTCTCCACTATTTTTAAGCTTTGCATTAGATCAGCAGTTTTTGGAATGGATTGATTTAATAAATAAAATTGTGAACTAAATTTTTGATACTGAGATTGAGCTGTATTTAAACTAGCTACTTTTTGAGCCAGCTGGTCATCTAGAAGTTTTTTATCCTGAATTTCCTTGACCAATTCTGACATGGTCAAAAGAGTTGGTTTGATGGCAAAAATAGCAAAGAAAATTATTGCTATGATAGAGAAAACCAATTCTAAAGAAACCTTGGCCACTGGGTTCTTGTAGAAATCAAAGAGAGCGTACTGTAGTTGGTCTTGTCTATTTTTTGGCATTTAAATTAATCTTCGATCTGATATCGAAATTAAATCCAGCAGTTTTTTCTCCTCTGGATTCAATTTTATTTACACTCACCTCGCTAAAATATGGACTCAATTGCAAATTGTTAACCAAAACATTCAAAGCCTGTTGAGACATGGCTGAACCAGTAAAATTAATCGAATCTGAACGAACCAATAAAGTCTCAAAAACCACATCATTGGGAACATTGTCATTAAGAATGGGAAAAATATCGACCAAATTGGCCTCTTGCTTAAACTGCTGATAATCTTCTATTTGTTTTTGAATAAAACGAAAATTCTTTTCCAAATTACCATAGGAAGAAATCACTCTTTCTTTCTGATGTATAGCTCCATTTAGATCAGTTACCATGCGATCAAGGGTAAAACGCGAAGCAAAGCTCAAAATTACAATCATTTCAGTGAAAATTACGATATAACGACCCACGGAAAGCGCCCACTTCAAAAGACGACCCAAAACCGTTTCAAAAAACGGATCTTGAGGCACAAGATTAACAGTAATGTCCAATTTTTTATTGGCAGGCCTTTTTGACATCTACTATCATGATAGAGGTTATGACTAAATTTTACAATTCATTATTCTCA
Source organism: uncultured bacterium (assembly GCA_903842795.1). GTDB lineage: Bacteria > Patescibacteriota > Microgenomatia > UBA1400 > PJMF01 > UBA1364. The sequence goes on along the minus strand of CAIMNJ010000004.1, from coordinate 28,764 downwards.
ATAGAACTGTCCAAAAGCACTTCTTCAGAATCTTGAATTGCTTCTTTCCATTTGCCAAATTTACTCAAAATATTACGGAAATAAGTCAGCTCTTTGACATCAAAAAGAACTGAAAAATAGACATAAACCAAAGTAGCAACACTAGCAGTGGAGATGGTCAAAGCAATCAAATCGATGGTTTTAGAGGTATCGAAAACCACTTCATCTAGAATTTTGAAAGGTAAATACAAGAAAACAGCCATAAAAAAACTAGCTGCCAACATTTTGAGCTGTGGCAACCAAAACTCCTTACCAGTGAAACAAGTCAGTTTTTTGTTGATGAAGAAAACAAATAAGGCCAGCTCCAAGAAAGCCGATAAAGAAATTGCCAAACCCAATCCTAAAACATCTAGAGAAAAAACATAAACGGAAAGATAAGAAATAAGCAAATAAGCAAAAACCGTCACAAGTGTAATGACGAAAGGAGTTTTGGTATCTTTAAGTGCATGAAAAGCTCTAACCAACAGTTGCACCATGGCTTGAGCAGCAATAGAAATAGCAATAATTGCTACAACTTTGCCTGTCAAAACAGTGGTTTTCCACGGGAAATTATAAGTACCAAAAACTAGACGTACTATTGGGACACGCAAAATAAGCAAAAGCACTGAGGCCGGCATAGCAAAGAAGGCAATTTGATTGAGAGATTGAATAAGTAAATTATTAAATTTTTCCCTATCCTCTAGCGCTGATTCCTCTGACAGAAACGACAAAGAGGCTTGAGAAATTGGCACACCAAAGAAACGAATTGGCAAAGTCATCAAGCGACTAGCTAATTTGACCACCACGAAACTCAAATCTCCAATAGTAGTAGCAAAGAAACCCATTGCTAAATTCTGAAATTCAGACAATCCAACTGTCAAAAGACGTGGTGGCATTAAGGAAAATAACTTTCTGACAGAAGTGAATTTTAAATTGAAATCTAATTTAAAACGAAAACCCAGTTTCCAAACCAAAGGTAACTGAATAATTGTGTGCAAAAATGATCCAATCAAAACACCCAAACCAGCAGCATAAATCCCAAAATATTTAGACAAAAAAACCGTGCCGAGCATAATCCCTAAGTTATAAAAAATTGGAGCCAAAGCTGGTGCTACAAAACGTTGATAGGCTTGCAAAATGCCAGTCAAAAAATTAGAAACAGCAAAGAAAAACTGTGCAAATAACATCAGTCTGGTCAGTTTTACAGCAATAGCAATCTGCTCTACTGTAAACTCTTTGCCTGTTCTGAAACCAGTGATGGCAGGGGTATAAATAAAAGCCAAAACAGAAAAAATCAAAAAGATAAGCAAAATCCAGTTCATCACAATCGAAGTAAAACGAAAGGCTTCTTTTTCACTCTTTTTCTTTAGCTCTGTAAAAAGCGGAATAAATGAAGCCGCCAAAGCCCCCATCACGATCAACTGAAAAATCATATCTGGAATCTGAAAAGCCACCTGAAAAGCTTCGTAGGCTTGCTGTGAAGCGCTACTCCCAAAAAATTGACTAATCAAAACTCTTTCTCGCCATAAACCAAAGACAGATGAAAAAATATTGGCTAAAGTAATTACTAAAGCAGCAGAAAGAATAGAATTTTGCTTCTTTTCTAGCCAAAGACCATTACTATTGAAGATTTTTGCGAATGAGATCATGATTTAGGAAAATTATAATAGAGAAAGACACAAAAGCGAATAGGCTTGCCTAATGATCTTTACTCTAGTATAATTGCCATCTATGCCTATACTTAGAAACGCTAAAAAAGCTCTTAAAGTTAGTAAGAAAAAAACCATCGCCAATGGCCAGGTCAAATCAAAATTGAAAACCGCCATTGATGAGATGAAAAAAAGCCCTGCAGCAGATAAATTGAGTGCTGCTTTTTCCGCCATTGATCGCAGCGTGAAAAAAAATGTTTTACAAAAAAATAAGGCTGCCCGCGTCAAAGCCTCTTTGAGTAAATTACTCAAAAAATAAATTGGTCACAAGACCTTTATCCATGATAAACAGTGATCTTTCTTTGATTAGAAATTTTTCTATCATCGCTCACATAGATCACGGCAAAACTACTTTGACCGATGCTTTTTTGCGTCTAACCGGAGCTGTTAATGCTCTTAATTTCCATGATCGAATGATGGATAGCAATCCAATCGAACAGGAAAAGGGTGTCACCATCAAACTTGCTCCCGTAAGAATGCACTATCAACATCAGGGACAAGAATATGTTTTGAATTTGATTGATACTCCCGGACACGTTGATTTTGGTTATGAAGTCGATCGTTCCCTAGCAGCTTGTGAAGGTGCGCTTTTACTCATCGATGCAACTCAAGGGGTACAAGCTCAAACTCTGGCTAATTATCAAAAAGCCAAAAACCTCAATCTTAAAATTATCCCTGTTATCAACAAAATTGATTTACCTTCTGCTAATGTTGAACAAAGCATTTTAGAAATTATGGAATTCTTTGAATTAGACGAAGAAGATATCTTGATGGTTTCAGCCAAAACTGGTGAAGGAGTTGAAAAAGTTTTGCAAAGAATTATCGAAGAAATTCCTGCTCCAGGAAAAAAGCTTATTCAAGAGGAAAAAGATCAAGAAAGTGACAAACTAAGAGCTTTAATTATCACTTCCAAATTTGATAACCATCAGGGAGCCATCGCCTATGTACGTGTAGTTAATGGCGAAATTCGCAGAAAAGATCTCTATTTGAGCTTTAGCAAAACTAAGTTTTTGCCAGTCGAAATTGGCATTTTTTCTCCAGAAAAAGAAAAGCGCGAAGTCTTGCGTGAAGGTGAAGTTGGCTATGTTGCTACTGGCCTCAAAGACATTTCCTTGCTTAAAGTTGGTGACACCATCACTTCCTTTGAAGATAAAGAATTAATTGATGTTCTACCTGGCTATAAAGAACCAACACCAATGGTTTTTATGGAAATTTATCCAGTCGATAGTAAAGATTTTACTGATCTTAAAGATGCAATGGCTAAACTAACCATGCATGATAGCGCTCTTCAATATCAGGGCACACATTCAATTGCTCTCGGCAATGGTTTGCGCGTCGGTTTTCTAGGCATTTTCCACGCTGAAATTGTGCGAGAGAGACTAATGAGGGAATTTGGCCTCAATCTGATCGCAACTGCCCCTTCTGTGACCTATCAAATTGTTACTACCAATGAAAAAACTATCGAAATTCACAGTCCAGCAGAAATGCCCGATCAAAGCAGGGTCAAAAAAATCTTAGAGCCAATTGCCACCCTTAGTATCTTCTGTCCAGAAAGCTATGTGTCCAACATCATGAAGCTTTGTCATGATAAAAGAGCTATTTTGGTAGGTAGCGTTGGTTCCGGCAATCGCACTAGATTGGAATACTTCATTCCTTTGGCCGAGCTCATCACTGATTTCCATGACAAGCTCAAATCGGTTACCTCTGGTTTTGCTTCTATGGAATATTTAATGCATGATTTTAGAGAAGTTGAAGCGGTCAAAGTAGAAATTCTGGTCAATGGTGAGTCAGTTGAAGCTCTTAGTTTTATCACTGTTAGGGAGAATGTTGAAATTAAAGCCAGAGCAATTGTTAAAAAACTTAAAGACGTAATTCCTCGCCAACTATTTGAGATTCCAATTCAAGCAAGCATTGGCGCTAAAATTATTGCCCGCGAAACCATTAAAGCTTTCCGCAAAGATGTGACTGCCAAGCTTTATGGTGGTGATCGTACCAGAAGAATGAAATTACTTAAAAAACAAGCCGAGGGCAAGAAAAAAATGAAGCAAATTGGTCGAGTTGAGCTTAATCAGGACGCTTTCTTGGCAGTATTAGAAACCTAAATTCTCAGTTTTAAAAAATAGCTACAAAAAATCCCCTCAATCTATAAGACTGAAGGGATTTTCTTTTTATTTTTCTAATTAAAGATCTAAGCTTGGAGCAAATTTAAAGTAATTTACTTTGGCATTTTTCTTAATTTCAGCAAACCATTTCTGTTGCTCAGAAACTAATTTTTGCTGTTTAAGCTGAGTCTTGATGCTTTCGGAAACATCTTCGAATTTAGCATTAGCGCCCATAGACTCTTTATTCTTGTCGAAATAAGCTTTGACTTCTTCATCTGTTACAGCAACCTTATCAGCCAAAAGCTTTTCCAAACCTTTGCTAAGAGCCAATTGATCTCTCACTTCATTTCTAGTTAAACCCTGTGCCTTTAATAAGTCATCAAGGTTTTGACCCTGGGCTGACAGTTGTTCTTCAATTTTAGTCATTTCTGCATCTAATTCTTCTTTAGTGACATTGACATTGGCTTTTTTTAACTCCTGCTCAACCAACATTTTCAAAGTCATGTTCTCTAAGACAGTTGAACCGTGTTGTTTTTCCAAATTACGTACCAAAGCCCAACGAGTCACAGGACGGCCATTGACGCTGGCTACAATAACCTCATCTTTTAAAAGATAAGCAACAGCCAAAACAAGTAAAAAGATCAATGGTTTGATCAACTTTTTTGATTCAATTTTAGTTTTGACAATTGGAGTAGAAGCAACTACTGGCTTAACAGTTTTGGCCACTGTTTTTTTAACGGCTGGCTTGGCAACTGCCTTAACAGCAGACTTAGATACTGCTTTGGCTGCTGGTTTTACAACCTTTTTGACAACTTTTTTTTCTGCTTTTTTAACTGGCATTTTTCCTCTCTCTAATATATTTCTAATATTTTAATGATTAAAACCTGGTCATAAGATAGCAAATTTTCACGAAAAAACAAAGTGGGAATAAAAATTAAAAACAAGCTTGGTGTTATAATAATGACAAATATGCCTAAACAAGCCAAAAAATATACCAAAAGAAAAATCGATGATTATTCTGAGGTAATGAAAAATGAGCGCTCCACTGGCAATTATTTTAAATCTTTTATAGCCAAACCAAACAATATTTGCATCGACATTCAAGACAAGGACGAGGAAATTGTGCTGGTTCTTAGACAACATTTGATTACTCAAGTCAAAGAATTACTAATTATTATTGGTACCATTATATTAATTCCGGCACTTTTGAGTTTTTCTGGATTCTTAAGTGCTCTACCAGATAAATTCATAGGTGCTTTCAATATTTTTTGGATAGTTTTAGCCTTTGGAATGATTAGCAAAACTTTCCTAATTTGGTTCTTCAATGTTTACATTATTACTGACGAAAGAGTGATTGATGTCGATTTTACTTCAATGATCTCTCACGACATTAGCAGTGCCAAAATTGAAAATATTGAAGATGTAACTGCCAGTACTGCTGGACCTTTGGCTGCCATTTTTGACTATGGCACTATACTTATACAAACTGCTGGTGAAAAAACTGAATTTGAATTTGGCGATGTGCCTCAGCCATCCAAAGTCACTAAACTGTTAAACGAACTAATTTTAGAAGAAGAAAGAGAAAATTTAGAAGGCAGAGCCAACTAAAAAAAAGAAAGATAAGGAAACTAAATTTATGATCGATATTTTTAAATTAGATTTAGTCCAAATCACCTTGAAATTTATTTTTGTGGTGGCAGCCTTTTTCTATTTAGCCTATAGCTTCATCATGTTTCGCCAGGTTCAACTAATGAAAAAAACGCTAATCACTAAATTCTCTTCTAGTGTAAATTTACTTGGTCTAACCAACTTTTTACTTGCTTTAGCAGTTTTCGTTGGCTTTATCCTTTTCCTATAAATTGAAAAATTGGCATTAAAAAAACGCTTAATTCTGGCCTCGACCTATCTTTGCAGGGGGAGAACCCCCAACTATTGTCAGCGCTGAGACGTTTCAAGACTCTGTTCGGGATGGGAAGAGTTGGTGCCATCTCGCTCTGGAGACCAGAATTAAACGTTTTTACACAAGTAATATGTTAAATTAAACGAACTTTTGTTCGCTAATAAGTGAAGCTAACTGTTTGACACGATTGTGGCAAAGTTAGTAGTAAAAAACGGATTTTTCACTACTAACCTACTCAATACGACTTTTCTTAGAACTGATAAATATTTTATTCAATCGACACTTAGTATTACTAGGCTAAACATGTCGCCATGCTTACACCGGTAACCTATCAACGTGGTAATCTTCCACGGGTCTAATGGAGAAAGTTAATCTTGAGCATGGTTTCCCGCTTAGATGCTTTCAGCGGTTATCCAAAAGAAATGTAGCTACCCTGCGGTGCGCTTGACAGCAACAACAGGAACACTAGGGATTTCCTCATCTCGGTCCTCTCGTACTAGAGACAAATTCTCTCAACTTTCTAACGCTAACATCGGATAGAGGCCGACCTGTCTCACGACGGTCTGAACCCAGCTCGCGTACCGCTTTAATTGGCGAACAGACAAACCCTTGGGAGCTTCTTCACCCCCAGGATGCGATGAGCCGACATCGAGGTAGCAAACCGCGCCGACGCTAGGGACGCTTAGGCGCGATGACTCTGTTATCCCCAGAGTAGCTTTTATCCGATAAGCCCGGCACCTTCCACAAAGTGCACGAGGATCACTATAACCTGCTTTCGCATCTGCTCGGCCTGTATGCCTCACAGTTAAGCACTCATATGCTATTGCACGTACAGCTTGATTTCCATCCAAGCTAAGAGTACCATTGCGCGCTTGCGTTACACTTTAGCAAGCAACCTCCCCAGTTAAACTACCCGCCAGACAGTGTCCTTGTTAGAGTTTGCATCTAACCTAAGTGAGGTCTTACATATAAAACGAGTGGTATTTCACTGATGTTCCATCACTAAATGAGGGAACTCCCACCTATCCTAAACAATTCCATATATAAGACCAGTGCCAAGTTGTAGTAAAGCTTCATGGGGTCTTTTTGTCCAGATGTTAGTAGGCCGCGTCTTCACGGCCATCTCAATTTCGCCGAGTAGTAGTTCAAGACAGTGTAGGGCTTGTTGTGCCATTCATGCGCGTCACCAATTAAGTGACAAGGAACTTCGCTACCTTAGAACAGTTATAGTTACTGCTGCCGTTCACTGGGGCTTCGATCAAAGGCCTATACCTTGCGGCATAAACCCTCTCAATTAACCTTCCAGCACCGGGCAGGTTTCAGCCCGTATACTTCCCATTGCTGGTTTGCACGGACCTGTGTTTTTGGTAAACAGTCAACCCTACGTCTTTTGCTGTGCCTCTCTCAGGCTTTAACACCCGAAAGAGAAGGGCATCTCCCAAAGTTACGCCCAGCTATCTTGCCGAATTCCTTAAACTACTTTCTCTCGCTCTCCTTGGTCTACTCGACCTGTCCACCTGTGTCGGTTATCGGTACGATTTGATAAAAGGCTCCTTGCGAAGCTTTTCCAGGACAATGAAGTCAGGACAATCAATGTTCCCGCAGGAACAAAGACTTATCACAGCTTGAATAAACGCCTTGGTGGATTTGCCTGCCAAGACTGTCTTGCTGATTGAATGTCAAATTCACTTTGACACTGTCCCTATCCATCGTCGTCCCTTCCCAAGTAATAATGTCTTTTATCAAGGACTGGAATATTAACCAGTAATCCATCGGGTACCCTCCGTCTGAGACGGAGGCTCGCCTTAGGGTCGCCTAACCCGCACACGACGAACGTGGGTGCGGAAACCTTGGACATTCGGAGTCGAAGATTCTCACTTCAATGACGCTACTTATGCCAGCATTCTCACTTCTGATCACTCCAGCAGCTCCTTACGGGCTACCTTCACAGTACACAGAACGCTCCCTTACCACTCGATCTAGTAAACTAGATCGAGTCCTAAGCTTCGGTTAAACATTTGAGCCTCGTTAATTTTCGGCGCATAAATTCTACGGCTAGTGAGCTGTTACGCTTTCTTTAAAAGATGGCTGCTTCTGAGCCGACTTCCTAGGTGTCTTAGAATTTAAACTTCCTTTTCCACTAAATGTTTATTTGAGACCTTAGCTGTAGGTCCGGTTTGTTTTCCTTTTGCTCCTGGAACTTAGCTCCCAGGTGCTGAGTGCCGTGGAACATGTATTTGGTATTCGAAGTTTGACTAGACGCCTACAGTTTCCCATAGGACGCCCGATCAGAGCCCTACCCCCAATTACACTTAACACGACCCTATACCTAAATATATTTCAGGGAGAACCAGCTATCTCCGGGTTCGATTGGCATATTACCTCTAACCACAATTCATCCGAGCATCTTGCAGCATACATCAGTGCGGACCTCCATCAGGCTTTCGCCTAACTTCATCCTGATCATGGTTAGCTCACTCCGGTTTCGGGTCATTTACTAGTTACAAATTTCGCCCTATTCAGGCTCGCTTTCACTACGGCTCCGACATGCAATTGTCTTAACCAAGCAACTAGCAAATACTCGCTGGCTCATTCTTCAATAGGCACGAGATCATCCATATTACAGGACTCTCTCTGGTTGTTAGCAGATGGTTTCAGGTACTATTTCACGGGGCCTTCCGCCCTTCTTTTCACCTTTCCCTCACGGTACTCGTTCACTATCGGTCTTGTTTGATGTTTAGTCTTGGAGCGTGGTCGCCCCAGATTCGGAAGGGAGTTTGCCGTCTCCCAACTTACTCAGGTACTTTATATGCTTCTCTTGATTTTCGTATACACGACTGTCACGTTCTTTGGTCAACTATTCCACGTTGTTCTACTAATCTTGAGAAATACAATATTAAAAGCCCTACAACCCCGAACAAAAGTTCGGTTTGGACTATTCCCGTTTCGCTCGTCGCTTACTAAGGGAATCTCTGTGATTTCTTTTCCTGCGCTTACTTAGATATTTCAGTTCAGCGCGTTCCCCTCCACGAATAAATTCATGAATCCCTACCATCACTGATAGGGGGGTTTCCCCATTCGGACACCGTCGGATCATAGCTTTTTGGGAGCTCCCCGACGACTTTCGCACCCTAGGCGTCCTTCTTCGGTCAAACAAGCCAAGGCATCCACCTTCTGCTTTAATTTACAAAATATTTATCATTGAAATGTTCTCTTACTCAGTCATATTGAGTAACAGTTAGTTTATGACCTAAATAAATTAGGCCATAAAGTTTCTTCACTTATTAAAGAACAAATTTCTAGCAATTTGCTAGTTATTAGTCTCTAGAAATTTTCGGTCGAAAAAATCCAAAGTCTAATAAGCAGCAAACGACTTGATTCTATCTAGCATGGTGGACCCTAAGGGGCTCGAACCCTTGGCCTCCACATTGCAAATGTGGCGCTCTAGCCAACTGAGCTAAGGGCCCGCTTGGTACATTTGCTTGTTCTAATTAAAGAGCAAAAAACAGAAGAGACTAAACAATTCTGTTTTATCTCAGGCCTTAAAGAAGGCTTATTTGGGACGGAGGGAATCCTCTAAGGATTGTCGCGTGAGTCTATGTAATCTGGCTTATCCCGAAAAGCCGTATAGACAAAGAGCAATTATATATTTTTTGTAACCAATTTCAAGGGGGAATTTGTAGGGAAATTAGAGTAATCTCGCTCTTTGATTAATCTCTACTTCAATCAACTCCCTATCTTTACCATACTTGAGGCGAGAGAGTTGCTTAACCATCTCAGCCAACTTTGGATTCATACGTGCTTCTTGAGCTTTAATGTCCTTGTATAGGGACATACTAAAGGCTGGCACTGGTTCATTATCAACGATTGTCTTAATATAGGCATGGAATTTCTCTACATTAGCCAAGTCATTCTCGTTAAAAGTCGGAGCAAACTCATGTTGCAAGAAATTGGCATCAGTCACGCCAACGCGGAAAGAAACCATGGTACCAACGTTACCAAAGACAGCATTCTTAATCTCTTCATCAATCTGACCAATAAACTGATTAGCCACCACTAGATTGAGGCGGTATTTACGAGCCTCAGAGAGAATGGCCGCAAAATCCTCAGTAGCAAAATTCTGAAACTCATCAACGTACAAGAAAAAGTCTGGACGTTGATCCATTGGCACATTCTGACGGCTCATGGCAGCAGCCAAAATTTTTGGCACCAAAATCAAACCTAAAAACTTAGCATCTTCTTCACCCAAAATACCTTTGGATAAATTACACAAAACAATTTTCTTCTCATCCATGGCTTTACGGAAATCAAAAGAACTATGAGGCTGACCAATAATGTTGCGCATAGTCTTGTTGGTGACAAAGCGACCAAACTTAGAAACGATGTAGTCCATAACTTCAGATTTATGAAAATCACTAGTATTGGCAATCTGATCAGTCCAATAACGCTTAACCATGCCATCTTTGACTAAAGGCAAATACTCTTCCACAAATTTAGAGTCTGTCAGGATACGCACCATTTCAATAAAAGTACTGCCAGGCTTACACATGATGGTCAACATAGCATTACGAATGGCGTGTTCAAAACGAGGACCAACAATACCAGTGTGATGAGGATCGTACAATTTATACATTAAACCAATAATAGAACTTGCCACGAAGTGCATCTGCTCTTCCGTATCAGCCTCCATAATATTAAGACCCATTGGACGAGTAATATCAGAAGGATTGAAATAAATCACATCTTCTGCACGCTCTGGAGGCATAAGTTGCAAAACATCATCAACCAAATCACCATGAGGATCAATGACTGCTACGCCGTGACCTGCCTCAATATCCTGCAAAATCATGTCTTTGAGAAATTCAGATTTACCAGTACCAGTCTTTCCAATGATGTACGTGTGACGGCGACGATCATTGAGACTAGCGTAGATATCACGCTCTTGACCACGATAAATTGATTTGCCAAGAAATAGACCTGTGGTTGGAATCTTGTTGGGAGCAGGAGCATTTTTGGCAGTTAAAACACGAATATGATGAGTTTCCACAGTTTTGTTGGGAAAGTGCATAATCGTTGCCAACTCCTCAGTATTGAGGATCATGGTATTGGAACCAAAAAGAGGCATGTAACGATAGATGAAATCTATCATAAAAAGATGCTTAAACAGCAAAAAACTTGGCTTTTTAAAATGATTATAGGTGGACGAGAATTGAGAAAAGGCTCCAACTATATTATTAAGGTTTGAGGTAGCTGTTACTGCATTCTGTGCAGAAACTACCACTCTAATCGAAACTCTAAATCCTGGTTTACCAACTTTATTATTGATGGCTTCAACTTCTTTTGGATCATGAGTGTAATTCGCTTTGTCTGGATCAGACTCACGCTTTTTCTCTTTTTGATTGTGTTTCTGACCTTGCCTCTGCCAACCTTTTCCTTCTGGCCTCAATAAAATTTGCAAGGAAGCGCCCTCACCATCGCTCATCTTGGACATAGCAGAAGTAATTAAAGAAAGACCATCAGTGGGTAAATCTTTGTAAGTTTTGATTGGATAGAAATTAGCTTTATCCAGTTTGATTGGAGCAAAAGCTACCCGACCCTTTTCATTAAAGATATTAACTTCATCCGTTTCTGAGATAGAAGCTGATGGGTAGGCACCATTAATTTGTTTCTCGACAAAATCACGAATAGATTTGTGACAAGTGACGTAGAAAGCAATGTCTTCCTTCATGCCGACGATTTCAAAGCCAACTATATCTTCTGGTCTAAGGAAGGCAAAAAAATCGTCTTTTTTCAGAGAAAAAAGCCCAGCAAACATTTGTTCAGCAGCATCAATTTTGATTTCATTGCTTTTTGGCAATTTGACCAATAAAGTAACAAAATTAAGCATGTAAGCTTCACGGCGATGATTCTTAATAAAAGAAGCAAGAAAATATACTAATAAAACCAAAAAGACTATTAGCGCAGTAATCATGAAAATTGAAACAAAAAGACTATTCAATTGAGTCAGTAAAGCTTGACCTTGTCCATTCATAATTAGACGTCTTCTACTTCTTCCTTATATATTACAGCACCAGAGAAAATCTTGGCAATTTTCTTGCACCATTCCAAAAGCCATTTCACACTATACTTAGTGCTCTTAAACTTGGCCTCTTCTTTGCTCTTGGCAGTGATGGGCAAAACTACCACCGGTTTATCTGAAACAGCAATTGGAGATGTGGCAGTAGCAGCTAAATCACTAATTTGTTGCTGCTTCTCCTTGATCATGGCCTGCTCACGCTGCTCTTTAGTTTCTTTGGAAACCTCTTGCAGCTCTTTAGATAATTCTGCCACTTCTGGAGAAGAAGCTGCTTCTACAGATGAGTTGTCTTCTTGATTTTCTACAACTTCAGCCTGAACAGGAGTCTCAACTTGATCAATAACCTCCTGCGTCTGCGCACTCAAAACCTCTTTAGCCCTACTTGGAACCTGTTGATTTGGAGTTTGTTGAGAATTGGCAAGATCTTGATTGGCAACTGCTTGAGAAACCAACTTGTCAAACAGATCCAAATCATTCTGTTTGTCTTGATCAGTTGGTTCAATTGAATTGGCTGTTGCCTTGACTGGATCTGGAGCAATCTTAGCTGGAACAGAAAAAAACTTACCAACAGTTTGATATTTACTTGCATTAGAACTAGAAAAAGCTCTCTGTAGAGTCTTATCGCTTGTCACATGCTTATCATAGCGTTTTTTTATTACCACTTAAAGAAGAGTTTTGATTTGAGATCTGAATCACTTAGCTCACCAGGCTTGGTTTCAAGAACTAAGTTTGCAAAGCTCGGAGAAGAATAAACTTTATTTTCTCGATCACCTTCCAGTGATGAGGTATTGCGAGTACAAGCAAGAAAATTCATATTACTAAGCCAACAAATATCTAAATTAAACTGCATATCTTTCATCCAAAATTTAAGAATATCTTTCTTTGGAAAGAAAAACAGCATACCATCTATTTGCTTGGCATCACTAGTTTGCATGCTTGGTCTTGAAGATAAGCCACCAGCAATACTCTTTTCTGTTTTAACTACCTCTACCAACATTTCTTTTTTTGTTTGAGAAAAAAAACTTTCTTTTAAGCTCAATTTAACAAGCTGATGATCTTTGACAAAAAAAAAGAAAAAATAAATGACTATAAAAAACACCAATAGAAACGATTAAAAGTAAAAATACAAAAATAATTACTGGAAGTTTTTTCATACTAAAAAAACTTTAAGAAAATAAGCAAAATAAAAATAAAATAAGCTAAAGCTGACCAGCAAATTTGATTAACTAATTTAGCTGTGATTTGAATTTTTGACATCGCTAAAAAACGATCCTTAAACAGCAAAAATTCATTTTTTAGTTGCCACATTTCTATTAATAAATAGAAGTTGATGGCTAAAATTAGAGCAATCCCAAAAACACTTCCCGAAGAAGTCAAAACAAAAATACTAAGAAAAGGAAGGGCTAAAAGAAAGAGAAAATTTCTCGTTGCCAACATAGGAAAATGCGAGCTATCTTCAATTGATAAATCAATTTTTTCTATATAATTCTTATACAAAAATTGTTCATCAAAAAACAATAAAGCAATTCCCAAAGTATAAGCCAAAGCAAAAGTCAAAAAGCTCCACCAGTTACGCCACGCTTCAAAAAAAACAATCAAAAAAAAGAGTAATAAAAAAGAAAAAATCACCTTTAAAGTGAGTTGTTTTTTTGAAAAAATATTTGTCATTTAATTTGTTTAAACTATTTCTTTAGATTTAAAATTTTTTGTACAGAATTATCTATTTTCTTTTTGAAACTATCAGAATCCTCATATTCTTTTTGCAAAGCAAAAATTACTTTTTCAAGTGAACTAGCACTTACACCTTTGCCAAAAACCAAGACATTATTGCCAGCATCAATCGCTTCTATGGCCACCTGTTCAATGGTTTTTTCTTCATTGGTGCCAAGCTGAGACAAAGCAGATTTCATTGATAAATCGTCAGTGAAAAGCATAACATTGGGATAGAATTCTGCAAATTTACCGATACACTCCTCACTTAAACTGCAAACTTTGCCAGAAAGTTTATTTTCGATACGAACGTGAGTTGTCATTACTCCAATGTTGGTAAATTTATTAAGAAGTTTGGTAAAAATTTCAGTATCTTCCTTTTCCAGACTAATCGTTGCCACTGCCTTATGCAGATCTTTATTGACCGATCCAATCCCTGGAAAGTGCTTTATCACTGGCATGATGCCATTTTGAGAAAAACTATTAATGAAAACATTGGCGCCAGCGTAAGTTTTATCTAAATTAGAAGCAACCCTAGTCTTTAAAATGGCGCTGTTGGAAGCCAAATCAACTACTGGGGCAAAAACAATATTGATTCCAGCATTTTTTAGCTCCACAGCTGATTGATTAAAAACGGCTTTTTGTTGAGCGGTGGAGTAAGTTTCCACCACTTTCTGCCAAGATTCTAGCTTACTGAAGCCATCGCCATTTAAGCGTTGTACGCTACCACCTTCGTGGTCGACGGCAATTAGAGGAATATAGTCGCCATCGCCAAATTGACTGTAAATATTTTTCGTCGCAAGCATGGCTGAATCACTCGAAATATTCTCCCCAAAATAGATAACAAATCCAGGATGATATTCATTTACAAATCTAATCATGCTGGCACTAGAGCTGCTTTCCTGATCTAAATCATTTAAATCTATGGGGACCATCAAAAGCTGTGCTATTTTCCCTCTAATATCTAGCTCTTTTTTTTGTGCTAATGTTGGGCTTGGAGTTGGGACAACAACATTTTTCGTCACTTCATCAAGCTTATTGAGAAAAGGTTTTTTAAAATAATTGTAGGCAGAAACCAGAACCAAGATAAAAAGAAAAAAAATTAAAATCTTGGTGGTTAAATGCTTCATATTTTTTTATTGCCTTGTTTTAGTTGCTCAAGCTTCCACATGAAGAGCTTGGCTTTATTATCAGCATTAGAATCACTAACAAAACTCAAAGCTCTTTCCAATAAGCCGCGGTTAATTGTTTTGGCTAATTTAATATACAACGAGGTGTGAGACTTGTCTGCTAAAACTTCTGCTAAATGACACCCAAAACTTTGAAATTCATGAGAAATATGTTTATTTTTATCTACAACTTGATATTTACTAAGCAAGTCTTTTGCTAGAGAAAAATTGTCAGAACGACGATCCCGAGATTGATTGACTGAAGGAGTCTTTTTTTCTAATTCACTGAATAATGAAACTACTTGGGCTTTTTTAGCTTTAGACATCTGCGGGTAAATTATAACCCAAGCTAAGCAAAATAGCCTTATTTTTGGCTACTATTTCTTCTGGCAAATCACCCTGATCCTCAAAAACAAACTGCAAAGGTCTCTTGGCCAATTTTTCATAGAATTTAACTTGAAAATCAATGACTTTTTTGACCAAATCAAGCTCAGCAAAAGACAACCAGTCAGCAGAAATCAAATATTGTCCGAGATTATAAGTGGTTTCTCCACCAGCCAAAGTAAAACAAATTTTATTGGCAATATGAATGTTGCGAGGACGAACCATGTGCCCTTTAATACCATTTTCTAATTCCAATGGATCAGCAAAAGGCAAAATTCCAGCATAAAGAAGATGCTCTTTGTCAGCTAGAATTTGGAGATGTTGCTGCATGCTGGCATTGGCTTCATCAAAATCATTGAGATCTAAAATTTCTTTTATGTAAGCGTTCTCTTCACTGGCAACAATTCGTAATTGACCATCTTCAATAGCTGAACAAGATTTAGTCATTTCACGTAAAGCAACTAAAACCTGATCAAAACCCTCCAATCTGAAGCCTGCGCCCAAAAAAGCCAAGCGACGACCGGCGTTGATCTGAACACCTTCATCGCCACAAGCAATTACTAGTGGTTGTTGGGTGGCCTGATTTGCTAAATGATTTTTTTCTGACATCAAAATTACCTTTTTTTAGGGCAGGAAACACGAGAACGCTTAAAAAATGAAGTGGATTATTCTCCGCTAGCTTCAGTCATGCCTTGCACAACCGCTAAATATTGCTTCATCTCTTGCTCAACTTGCTGCCAATCACCTTTGGCTTCGCGAATTGCGTTGAACAATAAGTCCATATCGATTAATAACTGGTCATCTGTAACGATCATTCTTTGTTTTGCCATGGGCGTATTGTAACACTTTTGATGATAAAAAGATAGTTTAAAGCCTGGATTTTTCAAGGTTTATAGTTAGAATAGAGTCACTTTATGCTAGATAAAAAAAGATCATTCGATCTTGCTAGTTCTGTTTTTATTTTACTCATGATGATTCCGCTTGGGTTAATAGCCTATCCTTTCTTGGCTTTCTTAGTTGGAAAGCCAATTATTTTTGAACAAGAAAGAATTGGAAAAAATGGCAAAAAATTCAAACTATATAAATTACGTAGCATGAAAAAAAATGCTGATTCAATCAAAAACAAGTATCTTAGTAAGAATGAGGCTCCATCTCCAATGTTTAAAATCATGGATGATCCAAGATTCTTAAAAAAAGAATTTGGCTTTTTTCTCTTTAAAAAACCTTATCAAATAGAAGTTGGCAAATTTCTTTCTCGTTCTGGCATAGACGAAATTCCACAAATTATTAATGTCATAAAAGGAGAAATGAGTTTGGTTGGGCCAAGACCACTGCCTGTTAAAGAAGCGCAGGCTTTGGAAAAAATTGATAAAAATTGGCATAAATGGAGACATCAGGTTAAACCAGGAATTTTTTCTGCTTGGGCTTTTGATGACCATCATAATAAATCATTTGATTATTGGAAAAAATTAGAGAGAGAAACTCTCAAAATGAGTGCTCCAAAGCAAATTAAGATCATATTGCAAATCATTTTTAAACAAATCAAAAATACAATAAAAGAGCGCCTCTAAAAGGCGCTCTTTCTAATTTGCAAAATAAAAGTTTTAAACTCTATTTGTAAGCAATTGGCATAGAAGTATCCACAATGGACAAACTCATACGACGCTGCTCTGGAACAACGTTCTCAACGTTGACGGTGACTTTTTCACCAACTTTGAGATCGTGACCTTCAAGCTTGGAAGCATGAATAAGAGCATCGACGCCCTTCTCCACATTGATAAAAGCACCAAAAGCTTCAACGCGAGTGACTTCACCAGTAAAGGTGGTACCAACACCATAACGCTCTTCAATGCTTTCCCATGGATCAGCATCTAATTGCTTAATGGAAAGATTAAGTTTGTTGGTTTTTTCATCAATACCTAAAACCTTAACTCTGATACGGTCACCAATTTTGTGATAATCCTTTGGATGATTAACTTTCTCCCAAGAAATTTCAGAAATGTGAATTAGACCTTCAACATAACCAATACTGTCTTTGGAGTCGGCATCTTTGACTGGCACTTCAACAGTGACAAATAAGCCAAAGTGCATTACGCCAGAAACAACACCGTCATAGATCTTGTTTTCTTCAACACTAGCAATAGCCAAATCTTTTTGAGCAAGCTCTTTAGCTTCACTGACGTGACGTTCAGAGAAAATCAAACGATTTTTCTCACGATCGACCTCAATAGCTTTGACTGGGAAAGCCACGCCCTTGAGATTTTGGATCTTACCCATGTATTTACGACTAAATTGACTGGAAGGAACAAAAGCGCGAACGCCATTGACCAAAACAATCAAGCCACCACGGTTCATTTCGATACCCTTGGCCTCGAGTTCTTGATCTTTTTCCATGGCTTCTTCGAAATATTCCCATTTGGCATCAGAAGCAGCACCCTTGAGGGATAGAACTACTTGACCCTTATCATTGTCAGTGGAAACGACGATTGCTTTGACAGCATCGCCTTCGTTGAGTTCTTTGACGAAATCAACAGCAAATTCGAATTCTTTGTCGGAAACAATTCCTTCAGTTTTGGAGCCTAAATCGATAATTAGACTCTTCTTATTCTTCTCTACGATCACACCTGAAACGGTGTCACCTTTTTTGGGGATAACAATCTTACCTGCATTAGCAGCTAAGAGCTCCTCCATAGTTTGTAATTTTTTGACCGCTTTGTCAGTCATATCAAAAATATTTCCTTTCTTTTTGGATTGCGAGATTGTATCATGAAAACTAAGCTTTTGCACTTTGAAAGAATTGTCTTTAAAATGCAGAACATTTTTAGTAAAAAAGGAAATTTTCATGATAATCCACACACCAAAAGTCTCAGACATTCAAGATAAAAAAGTTATCGTTAGAGTTGACTTTAATGTGCCACTCAAAAAAGGAGCTAATGGTGGGGGCACCAAATTTGTTGTAGCCGACGATCAGCGTATTCGTAGTGCTTTGGAAACTATTTTGTTTTTAAAAGAACATGGCTCCAAAATCATTTTGATTTCACATTTGGGAAGACCAGATGGCAAAGTAGCAACAGAATTTAGCCTGGAGCCAATCGCTTTTTATTTACACCAAAACCTAGGTTTAGAAGTGGATTTTGCTAGTGACTGTGTTGGCAAAGAAGTAGCTAAAAAAGCCAATAAACTCAAGAGTGGCGACATTTTACTGCTTGAAAATTTACGCTTCCACTCTGAAGAAGAAGGCAATAGTGAAGTTTTTGCTAAAAAAATCATTAGCGACACTGGAGCAGAAGTTTTTATTAATGAAGCTTTCTCTGCTTCTCATCGGGCTCATGCCTCCATAGTTGGCCTAGCTAAATTATTGCCAAGCTTTGCTGGGTTTGATCTTTCAGCAGAAATAAAAATTCTCAACAAAATCCTCGAAAAAGCTGCTCGCCCATTCGTAGTGGTACTCGGCGGCGCTAAAATCGACGACAAAGTTTCTGCCGTTAAAAATTTATCTCGTCTGGCTGATTTGGTGTTGGTTGGTGGTGGAATTGCTAATGCTTTCCTCAAAGCTAGTGGCATAGAAGTCCACAAGTCATTTATGGGTAAAGATGCTACCACCAATGTAAAAATTGCCAAAGAAATTTTAGATGAACATCAGGCTGAACGCACTTTGGTAAGCGATGAGGATCAAAAACAAGGTTTGCCGTTGCCAAAGGTAGTCATGCCAATTGATGTTTTAGCCGCCAAAAATCAAGACATTGTGGATGAAAAAGATGTTGTCTATATGGAACTACTCAAAGACGTCAAAGATAGCGAAAAAGACCTTGATTTACAGTATCTAGACATTGGTAAAGAAACTATTTCTCTCTACAAATACCTTTTGTCCAAAGCCAAAACCATCTTTTTTAATGGCCCAATGGGAGTTTTTGAAAATCCTCTTTTTGCTAAAGGTAGTCGTAATATTGCCAAAAGCATTGCCAACAACACCACTGACTTCGGTGCGACCACCGTTTGTGGTGGAGGTGAAACCAATGCAGTTATTAACGCCTGTGGACTACGCGACCGTTTTACCCATGTTTCAACAGCTGGTGGAGCTGCTTTAGAGTTCTTAGGAGGAGAAAAATTACCTGGAGTGGAAATTTTGAAGAGATAGAGTCAAAACTTTCTCAATTTATCACATTAAAATGTTTACCAACTTTTTCAATTCTATTTAGTTCTTCTGTCGTTCTGGAAAATCTTTTTAAGTCAAATATTAAGATGGAAGAAAAATCAGATCTATACTTCGAAATTGAGTCTGATAACTCAAAAAAATCATCTAAGCGATTGTTTTTGAACAAGTAAATTAAAGTTTTTTCATATAGAAATACGTAGCTTCCAGCATGTTTGTGCATTTTTTCTGGATCAAAATCCCTAAACAATTTTAAGAAAAGAACTAACTTGTCGTAATTATTTTCTTTCAAGAAAATAAGATTGGTTGAGTCAGGCATAAATGGATTCAATAAAAGCGATTGCTTATAAAGTTTGGAGGCGAGCTCCAGCTCTCCATCTTGATAGCTGCTATTAGCCAAAGAAATAATTTGTCTGAACAATTTAATTTTTACTTCGTAAGTAATGAAATTATATCCATTCAATAAATTATATTTATCTGCAATTCTAAAAAAATTATCCACATTTGGCTCTATTGCCCTTTTACTCAAATTGGAAAAGTCAATATTTTTTATAAAAAGAATTGGATCGATGTCTGCTAGTTCTTGTTGTAATTTAATTTTCTTATCTTCAGAGATGCCGTTAGTAAGTGAAAAGTGATAAATAAAGTTTGAATCATTTTTGTAAAAAGAATAAAGTTTTTCAAAATTATCTGCAGACAAACCATCGCCAATCAAAAAACGAACCTGTCTATCAAAATACGGAAAATATTTTACAAGCAAATCTTTTTTTTCTTGCTGACGCCAAATATCTGCCTGAAAATATCCAAGAGCAAGAAAGCCAGCAGTCAAAAAGGTGAAAATAAAAAAAATATTGAGATTTGTTTTTTTTGAATCCGCATGATCACTATCACTATGCAAAATCATTGCTAAAAAAATTAAAGTCGAAGAAAAAATTACAAAAAAATGCCAATCAAAGTCAAACAATGCATTAATTAAAGATGCTAACGCTGATAAAAAAAGAAGTTTTTTTAATGGATCGTTAGAATTTTTAGCAACTAAAAAACTTTTATAAAAAATTCTTAAAATAAAAAAAATAAAAAAACCTCCAGCCAACAAACCACCCTCAGCTAAATTATGTATAAAAATATTGTGTGCGTAAGAAGTGAACTGATAATTTTCAGTTGGAAAATGCTTTCCAACAAAATTAAATGTTTTTAAACCTGAACCAATTATTGGATTTTCTTTAAAAGTTAAATAGCCTATTTTCCAATAATGTATTCTGTCATTTTGTAGAATTGGTTTGCACAATTCTTTCTTAATAAAAATAAAAGGACAAAAATTGTTTTTACCATTATTTAATGGTGACGATAAAAACAAAAAAACAAAACCAACTACTATAAGAGCAATAGTGAAAGCATGAACTGCTGCTTGAGTAAATTCATTTTTTTCAGTTTTTAAAATATATTTTTTATTGATGAAAAAGATTAAAAGCAACTGAAATAATGAAATTATCAAAACCAATCTCGCTAAGCTAAAAATTATCAATAAATAAGATGAGAGCAATAAAACAATTGATAAAAATTTACTTTCTTTTTTAGAAAGCCACCACTCATCTTTTGAAAACAAAAACTGCCACCAAAAAACAGGCAGCATTAAAAGAAGAAAAGCCGCATAGTGATTGTGCCCGTAACTTCTAACCAATAGATTCATTCCAGAAAGAAAATTCTGAGGCTGTTCAAAAAAAATATAAAACAAAACAACAGAATTTAAAGTTATTGTAATTAAAGAAAAATAGTGCAGAAATAGCTCCCGATTAAAATTTTTCTTTGGCAAATCATAGAAAAAAATAAAAATAGAAATCGAAAGAAGATAAAAAAGCATTTTCTCTATTGAAAGTGGAATACTTTTAGAAAAAATCGTTGATAAAAAAAATAAAGACAACAAGACAAATGACAATAAAAAATTTTTATAATTAGTCTTTTTTAAAAGACAACTAAAAAACAGCAAAAAGGCTGACCATAAAAAGAACAGATAAAATTTATAATCACCTTCTATTAGAACAAAAGAAAGCAAAAAGAGAATAAAAAAAACTAAATAAAAAATAGTTTTAGAAAATTGCTTCATAGACTAACAAATAAATTATAGTCCAAGATGAACAATATAAGCATCGTATTTCTTTTTAAAATCTACGAATCTAGAAAATCTATAATTAAAAATATTTCTTAAAATAACCAAGCAAACTCTCCTGAAATATTTTCTATCTAGAGAATGAACTGACGATTCTACACTCCTTATCTTTTTAATTTTGGTTTTAGATATGTTTTTTTCCAAAATCAGGCCAATTGGTGAAAGTACATGAGTATGCTGCTCTGAGTTTAAATAATTAGCTTCAATTCCCATATCGAGTAGCGACTTATATTGAGCAAAGAATTCGGTTTTAATTTCTTCAAAATCAATCAGGCCAAAAAACAATCTAAAAACAAATATTGGCAAAGAATAAAAATTTCCATGGACATTGATTAAACTTCCAACTTTACCTGCAGGAGAACATGGCTTACCCCTCAAGAGATTAAAATGCATAGAATAATCAATTAAATTATCTATTTTTTTTAATTTTTTTATATCTCTTAATTTAACCAAATTAGGCATAATTGAAACGATATCAAGGCCACCAGATTCAGCCTCATTTAGAATTTCAAGATTAATTTTATTAGACATCCCAAAATCATCTGCATCAACGAGCAAAGGAAAAAAGTTTTTGCCAAAAAAGTATTTTGTTTTGATAATAGAAAAAAAATCTACAAAAGTTGCCCTCAATCTTCTACTTATGGCATACCTAGTTGGTCTAATTTCGGAAACATTTTGTGGCAAATCAACAAAAATTGCACCATGTCTAGTCAGACGAAGAATAAGTTCTGTATCAAAAAGTTCGTTCTGAGATCGACATATTTTTGCCGTAGCTATAAGTTCCTTGCTTCTACGAAAAGCTTTAATTCCGTGAGTATCTGTTCCCGGATAATTCAAAATAAAACGCAAAAAAACATTAAAAAAGTAAGTAGCATATCTTCTTAAGAAAGGCCTTCTATCTTCACTGCTTGCCAAAGTCTTTGAACCGATAACAACGTCAACTGTATTTAAAAGGCGAATAGCTCTACATATAAAATCAAAGTTAAAATAATCAACATTCAGAAAAAAAATCTTTCTTCCGACAGCAGACATCAATCCTCTTCTTAAAGCTCCTCCATAGGTTGGGTAAGGCAATTTATAAGACTTAATAAATGGATATTTTTTTTCTAATTTTTTAATTAAAAACCAAGAATTATCAACACTCCCATTTTCAATCAGAATTATTTCAAAATTTTTTTTATATTTTTGATTAATAGAACTGATAAATTTTTCAATTTGGAAAATGATTATATTTCCTTCATTATGAACTGGAAAAACAAATGATAAAAGCATTTTTGTTAAATATTAAATAGTTTTTTATAAATATATCACTTTCATCGCTAAATCAAGTTCGCAACTTGGAGCAACAATATTCCTCTCTAATGGAGAAATATTTTTTTTATCAAGCAACTTTCCATCTTTTGGGCTAATCCATTCAATAAAACCATATTTTTTAGTAGGGTTACTAAAAAGAAATCCTTGCTTTGGCGTCTCACATACAAAATAACCAAAAAAAGCATTTTCTGTATCAATTCCATAACCTCTCACATAATCACTTGATGTCACAATTCTTTTTCTAACAGCACTAATAGAAATATTATTAGAAAACTGATTAAGAACCTCTATTTGTTTTCTCTCTTCTTCACCAATATATAAGTTGGCATTATGGATGGCTGAATTATAGTAACTCCTACTATCAGAAGTATTCCAAAAAATAAATGAAATATTATTAAATAACCCTGACCAACTTCTAAGCCTCATCCTGTCTGCTGAATCTTTATCCCAACTGCTATTTAAATTTCCCAGTTCACTAAAAACTATTGGTTTAGAAAAAGAAAGATATTGTTCAGTAGATTTGAGTAAGCCCAAATCTATCTTATTTGGAAGATCGCTGTCGTACTTATGTAAAGAAACCACTTCTATTTCATCTAAATTTGGTTTTTCCCAACTAGTGGTTATTGGTCTATTTTCATGATCAAAAGACCTAATCATCTCACCATAGTAACTCGCGTCCTTATCAGAAAGTTTAATTTCATTACCAATTTCCCAAATATCAACATAGGCGCCATATCTTGCGACAACATATTTAACGTATTCTTCCAAAAATATTTTTTCTATCAAAACTGGATTTTGATTTATGTAAAAACTAAATAAACTCATCCAGATATGAAATGAGTTATTTCTTAAATTAAAAAATAACTCATCCAGCATTTTGCCATTTTCTATTGATGGTTGCGCTCCAACGTATAAACGATCAAACAATTCAAAAGAAGCGTTATTTACACCAAATCTATATGTATTAAATATTTTTCCATTTTTCCCATACGTATCAAGATAATTTTTTAAATCAATTATTTCAGAACTGCCAGTAGCTCTTTCCTCTATTGACCAATCATCTAAATTCGTTCCATTTTTATTAAAATCTTTCACAGCATCTTGAAAACCTATTGGAACAAATTCTGTCTTTTCATCCAAAGTAAATTTATCAGGATGTTGGTTGCTAATTTTGATATATGTATTTTTAGTATCTGTTGATGAAACGAAAGATCCATATTTATTTAATTTGGTTCCATCTGGAAAACACATTGCCATACTCCACTTCCACTCACCAAGTAAGGGAGGATTAAACCTTATTTTCCAAGTATTTTGATCATAATAGAAACCATTTATTTCTATTTTTTTATTTGTATCTGTATTTATAAATTCTGCCTTTAATTTAATTTGGTTCCAAGGATTTGGAAATTTTGATTCATCATAAGTAACGGTAAACTCATAAATTTGGTTATCTTTGATTTGAATTGTTTTTTGCTTTAATTCATATCTCTTATCAAACCAGCTAATTGGAATTCTGCCATTATTTAAATAAATTCTAGATAAACGCCCATCTGTATCAACAAAATATAAAAATTTATCATTAATCTTTGGCTGAGAAACAATTTTTCCTGTAGGAAAATAAGACCATTCTTTTTCGCCACTTAAGACATTTGTTAGAGAAAAACCGCCACCATCACTGCTAGCCATAATTTTTAATCCATATTTTGGAAAAAAGTAATTTAAAAAAGAAAACTGAAAAGAACTAATGAATCTAGAATTGAAAAGTAAAAAACTATCGAGCTTAATATATTGTTCAGTTATTTTTGAATGTGGCCTGAAACCAAATAACAAACCATCTTTGTTGGAAATATAGCCATAATTATTAATAATTGTTGGACAATCAGTCGGCCTAGATTTCAGGTCAAAGTTTTCTTCTTTCTTGCCTAAATTGGAAGAAATTGAAATAACTTTGCCACCATTGGTAATAAAAAGCAAAGAATTTCTTAAAGCATGCTTGATTTCATCTAAAGAGGAAATATTAGGCAAACTTTGCCAAAAAGAAATATCTCTAAAACATAAAATTTCATCTTTATTTTCGCTATCACTATAAAGCGTCTCACCGCTTTTGGAACTTAAGCCAATAATTTCTCCGCTCTCTTTTGCAAAATAAAAAATATTGTTTTTTAACTGTGTAGCTGTTACAAATCCTCCAACATAATTTTGCCAAATAACTTTTCCTGTTTTTGGGTTAATTTTATAAATATTCCCATCAATACTGGCAAAAATTAGTTTTCCATTATTTGATTCCAACTTTCCAAATAAATTTGATCCATTATTTGAAACAGAGCTTAGTGATTTTTGACTAGAAAATTTCCACTCTAGAGAACCATTGCGTAAATTAATTGCGTATATGTTTGCATTGCTACTATTAATGTAAGCACTATTATTTTTTATGTGAAAATAAGACAACAAGTTACTTTGATCTTCAGTGGCAAAAGACCAAAGCAATTTACCATTTTTGGCGGAAAGACAAAACACTCTTCCACTTGGAGTAAAAACAAATAATTTATCCATGTAGGCAGATAAGCTATATGGATCTCTTGCTGGCAATTGTATGGTCCAAACTATTTTGCCAGTACTTTTTTTTAAAGAGTAAACCTCTCCAAGATTATTCGTCCAGTAAACATTGTTATTTGTTACGATTGGAGAAAGGAAATTTTCGCCATGAGTAGCGATCTGCCACCAACTAGAATTAAACTTAACCCTATAAATGAAAAATGAGAAAAGAAGCAACAAGCCAGAAAACAAGAAAAGATAGCGTTTTTTGCTAAACCACATTTTAATAATATTTTATAACATATTATAACTAAATAAGTCACAAACGTTTATTACATTTAACACTTAAATACTAACTAAGATAGAATTATTACTTGTGAATAAAAATATAATAAAAAAAATTCTTATATTTGCTGCTATTTTTATTGGACTGTATTTAAGAATAAGAGCTGCTTTAACCCTGTCTTTTTGGGGAGATGAGGCTTCTATATTCATCGTCTCAATTCGTAACTCTCTAAGAGAATTGATTTTTTTAGAACATTGGGATAAATGCCATCCCCAATTTTTTTATATATTCCTACATTTTTGGCAAAAAATTAGTACTGGAGCATTTTTTTTGAGAATACCAAGTCTGATCGCTTTTATTCCAGCTACATATTTCCTTTATAAAATAGGTAAGAATACAAGCAATTGGTTGATGGGATTTTTATCTGTACTTTTTTTTGCCACTAATTATTTTTTTGTAAACCTTGGTTTCCAACAAAAAATGTATGCATTCGAAATGCTCTTTATGTTTGCAACCATCTATTACATGCAAAAAATATTAAGCAATGGCAGCAAAAAAAATCATACACTTTTTATCTTGTTTGCTGTACTTGGTTTTTATACAGATTACTCCTTTATTTGGCTTTGGATAGCAATATGTTTGACCTTGTTGGTTTCAGCAGTAACAAAAAGATTTTCAAAAAAAATATTACTTAAATTTTTGAAAAGTGTTTTAACAGCTAGTCTTTTTATGTCTCTTCAAATTCCAATATTTTTATCTGGTTTATCATCTGCTCTCGGATTGGAATTGTATTCTGGAGTTCCAGACTATGAAACAATTAGAGGAACACTGACAGAATATATGGGTTTATTAAAAAAAACCCAATTTGACGCGACAATAATCATTGTTATCATTGCTAATACAATCCCAATAATTAACAGCAAATATAAAAACAAAAAATTTACAATCATTTTATTATCTCTATTTTGTTTTTTTGTAACTCTTTTAGTTTCTTTTTTTATTTCTCAGAAAAACCCAATTTTTATACCAAGAAACATGCTTGTAGTTTCATTTATTTTTTTATTTTTAGCACCAATGATCATTAGTCAAATTAAAAATAAAAAAAATAAGCTTCTGGCAATTGTACTTTTTTTGATTTATATATTTAAAATCTCAAACACATCTTACAAATTGGAAAATGGTTTCCAGGGTTTAGACCAATTTGTAGAAATACAAAAAGCAGCAGAAACAATTGATGATAAATTAACTCTTGTGATCATTAGCAATAGATCTTATGTAATGGATCCTCTTAGGGAATACTATTTCGATGGCTACTATGACGGAATCATAATAAATGGTTACAAAGAACAATGGATAAAGATGACTGAAATTAGTAATTTTTCCATTCCAAATGAATCAATGTATGAAAATCACATAATCTTTATTACTGATCCGATGAAAACAGATGGGGATAAAGAAAATATAAAGAAAATTAAAGAAAAAATTTGCCAAAACAAAATTTGTTATGGACCGTTTACTCTTCAAGGGCAATACCAACAGCAATGAAAAGAATAATTATTTTAATAAATAACTTTGACGATGTTTCTCACAATCAACATTTGCTGCGCTTAATCAATTTTTTAACCAAAAAAAAATTCCTCATTTTTCTAGTTGCTTTAAAAAACAGTGGTAAATTAAAAAATGATTTTCTATCAACTGATAACATCAGCAGAATCGATCACAAAAACTTCTTTTATTTTTTGAAAAAAAATAATGATTGCCTGATTTTGACCAAAGAATTGAGATCTGAATATTTTGTTTTTATAAACAGATTATTTCTTGGCTGGTCTAAATATAAACATATTACAATTAGACCAAGTTTTGGATTTTTAAACGAATCTCCTTGGAAAATATTTAAAAACATTTTGTTTTATTTTTCGTTATTTTTAGTCGATTTAAACATCGCGGTTGGTAAAACTGTTGAAAAAAGAATAAAAAAAATCAAAAAACAAAATGTCATTTGTATTCCAAATAGTTTAGATGATATTTTTTTTAAAAAAACAAACAAAATGAGCAAAATAAATGATTGCGGCCACACTTCTTTCATTTATTCAGGAGTATTGGAAAAAAGAAAAAATTTAAAATATACAATTGATTTACTATCTAAGATAAGAGCTAATTTTATTTTTACTATCTTAGGTAAAGGACCAGAAAAAAAGGGACTAATTAAATATGCTAAATCAAAAAAAATAAATCAAAAAATATTTTTTTTGGGGCATGTAGAAGAAGTTCAAAAACATCTAGAAAAAGCAAATGTCTTTATATTTTTAACAAAAATGGAAGGATTATCTTTGAGTTTGCTGGAAGCTATGGCTTGTGGTTTGACATGTATTGTTAGTGATATTCCTGAGAATAGGGAAATTATATGTGACATGGAAAATGGCGTTCTCCTACCAATTAACAATCAATTAAATGCAATAAAGAAAATAGAAAATATTCTAAATAATAAAGAAAAAATGATGGAAATAGGCAAAAAGGCAAAAGAAACAATTGTGAATAATTACTGTGATTCTAAATCATTTAAAATTTATCAAAAATTATTGAGTTAATTTATATATGGATCCGCTATAAGTTTTGCCAAACACTCCACCGACAAAATCTATTTTTTTATATTCAAAATTAGTCTTTTCTGAAGAAAAATTATCAATACAATCTTTGTAGATTTTTGATTTATCAAAGTCGTACGGATAATGATCGCAAATTAAGTAGTTAACTTGATTAGGGTAATTATTTTGCAAAAGGTTGTAATCATAAGGAACAAGTTTTGCTAGTTTTTTATTAAGAATACCTTCAAAAATATTTATATATGAGGGAGTTGTCTTGTCATTACCAATAAGATAAGTATACGTATTTATAAAAAATGGTTGTTCAAAATTAAATGTATGACGATGGTATTCATAAAGTATTGATGAAAGTTTCATTGAAACCGGATAGTCATTAGTAGGAAATTTATGATCGTATTCCGAAAGATCTTTATTCAAACCAAAAGCTATTATTATGAATAATAAAAAAGAAAAAAGTTTATTTTTTTTGTATATATTAAAAACTACCTGAGAAAAAGCAATCAGAGTAATGGGGAAAAAAGGAGCGTAATAGTAGTTATTCGTAATTATTGGACTTTTTAGAAAAACAAACAAAAAAGAACAAAGTAATAAAGTAAAAATAAAAAATAAATAATTCTTATCTTTAATTTTTTCTTTTT
>CAIMNJ010000003.1 GCA_903842795.1 uncultured bacterium | reverse complement strand
ACCGATCCACATGATGTTCTTTCTTTCTTCCATGGTGGACAAGATGACCTCATTGCTTCAAATGGTACTCACAGGCAAGTAACCAAAGCAATCTATGAACTAATTAAAGATGCAAAAGAAGAAGAGTATGCGGGGATAATTAAAACTTATTTGCTTGGCCTCATAGAGGGAATTCCGTCTGAAGAAAATAGAACAACAGCTTTTGAAAATAATTTTCCAAGTTGGATTGTCGAAAAAGGACTTCTTGCCAAAGTTGACGAGATGGCTGCAGAGTTAGCCAAAAATAAGGGTTTAGCTGTGCCAGAATATTTTGCTGCTCATGCTGCTAGTTTATACAACTTTGTTATGCTGGATATTTTTAATAGTGCTGATCCAGAATCAAAAGGTGTTATTGAGTCTCATGTTGATGGTTTTGGTGATTGGACTAGGTCTCCTTTCACCTCATATTCAACAGATGACGATACTCCAGAATCTTATTCTGTAGAAGAGTTGGATAAAAAATCTGTTAATGCTGCTTTTGTTTTTACTACTGATTTGCCAAAAGTGGGTATTATTAGTGATAGAAATTATGATGGTATTTATAATTTCAAAAATAAGTATGTTTATACTGGTGTGGGTGGTGAAAATGAAGTGCTTTTTGTTGGTGGTCAAAATCTTTCTCTTTTAGAAAAAATTGACATGTGGATGAAGGATAAAAAAGGTGAAAGCTACAAAGCATCTACTGCTGAACGTTTTGGTGAAGATGGTAATTTCTTGAGACTGACTGTTTACAACTCGAAGGGTGAAGTTATTTCTGTAGAAACATATGTTTTCAATGAAGATGGTTCAATCAGCAAAATTAGTGAAGAAATTAGATTAGTAGAAATTAAGGAAGAAGAAATAAATCAAAGTGAAGTTATAGATGCTGAAGTGATTCAAGATGAAGAGATAACTTTGGTTGATGAATTTGCCATTATTGATCAGTTGAGTGCAAAAAGAAAAATTGCCAGTGCTCTTGGAGCAAGTAAAGAAGAAGATCTTACTTGGATGGCGGGTACAGCAGAATCTTTAGCTTTAGTTGAGAATTGGATCAAAGATCGTCAAGAAAAGTTAGTGCAAATTGCTAATAAATATGGCCTAAATGGTTATAAAGATCCAAATATTTTTGAGAACGATACTCAATTAGAAAGTTTCATTGACGCTCTATATAAGGAAATGGAATTTACTGATGGTGTAACTATTGCTAGGGATGTTTTGTCGCAGACTATTAAATCTGACAAAATAGATGAACTGCCAAAATTGGTGGAAAAGGCTCAGAACGATTTCTTAATAGAAAAAACCAATGCTCTAGCCAAACAATTTGAAATGCTTGGCCTAGACTTCCCGTCAATTGAAAATGAGTTGGAGTATGCTAAAGCAAATGAAACCTACCAGAAACATCTAGAAAAATTGTTGGCTTTGCAGGGTGAAACAGGCATTATTTTTGTTGAAAAAATGGACATCGGCTATGGTTATAAGTTAACTGCAGATTGGCAAGGAAAGAGTTATGATGATTTGCTCAAAGAAGCCTTCTCCATCATTACTTCTAGATTGATAGATAAGTCTGAATTCAAAGACAAGATATTTGACATTACTCTTCCTTTTTCAAAATCTAAAGAGATTTGGCTGAATCAAGGCATTTCTGGTTTGGAGGCATTCATTAATGAAAAGATTTCAGAAAAAGCAAATATAGATAAATTGGGAGAATTAATTGGTAGAGCCAACGATTTTATTAATAACTTTAGACAAATAGTTTCCATTGAAAGTCTTTCTTTGGATGAAATTAGTAGTAATCTTACGTTAGCCTATAGTCTAATAAGTTCTCTCCAAGATAGTGATTTGGCTGGTAGTAGCAACTTGATAGACATAAAAGATATAGCCGCCACTCTGAATATGTGGAGTGAACTAAAGTCAATAAAAGTTTCAGCAGAGGAACTAGAAGTACTAATTCGTTTTATTAATGTAGCCAAAGCCAACGACTTTCAAATTAAAGATAGTATTAGAACATTTTTTAATGCCATCTCTAAACGTCCCAACTTCATCTCTGAACTCAATCAAATCATCGCCTCTTATGAATCTAAGAATAGCAACACAAGAGCTAATTTAGAAGCTGTTGCTAAGGGTATTAATGCTACTCAGTCAGAAGTGCCAACTGAATTGTTTGGTGGT
>CAIMNJ010000002.1 GCA_903842795.1 uncultured bacterium | reverse complement strand
TGCCACAGTGGTTTACACTCCGAAAAGCTTCTTCCCACACGCGGTGTCGCTGCGTCAGACTTTCGTCCATTGCGCAATATTCCCAGTTGCTGCCACCCGTAGGTGTAGGCACCGTGTCTCAGTTACCTTGTGGCCGATCATACTCTCATACCGGCTACCCGTCATCGGCTTGGTGAGCCATTACCTCACCAACTACCTGATAGGGCGCAGGCCTCTCCTCAAGCGTCTTGCGACTTTGACCTTACGGCCGTATGCGGCATTACCCCATCTTTCGATGAGCTATTCCCCACTTGAGGGTAAGTTCCTACGTATTACTCACCCGTTTGCCACTTGTTCTTGCGAACCCGTTCGACTTGCATGCTTAAGGCACACCGCCAGCATTCATCCTGAGCCAGGATCAAACTCTTAAATAAAGTTTGATTTAGCTCTAAAAAACTTTTAACTACTCATTAACTCCGCAGAGTTATTGATTAGCAAAAGCAAAATTTACTAAAAAATTGACGGACTTTTCTCTTGCGAGAAAAATCCTTGCACACTTTCTATCACTATAATTATTTCCAATTGGCTGTTTACTTTTTAAAGTTCTTGCTTAGCTTACTCAAGCTTTTAAGACAAAAAAAAGGAGAGGAAAACTTTTTGAGCTTCCCGTGTCTTTTTGTCAACGCTGAGGAATTTTATTCCATAAGAACAAAATTGTTAAGTGGGAGTTATTTTAAGGGCAAGTTTATAAAAAGACAATAGTCAATCTGCTGGAATTACATTTGGATTTACACTATACTTTTATTTGAATAATTATTTAATTTTATGCCTGCCATTAAACACGCAGTATTATTGACGATGAGTGTGCTTGGAGCCTACTTATATCTGCAGGTGCCAGTGCTTCGCCAGTACTCTTTGCAAGCTTTTGCTTTGATCAGCTGTTTTTATTTGCTTTTGCAAAAAAGACAAAGGGGGCGCATTTATTTAATTTTACCGGAAAATTCTTCGGCTAATTTAGCTTTAATCAATTTTGCTTTCCTGTTATTGACTGGTGCGAGTGGTTCTTTGACTTCTCCTTTTTTTGCAATTACCTTTATTGGGCTTTTTTTCTTGGCTTTGGCCGCTCCAAATGCTGTGGCGCTACTTATATCTTTAGAAATTATGGTTTTTCATTTTAGTTTAAGTATCGCCGTGAGTAACAATTTTATTTTATCTACTGGAGCCATTTCAAATTTATTGGCTTTGCCAGTAGTAATGATTTTTTACCTATTCGCCAAAGATCAATATCAGAAGGCTTATCGCAATTCTTTGTTGGTAGATGCTGAAGTGCGAGAGCTTAATCGCGCTCAAAGTGATGATGTGGCAGTAGCTGAGTTTATCTCTTCACTTCTCAATCGCAGATTGCCAATGCTAGAGTTTTTACTGAGTTTCCCAGATAAAAATAAAAGCGCCATTGCTAGCGAAGTCAAAATTCTCAAGAAAGATCTAAATGTTCTCACTAGGCAAATTAATGCCAAAAACCAAGCGCCAAAAGAAAATTTATTGGAAGAAGTGGAAATTGAAGTTTTAAGTCAGAAAAAAGATGAAAAGTAATTTTTTTCGTTTATTGTTTTCTTTATTTCTGTTTAGCGCAGTTTTTTTGGGTGTTTTCGGAGGATTAGTGCAAGCGGAAAACATGGAATCAGATTCTTACAGAATTCAATTTGGTAATTTTAATATGGCTTCTGGCAAGCGAAGTGGTAGTACTTTTACTTTGACGGATACAATGGGTGGTTTGGCAGTTGGACCTTATGGACAATATGGCAGCACCAGTTATTTTATTGGCAGTGGTTTTCAGTATATTTATCAGATTGATTATTTTCACTTTAGTATTTCTAAGCTAAATATCGATTTTGGTGAACTTTTTGCAGGGAGTTTTAAGACAGATTCACACACTATTAGTATTACAACTACAGGTGCTGGTGGTTATGGGATTTATGCTTTTGAGAATCACCCTCTACAACACATTGCTGGAACCCCAATCGTGCCAGATACCACTTGCGATGCTAATGATTGTGATGAGAGCTTGGCAGCGTCTTGGACTGACGCAACTAAGCCTGGTTTTGGCTTCAATGTAAATGGTCCAGAGGCAGCAGTTGATTTTGTGAATGGCAACTATTTCCGTCAATTCGCCAATAATGAAGCGAGCGAAAGCATGCAACAAATTATGGGTTCCACTAATGTTGCTCTAAATGATATTGCGACAGTAACTTACAAAGCTGCTCCACAAGGTGATCAAGCTGCAGGTAATTACCAGACTAGTATTGTTTTTGTAGCAGTGCCAGGATATTAAAATATGCGTAGACTTATTTATAACTTTTCGATTATCCTTGCAGGAATGTTTTTTTGGCTGGGCTTTGGTGGACTTGTCCATGCAGCTTCTGCTCTTGATTTGCAAGTTTATCCCCCAGTAGCCTATTTATCTGTTAAGCCTGGAGCTGGCATCAATCATCAGATTAAATTAAAGAATGATGGTCTTTACACGATGGAAATTACACCGGTTTTGGTCAATTTTCACAGTGACGATCGTCTTGGTCGCGTGGTTTTGGAGCAAAAAAGTGATTTTGCCTATATGAATTTAGATGGTGATGCTGCCAAATGGGGACGCAATTTTATAATTAAGCCTGGAGAAGAACAAACTCTCAACTTTGTAATTGCTTTGCCATCTGATGCTAAATTTGAAGAACGCTATTTATCAGTGCTTTTTCAGGCCAAGCAATTGTCTTACGCCAGCGCTTCTGCCAAAGATACCGTTATTTCGGCGGTGGTAGCAAGCAACGTAGTTTTATTTATTGCTGGTGATGAGCAAAATAGAGGTGAATTGACGATTGAACAGTTTTTTTTGCCCAAAATTGTAGATAGTTTCTTGGGTTTTAGTTTTTCAGCTTTGGTCAAGAATGTTGGTATCAATGCAACTCCAATTGAAGGTCAGATCAA
This sequence comes from uncultured bacterium, assembly GCA_903842795.1. Lineage (GTDB taxonomy): Bacteria > Patescibacteriota > Microgenomatia > UBA1400 > PJMF01 > UBA1364. The sequence goes on along the minus strand of CAIMNJ010000002.1, from coordinate 47,862 downwards.
AATTAGTCATTGGCCTGATCAGAGCTCGGAAATTTATAAACTTTATCCAGATATGGTTTTGGCTGGCGGCACTAGATTGGTACGTGCCATGTCAGAAGCAGATCTAAAAGAATTAGAACAAATGGAAGCTGGTAAAGATGTGCAGATTGCTGCAGGTAATGATTATCAGGCTGCTAAAACCAAATTTATCAATGAAAAGTTGCGCAATAAATTCTTATATAAGAAGAGTTTTCTTATTGGTGCTTATGATTTGGAGCTCAAGGTGGGAGATGACATTCTACAAAAAAGGGTGATTGCTCTACCCTTTTCTATTTTGGCAATCGCTATACTTTTACCTATACTTTATTGGATCTTTTTGGCACTTAGGAAATTATTAAAAAATAAGCCTGTTGACTTGAAGAGTTGAATCGGGTTATTCTTAAATAATCTATGAATCGCAAGAAGTATTTGTTTTTTTTAGTTTTATTTTTATTCACCTTTTTGGCAGCTAAGAAATACGTCGTTCACTCTGGAGAGTTTACCAATACTTCAGCGACATTGAATAATGCCAGATTGTCATTTAGTAGTGCTTTGGAAGGGGCTCAAACTGCAGGATCTTCTCTTGTGGTAATTGATACAGCCAACTACCCATCTCGTTCGGTTTTACAATTACAAAATCGTGACAGCATTAAAATTAATGGAAATTCCTATACAGTAGCCACTACTATTGATGATGCTAATGATAATACCTTCAACTTAACTGCTGGTTTGGGTGGTGGTGATATTACCAACGACATGACAGTTTATGGCAATCAAGTTTCTACCTTGACCGTACGCTTAACGACCATCAGTGCTCTTAATGCTGGTAAGTTCCGTATTTTGGTCCCAGCAGTGGCTGATGATGGTACTGATCATAACGATGGCCCTGATTCTGGTGGCTTTGATTTTGGTTCTACCACTCCAGCCACAATTACTTGTCCAGTAACGGCTAGTTATGGTACTTTCACAGCCACAGAAACCCCAGCTGATACTTCTGGAGTTGTGATTGATGGCGTTTATTATCACTCTTTTGTTTGTTCATATGATGGATTAGGTGCAGTGGGAACTGCTTTTGATGGCACTACTGAAGAAGCTTTTGTGATCAATAATTTGATTAATCCATCCCCCAAAAATGGCACTCACACCATGGGACAAGCTGACACCTACTCGGTGATTGTTCAGCATTTGGATAGTGGCAATACAGTCGTAGATCAGGTTTTGACCAAAATTGGTGTGGTCGATGCAGTTAAGGTTTCAGCCTCGATAGCTCCACAGATTACTTTCACTATTGCTGGAACTGCTTCTGGTCAATCTCGCTGTGGTCAGACTACCGATGTAACTACCACTGCTTTGACTGTGCCTTTTGGCGCTTTAACCATTGGTTCATTTGTGGATGCTTCTCAAAGATTGACTGTTTCTACCAATGCTTTGAATGGTTATGCAGTGACGGTGGCCGAAGACGATCAAGTTGGTCGTGAAGCCAATGTTTGTGCTGGAGATGGTTCAGCTAGTTTGACTTGCGTAGTGGACGCTAGTGTGACTGGTGCCACTCATACCACTTCAGCTGATTGGACAGATGGTTCCACCTATCCTGGTTTTGGTTATAGTCTCGCTTCAGCAACTGGTTCGCCAACTGTGGCTTTCTTGTACAACGAAAGCTCAAGAACTTTTTCTGCTAAGCAATTTGCTGATATGCAGGATTCTGAACCTGTTCAAACTATTTTTAGTAGAACAACCGTAGCTGCAAGTGATGCGGTTGATGTTTGTTATCGTATTGCTCCAGCTGCTACTAATGCTGCTGGAAATTATGAAAATTACTTGGTTTATACGGCATCAGCTACTTTTTAAAGTTTAGTTAAGGTCTAAAAGAAATATGAAAAAAATCTGCCCAGTTTTTAAAAATCTTTCTCTTGCTTTGTTTTTCTTCTTTGCTTTTTTTGCCAAGGCTTTTGCCGCTGATCTAATGTCTTTAACTGCTACTCCAGTAAGAATGGGTGATGATTTTAGTATTAGTCTTGCTCCAGGAGAAAAGAAACAGGTTCAAGTCAAAGTACGTAATGGTTCTAGTGAAACTATGACCATAGAAAGCGCAGCGATTGATTTCGTTATTGCTGAAGATGGTGAGACGCCAATGAGTATTGATAAATCTCAAACTGACAATCGTTGGAGTTTAGCTTCTTGGTTAACTTTGGCTCCAGCTCAACACAAATTGGCTAGTGAAGAAGTGGCAGCTGTTAATGTTCTAATCGAAGTGCCTAAAGATGCCCTTCCAGGAGGACATTATGCAATGATTTATCACCGCCCAGTCAACACTAGTTTGTCTGGTGAGTCTGGCTCTGGTATTTCTCAGCGTGTTGGCACTTTGTTGTACGTAATGGTTAAAGGTCCAATTGTTGAAGATGCCAGTATTAGTCGTTTTGATTGGCCAAAATTTCTTGAAAATGGTCCAGTTAATTTCGCTTTAAATATTGATAATCAGTCTGATATTCACATCAATACCAAGCCAAATGTTAAAGTTTATAACATGTTTGGCAAAGAGGTTGCCAACATTGATGTTGAAGCAAAGAACGTCTTTCCAAAGAGTCAAAGAACTTTTAATGGGACTTGGAGTCGAGTTTGGGGTCTTGGTTACTATCGAGCCGTAGCAGAAGCTACTTATGGCAATCAAGGCAAAGTAATGTCTGCCACTGCTGGTTTGTTTTTGGTGCCAGTTAAGCTGATTTTACTTGCTTTAATTGTAATTTTGGTTTTGACGATTTTGTTCCTTGCTCTCAAGAAACGCAAAGAGTCTAGCGCAATGCTTGTTGGTTCAGATTCTGCTTTAAATTCGGAAAAAAATCCGGAATCAAAAAATGAAGAACCTGATCAATCAGAGAAAAAAGACTAATTTTTTTGCGTTTTTTTTCTTAATATTAGCTGTAGTTTTTTTGTCCATCAAATCAATGGTTTTTGCTGAGGATGTTAGTGTTTCTGCAACTATCCCAGATAGTGAGCCACCTTCTGCGCCAATTTTGATTTCTCCTGCAGATGGAGAATATTCTGGTGATGCTACCCCAACTTTTAGCTGGTATGAATCAACAGATAATATTGCTCTTTCTCACTATGTTTTTTATTTAGATGGCAACATTTTTTACAACAATATCCCTTTGGTTAATGCTGATAATAGCTATTACACTCTAACTTATGATTCTTTAAATGGTATTTACTCTCTAACTCCAAAAAGCAATTTGACAGACGCAACACACACCTGGCAAATTGTGGCGGTTGATTATGCTAATTTAACTAATGGTTCTGATATTTGGGATTTTACAATTGATACTTTGACTCCAAGTTTTGTTCTAAAGAAAATTGGAGATACTGACGTCAATATTTCAGCAGCTGACCCTGGATCTATTCCCAGCAGTCCAATCGTAATTTTCCAAAATGATGCTACTGCCAATGAACCTCTTTTGGTGGCAAATGGTGAAAAAAACGCTACAGTCAATCTGTTCGTAGTTATTCCAAATGATCCGATTCAAAATTTTGTCAAAACAATCGATGCTAATGGTTATTGGGAATTGAAATTAGGTATTTTGCCAAGAGATACGGATATTAGATTGGATTTTGTGGTCATAGATGCAGTTGGTCATGTTACTGTTTTGGAAAAAGTTTATTTTCGCATTTCGCTGCAGTATTGGCCCACTGCAACTTCAACGATAACCTCCACTTCTACCCCCACACCAACAGCGACTCCTACTCCAACTGGCAGTAAGACTCCAACACCTAGTGGCAGCATAAAGCCAAGCACCACCATTAAACCAAGCACTACCTTGACTATTAAACCACCAACAATTAGTCCGACCGGCATCATTCCAATCATCCCTCCAAAGGAAATTATTCATGAGGTAAGTGATGAATTGGTTGAAAAACTGCCAAGCTCAGCAGCAGATACTATAAGGGCTTTTTTGAATTCATCTTTGTGGAATGGTTTGTCTCTAATTTTTCCTTTGCTTTGTCTTTTATTGTTCTATGTAATGTCTTTTTTCTTGTTATTAAGTAAATTTTTCCTGGATTTTTCTTTTGCTCTAATCAAAAAGATTTTATTGTTGATGATCCCTCCATTTTTTAAGGCCAAAAAGAATCTGGTTTTTGAGTATAGAGATACGTTGGCTAGTCCATTAGTTAAGGTTGAATTATTAAATCAAGATGGCAAAGTAATTGATTTTGCGATTACTAATTTTGAAGGTAATTTCAACGACTTGAATTATCCAGATAAAAAAGAGTGGCAATTACGTGTTCAGGATGATAATTTTTATTATCCAATTGGTGATAAAAAACCAGCTCAATTGGAATTTTGGCATTTTTATCAGGGACAGATTTTTAGCGAGAAAAATTATCAGAACCAAGCTATTTTGATTCCTACTTTGAAGGCAGCAGGACAGGCTAAATTACCTTTCTTGGAAAGAATGCGTATCTTTGCTCTTTATCTTTTAGATTACCCAATTTGGTTTGCTTTAGGATCCCTATTTGTTGCTCTTGTTTTTGCTATGCGCTATCAAAGTATTTATAACAATATTACTCTCGGTTTTTATGTTTTCATTTTACTATATAAATTGTTCAAGCTAATTTCCAAGAAAGTCAAGCTATTTTTATCGGCAGAATTGACTGGAGGCCAGCAGCTAACTGATAATTTAGTTGTTCTTTTATCCCCAACTGATTCAACTAATTTTATGTCAATGATTATGCCTTTTGAGTTTTCTAAATCCAAAGAAATTAAACAAGTTTATGGCGATTTTGAAGTAACAGCATTCTCAAAAATTTATAGTTTGGAAAATGAAGAAAAAATGATTGATCACAAATCATTTAAACTTACTCAAAAAGAACAAGAAGTTGTCTTATCAATCAAGAGAAATTAACAATTTTAACTGATCTATTTTAGAGTATTGTCTGATCAATTTATTGGATTAAAATATCTTTCCAAATGAAAGCTCACTTTCTTACAATTGGTTTTTCTTCCAAAAAAATACATGTGTCTTCTGCTCTTCAAAATGGGGCAAAAATTAGCCTGCTAATTGGTAGAGATAAATTCAAAAAAGAATATGAACAGATTTTTCATAAAGTTTTGATAGTAGATGATATTTACGATTGGAAAGAACTAAAAAAAACTGTAGATCAGCTTAATCAAATTGAGAAAATTGACGCTGTTTTAACCAGACACGAGAATTATGTGAGTTTAGTTGGCGCAATAAACCAACATCTTGGTTTGGTTGGTATTAATTATGCTACTGCCAGAAGTTTCTGTAACAAATATTCTATGAAGCAAAAATGGTTAGCAGCTTCTGTAAATTGTGCTGACGGTATTTGTTTAAACGATCAAAGTGGCTTGGATGAGTTTTTAGACAGACATAGTTTTCCTTTGATTCTTAAAAAAACTTCAGCTGCTCATTCCAATTTTGTAGTTAAGGTCAATTCAAAAGAAGATTTATTGGAAAAATTAGCTTTTTTAAAAAGTCATGCTGATGGTTATGTGACTTCTAAGCCAGTTAAGAATTATGATTTTGACATTGAAGAGTGTCATTTTTTATTGGAAGAAATGCTTTTTGGTAGAGAGTTGACGGTTGATACCTTTGTTTCTCAGGGAAATTTTACGCACACACAAATTTGTGAATATGTCTTGGCAAACGAACTGGATGTCGATGATTCTTATTTGCCAATTCGTACAATGCCCACCCTATTAAACGAAAAACAAAAGAAAATTGTTCTTGAAACCACAGAAAAAGCATTACAAGCCTTGGGTGCTAAAAATTGTGTTTGTCATACTGAGCTATTTTTAAATGAAGAAAATAATTCCTGCAGTGTTATTGAGAGCACTCCAAGAAGTGGTGGCAACAGGGCAGAAATGACCATTGCTACTTCTGGTTATGATTATAATTTGGCAGTTTTTCAAGCAAGTGCAGATTTTCCCATCAAAAAAATTACAAAGCCCAAAAAAGCAATTTCTATTGTTGAATATTTTGCTGAAGAAAAAGGCGTCATTGAAAAAATTAATTTAGATTTTTTGGTAAAACATCCTGCTGTCAGTAATCTGAAAATTCGCAATCAAATTGGAGATAATGTTGAGCAAGCCAAGTTTGGTGGTAAGACAATTGCTAGTTTTTATGTAACAGCAGAAGATTGCGTGCAGAGCCGAACAATAGCAATTGAACTTTTTAAGCAAGTACAAAAATCAATCGAAATTAAAACTAAATCAAAATAATTTCCACAAATTATTTTTGGCAATTTGGATAATTGCCCTTTTATAGGCGGCTTTATCGTCGGTGAAAACTTTTGGTAGGATTATTTGTGTATTAATGCCAATTTTTTTGGCTTTAGCAATGTCATGTAAATCAATTTTGCCATAATAAAGTTCGCTAGGATTGTATTTGCTTTTTTGCAAATATTTTAAAACTTCAATGAAACCTTCAAAGTAAACCAAATCTTTGGTAAAGGCACCTCTTTTTCCCGTGTCCCATAAACCTCTCTTTTTTTTGAGTGTCCAAGTCCAAGCTCTTTCTGGGTCTTGCCAAATCTTATAGAAAAATTCAAAAACAGTTTTGAAGTCTTTTTTGAGAGCTAAATCAACAGCAATATAATTGGCTGCAGATTTATAAGCCAATTTGTGGTCGCTTGTAATTAGCTCGTGAGTGGCTGCCAAACCCTCTTCAGTGCGCAGATATGATTTAAAACCGTATTTTCTTTTCTTTCCAAACCAAATCTGATTTTCATAATTAAATTGACGCAAAACGTGAGTGTCAATTTCGTGATTAAGAATAGCCTCTATTTCAAAGCGATCAATAGCAATTGGCAGACGAACTTTGATTAGATTCTCTTCATTGTTAACGGCAATACGACTAATAAAATTTTCTGAATAAACAATTTGATATTTGTGGCCGAGATGATAAAAATCTAGACGCTCTTTGATTAGATGATCAATTTGTTGATGATTCAAAAAGATTTTGCCTTCTTTGATTTGCTTGCGCAAATCTTTTTCTTTTAGATGCTTTTTAAGAATTCTTTTGGCCAAAAACAAATGCCACCAATTTGGTCTGCCATATTTACTCAATTCTGCTCTAGTAGTAATACGTTCATAAGTAAACTGCGGATTGTACTGAAAATTAGCAGCAAAAAATTTGGCTTTTTCATCAGCTAAATTAGTTGGTACAAGATGATTTAATCTTGGCATTTAAATACTTTATTCTTCAAAACGAATAATAAAATTCTTTAGGTCCTTGCGACCAAGTTCGATTTTATCTTGTTTGTTGTTTAGTTTGTTGCTAACCACCATTGTGGTTTTGACTGTTTGATCTTTAATTCTAAATTTAACTTCTACTACTGGCACTTTACCCTCTTCTTGCTCTGATTGAAACCACAATAAATCGTCTACATCAATCAAACCCAAATCTTGAGCTAGTTTTTTGGCAATAGCTGAGCTAAAACGCCCTGTATTGAGAAAAGCACTGGCTTCTACTTTTTGTTTGTTGTCACCCCAAACCAAAACATCTTCGTGAATAGAAACCACCGGAAATTCTGCTTTATTTTTGATTTTGGAGGCAAAGTCACTAGCAAAAAGTGCTTGGGCTACTTTGACACCATGTTTTGGTCCCTGAATATTGAGATCTTCAACTCTTTCTAAGCGGCGGCGCAGGCCAGCACGATTGGCAGCTTGAATGGAAAGGCCTGGCGCCGCATTAAGCTCGACAACCATAGGTCCTTTGTCTTTATGAATAAATAAATCAACTCCAGCAAAATTCAATTCAGCTGCATTACTGGCAATAATGGCAGTTTCAAGAATTTTTTCCCACTCTGGAATAACAATGCCATTTAACTTTCTTTTGGTGCCTGGTAAGTAGCGAATTGGCTGACTCTTGTGAGCTACGGCATATGTAGTGATGCCAGTAGCAATGTCAATTCCTACGCCCAGAGCACCTTGAGTGACGTTGGCGCGACCACCAGATTCTTCTGTTGGTAAGCGCAGCATGGCCATAACTGGCACACTATTGAAAACTACTACGCGAATGTCTGGCGTACCCTTATATGAATACTTTAATAATTTTGGATGAATAGGGACTCTTTCTTCAATGATGACATTATGATTGAGGCCATGAATGCTGTATTGACCAGAGAGAATATCATTGCAGTGTAATTTGATGTCTGCCAAACTCCAATGATTGCCAAGCATATCCAACCAATCATCTTCACCAACTTTTTCGCGGAAGGCAACTACACCAGTTCCAGCATATCCATTAGTTGGTTTAATTACAAAATTTTTGGTTAGATTTTGCCAGTCAAAATCAACGATATCTTCACCAGTTCCCAAAATGCCATAAATTTCGGCGGTGGCAATATTATTTTCGCGTAAAAGAATTTTGGTAGCGTATTTGGAATGAACAATGGCTTTGGATTTATTGCTGCTACGGCTTAAATATATTGCGTTGCGAGCATTGATTCCCAAGAGGTCTTTAGCTTTATTAATAAACATTTATTCCTCCTCTTGCGAATCTTTTTCCAGAGAATTGTCCTTGAATTTGCTAAATTTACTTTCACGATTGAATAGATCCCTAAATCTTAAATATTCAAGTAGGCGCAAGCCTGTATATTTACCGATTGCCAGATTGATTAGCGCGACCCCCAGCAAAGTTAGCTCTGGGCGCAAAATTACGAATTTTTGCAATGGTTCAGAACCAATGATTAGTGAACATAAAACGGCAATTAACAAAGTTTCAAAAGTAATTTGTAGAGCTTCTTTTTGACTGCTAAAAAGTTGAGTTTCCATAAAATTTTCAGTCAAAAGAATGATGATTAATAAAGGAAAAATACTGATATTAAGTACAATATTGATGTTATATACCGAGCCAACCAGCATCAATGCTAGAATTGCAACCGATACACTCATGAGCAACATCGCAGTTCTGGGAAGCATGGGTAATTTTAGCTTTTTCATGATTGGTCTACTCATTAATGCTGTGGATAAAACAGCTCCAAAAACAATGATGCCGGTAATAATTCCAGTAGAAACAAAAGCAACTGACAAGACTGCAGGAATATAAATCCCAAAGCCTTTTAAGCCAATGACGTGGCGTGAAAAAGCGACTAAGGAAGCAATGATTGGGAAAAGCAGTAAAATCACAATGATGTTGGCTGGCATACCGCTAGCAATAGCTTTGCGAATGGCTTTTTGAATCAGATTGTTCCAAGTTAGTTTGCCAATTGGATGTTCATCTAAGTAAGCAGCCAAAACGCTTTTTTTCTGACCGCTAGTTTCCGTAATATCTTGGTCAGTTTTTTGTTGTAATTTTTCAACCACTTCGGCTGAAGGTGAAGAAAGCTTGGTGCTATCTGAAGCTTCAGCGGCAGCGCTGGCAGTATTTGTGACCAAAATTACAGTTGGTTGTGTAGTGGGTTTTTTGGAGCTTACCTGAGCTTGTGCTAAGTTTGGATTGGTCAAGAAAAGTAAGCCAAATTGTAAAAAAAGAACAAAAAATAAAACAGATTTAAGCATTTTCATTATCAATCATTATAGCAATTCTACAAAACAAGAGCAAAAGCCCCTTGTAAAAAGCCAATTAGAGCGGAAGCCAAGAGTAAAGAGAAAAATTGGTTGAGATGTACACCCATCACAATCACATTGTTAATGGTAAAACCAGGCACAAAATATGTGGCTAAATAAAGAATAAAGACATTAATTATCAATGAAAAAAAGCCAAGAGTGACAATGTTGATTGGTAAAAATAAGATTTTCAGCAATGGTCTAAGTAACTTGTCTAGTAAAGTTAGAACTAGACCAGCAATGATTAGGGTTGCCGAACTACTATAGTTAATGTTTGGAAAAAACCAAGCAAGAATGGCAATAGTTAGGATAGAACTGATGACGGCTTTGATAAATTTCATAGTTTCCTTTATAGAACTATTTTAATTATTCTAGAAGCTTTTTTTCTCTAAGTCGACTATGCTGTTTTTTAGCAAAACGATGTGCTTCATCTCTTAGGCGCTCCAACATTTTGAGGGTTGGATGATTGCTCGCCAAAGTGATGATTTTAGTTTCAATATTGTCTTTTTTATCTTTATTTTTGATCGAAATAACTAAGCGATCTGGATTTTTGACCAGGCCAATTATTGGCACATCCATTCGCCAAATTTTAGCGACTGCTCTCACCTGTCCTCTGCCGCCATCAATCATAATCAGATTGGGCTTGAGCCATTCGGGATGATTTTGTCGGCGAGTTAGAGCTTCTTGCAACATGCCATAATCATTAGGCGTTTGCATGGAACGGATTTTGAAAAATTTATATTCACTATGATCAATTTCTCCATTGGTCAAAACGACCATAGAAACAGTTGCTTGCAAACCCATGGTGTTGCTAACATCGTAACCTTCAATACGCTCTAGTTTTTGCTGGCTATCGACGATGCTTTCCTGGTGCAAGATATGGCGCAGGTGAATGAGTGCCTCAGCTGATTCTTCTTGAGAAAAATTTGGCAATATCAAATCAGTTTTGAGCTTATATTGTTGACTAGTAATTTCTTTAATTAAGGCAATTTTATTTTTATTTATTTGAGCTCGCTCATAATTTTCTATTTTGGCGAGTTGCCACATTTCTTCTTCCAATTCTTTAAGTAATGTTTTTTTCTGCCCCTTTAGAAAGAGAATCATTTGTTCAATGTTTTTCTGATAATCTTCTTTGGTGATTTTTTGGCAGCAAGCACCTGAGCATAAGTCTAAATGATGATAAAGACAGGCTTTGCCATGACTTCTATCAGCTTGATTGCACCATTTAAAAATAGGACGAATGATTTTGAGTACTTCACTTAGGCGACTAGAGCTGGCGAAAGGACCAAAAATAGCCAATTTTTCTTGATATTTTTTCTTGTTTAAGTCTGTTTTGCGCACCCGCAAAACTTTGGGGAAAGCTTCTTTACTAATCAACAAATAAATATTTGACTTATCATCTTTGAGGCGACTGTTGAAATATGGCTGATGTGCTTTGATGAGTTGAGCTTCAATCAACAAAGCTTCAATTTCACTATCAAGAACTTGATGTTCCACTCTGCTTGCCAGAGCTGTCATCTTTTGGATTTTTCTCGATAGTAATTCCGTTCTCTTGTAATTCTGAACCCTCTTCTTTAGATTCTTGGCTTTTCCTACGTAAAGAATTTTTGAGTTTTGATCCAAGAAGGAATAAACTCCCGGCAACGAGGGCAAAGAGGATAAATCCTCCTCCCATGAGAGCGATTTTTTTTGGATTGGTGATTTTGAGTTTGACACCGGCTTTGACTTCAAATTCATTGCTTTGAGATTGACCTTCTTTGAGTATCACCTCGGTTTGAATTTTTACTTTTTTATTTAAACTATTATCTATATTATAAATGGTCATTGGCAAAATCAGTTTGGAAAATGGCAGTATTTTTTTGATTTTATCGGTTGAATCCATGGAAATCTCTATTCCTTCGCCATTAACTTTGATTTCATTAAAATACCAAACACGACCAGTTTTATTGAGAATTTCTAAATCATAATTACCGGCCACAGCAATTCCATAAAGCTTTTTATTGACCAAATTTACTTCAAGATCAGGATTGATTTGAGCGAATTCTTCTTTAGAGAATTCCAAATAAACTTTTTTATTTTTTTCCGCAGCATCGCCAATATATGAGCCAGCTGGATATGGCAAAGTGCTAGAAACACCATTGATGGCGAAAGCAATGTGATTTAGATCGAAATTATTAAAATAATCAATTCCTCCAGTAGTATCTTCCCAAGTGGGATCGACTCTAACCCATGATTCTTGGGTACTGTCATAATATTCTGGCCAAGTATGTAAAATGTCTCCAGTTAAATTGCTGGGACGAAGTTCTTCGTTATTGGTGTAAGCCATACCGATGATTCTACGAGCTGGTAGTTTTTTGCCTCTAGCAAGCGCAATAAAAAGATCAGTAAATTCTTGGCAAGTTGCATCATCTTTGTTATTCTCTTTAATAGATTCTATTGCTCCCAATCTGGCAAATTCTTGATTGAGTGGTCTTTTGGTGTAGTTTAGAGCCTTGACTGTAAAATCATAAATACTTTTGACACTATCAAGATCGTGATTGATGTTTTCTATGGTTTGACTTTTGGCTTCCCAATATTTTTGTTCGCCAATATGCTCTGGAAGAACCGGACTAAACGGAACTAATGGGTCACTTGATAAAGTCAACAAAACTTGAGCGAAAAGCTCTACATTAAAAGAATTATTAGCGGGAATTTCATAAGTGGCAATAAAGTTTCCATCCTGATCCTCCTTAATGTTTTTTGGCATCGGATCAAGATTGATGTAAAAAACTTTTTGGTAAGGAGTTTCTGGTGGCAGAGTGATTTGAGTGAGAGCGTTCTGACTAGTTGGATTGCTAAGATAGTAATTTAATTTCAATTCAAAAATTTGTTGATTACCAAAGATCGCTGAGACAGATTGATCCTTCAGGTCATTGTAGGTAATGACATTGTAATCTCCATCTTGTTTTATGGTAAAAACACTTGGATTGATGCGACTTGGATTGCCAAAAATACTTGGAACGCGCAATTCTAGTTGGTAGTTTTTGTATTGATAATGATCGGAAAGTTTAGGAATATTGACTTCCAAAATCTTGCCGCTGATTAAAGCAATATCTGAGTCAGTATAGCGAATCAGCAATTCGTTACTTTTGCCCTCTCCAACAACATTTTCTTCGAACGTAACGCCAATGCTGGTTTGGCCCTTTTGTTTGCTGATTGATGGCTGAAGAGTTTTGTCATTATTGGTGACTTCAACATTGGTGATATTGGTGGAACTAACCACGATGCCATATTTGCTAACAAATAATTCTGGGCTTTTATTTTTGATGCTAAATTTTTGTTCGACAATAGTTTTGCCATTGGCAGTAATGGTGTAGGTGCTTTTAAGATTAATTTCAAAATTTTCTGAACCATCATTTGGAGTGGTTGTTTGACTCGTTGTCTCTTGTGCAGCTATGCGAGTAGTAGAGACAAACAAAAACATTAGAGCAGAAAATAATACTCGAATAAACATCAATAATCATTTTACACTAATTATGTTAGTTGTTGGCTAATTCTTCTTTGAGGTAGTGACCGGTAAAAGAATGTTTATTTTCACTAACTTCAGCAGGAGTTCCACAAGCGATAACTTCACCGCCATATTCCCCACCCTCTGGTCCAAGGTCGATAACCCAATCAGCATTCCTGATCACATCTAAATTGTGCTCAATCAGAATGACAGTATTATCTTGTTCGACTAATTGGTGTAAGACATTGAGTAATTTTTGAATATCGGCAAAATGCAAACCGGTGGTTGGCTCGTCCAAGAGATAGATAACATGATCATGAGATCTAGTGCTGAGTTCTTTGGCCAATTTGACACGCTGAGCTTCACCACCACTTAGAGTTGGAGCACTTTGGCCAAGACGCAAATAACCAAGACCAACTTCTTTGAGTGTAGCCATTTTTTGGCGAATATTGCTGTGATTTTTGAAAAATTCATGAGCCTCATCAATGCTCATTTCCAAAACTTGAGCAATATTTTTTTCTTGATACATCACTTGTAAAGTTTCATCGTTATAACGCTGACCACGACAAACATCACATTGTACATAAACATCAGGCAGAAATTGCATTTCGATCTTGATCTGACCCTCTCCTTGGCAGGCTTCACAACGACCACCTTTGACATTGAAACTAAAACGGCCAATGTTGTAGCCACGCATAGCGGCATCTTTGCTGCGAGCAAAAATTTGGCGGATATAATCAAAAGCTTTGGTGTAGGTAGCAGGATTGGAGCGTGGAGTTTTACCAATTGGACTCTGGTCGATCATGCTCAACCTTTTTACTTGAGGAGGAATAGAAATGCTTTCTACTTCTGCCAATTTGCTATCGTAGGCATAGCCAAGTTGTTTAGCCAAATGGTTATGTAAAACATTGTGCAATAAAGTTGATTTGCCAGATCCAGAAATACCAGTGATACAAGTCAAGGCATTGAGAGGAATTTCAACATCAATATTTTTGAGATTGTTGTGTTTGGCACCGGTGATCGCAATTTTGGCCTTTTTTTTCACAGCTTGCTCCTTGAGAGCAACTCTTTCGATTTCTTTTTTTCTAGCCAGATAACGACCAGTGAGGGATTCTTTGGCGGTGAGAATTTGCTCGTAAGATCCTTCAAAGACAATTTCTCCACCCGCTTCGCCAGCTTTAGGTCCAAAATCAACGATATGATCAGCGGCCATCATGATGTCGCGATCATGTTCTACCACGATGACGGTGTTACCTTTTTTCTTGAGTTCTTGCAGAGTGTCAATTAAACGGCGATTATCTCTTTGGTGGAGACCAATAGTCGGCTCGTCCAAGATGTAAAGAACACCAGTCAGACCGGTACCGATTTGAGAAGCTAAACGAATTCTTTGGGCTTCACCACCAGCTAATGTGGCAGCTTCGCGCGCAATGGTTAGATAATTTAAGCCAACTGCAGAGAGAAATTGCAAACGAGTTTTAATTTCTTTTAGAATTGAAGCCGCAATTTGCAGTTCTTTTTCTGAAAGAATTTGTTCTTTTGGATTGGCGATTTTTTCTGCCCATTTGAGAGCGCGATCAATAGTAAGTTTGCTAAATTGAGCAATATTTAAGTTATCCACTGTTACAGAAAGCACTTCAGTTTTGAGACGGTCTCCATTACAAGTTGGACAAACTTCCTTGTGCATGAACTGGCCAATCTCGCGACGAATAAATTCGCTATCAGTTTCAGTGTAGCGACGCTCTAAATTTTTAATAAAACCTTCAAATTTACTCTGGTAACTAGTCATATTACCAAAACGATTCTCACCCACCACATCGTAAATCTTGTCACTGCCATAAAGTAAAATTTCTTGCAATTCATGAGGCATGTCAATCCATTTAGTGAGGCGGAAATCGCAAGAGAAATCTTCCAAAACAATTTTGACCAAACGTGCAAACCAACCCTCATTGGTCATCATGCGAGCAAAAGGAATAATTGCGCCTTCACTCATGGTTAGATTTGGGGCAACAATTTTATCAACATTGATTTTCAAAATAGAACCAAGGCCATTGCAAGAAGGACAGGCGCCTTCTGGTGAATTAAAAGAGAAAGAGCGAGGCTCCAATTCTTTGAGAGAAATACCACAATCACTGCAAGCTAAATTCTCACTAAATAAAAAGTCTTGCACATCTTGTGGATTTTCTGGAAAACTAAAACTAGAATCATTTACCCAGGCTGCAATCACCAAGCCATTGGCTAGTTTAAGAGCCTCTTCCAAAGATTGATTAAGACGACTTTTGAGTACAGCCAATTCCTTGGCATCTTTCATTTGCACTTGGCTAATCACTAGACGATCAATTAGAGCGTCAATGCTGTGCTTGTTGGTTTTAATTAGGTTTAGTTCTTGATCAAGGTTATAAATTTGACCATCAATTCTGGCTTTGCTGTAACCTTTTTTGACTAAATTTTGTAGAAGTTTGTCGTATTCGCCTTTTCTTTCCTTGACCACTGGGGCCAAAATCATGATTTTTTGTGGCTCTTTTTTATTTTGCGCAAATCTTTCCTCAATTTGTTTGAGGATTTGCGCGATAATCTGATCAATACTCTGGGTGCTAATTTCTTTACCACAATTATGACAATGAGGATGGCCAACACGAGCAAAAAGTAAACGACAATAATCATAAATTTCAGTAATTGTTCCAACAGTGGAACGAGGGTTATGAGAAGTGGTTTTTTGATCAATGGAAATGGCTGGGGAAAGACCATCAATCTGATCAACATCTGGCTTATTCATTACGCCAAGAAATTGACGAGCATAAGAGCTGAGAGACTCAACATAGCGACGCTGGCCCTCAGCGTACAAAGTGTCAAAAGCCAGAGAGCTTTTGCCACTACCAGAAAGACCAGTGAAAACGATCAGCTGATTTTTATCTAATTCTAAATCAATATTCTTGAGATTGTGTTCACGAGCGCCGGTAATTTTGATAGTGTTATTCATAAGATGTGAGCCCAAGATTATAGCGCAAAAGCAAGCAAATTTCTACCTAAGAGTGAGTTTCACAGGTGAGTCATGAAAATCGAGCTAAACGTTTTCAATTTCAGCAATTTTGTCACGAATAATCGCCGCCAACTCAAAATCTTGGTCGTTGGCAGCTTTTTTCATTTGTGTGCGTAATTTTTTGATCAGCCCCTGTTTTTCTCCAGGAGTAAGCTCCTCTGGATTGATCGCCATGAGGTTGAGTTGTTCTTTATTGGAAATTTTGAGCAAAATACTTTTTTTGTTTTCTTTGTTCTGTTCGTCTTTGCTTTTGCGCTGCATTAGTTTCTCGCGGATCGGTTTATTGATGCCTTGAGGTGTAATGCCGTGTTGCAAATTGTATTCTTCTTGAGTGGCGCGGCGCCTCTCTGTTTCTTTGATAGCAATATCCATGGAGCGAGTAATTCTGTCAGCGTACAAGATGACGCGACCGTCGACGTGGCGGGCGGCGCGCCCCATAGTTTGAATAAGCGAAGTAGCGGAGCGCAAAAAGCCTTCTTTGTCGGCATCAAGAATTGCCACCAAACTAACTTCTGGTAGATCCAAGCCTTCACGCAATAAATTAATGCCAACCAAAACATCATATTTACCATTACGTAGGTCATCCAAAATGTCGCTACGATCGAGAGTTTCCACATCAGAGTGCAGATATGCAACTTGTGGAAAAGGAATTTCTTGACCCTGAAAATATTTTTTGACCAATTTGCCAATTTTTTCTGGATCGTTTAAATAATCGCTAAGGGCTTCAGCCATTTTTTTGGTCAAGGTAGTGACCAAAACTCTTTGGCCAAGTTTCTTGCGCTCAATAATTTCTACTGCTAAATTTTCAATTTGGTTGCTGGTTGGGCGAATTTCAATTTTTGGATCAAGCAGACC
The DNA here is from genome assembly GCA_903842795.1 of uncultured bacterium. GTDB lineage: Bacteria > Patescibacteriota > Microgenomatia > UBA1400 > PJMF01 > UBA1364. The sequence goes on along the minus strand of CAIMNJ010000002.1, from coordinate 30,900 downwards.
TGTTGGGCGAATTAGTTGCTCAACAATTTGCTCTTTACTTCTCTTAATTTCCCATTCGTTGGGAGTGGCAGAAACATAAATAGTTTGTTGCTTCCTTTGCAAAAATTCATGTAATTGCAGAGGGCGATTGTCGATGGCACTGGGCAAACGAAAGCCGTAATTAATGAGGGTTTCCTTGCGGGATCGATCCCCAAAATACATGCCCTTGATTTGTGGCAAACTAATGTGACTTTCATCAATGACGGTCAAAAAAGAATCAAGCCCAAATTTTTCTTGGTTGTATTTGAAATAATCCATTAGAGTATATGGTGCTTCACCCTCTTGACGGCCATCAAAATAACGAGAGTAATTTTCTATGCCATTGACTGAGCCAAATTCTTCAATCATTTCCAAATCGTAATTTACTTTATGTTCCAAGCGATAGGCTTCAACGGTCTTACCTTCTTTTTTAAGTTCTTCTACTCTGTTTGCCATGTCTTGACGGATTATGGCGATATTTTCTTTCTGACTTTTGCTTTCCACCACATAGTGTTTGGCTGGATAAATTAAAGCCATTTTATTTTTGTAGAATTTATTTTGCTCTTTTTCGACAATGCTGCCAGAAATTGGATCAATATCTTTGATGCTGATGATTTTGTCTTCCAAAGTTTCAATTCTCAAAGCAGTGTCTTGATAGGCTGGCCAGAGTTGGATGACATCACCACGCAAGCGATAAGTGCCGCGCAATAGATCGGTGTTGCTGCGCTCATATTGTAGATTGCTAAGTTGCAAAAGCAGGCTTTCACGCTTAATCAATTCTCCTTCGACAATTTCCAAAATGAAGCGGCTGTAATCAACTGGCGAGCCAAGTGAATATATGCAGGAGACAGAAGCAACAATGATTACATCTTGTCTGGTCATTAAGTGAGTGGTGGCAGCTAAGCGTAATTTATCTATTTCTTCATTGATGGTAGCTTCTTTTTCGATGTAGGTATCACTGCTGGGGATATAGGCTTCTGGCTGGTAATAATCGTAATAGGAAACAAAATAAGACACAGCGTTTTCTGGAAAGAAATCGCGTAGTTCTTGATAAAGTTGAGCAGCTAGAGTTTTGTTATGGGCAATAACTAGAGTTGGTTTTTGAGTACGTTCAATAACATTGGCAATGGTGAAGGTTTTGCCAGAACCAGTCACACCAAGTAAAACCTGATCTTCAATTTTATTCTTGAGGCCAGTTACCAAAGACTCAATTGCTTGAGGTTGATCGCCAGTTGGTTGGTAATTTGAATGTAGTTTAAATTGCATTTATCTATTTTATTTTTGGCTTTTTGCTAAGCGCTCAATTATATACCAAGTCTGGACTTTTTACTCTGTTTTCCTTATAATTCCTCGTGTTCTTTGGTTGTTACGTGCTGGTAGCTCAGCTGGATAGAGCAACTGCCTTCTAAGCAGTAGGTCGTGGGTTCGAATCCCACCCAGCATACATTTGATTGAGGCAAATTAATAAAACGGTGGCTATAGCTCAGTTGGTTAGAGCGCCGCTCTGTGGAAGCGGAGGTCGCGGGTTCGAGTCTCGTTAGCCACCCATTTATTGCAACATTCCCCAAATACTGCTTGCGACTGATGGGTGTTCACTGATAAGCCAGTCAGAAAATGAGTTGATGTTTTCAATAAAATTGTCTCCTATCTCTATGCTTGCCATAGATAGCAAGGTGATAAAAGACTGAAGAAAAATTCCATCCGAAGTAGGATATTCTAAAGATAAATATTCAAGATTTGCTCTGAGACGTTTGGACTCAGAAGAGCCAGTCATAACGTATTTTGCATCTCGGAAAATTGGTCTACAAACTTTTGTTGGAGAAGAGCCTAATATCATTCCCTCTAATTCTGGAGTGGAATCTGCTCTTAGAATCAGAGATGTTGGTTCTCCGTAGCGCATTGGTTTGGGCAATGTTAATACTTTAGCGGTATATGATTCTCCATGAAGCTGTAAGCTTTTTTGAGCTACGCTAATTCTATTCACGGCAGCATCGCTAGCTGTTAGTAGCCACTTAAATTCAGCGTTATTGCATGCAGGAAAACAGACTGGATCATCTATTTTTTCCTGTGGCATTTTTCCAAGAATCTTTGCTATTTCTCCCATATCTTTATATTATAGGATATATTTTTTATTACGTCAAATCTGGTAACTCAATTTTGGTATATAATTTGTCATATGCAAATTGACTCCCTCCTACAAACTATCAAGGCTGAAGAGGTTCGTAATCAAAATTTCCTTCATCTTACTGCCAATGAGAACCAAATGAGTAAAACTGCTAGCCAGTTTTTGGGTTCCAAACTGGCGGAACGATATTTCATGGGTGGTGGTCAGAATGAAATTAGAGACTTTGGCCATTTTACCGGCTTAGCTCATCAAGGTATTGCAGATTTGATTTCCGCTGCAGAAAAAGCCGCTTGCCAAATGCTTGGGGCGGCCAGCGTCAATTTAAGTGTTCTCTCTGGAGTGCATGCCATGATGAGTACCATTCTAGCTACCACTGAGCCTGGAGAAATGGTGATGACTGTACCCCTTGAAAATGGTGGTCACTTTGCCACTAAAGGTATTCTGGAAAGAGTGGGTCGTGGGCACATTTTTGCTGATTATAATTATGAAAAGTTGCAGTTTGACGTGGCCAGAATTGCTGAAAATTGCCAAAAACACCAAGTCAAAGCCATTTATCTTGATGTTTCCTACTATCTTAATCCTCATAATTTGCGCGAGTTGCGTCAAGCTGTCGGTGAACAGGTCATTATCATTTACGATGCCAGTCACACCATGGGTCTGATCATGGGTCAGCAATTTCAAAATCCTTTCGCTGAAGGTGCAGATGTAATTTGTGCCAACACACATAAAACTTTGCCAGGTCCACACAAAGGCATGATCGCTTTTCGTGATCAGGATTTGGCGGATAAGGCTAATTCAATTATCAATGGTTGTCTCTACTCTAGTCCTCATCTTACTCATTTAATTGCCTTGTCAGTGGCAATCTTGGAAATGCAGGAGTTTGGTCAAGAATACGCCAAGCAAATTATTGCCAACTCTAATGCTTTAGGTGAGGCTTTTGCTGCTTTGGGGTATCAGGTGCGCAAGGCAAACACCAGCCGTTACTCAGAAAATCACCAAACACATGTTTTTTTGCACCAAAAAACTGAGCGCTTGGCGCTTTATCGTCGCTTAATTGTCAATCAAATTGTTACCAATTTTGAAAATACCGAACTAACCAAAGATGGTCAGCTATACATGCGACTTGGTACAGCTGAGGTGACTCGTCGTGGAATGAAAGAAGTTGAGATGAAAGTAATTGCTAAATTGATGGATCGAGCCTTGAGTGATGATGATGTCAAAAAACAAGTGCAAGCTCTAAATGAAAAATTCCAGAAAATTCACTACTCTTTTGATAGTTAATTTATCTCTGCATTTTCCAAGACTGCTTGGATTTTTTCACTAATATCTTCAAGTGAATTATTAACCTTAATGAGGTAATAAGAAGGATGATCGACCACGATTTGAGCTAGTTGTTCATCGGTATTGTCGTAATTGGTCAAAATAATTATGGAAGCTTTTTTGCCCCAATCATCTTGACGTAATTTGTGAATCATGGCCATCCCATCAAGATTTGGCATGCGCACATCAGTTAAAATTACATCTGGGTGTTGATGAAGAGCAATATCTAGACCATCTGCTCCATCAGCAGCTTCCAAAGTGATAAAACCTTTTTGGGAAAGATTGTTGCGGAGTATGCTCCTTTGTAATTCATCATCTTCAACGATTAGGATTTTCTTTGTCATGTTAAGCAATTATTAAACCATCTATGTGAAAAACAAGCAAATTAAATGCGAATTAAAGTAGATTTGAAGGCAAAAAGTCCTCTAGAATGGAAAAAGGCGCCCCTTGCGGAGCGCCTTTTTCACATTGTTACACGAAACTTGGCTTGCGAGGAGGATTAGTCCTCTTCTTCGGTGATTTCCACCTTGGTGTTGACGACCAACTTGCGGGCCAGTCCTTCCACGCCCTTGTCCAGGACGAGTCCGAGACCTTCAGAGCCCTTCGCGAAGATGCGAGCCTGCAGGAGGTCTTCCTGGGCGGCGGCGATCATGGCGGGGGCGCTTTCGAGGGCAGAAGCCTGCAGAACACGCAACTTGTCGGTGTTGCCGTGCTTGCCGAGCAGGTTCTTGCGGATGAATTCGATCGTCATGTAGAGCGAGTCGATTTCTTCCTGCATCGCAGTGATGGTGCTGGCGCGGGTGCGGGATTTGTCGCCGAGGGCGGCAAATTCGGGCAGGTTGGCTTTCAGCCACGCGGTGCGTTCCTTGCTGGGTTCGAAGGAGGCGAGACCTTCCAGGATCATCTCCTTGGCGTCTTCGACGTCCAGTTTGCCGCGGACAACAGCGTCCACAGAGCGGGAGATGTCATTGGCGATGATCTGCCAGGGCTTCATTTCCGAGCGGTTCTTACGATTCTTCTTGGCCATTTCTTCTCACTTTCCACCGAGAGGTCATCTGGTGGTCTGGAGTTTGTGTCATCCAGAGACAGATTTTGGTGGTCATAGCTGAGGCTTGAAGCCTCAACTTTGACTCACTCGTAAAAGAACCTATATATAAGTCGCTTTACGAATGAGTCAAAAACCCTCCAAAATTAGAGAGAAAAAAATTTCTATTTCGTGTGCAATGTGAATGTGCTGTTATCAGCCGCTTAGTAAGTGTCGTTTGACACCATTAGCAATTGATAACAAGAAGCATTCTATACCTAAGAGCCTATAATGTCAATAGTGAGAATTATAAATATATCAATAATCTGGTCAGAACTATCCTAATAACTCTAGTGTGATCTGATTCAGTAAGTCTCTGCCCTTGCTGGTAAGGACCACAAAATCAGTTTCTTTTTTGAGCAATTTTTGCGCAACCAATTTTTCCAATTTCTCTTTTTTAAGCAATTTTTGTGGCACGCCAGCATTAGTGCGCAGTGCCAAAGCAATACGATTGGTTAGTTCTTCTTCTGCGTTTAATGTTTCAGTTTGAGTAATAGAGAGCTTTCCAATATTAAGTTGGGAACAATAGAGCTTTAGGTTTTTTTGGTTTTCAAAAACCCGATTGCCAATTTTGGAAGCGGCGGCAACGCCTAAGCCTAAATAGTCTTTGCCTGCCCAAAAATCAGCATTGTGTTTGCAGGCAAAACCAGCTTTGGCAAAATTAGAGATCTCATATTGTTCGTAGCCAGCCTGAGCAAGTTGTTTGCAAGCCAAGTGATACATTTGACGATCTAGTGTATCTGGAGCAGTTCGCATTTTGCCACGACGCAATTGGTGGGCAAAAATAGAATTATTGTCCCATTCCAGGCTATAACAAGCGATATGCTCTGGTTTTAGAGCAATTACTTGAGTTAAGCTTTCTTGCCATTGTGCTTTGGTTTGAGTTGGTAGGGCAAAAATCAGATCAAGATTGATGTTGGTGAAACCTACTTCTCTTGCCCATTGATAAGCTTGGAGCAAAACTTCTATCTGGTAAGTGCGGCCAATCAACTTAAGTAAATCATTTTGCCAGGCTTGAACACCCATGCTTAAGCGATTTATACCCATTTTCAAGTAGGCTTGAAGTTTGGTCTTGCTGACTGAATCAGGATTGGCTTCGATGGTAATTTCTGTTTGTGGAGTGATTTGGAAGTTTTGGTGTAAGGCGGTAAAAACTTTTTCAAGATTAGCCGTTTCTACCAAGGAAGGAGTGCCACCGCCCAGATAAATGGTTTCGAGTTTGAGTTTTCCAAACTTTTCGCCATAGATCACAATCTCTTTGCTTAGAGCGTCACAGTATTCGCCAATTAAATGTTCTTGGTGACCAAGAGAAACAAAATCACAGTAAAAACACTTTTGTTGACAAAAGGGAAAATGCAAATATAAGTTCATTACTCGGCTAATTATATCTCTTTTGAGCAAAATCCTTCTTTGCAATCTTTTTTTATTTCCAGTATGCTTAAAGTATGCCACAACTACCAGGAGTTAGTCCCTCTGGTGCTGCCAATCAAATTGGCAGTCAGCCTGTTGTGTCAACTCCTGCTCCCACACCTTCAGTTGTGCCACCAGCGCCAACTCCGGCTCCAACCCCAACTGAGCCGCCTGCGGAGGTAACTCAAGAAGTGGTTGGTCTTCCTTCAGAAAAGGAATTGAGCAAGAAAAAAACTTACAAGATTGCTGGGATTATCTTGGCAATCCTAATTCTTGGGGTAACTATTGCTTCAATTGTTTTAAAAAATACTCAAGATAACAGAAAAGAAGCCACTACTTGTGTAGAACAATGTCCCGGTAATGATGGCGTTCTGCGAAGCTGTACTCCACCTGAATCAGATGGCTCTTCCAATGATAGTACTTGTAATGTCGCTGGCAGAATTGAGCCTTGTGGAGGGAGGAATTATTGCTGTCCAAGTGCCGGAGGTGCCTGGACTACAACCATGACGGCTTGTGCCACGCCAACCGTTACTTTGAGTCCTAGTTTAACTGCCACACCCTCTGCAACCCTGACTCTTTCGCCAACTGCGACTCCTTCTGCAACGGTTACTGCTACGCCATCAGCCACAATCACTGTTTCTGTGACAGCTACCCCTTCAGCAACAGTAACTGTTTCAATCACCGCCACACCATCAGCCACAATTACTGCAACTGCTACGCCAACTGGTACAACAACGCCAACCGGCACAAAAACACCTACACCAACTGGAACTAAGACGCCTACCCCCACCCCAACACCAACAATTACGCCAACTGCTACTCCAACAATCTCTAGCAACACTTTGCCAGCTTCTGGTTCTGTGGAAACGACCTTCTTACTATTAATTGCCTCATTCTTTTCGATTGCTTTGGGTATGGCAATCAAATACAAGAATTAGCGAAACATTTCTTTGGCTTGTACAGCTCTAGAGATAACCGATCCTGGCATAGCGGTGGCTTTTTCACCTAGAGTGATGCCTGGTAGGATTGAACAATTAACTCCCAAGAAAACTCCTCTAGCCATGATAGCGCCAAGTTTGGATTTGTTGGTATCAATTAGTTTTTCTGGGAGACGCATTTTGACCTTGCTGCCGTCAAATCTTAAATTAGCAGTGCAAGTGCCGTAGCTTGGATTGACTTCCGACTCCAGTACGCTATCACCAATAAAATTATGATGTAGGCTACAATTTGGTCCTACATAGCTACGAGCAACTTCTGAGCCAAAGCCAATAATAGAGTCAGATTCGATGATGGAATCGCGGATCAAAGAATGATTTCCAACAATTGCATTTGCACCGATATAGGCAGGGCCTTTAATGACAGCGCCTGCAAGAATTTTGGCTCCCGCCTCGATTTGTACTGGTCCCTCGATGTGAGCGCTGCGATCAATGAGAGCAGCGCGACTAATTCTATTTTTTAGTTTGTGCTTGAGGAAAAGGTTGGTTACATCTAGAACATTGTGAGCAGCTTTGAGTTTGGACCAATAGCTATCATAAGTCATAAAACTAACTTCTCTAGTTTTCATTAATCGGTCAAGGGCGCGTTCGTAAGCATCATCGCCGCCTTTTTCCTTGGTCACTAGAGCAAAGATTTCTTGAGGATTGGAAAAGTAATGAAAAAAAAGATTGACCATATCACTTGGCTCAGTGCCTTGTTTTGGTTTTTCCACGATACTGGCTACTCGATCATTTTTGATTCGTAGATAACCGCCAGGGAAATATTCGGTCACTTTCATAGCGAGAATTTGCGCGTAGGTTTTGGGGGCTTTTTTGACAAAATTCTTGATAGCCGATGGATCTATAAGATCAACTCCATTCATGATAATTACTGTTCTGTCTTTGGGGATTAGCTTGGCAGCCAAGATAATAGCATCAGCTTGCCCAGAAGCTTCTTGCTGGACAATTGTTTGAATTTTTAGGCTTCTACTTGATAGATTTTGGATGATATTTTCATTGATTTTATTGCAAACGACGATGGCTTCTTTGGCTCCAGCCATTTGAATCATTTCTAAGGTGTGAGCAATGAAGGGACGACCAAAAAAAGGGAAAATACTTTTGGTGGTGACAAGAGGAGCAAAATTTTTGCCAATACCGCCTGCTAAGACAACGAAAATTGGGTTTTTCATGCCCTCATTATAACTAATTATTAGCCCAGATGTGAATAATCATTAATACAGCTCATTTGCCAGCGCTTTTTTTCTGCGTCGTAGTTGGCCATGCTGATGCCGGTATTGTTGAGGTCAAAACTGTCATAAATGTCATAGAGATTCGCTAAGTCGCCATGAGGATTAAGAATTTTGGTAAAAATCATGCGCAAAATCAGGGCGTGGCAGACTACCACAATGTTTTCCTCTGGTCTGTTTTGCAGGAAAGCAAGAATTTGCTCTGCTCTCTTGGCAAATTCATTGGCGGTTTCTTCATCGCTGTAGCGCCAGTCACCATTCTGATCAAGTAAATGCGTGTGTAATTCCGCGCGCACTTGTTTAGATTGCTCGCTCAAGTGAGAAATGCCAATTAGTTCACTGGGTCCTCTTCTTTCTGATAGGAGCTCGTTTGTTTCTAGTGGTAAGTTATTGCGTTCAGCAATAGCCTCCGCTGTTTGTTTGGCTCTCAAGTATGGGCTAGCAATAATCGTATCGACAGAAATTTTGCTGAAGCGCAAAGCGACGATTTTGGCTTGAGATTCACCAATTTCTGAAAGTGGAGTTTCTTTGGATTGATGGATGCGCAGGGCATTGCCTTCGCTTTCTCCATGGCGAACAAAATAGATTTTTTTCATGTGCCTTGATTATAAACCACCCTTAGAGGATAATAATAGTTTCAATAAAATTTGAAAATAAAATAGAAAGATTGATTATGAAAAAATCTACCAAAATTGTCGCTACCCTTGGTCCAGCTACAGAAACAGCAGAAGTAATGGAAGCTTTGATCAATGCAGGTATGAATGTGGCTCGTTTCAACACTAAGCATGGTACCCCAGAATGGCACTTAGAGCGTATTCACCGTGTCAAAGATGTAGCCAAGAAAATGGGCAAATCTATTGGCGTTCTACTTGATTTACAAGGACCTGAAATTCGTATCAATACCAAAGATGGTGTTTCTTTTGAATTAAAAGCTGGTGAAAAAGCCAAGTTCGTCTCTACTCCTCCAGGAGAAAAAGAAATGAATATTCCAGCCAATGTGATTGAAGCTTTACAAATTGGTGACACTGTTTCTACTGATGATGGTGCTTGTGAATATAAAGTAGTTGCCAAAGATGAAAGTGGTGTGACTGTTGAATCTCCAATTGATGTGACAGTTAAGCATCGCAAAACTATGAATACTCCAGGTATCGTGATTGATATGCCTTCCTTAATTGAGAATGATTTAGTGCAACTTGATAACATGACTGATGACGATATTGATTTTGTAGGTTTGTCTTTTGTGCGTGACACCAAAGATATTGCTATTTTGCGTGCCGAAATGGCCAAAAGAGGCTTGCATGCTGATGTGGTTGCTAAGATTGAGAATCAAGCTGCTCTCGATAATCTTGATGAAATCATTGAAGCTTCTGATGCTGTGATGGTGGCTCGTGGTGATTTAGCCGTTGAAGTGCCTTTTGAGCGCTTGGCTTATTACCAAAAAATGATCATCGAGAAATGTCGCACTGTTGGTAAACCAGTGATTACTGCTACTCAAATGCTTAAGAGTATGACCACAGAACCTCGTCCAACTAGAGCTGAAGTGAGTGATGTGGCCAATGCTATTTATGATGGCACCGATGCAGTGATGCTCTCAGAAGAAACTACCATTGGTAAATATCCAGTTGAGTGTGTGGAAACTCAAGCCAAAATTGCCGCTTACAATGAACCTTTAACCGAACATTCTCTTTGGGATTGGGCCGATTCTGGCGTAACCTCTGCTATCACTTACGCCGCCTTTTCTTTATTGGATTTTAGTAAGGAAGATATTGATATGGTAGTTTGCTTCAGTGCTTCCGGTTTGACTGCACGCCAACTTTCTCGTTTCCGCCCAGATGTCAAAATCAAGGCTGTTACCTACAATAAATCAGCCTACAATAAATTGGCTTTAGTATATGGTGTTGAGCCAATTTTGGTGGACAAAGAAGTTTTTACTTATTCTAGTGAAAACGACATTATTGATAACTTGAAAAAAACCAAAATAGTCAAAGCTGGTCAAAAAGTTCTAATTACTGTTGGTTTGAGTGAAAAATTAGCTGGTCGCAAGACTGATAGCTTGATTCTGGTTGATATCAAATAACCTATCAAGCAGGAAATAGGCTTTATTTTTGCTCATTTTCTTGTTATTCTGGATATATGTCTAAAAAAGCTGGTCTTTTCCCCATTTTAGTAGGTGCTGTGGCTGGTGCTGCCGCTGTCTTTTTCTCTGACAAAAAGAATCAAGAGAAAGCCAAGAAAGTGGTCGCCAAAGGCAAGGCTTCTATCAAAAAGATTTCTGCTGAAGTCAAGAAAAACCCAGAGGCTTACGCCAAGAAAATGGCCAAAAAAGTCACTGTGGAAGCCAAAAAAATCAGCAAAAAAATTCAAGCTAAAGTTAAATAACTTGGCTTTTGAATCAATATTTTAATTGATTAGTGGAGCTAGTTTTTCTACCCATTCCTGGACGTGGGTCTTGTTTTCTTCCATTTCTGGATAGCCATCAATTCTTAATGGTTCGATGATTTTTTCTCCACCCATTTTGGCGATGAAAGCCTGTTCCATGACGGATATAGCACCGCAAAAGTGCACATAATTGCTATCTCCAAGGCCGATCATGGCAATTTTCTTGCCAGCTAAACTTGGTTGAGAACTGCTAATTCTTTCCAAGAAATCATTGAAATCAGAAACAGGGAGACCATCGTCCCAAGTGGAGCAGGCAAAAATGTAATTACTGTAAGAGCCAGTCAGGTCGGCAATGTCTGCATCAATGGCATTTTTGACATCAATTTCCTTACCTTTTTCTCTAAGCATGCTTTGCACATTGTAGGCGACGCCTTCAGTATTACCTGTTAAACTACCATAGATCAATAAAGTATTTGCCATAATAAGGTCATTGTAACAAAGACATGGGCAGTTGCCTATTCTAAGGCTATAATAGAAATATGGAGTTAGAAGCACTCAACTGGAAAATTGCTGCCAAAGCTGGTGAAGGCGTAATGTCCTCTGCCAAACTTTTTGCTAAGGCATGCAAGAGACAGGGCTTATCTGTTTTCAATTATTATGAATACCCCTCCTTGATTAAAGGTGGCTTGCAATCTGGTCAAGTAACGGCTTCTCTGCAAGGTTCAACTTGCCAGCGTCGTCATCTTGATCTATTGATTCTTTTCCATGAGAAGTTTATTCAAGATCATTTGGCTGAAATTGATGAGAGAACTCTAATTATTCTGAATGCCAATGCTTTTGATCCAAGTAAATACCCAGATCTGAAATCAAAAGTGGTGGCAATCAATCTAACCAAAATTGCCAGAGATCAGGGCGCTAATCCTCTGGCAGCCAATATTGCTGCTTTGGGAATAAGTGCTTGTTTGTTTGAGATGGATTTGCAAATTATTGGTCGAGTGGTAGTGGAAGAATTTGCCAAAAGTAAGGAAGCAGCGACTGCCAACCTTAAGGTTTTGCAGGCCGCTTTTGAAATTGCTCTGAGCATGGTTCAACAAGGTAATTTACAAACTTTTGGTAAATTGATTTCAACTGGCGTGGACGAACAAGTTTTGGTTAGTGGCAATGAAGCAGTTGGCTTAGGTGCTTTGGCGGCTGGACTGCAGTTCTACTCTGCTTACCCGATGACCCCGGCCACTGGCTTATTACATTTTTTGGCTTCCAAACAAGATGAATATCCACTAATAGTCAAGCATGCTGAAGATGAAATTGGAGCGATCAATCATGCTTTGGGTGCTTCTTTTGCTGGAGTACGTGCCATGACTGGTAGTTCTGGAGGTGGTTTTGCCCTGATGGTAGAGTCACTTTCTTTTGCTGGCGTAGCGGAAATTCCTCTGGTTGTTTTAGAAGCAGTTCGTCAAGGTCCAGCGACTGGTTTGCCCACTTGGACTTCTCAGGGCGATTTGAATTTTATTCTTGGTGCTGGCCATGGTGATTTCTTACGCGTCATTTTGACTCCTGGGGATGTTTATGAGCATTTCAACTTGAGTAAATTAGCAGTGGAATTGGCGGAAAAATATCAGTTACCGGTTTTGATTATGTCTGATAAATATCTTCTAGAATCCAATCAGACCATGCCAAAACCAGCTTTATTATCCGAAAACGTGCGTTTATCAATGGTTAATAATGGTCAGCTAGGTGAAACAGCTTTGGCTGAAGGGGAATATTTGCGCTACAGAGCTAGTGAAAACGGCATTTCTTTACGCTCTATCCCTGGCCAAACCAATGCATTGCAGCTTACCAATTCTTACGAACATGATGAATATGGTTTTGCTACTGAGGATGCGGTCACTACTAAGCAAGCTGTAGATAAGCGTGCTGCCAAGCTAACTTCTTTGCAAAATGATTTGCCAAAACCTCTCTATCTAGGTTCACCAAATCCAGAGAAAATTCTCATTTCTTTTGGTTCTACGATCAATGTTTTGCGAGATGTTTTACTTGATGAGGTGGCCTCTAAGGCTGCAGTCATCCATTTGCCTTGTGTTTATCCATTCCCTACTTCAGAACTTGAGACTCTACTTGAGGGTAAAAATGCTGAGATTTTTGTTTTGGAAGGCACCGCAACTGGTCAATTGGCTAAACTGATTCAGAGAGAAACTTCTCTGCCAAAAATGCACTCAATTCTGCGCTATGATGGTAGGCCATTTTATAGCGAAGATATTTTAGAATTTTTACAAACAGGCAAAATTAGTGAGCAATATAAATTGATATGACAGAAATTACTTTAGCTAATCTGATGTCACCAGTTGCACCGACCTGGTGTCCTGGTTGTGGCAATTTTAGTATTTTAACTGCCCTTAAGCAGGCTTTGGTCGAGTTAGGACTCAAGATGGAAGAAGTGGTTCTGGTTTTTGGGATTGGTTGTAGTGGCAATACGGCTGATTTTATCAAGGGCTATGGTTTTCATGCTTTGCATGGCAGGGGTTTGGCCAATGCTATTGGCATTAAGCTTGCTAATCATCGCCAAAAAGTGATTATGATTGGTGGTGATGGTGATATCTATGGTGAGGGCCTTAATCATTTAGTGGCAGCTTGTCGTGGCAATCACGATTTGACAGCTTTGGTTTTTAACAATCATCGCTACAGTTTGACAACCGGGCAAACTTCACCCACTTCTGCTAAGGGTACGGTGAGCAAATCCACTCCTCAGGGTTTAATTGAAGATCCGATTGGCGCGCTAAGTATTGCGGTGAGTAATGGAGCTGGTTTTGTAGCTCGCGCCTATGCTGGTAAGCTCAAACAAATGGTAGATTTGATCAAAGCAGGTATTCTCTATGAGGGGTTCTCTCTGATAGATGTGCAGCAACCTTGCCCTTCTTTCAATAAAGAACAGGATTATGCCTGGTATCAGGCTAATGTTTTTGATTTGCCAGCTGATTATGATGCAAATAATCGCGGCCAGGCTTTGGTAACTTTACTTGATCAAGACAAATTGGGCTTGGGAGTGCTTTATCGCAACGACCAACATGTGGCTTATCATAAGGAAGTGCCTTGTTTGCAAAATGCTAGTTTAATTGAGCAATTTCCCAAAAAAACTGACCTAAGCAAGGCTTTGGTTGAGTTTGTTTGATTTTTTGATTAATACGCCGCTTATTTCTCGACTATTTCGACTGATTTAACTACAACTGGATTAACTGGAGTGGACATTTCACCACTAAAACTGCTTTTGACTTTGGCGCTGGCAATTTTATCAACTACGTCCATGCCCGAAGTAACGTGGCCAAAAATGACGTAGTTTGGTTGGAGGCCATAATCTTTATGCATGATGAAGAATTGACTGCCATTAGTATTAGGACCAGAATTGGCCATGGCGATTGTGCCACGAGTGTATTTGCCAGAAAAATCTTCGTCATCAAATCTATATCCTGGACTGCCGGTACCATCGCCACGGGGATCACCACCCTGAATCATGAAGCCTTCGATGACACGGTGAAAAATGGTATTGTCATAAAAGTTGCTTTTGGCTAAATAAACAAAATTGTTGACAGTGATGGGTGTTTCTTTGGCATTAAGACTAATCACAATATCGCCTTCGCTGGTGTGCATGGTGGCTTGATATTGTTTGTTTTGGTCAATCATCATTTCTGGTTTGTTCATTTTTTTGTTGGCTGACAGACTGGCTGGCATGCTCTTATCCTCTTTATTGCTGTACTTAATATTATTGTTTGCTTGATTCTTAGTCATCTTTCTAATACTCAAAAAACCTACAAAAACCAAAAAAATAACCAAAATAATGAGCAAAATATTTTCTTTTTTCATAATCAAAAGGGAGCTTAAGTATACTCTAAATTAGGCTATAATTTCAATTATGAGTATGGAAAAGAGCCACGAGTTTGCTGGTCACATTCTTAATGATGTTGGTGCGGTTGTGGCCAAAGAGCTTGATAAAATTATTAATGATCCTGAGCACCCTTTAGAACCAGGTCTTAAATTTGTTTTAGCTCATAGTTTTGCTGGTTACTCGCCAATCATGATCAATCAAATGGGTTTGCTGTTGGAAGAGCCAAAGTTTAAAACTACTGGCAAACTGGCGAGTCATTTTTCTTATGAACTTTCGATGGTTAAAAATATTTTGATCAATGAAAAAAAAGTCAAAGAATTGCTTGATGGTGATAGTCAAATGATTGCTGATTTAGTTTTTGCCATTTTGGTTAGTGATATTGGTAAGGCTGGACCGATGGAAGTGCGTGAGGGTCAACCCAGCGCAGTAGTGCGCCGAATTTACAATCAGGCAATTTTTACTGAGCAACATGAAGAATGGCTCAAACATACTGACGTTGGTAAGTGGCCTGAAGAAATTAGAGTTTTAGTTGAAGCAATGTCTGAGGAAGACAGGAAGACTGTTTTTGTAAAAGGAGCCTTTTTCCCTTTACCGATCGATGCGTACATGTATGTAGTTAGGCAGGTGGCGATTGATTCGGCAAATGGTCAAGAAGATAAGATTAGAGAAGCAAATAATTTACTTTCTTTTACCAAAGAGGAAAGAGAGTTTTTGTTGGCAATTAATGTTGATTCGGAAAAGTTGCCAATCCGTTCCTTTTTTTCCAATAGTCATATTCGTTTTGGCAGAATTTTTTTGAGTCGTGAAGATTTGCTGGATGATGATCAAAGACGCATGGTGCCCACTGCCCTATCTCATCATTTTTCTCAAGCAGTTTTACCCAAAGGTATGACAGCAGAAATTATTATGAGTAATCGCAAAATGTTATTGGAGGTTGCTTTTTTAGAAATTTTGGACAAATTTGACGCTTTCTATTGCCGTTTTAAGGATGCTGGTCGAGAAATAGCTAGGGAATCAACTTGGAAATTAATCAGTCGTAGTTTGAATTTCAATTATCCACAATATCCAGAGTTATTGGAAACTTATGATGGGATGTTTAAGGCGATGATCGACTCAGAAATTATCTAGCCATGGCGATGCTTTTTTTCTTTTTGATATTCCTTAGCAAAATCTTCTTCAGTAAAACCTAGTAAGTTTATAGCGAGATAAATATAGTCATCTTCTTCAAAATTTTCGTGAATCCAATCGTGGAAATCTTGTTCTAGTCCAATAGCATTGTCTGCGCTTTTGATTTTTCTTCTATCTAAGTGATATTTTTTGGCAATATCTTTTGGGACAATGTGATGAATAGAATCAGCCTCAATGCCAAATTCAAGTGAATCTGCTTGGGCTTTTCTTTTTATACTAGTAGGTATTTTATAACCTTCTTTATTTGGCAAAAAGACAATTCTAGTTAAAAGATTTTATTCTAATAAATTTATAAAGGAAAAAATATTAATTGCCAACAGGAAAAATTATTGACTAAATTATTTTGGCAAATAATAAGGAAACAAAAGTGATGGTGATTGCTGCAAAAATAGCCACAGTTTGCAAAAAGAGTTTGACAGCAACTTTCTTTTTATTATCAAAATAAAGTTGAATTGGTTGATAGCAAAAAATATAAAACATCACAGCAGCCGACAGAGTGAACATGGAAATTGCTGCGATTGGTGCCAAAAATGTATCTTGAGTGGAAGCCAAATTTTTACTGCCCCAATTCATAAAAATTGATAACAAAAAAATATAGGTGAAAGCAGCTAGACTATTGAGAAATGGGTTTTTGGTCATATTTAGGTTAATTATAATTAGGCAAAATTACTTTGTATCCATGTTCTGCTATAAATTTTTGCAACATATCAAAATCATTGCTGTTTTCTACAAATATCGTAATCCCTCTTAAGGAATCATTGTAGTTTCCTTCTAGACCATAACTTTTTATAACGCTTAAAATCTCCACTAATTTTGGATAAGATTCTCCAAAATTAAAGTAACAAATTCTAGGTCTTCCCTCTGGTATGGATTTTCTAGCACTTTCAAATTCTGCATAAGTCATCTCACTGACGAGTGTTGGACTACTATTCATTTTTTCATTCATAAGAAGTTGTCATCTTGTTTTGGCAAATAAGCAATAAAGTTTGTGTACTGGGGATTTTTTTCTGAGTAGACTATGACTCTCCAACCATTTTCTAATAAAAATTTAAATTTTCTTATTATATTTTCATAATCAGATTTTTCTCTACATGGTTCTACAGTTCCTCTAAAAATGCAGCCAGGAGCAGCAATTCTGTGAATTTCTTCCCAGGTTTGTCTAATTCTTTGAAGATATTTTTCTCTATCAAGTTCTAGTAGGTCGTCATCACCTTTAACGTACATAGAATCTTCTGGACTAGCGAAATGATTTGTTGCAGCCCTCATGCTGCTTGGGTAATCTCCATACCATCTGGGAAAAGTTTCTACTGCCATGATTCTATCAATTGAGTTGCTTGAAAATGGTAAATTCACAAAATCACCGCCAACAACATCAGCTTTTTGTTCAGGCACGCTTGCGTCAATCCCAAAGATGTTTATTCCAAAATTAATAAAGAAATCATTAAGTTCTTTTGTTGCTCTCCCAACTCCGCTGCCAAGGTCTAAAATTTTTTTACCTTTAAGAAAAAAATCTTTTAATCCTCCAAAAAATACCTTATCTTTTGCACATTCTAGTAAAGTAAAAATGCCATCTTTCAAATTTATTTCATAGGCTTGTTCTGGCTGTCTTTCACTACTCTCATCTTGAAAGAGCATATTTATGTAATTTTTCAAACCACGATTGTCAATTTTATCTCTAAAAATTCTTTGGTCTGGCAGAGTTTTTAAGAAACTAATTTGATCTTCACTCATATTTTTATTTCATTCCAAACGCTTTTAAAATATTAAACCTTTTCTTTTGTGGATTTTTCTTTTCAGCAATCTTTTTTAAAGCTTGATAGAAATTTTCCCACGGACTTTTGCCGTTATATTTTTCTTTAAAATATTCATTGACCCAATATTTTGCATTTATCTCATGCGGTTTAGTTTGTTCATCTAAGTGATCTCTCTCTGCAAGATACTTTCTAATCACTTCCTGCTCATCTTCTCCTGATTTCGTATGAATTCTGGTTGCTTCTGCCATTTTTTCAAAGCCTGAAATATTTTGTCCACTAGAAACCAATCCTTGGATGTAGTGCGCACCTTCTTCCAATCCAATGCTTTCTAGAAAGTCTATTAAAGAACAGTCTATTTTTGGTACTTCATTAAATTTGCTTTCTAGGGTTATTTCTAAATCTTCAATTGATAATTCAGAGCCTTTAATTTGCTGCGATATTGCTTCAATTTGTGCAAATACTTTTGGATTAATTAATAGGATTTGTCCACTTCCACCATCAATGATTGCTGCCTGAGTTTCTCCAAAATCTTGGACGTATATTCCCATTTTTTCAGTAGATGTATTAGCTTTTTTGAAAATCCAAATAAGTCCACTGTAAATATGTTCTATGACAAATTCAGCAGTTTCTTTTGTGACTTTAATTTCAAACTGTGTTTCCAATACCATTTTGAGTTGATCGGCAATAATAGAGAGATCATTAGTTGCTTCATTATCAAAATTGCCTAATTGAGATTGTTCATCCATATCCGGGATTATCACAAGTCAATAATATTACAGTAGGTTTTTTAGTGGAAGCCACAAAATAAAATTTATTGAATATGAATTGAGTTAATTATATAAGAACTTTTTTTATCCATTCAAGAAATATGTCTTTTACTTCATCCAAATGCTCTTTGGCCATATAGGTATGCTCAGAGCCTTTAATTATGTGAAGCTCTTTTTTAGTTGAAGATACTTTGTTGTAAAAATCTTGTTGGGAATAAAGTGGAGTGAGAATGTCTTTTTCTCCAACAATTAGTAAAATTGGAGCTTTGATTAAATTAGCTTTATTCATTAAGTTATATTTTTGCCAATCTTCTGCAAGAGTCCAGTTGAATTTCTTAATCACTCCTGGTCTAGATTTGCTTTCTTCTAATCTATATCCATCTTTTTTCCATTTTTCCATTAATTCTTTGCTGTATGCTTTTAGAGTCACTTCTCCATTTAGAAAAGCAGAAGTTGGAGCCAATGCTTTTATTTTTTCTGGATATTTATAGGCAAACATTAGATTGCATGCACCACCTAAACTATGTCCAGCAACAACGAATGGTTCTTGATACCATGATTGAGAACTTGCCCAAGCGATCATATCCTCAAAATCTTCATAGTAGCTAGTTAGTGTGGCGTCTTCTAATTTTCCGTCGCTTTGACCCAATGAGTTGGTTGCATCGTGACGAACAACAATAAAGTCATTTTCTAAAAAGCTTTCTGCGTATTTTTGGAGATGAGCTTGATCGTGTGTGCTGCTTAATCCGTGAGCAATAAAAACAAGTCCATTTTTTCCTTGTTCATTTTCTACCCAAATAGCGAGGTTCTTATTTTTTCTATTTTTAATCTTTATCATTGTGTGAAATTATATCAGTTCGAATCTAATTGATGGTACTGCTGTTATCTAAATTTATCTTGAGGAGAAAAAATGGATGCCCGACATGGACTCGAACCATGGTTAAAGGCTTCAAAGGCCTCTGTCCTGCCATTAGACGATCGGGCAATCTGTTAAGAGGCTTCTATTATATTTTGGACCCTGTCTTTTTGCAAGGTAGTCAGCCTTGCAAAAGGCAGCTGGTATGAAAGATGTTTTAGCGACAAAGAATAAAATATTGATTGAGGTTGCCACTCTTGCCATCGCTAGAAAATTTTGTAATTATTTTCAATCGGTTTTCTTTAGCGATTTGTTCAATTTCCATCTCATCGACTTGGTGACAATAACGAAAAACCTGTTCTGCTTTTTCGCCTTGGCGCCAATCAAGCAAAAAGTCGTTTTTTTCTAATTGGCTCAAAATAAAAATTAGCTTAATTTTTTGCCAAAGATTTATTTTAGAATTTTTTAGAATTTTTTTGTAATTTATTGTATTTTTTTGGAAGCGTTCTTTTTCTTTGGCGAACTGCCAATTGCTAAGAACGATGATGCCATTTTGATTTAAATTGTTTTTTAAACTGCGCAATAATTCTTTTCTCAATTGATTTGAAGCGAGATGATGAGTGAGACCAAAAACGGTGATCAAATCAAATTTTTCTTGAGTATTTAAAATAATTTTTTGATTGATTAAAAAATTATTAATTAGATCAAAATAATTAAATTGGTATTTTGGAAATTTATTTTTGGCAATTTCTAGTAAAGTTCTTGAATTATCTAAGCCTAAATAACTAAAATTATTTGGTAAGTTTTTTTCTAAAAAATCTATCAATCTGCCATTGCCACAAGCGAGGTCCAAAATTTTTAAATTGTTTTTTTGTTTTAGATATTTTGGAAATTTTTCCCAGCCAGTCCACGCAAAATTGCGTGTAGCACTAAAATCGGTGCCGATCTGATTGTAAAAATCCTGATTGAGTTGATTGAGTATCCTAATTAAATATTTGCGCATCATCCGTATTTTATGTCAGATCTGAGATATAATAAACATCCTGATGACAGACGACATGCTTTCTTTACTCAAAGAATTGGAAAATAAACTCGATCAACCGATAGAGAATTTATTGCGTCTTATCAAAAAATATCATCGTCCAGATGGCAGTCATTGGAATTATGCCAGTATTATTGAGCAGTATAAGAAGCTAGCTGGCACCAATGGTCTCAAAAAATTTAATCCAAAATTGGTAGAAAAAATTTTGATGAAACCAGTACGTACGATTTCTGGTGTGGCGCCAGTTACTGTTTTGACCAAACCATATCCATGTCCTGGCAAATGCATTTTTTGCCCAAACGATCTTCGTATGCCAAAAAGCTATTTAGCAGATGAGCCAGGAGCACAAAGAGCAGAAAAGAATTATTTTGATCCATACCTACAAGTGACTAATCGTTTAGAAGCACTCCATTCCATGGGTCATCAGGTAGATAAAGTAGAGTTGATTATTTTGGGTGGGACTTGGACAGCTTATCCAGAGTCATATCAAATTTGGTTTATCAAAGAGTGCTTTCGTGCTATGAATGATTTTCAAATCAAAAATGATAGCGAAGAAATTGTAAAAAAATATCAAAATTTCCAAAAAAAATTCCAAGAAACAGAAAAAAAATGGCAGACCAAGACTTTTTTGAGCAATAACGCAACTGAAAATAAAGAGAATTTTGCTAAATTGCAAATCAAAGGTGAAAAAATTGAAGAGACGTACAACGATTTAGTTACCAAATATTATTTACAACCAGAAAATGCTTTGGGTGTAGTTAGATATCAACGAGCTACTTGGTCAGAATTAGAAGCGCAGCAACTCAAAAATGAAACAGCCATGCAAAGAAGTGTTGGCTTGGTAATTGAAACAAGACCAGATGAAATTAATAAAGAAAGTGTCAAGAAAATTCGTCGTTTGGGTGCCACCAAAGTACAGTTGGGCATTCAATCATTGGATGACGAAATTTTGCGCAAAAACAAAAGAGGGCACAATGTCGCCGTAGTTAGAAAAGCCTTTGCTTTACTGCGCCAAGCAGGTTTTAAATTGCATATTCATTTTATGGCCAATCTTTATGGCGGCAGTGTTGCCAAAGACAAAAGAGATTTTGCCAAACTTTTTAAAGATCAAGATTTTCGTCCCGATGAATTAAAAATTTATCCTTGTTCTTTGATTGAAACAGCCGAATTAATGCAGTATTACAAAAAAGGTTTATGGAAGCCGTATTCCCATGAAGAATTATTGAAAATCACTGCTTTTACTTTGACTCATACTCCGCTCTATTGTCGCATCACTAGAATGATCAGAGATATTCCTTCACAAGATATCGTGATTGGTAACACCAAATCAAACTTTAGACAAATCGCAGAAGATTATGCCAAGAAAAATAAGCAAAAAATGCAAGATATTCGTTCTAGAGAAATTAGAACTCAGAGTTTTGTGATGGACGAGGTGAAACTGCAAATCAAGAATTATGCAACCAGTGTAAGTAATGAAAAATTTTTACAATTTACCTATCAAGATAAAATTTTGGCTTTTTTGCGCCTAAGTTTGCCAAAGCAAAAAAGCAATGCAGTAATTGATGAATTGAGTGGTTCAGCAATGATTCGTGAAATTCATGTTTATGGTCGCAGTTTGGCCATTGGAGATAAAGCAGATGAAAAGGCACAACATTTTGGGTTTGGCAAAAAACTAATTGCCAAAGCTGCAGCAATCAGCAAAGCCGCTGGTTTCAAAAAATTGGCAGTAATTTCTGCTATTGGTACAAAAGAATATTACAGACAAAGAAATTTCAAAGACGGAGAGCTTTACCAATTTTTGGAAATTTAATTTTTGCGTTCCATTTCAAAACGCTCTTTGGTGAACTCGATTTTTTTCTTGATCACTTCTTCTACATCGATATCTAATTCGCAGCTGAGCAAAATCAGAGAAGCCAAAACATCAGCGAATTCGTCCTCCAAATTCTCACGAGAAAATTTGGCAATTTTTGAATCTCTTTGTAGGTTCATGCTAGTTAGAATTTCATCAGATAATTCTCCAAGTTCTTCCACCACTTTCATGGTACGAGCAAAAATTCTTTGATTTTTGTCTTTGAGGGGCCAGTGACTATTGAGAAAGTCAGCAATTTCTTGATATTTAGCCACTAATTCGTTGATTTGCATAGAAGGATATTATATCACTTCCTACACCAGGAATTTTTTGCAAATCACTTAGGGTTTTTGGTTCTAGAATTGCCATTAGCTCGATTTGATTGACAGTAAAAATAATTGGCAATTGTTGGTATTGAATTTGTTTAGTGTAAAGATTGTTGATTTTTTCTAAATTGGTTGCAAATTCTTTTTCTTTTCTATCTAATTCTATTTTTCTTTTGAGGCAATTATGGCAATTTTGACAAGCTTGATTATTGGTTTTTTGACCAAAGTAGCTAGCAATTTTTTCTTGCAAGCATAAATTGCTTAGAGCGTATCTTTTGATTTCTGCCAGCTTTTCAATCTCAATTTCTCTTCTCTGATCCTCAAAATTTGGATAATTTTGATTAATCATGGTTGCCTG
The DNA here is from genome assembly GCA_903842795.1 of uncultured bacterium. Classification (GTDB taxonomy): domain Bacteria; phylum Patescibacteriota; class Microgenomatia; order UBA1400; family PJMF01; genus UBA1364. Next base: position 8,326 of record CAIMNJ010000002.1, on the reverse strand, counting down.
AATAAGTAAGTCTTTTTCTAAATAGAGCAAGTATGCATAACTTTGTATACCATCACGTCCTGCTCTGCCGGCCTCTTGATAATAATTTTCTAAATTAGCAGAAAGCTGATAATGAATCACCACTCGCACATCACTTTTATCCACGCCCATACCAAAAGCATTGGTAGCAATCATAATTTTGATTTTGTTTTGCAAAAAATCGTTTTGACTTTTCTCTCTTTTTTCCTTGCTTAGACCACCATGGTAAATGCCAACCAAGTAGCGCTTGGCAAAGTCGTAGAATTTAATTAGCTTTGCCAAGCGCTCACATTCCACTCTAGTAGAACAATAAATAATTATGTTTTCAGTTGTGTGCATTTTGAGCAATTTAAATAAATAAATATTTTTGGTCCAGGAACTACCGCAAACCAAATTGTGAAAGATTAGATTTTTGCGCAAAAAACCACCTTTAAATAAAATTGGTTTTTGTAGAGCCAAAAATTTTTCTATTTCGGTGCAGACTATTTTTGTCGCTGTAGCAGTAAAAGCGGCTACGGCAATTTTTTGTTTATTTTTAGTAATTTTTTTGATGAATTTTGGAATTTTTTGATAACTTGGACGGAACTGATATCCCCATAAACTAATGCAATGCGCCTCATCAATAACTAGGTAGGAAATTTTGATTTTTTGACAAATAGAAATAATTTGCTGATTCTCCAAGCGTTCTGGAGCAAGATAAAATAATTTGTATTTTCCAGCTAGCAAATTATTGAGGCGTTTTTGAATTTCTTCTAAACTAAGATTACTACTTAGATAAGTAGCGGCAACACCAACTTTATCCAAGTGATCAACCTGATCCTTCATGAGAGATATGAGCGGCGAAATAACTAAAGTGATGCCGGGAAAGATTAAGGCAGGCACTTGGAAGCAAATAGACTTTCCACCGCCAGTTGGCAGAATAGCCAAAACATCTTTTTTGGCTAGAATTGCCAAAACAATTTCCAACTGCCCAGCTCTAAAATCAGTAAAACCAAAAAATTGTTTGAGTGTGGCTTTGGCTAAAGCAGATAATTCTTGCATTGTTTTTTTATAACAAAGCAAGTTTGCAGGAAGTGTGCCAAATGCTAATTTATTTCCTAAAACTTATTTAACCATCATGCTAAAAAGTTTTTGCATGAATTTTGGAAATAGTCTAAATAAATTGGCGAACAAACCTAATTTTGGCGGACAGAAGATTCTTTCTACATCACTGTAAGCCAAATCATAAATGGCTCCAGAGACATCTTCCACGGGAATTGCCGGCATGGTTTTTTCTGAGCCACTCAAGTCAACATCGGCTTTATTGCTGTCAAAAAATTCGGTTTTGACTGGTCCTGGGTGGACAGTACTAACCTTAATGCCAAATTTAGCCAATTCTTGGCGTAAAATATTGGCAAAGGCAGTGATTCCCCACTTGCTAGCGCAGTAGACTGACCATTTTGGCAAAAGGACATAGCCAGCTAGAGAAGAAGTGAAAATAATGTGACCATGATTTTGCTTAATCATCATATTAGCTGCTTTTTTTGCTACCAAAATCATCCCTTTGACATTGGCATCAATAATCTGTTCCACCTCGTCGTCAGATAAAAGATGAGCTTCTTTGACAAAACCAAGACCTGCATTGTTAAAGACTAAATCCAATGTTTGGAATTTTGCTTCAATCTCAGTGAAAAGTTTGGCAATTGAATTTGTGTCACCAAAATCTGCAGTTAGAACGCTAACTTCTGCCCCAAAGCTTCTGATTTCTTCAGCTACTTTTTCAAGCTTAACCTGATTGCGAGCAACAATAATTAAATGATTTTTAGAACCGTCTCTCTTAGCAAATTCAAGAGCGACAGCTTTACCGATCCCACTAGAGGCACCGGTGATGAGGATATTTTTGGACATATGCTATAAATATAGCAAAAAATAATTATATTTTTATTCCCAAGTTTTTGCTTCTTGAGAATTTTTTCTTACCAATTCTTCCGCTTCAGCTTGTGAATAACCACAGTCTCTTACCAATTCATTTACTACTCTAGCACAATATCTTTCCCACATATCTTTTTTTCAATATGGTCCACCTGAAGTTTCACTAGTAACTTCTGATGGTTCAATGGGTTTTGTTGTTCCACCGTTCCTTGCCTGTCCTTTGAGACCTTCTATAAGATTTGCAGCGTATTTTTCGTCTCTCTCTCCTTCACTCATAATCTTCCTTTCAGCTTAGTGACTAATTGCCTGTTGTCGGAGAGACAGGACTTGAACCTGCGACCTCACGGTCCCAAACCGTGCGTTCTAGCCATCTGAACTACTCTCCGATTTTGTCTAAAGCTTGTGCCGCGAGAGGGAATCGAACCCACACACTATTGCTAGTACGAGATTTTAAGTCTCGCGCGTCTACCTATTCCGCCATCGCGGCTCGACTTTTGACCTACAAATTATATCACTACTAAATCAAGCTGTTATATGTAATTTTAGAGTAATTCATGAGCGTGATAAATATCTCCAGCTCCGATTGTAATGAAAACAGTGTGTTCGTGATTTTGCACGTATTCAGCCAAAGCATTTATTGTTTTGAGGTTTTGAATTTTGCAACTTGGATATTTAGCTTGCACTGCTGTCACTAATTTGTCGCAATTCATATCAGGATCAAAGGCTTCTCTAGCTGAAGGGAAAATATCAATCAACAAGATCTCATCATTTAATTTTGTATGAATTGCTAAAGCATCAACAAATTCAGTAAAAAGTTGTCTAGTTCTTGAGAAAGTGTGTGGTTGAAAAGCAATAAGCTTTTTTTGTTCGGTGAAGCTCTCATTAAGAGTGTCAATAACAGCCAAAACTTCTGAAGGATGATGAGCATAATCATCAAAATGCCAGGTTTTTTCAGTTTTCTTGATCAATTCGAAACGACGTTTGGTTGATCGAAAAGCATTAAGAGCTTCAATAATTTGAATTTTTGTGAAGCCTAATTGCGTTAGACAGGCCATAGCAGTTAGCGCATTCAACAAATTAAATTTTCCTGGAACAGTTAAGTTAAAATCAAAATTTTTTAATCTAAAATTACAATTCTCTCCCTCACCAAAAGTGATTATTTTGATATCCGGGCGATCAAGGTTCATTGAGTTGGCCAAATCAACCAGATCTTGATTGTCACCATTAACGATCAATAATCCATCTTGTTTGATTTGAGAAAAAAATTTAGCAAAATTTCTTTTTGTATCTTCAAAGTTTTCGTATACATCTGGATGATCATATTTTAGATTGGTGCAAATGGTGAAAGATGGTTGTAAAAAAGAAAAACGAGGTGTGATGGCAAGACCTTTGTTCTTGGCATTTGCATCAACCACATACTCATCGGCTTCAGCCACGAAGTATTTGCCATTTTCTTGCCATTGACCAGTTCTTGGCAGACCAATGATTTCACCAACTCCAACAGAATAAGATAATTCTTCTGGCATTAGTCGCTGCAATGCAAAAGTAATCATGGCAGAAACAGTGCTCTTGCCGCCTACTCCACAAACCGCAATTCCTTGCTTGAGATTAAAGAATTCTGCCAATGCTTGAGCCTGATTGTAAACTGGAATGCCAGCTGCAATTGCGGCCACAACTTGAGGGTTATCCACACCTTGGTGAGCGGCTGTGTAGATAACAGCATCAATTTTTTGGTTAGCGAAATCTGGAATTTTCGCAATGTCTTCAATTTTGATTCCTAATTTAGTCAAAATTGGAGCGGTTACAAAGTCTTCGGCAATGTCTGAACCAATCACTGTCTTGCCATCATCGATTAAGCACTGAGCAATCGAAGTCATGGCTACACCCTTGATGCCAACTAGGTAAAAATTATTTGCTTTGAAAAATTCCATTATTATCCCTTGATTAGATTATCTAAGTGCTTTTTTTACCGCTTCTTCATCGCTCCAAGCTATTTCTGTAGTGCCATAACACATGCTCTTTTCTGGACCTTTGCCAAAAATAGCGATTAAGTCACCTTTATTTGCTAATTTTTGAATAGCAAAATTAATAGCTTCTTGCCTATCTGGTATTGAAGAAATTTTATTGTGACCAAAAGTAAGGGATTCTTTCATTTGACGAATAATTGACCAAATATCTTCGGTGCGTGGATCTTCTGCGGTAAAAACCAATAAATCAGCTAGTTCTACACCAATTTCACCCATCATTGGTCTTTTAGCTGCATCGCGTAAGCCTGCGCAGCCATAAACGGCAATTAATTTACCAGACATCTTTTCTTTTTTCATCAAATTGCGCAAGGCAGTTAGAGCATTGCGTAATCCTTGTGGGGTGTGGGCAAAATCAACCACTATTTTGAGATTTTTTTTGTTTTCAATGAATTGCATTCTTCCAGGTACTCCTTCAAAACTAATCAAAGCTTGACTGATTTCTGTCTTATTAAGACCAATTTCTAAAGCAATGGTGCTGACCAAATGAGCATTGTGCTGATTAAATAGTTCTGGAAAACGTTCTTTAATAGCTTTTTCAATTTGGTTATTAAGTTTAATTTCTTGGCCATAGTCAATGACCTTATACTGGCTGCTTGGAAAAAGTTTTTTGAGACGATAATATGATTGGTCGTCATTGTTTAAAACAATTGTTTTGGCTTTTTTGAGAACGATGGCTTTGGCGGCTAAATAATTTTGATAATTCAAATGATAGTCAAAATGATCTTGGTCAATATTGGTGACAGCAGCAATATCTGGTTTTATACCAAATAGACGAGATTGATAAGCTCCTTGTGAAGTGAATTCTAAAACTAAATATTCAACTTTGTGTTCCAGCATTTGAGACATAAAGGCAAATAATTTGTCTGGGCTAGGACTAGTGACGTGAAAGCCAGTCTCGAATTGTTTACCATCAATATAGGCGCCAACAGTGGAGATTAAAGCAACTTTTTTACCGCTTTTTCTAAGAACATGATAAAGCAGGGTTGAAGAAGTAGTTTTCCCATCAGTTCCAGTTATAGCTATAATTTTGAGTTTTTTATCTGGAAAATTATGTTTTAGTCTGGCAGGCAAACCTTTAAGCAAGCCAGTTTTAATAAAGTGGTAAGGTCTCTTGAGTTGGTAAATCAGTTCACTTGATATCACATCCCTATGATAACAGATCGATGTACTTTTTTGTAACCTTGAACCTTTATTCTTGCAATTAGTTATGTTAAGTCACACTTTTAGTGCAGTTAATCATGGATTAGAAACTATTCGTATTGAAGTAGAAATAAAGACTATTTTTGGGAAGCCAGCATTTATCATTATCGGTTTGGCTAGTAGAGTGATTGATGAATCTAGAGAAAGAATTACTGCGGCTCTTTCTCAATGTGGCATTCGTATTAAACCAAAGAAAACAATTGTTAATTTGGCACCAGCTGATTTGGATAAAAAAAGCAGTGGTGTGGAATTAGCAATTGCAGTGGCGATGCTTAAACTTTATGGAGAAGTGCGTTTCAATACTGATGATTGTTTGTTTTTAGGAGAGTTGGCTTTAGATGGTCGCCTTAGAAAAATTAAAGGTTTTGTTTCTATTGTTTTATCAGCCAGATCAATGGGTTTTAAGAGAGTTTATTTTCCAAAAGAGAATTTGGGTGAATTGCCAAAAATTCACGACTTAGAATTTTATCCACTAATTTCTTTACAAGAATTTTTAGCATTTACCAGATGCACTCTTAAATTAAAAAAAGTTGAATCAATTAGATTGAGAGTAAAAAATAATAACAGTGTAGATTTTGCACAAATTTTTGGTCATATCCAAGCTAAAAGAGCTTTAGAAATTGTGGCGGCTGGACGTCATAATTTATTGATGGTCGGTTCCCCTGGAGCTGGCAAAAGTTTGTTGGCAAAAGCTATAGTTTCTATTTTGCCAGACTTAAGTGAAGAAGAATTTTTGGAAATTAACCGTATTTATTCTTTATGTGGCTTTTTGCAGAATCAGCTACTGAATTGTAGACCTTTTCGTGCTCCTCACGCTAGTATTTCACAATTGGCTTTTATTGGTGGTGGCGCCAGTTTGATTCCTGGAGAGATTAGTTTGGCTCATCGAGGCATTTTATTTTTGGACGAGTTCGCTGAATTTAAGCATCAATTGATAGAAATGCTTCGTCAACCATTAGAGAGTGGCTTAATAGAAATCAATCGCCTTAAACAAAAATATGTATATCCGGCTAATTTTACTTTAGTAGCTGCGAGTAATCCTTGTCCATGTGGTTTTGCCGGTGACAGCAATCATCAATGTCGTTGCAGTGAATATGATCTAAGGCGTTATCAAAATAAATTTTCTGGACCAATTTTGGATCGAATTGATTTGATGATGCATGTGGAAACTGTCGAGGTGCCAAAGATTGTTCTCAATCAATCAGAGAACTCACAAGAAATTAAAAAAAGAGTAGCTCAAGCAGCCCACATTCAGCAACAGCGTTATGAAAAAACTAGCTTCCATTCTAATGCTGATCTGGATTCACAAGCTGTTTTGCAGTTGTGTCAAATTGAGAATAAAGCTAAGAAAATTCTTGATTTGATGGCTATACACCAAAAGCTTTCTACAAGGTCTTACTTCAAAATTTTCAAAGTTGCTCAAACTATTGCTGATTTACAACAAATATCAATTATTCAAAAAGAACATATTTTGGAAGCTTTTAGCTTTCGAAGTTTTTTGGAAGGAATAATGTAAAACAACTAAAAAAAGAAGAACGTGGTTTGATAAGCCGGATTCTGTTTCTCGACAATGATTTATCTAGTGCGCTCACATTATGACCATGATAAGGAGTAGTACCATTTAGGTCAAAGTCGTAGCTCGCAACGGGGAGGATTACCATATTGCTTGCGCAATATACCCAAAAGCTTGGTCGTTTCAGCCGACGCTACTCGGATCGTTTCTGTTGCTCTAACTGGCTTGTTTTGGTAGTAAGCAAAGCTCTTGCCAAACAATCCCTGATTTTCATCAGGCACCCTCTACTCTGTTGTCCGGACTTTCCTATCTTGGAAAACCAAGATCCATTGTCCCGACCACGTTCTTCCCCTTTATTATATCTCGAAATTTTGCTAATCTGTCATCTGAAAGGTTGTCCGTGTCGATACGGATCAAATAATTTTATGGCAGATGATCAAAAACAAATTAGTTCTAGTGATGATTTGGCTCTAGATGCATTGAGTCAGGCAAGTAAGAGTGCAGATTCTACTGACGAATTAATAGAATCAAACGAATTGGCTGAAACTCTCACTTCATTGCAAAATTTAATCGAAAAACATGCTCGTGAGCTAGTGCGTATTGAAGGTGAGCTCAAGGAAAAAAGACAGAGTTTGAAAAGTGTTTTTGACAATGATGTTCAATTGATTGAAGCTCGTGAAGAAGTTGAAAAACACACTCAAGCAATGAAAGAACGTAAAGTTCAGTTACAGAATGATCCTCAGTCCACTACTCTCAAAATTGATGTAGCTGAACTCAATCAGCAAAAAAAGGAACTAGAAGAAACCTTAAGCAATCATTTGGTAAATTACCATGCCTTAACTAATTCTATGAGTTTTGATACAAGTGATGGAGATCAGTGGGATTTTAGTATCAAGGCAAAAATCAAGGCTAAGAAAATTTAAGCTTGATTTCTCATTTTATAAATTAAAAACCCGCTTCCAAAAGAAGCGGGTTTTATGTTTTTCAAAAATTAATCTGTTCTTCGTAAACTAAGAACCAAGTCTTGCTCTAATCTTAGCAATTGCGATTGGAGAAATGTTTTTAGTTTTCTTAAGAGAGTGAGCTCTCTTTTTCAAACGACTACGTTCAGCAGTCTTAATAGATTTAACTTTGGAAGGCTTTTGGAAATATCTGCGATCTTTGACAATCTGCACAATTCCAGTAGCAGCTACAGCTTTTTTAAACTGTCTGATTAAATCTGAAGTTGATTGATTTTTTTTGGCTTTAATAACTATTGGCAAAGTTCTCACCTCCCTCCCAAATTAGTGTAACTATTAAGACTGTGATTATATCCTAAAGACGCATTGTTTGGAAGTTCTCATTTTGCTAAACTACTCGAGTGCGAATTTTGCTTGTTGGAGATAATGCTGTTCTATCAGATTTAATTAAATCTAGAATCAGTAAAATTTATGCAGTCGATCTCGCTTCAAATTTAAGTGAAGCTTATAGTTTGGTTGATAATAAAAAATATCATCTAATCGTTTTAGATTTGGTTCTATCTGATGAAAAAATTTGTGGTTTTTGTAACTACTTAAAAGAAAATAACTTTTTTTTGATAATTTTATTTTTAACTGCCGAATTAGATCTTTGTAAAAAACTATTTTATCTAAGAAGCGGCAATGATTATTTTGCTAAG
>CAIMNJ010000001.1 GCA_903842795.1 uncultured bacterium | reverse complement strand
TCATGTCGCCTAGATGTCAATCCAACTGATGCTCAATGTAAATTGCCAAGTGGTGAAACCACCATTGTTAGACCAATCAAAGTACCTACTCAAAGTGGCCCAGCTGATTGGATGAACTATGTCAAGGCAGGACTAGGCACATTAGGAGTTGGAGCATTACTGCTGCTGTTGCTGTAGAAGGTCGTGATCTCTAATAAATACACAAGCAAGCTCTTGAAGTAAAATTTCAAAAATCTGGTAAAATTTAATTTGTCTAAGCCGCGTGTATAGCTCAATTGGTTAGAGCTCCAAGCTTATACCTTGGCGGTTCTAGGTTCGAGTCCTAGTACACGCACATAATTCTCTTCAAAACCAGCTTCTGCCCACAACTTCTGCTAAAATGAAATTATGCTACGCAAATTATTTTTTATTCTTTGTCTGATTGCTGCGATTTATTTTGCTTATCAATTTGCCAAAAATAAAAACTGGTTGCCAAAAAATCTTACCACCAAGATAGATGCAAGAATTCCACAAAAAATAACTTTTCCGTGGCAAAAAGCACAAAAAATGAGCTTCGAACAAAAAGATTTTGAAAAGCTCGGCGAAAACAGCCTCAATCAAATCAAAATCCTCGCTAGTAAAGCTAAAGAGGCTGGCACAATCGCTCAAGAATTTGTTCAAGAAGTGGTTAAAGAAGACAAAGGAAGTGAAAAAAATGTTTCGGAAAAGGCCTTTGAGTATGGTAGATATATTTATTGCCAAGAAGTTGTCAAACAATATGAGGCTAGCAGCTCAAGTCTTAAATTTTAAACTCTAATTAAATAGATTTAGAACAAATGTTGTTCTAAATATTGAGGTTTTAATCCAACTGAAGAAGCAATTATTTTTTGCACGCTAGGCAATTTTTTTAATGCCATCAAAACTTGATCTTCATATTCTGGCAAAGTTAAAACATGGACATTAAAACCAGTATTAATTGTAAAATAAACAGGTACACCGCTACTTCTTAAAGAACGAACCAGCTGCATCACTTCAATCGTGCCAGGATAAAAAAGTAAAATAGTTGGGGAAGAAGTAAGTAAAATGCTGTGAAATTCCAAAGCTTCAGCCTCTACCAATTCACCTAAAGTAATAAAGTCATTGGAAAAAATTGCTTTTTTGACAGCATCCAATTTGGCAGAAATTTTTTGCTGACGAGCTGCAAAAAACGGACTTGTCTCTGCTAAATCATGACCCTGGGTTGAACTAAGATTTTTTTTATCTTCAGAAACAATTGTCACCAAGTCTCTAATTAAAAAATCATTAGGACCAGCAAAACTCTGTGCATAAGACTCTGAAGAAGTTTCTCCATCCAACCATTCTACAAAACCTCCACAAACACAGCGACAAGCACTCCCAGAACCCTGGCGAGCAAGAATCGATAGTTCTTTTTCAGATAAATTTAGACCGATTGCTTTGCTAGCAGCAATAGTTAGAGCAGCAAAACCAGAAGAAGAACTAGAAAGACCGGTGCTTTTTGGAAAATTGTTCTCAGAAACAACTTTTGCAAAAATATCTTTATCAATCAAACCATTTGATTTTGCTAATGACCTGATACGATCTAAGTGTTTAACGACACGCGAAGATTCTCCTTCCTCCACCTCTCCAGCGATTAAAACTTCATCAGCAGATAAAGACAATGAAAACTCCACCGTTGTGGTTGAAAAAAGGGAATCAAGAATCATGGAAATGCTACCGTTTGCTGGCAAACGCAAAATCTTGTCTTTCTTGCCCCAATATTTGATCAAGGCGATATCACTACCAGCTTTGACAGTAATTTTCTGCATAATTCATTTTACCAAAATTATTTTTCCAATCTTACTCCAGGAGCATTCATGGCCACATCGATAATTTTACCACCAGCTTTTTTGATTTCTTTGGAAATATTCTGTTTATCTTCATCTCTGGCCAACACCAACATACAGTCACCACCGCCAGCACCAGATAATTTAGCTCCAAAAGCTCCAGCATTTTTACTCGCGCCAATCAAATTCTCTAGCTCTATGCTGCTAACCTGCAATCTGCGTAAAAGAACTTGGTTTTCATCCATCAATAAACCAAGATGTGGCCAATCTTGCTGTTTTAAAGTTTTTTTGGCTTGCTCAACTAATAAAGTAATGTCAGAGAAAATCTCATTAACCACCTTTTTGTTTTCACTATGCAGACTTTGTACCATACGAACAAGCGTGGCTGTATCAGCTTTAATTCCAGTATAACCAACCAAAAATGGTAAATTTTCCAACTTAATTGGTTCAACTGTCTTACGTTTAAAAAATTTGCCGTGCGGCGTGACATAATAAAGAGTTCCTCCCCAAATTGCCGCAGCAATATCAAAACCAGAAGCTACTCCCTGCACTTCTAAAACTGTTTTATAACAAAGATCAAACAATTGGTCATTGTTCATTGGCACGTCATAAAATTCACTCAAAGCTTTGGCAAAAGCAACAGTGCTGGCGCTACTGGAACCGAGACCATAAGAGGATCTAAACTCATTTTTACTATAAACATGAATGGTTTTCTTTTGCGGATATTTTTCCAAAAAGAGTTTATAACAAGTTTCAATAAAACTAACTTCTTTCGGCAAGTCTTTATTGCCTAAATCTTTAATATTTTTGGAATAAGCACGCAAACCTAAGTCTGGAGCATCCAAAACAAAAACTTCCTCACCATTTTCCTCCACAGTGATAGATAAACGACGATCAACCGCTGTAACTATACAGGGATGACCAAAAACCACACTATGTTCTCCAAAAAGCATTAATTTTCCTGGCGCGGAAGTTTTAATTTTTTTCTTCATTTAGCTCCTAACTGGGTTTTAAAAAAGGAAAAACCCGTAGTTTTTAAGTTTTTTTCAAATTCAATTGGATTTTGATGAAAAGCCAGAATATATCCTGAACCTGCCTTGATTCCACCAGCACCGGTAACTTTGCAAAAAGCATTTAGTTTGCGAAGTTTTTGCATCTTTTTATTTGCTAACTTCCCAATTACTCCAAGTTGGTTTAAAAATTCATTGTTTTGATCTAGCAATTTGGGGTTAAAGCGATTTTTTTCTAAATCACCTAACATTTCTTGACTCAAAAAAGAGATTTGTTGTAAGATTTTTTCTCTATAAGGATTGGCAGCAACCAAAGCAACCATTTCGCCGGTCGATTCAATCGCCTCACCAGAGTCAATTAAAAAGAAATTTTGATTCTTCAATGTAGATGTTTGAATTTGTTTAAATTCACCTTTTTTGAAGGCAAGTAACCCTCCATAAACCACAATACTTGGGTCGGCACCACTTGAATGGCCATGAACAAAATTTTCTGCCTCCAAAACCAAAGTGTAAAGCTGAGTCTTATTTAAGTCACAGCTATAAAATTTAGCTAATTCACTTAAAACAGCAGCTGCAAAAGCAGCTGAAGAACCAAGACCAGATTTAACCGGCAAGCTTGACTCGACTTGTAAAGATATTTCTGTTCTTAATTTTTCAATAGAAATAGAAAAAAAATTAGCAAAAAGCAACAAAATTCTTTGTAAATACTGGTCTTTTTGTTGTGTAACAGTTAAGTGACCAGATTTAATCGTGACAGAAATTCCTAACTCCAAACCTACTAAAATAGCCGGATAACCATAAACCACACTATGTTCACCTGTCAAAATGGTTTTTCCTGCAAAAAAGCTAGGCATGACTTGCTTTTAAACCATAAGAAATAATTTCTGTTGGCCCTTCTTTCTTAATTTTTCGCAAAACAATTTCTACTTCATCTCCAATCAAAAAAAATTGATGGGCTGCTCCCATCATGGAAATTTTTTCTTGGTTATCAAGCAATTCCAATAATAAATAAGCGTAAGGCAGTAATTCCACTTGATCAGTGGCTGCCACATCCATCATCGAAACCGCCAAAACTTTTGCTTTACGACCAAGATATTTTGACCAGGTTTTGTTAGAACGCCAATATTCTGTAATTTGCATAGTTTAATTCCATTTTTATTAAGCTAGAGCCTACTTTTTTCCAAGAATGTTCACTACCGCCGTAGCTCCACTTCCACCAACATTATGAGCAAGAACTGTTTCGAACTTGCCAGTTTCAATCTGATTAGCTAAAAAAGCGATCTGTTTAACTCCAGTTGCTCCAACTGGATGACCACAAGCTTTTAACCCTCCAGAGGGATTGATAACTACTTTACCGCCATAAGTAGCCTGATTGTTGGCTATAGCAGCAGCAGCTTGGCCTTTCGGGAAAAAACCCAAATCTTCTGCTGCCAAAATTTCCGCAATGCTAAAACAATCGTGAACCTCAATCGCCTGAATATCTTTTTGACTCAAATTTGCCACATTAAAAGCTTGTTTGGCTGCTTTGTGGGTTGCTGCTAGTTGTCCTAAATCTTGACGGTCTGCCAAAGCCAAAGTGTCTTGACCCTGTCCAAAGCCAAGAAGCTGAGTTTGACGAGTGCTTTTTTTAGTACTCAAAATTAACGCTGCCACTCCATCACTAATTGGTGAACAATCAAGCAAGCGTAACGGCATTGCCACCGGCACTGAATTAGAGACTTCTTCTAAAGTAAATTTTTTATGAAATTGCGCTTTTGGATTGGTTAGAGCATGGAGATGATTTTTAACTACTACACTAGAAAGCTGTTCTCTGGTAGTTCCATAGCGATGCATATGGTAACTTGCTAAAACACCGTAAAGAGCAGGAAAAGTGGAACCATACTCTTTTTGACGACTAGCAGCAGTCGCTAAAATTGCTGAAGTCTCTGCACCAGAAACATCAGTCATTTTCTCTACTCCGAGCACTAAAACTGTCTCATAAAGACCGCTTAGAAGGGCTTGTTGAGCAGCAACAACTGCCAAAGACCCAGAAGCACATGCTCCTTCTACTCTGGTAGCTGGAGGAAAATGAGTAAATTGTTCGCTAGCTAAAGCACCCAAGTGACGCTGTTGATTAAAACTGCCACCAGCTTTATTGGCTACAAAAATTGCTTCAATTGCTTTTGGTTCAAGACCGGCATCAACCAAGACACCATCGATTCCTTCTTGCATTAAATCGGTTAAACTTTTATCCCAAAGCTCTCCAAATTTATTGATATAGCTGCCAATTACTTTAATGTTCATTGTTAGCCCTCATCTTTTGATATTCTTCTGAATTAATTGTGCGTAAAGTAGCAATTTGCATGGCTAGAGTTTTTTTGTATTTTCTTCTTTGGTTGACAAGCTCTTTGGTTGTTTCAAATAAGAAAGCATCAGCTCCAGACCCAGAACCATAAGAACAAACAAAGATTTTTGCTTTGGCTGGCGCCACATCCAAAACTGCAGTTAGCGCCAGCATAGAGGCAGCTGCATAAGTATTGCCAATTTCTTTGACAATTAAAGCTGGAGCCAATTGCTCATCAGTAAAGCCCAATTGTTTGGCAATTTGGACAGGAAATTTAGCGTTTGGCGTATGAAAAACACAAAAGTCTATTTCTTCTGGCCTTAAATTGACTTCTTCCAACAGAGCTGTGCTGGCCATAGAAATATGTTTGAAATAAGCTGGTTCACCAGTAAATCTGCCGAAGTGTTGAGGATAAGACTCCTTTGGTTTGCGCCAAAAATCTGGAGTGTCTGTAGCCACTGATTTAGTGGCCAATAAATTAGCTAAAACTTTATTATTTTTATTTTCTTGGCCTAATATAAAGGCGGCGGCGCCTGCCGCCGCAGTATATTCCAAAGCATCTCCTGGTCTTGCCTGAGCAGTATCTGCTCCAATAGCCATTGCGTTTTCTGCCATCGAAGACGCAACATAAGCTGCTGCTATTTGCAAAGACTGAGAACCTGCCTTGCAGGCAAATTGTAAATCTGCCATGCTTAAATAGTTGCTCAAACCAAGAGCTTCTTTTACCACTGTTCCAGATGGTTTAACAGCATATGGATGACTTTCGCTACCAATAAAAAGAGTGGCAATTTTTTGACTTTCCCCACCATTTTCAAGAAATCTTTTTAATGCTGTTCCACCAGCCTCTGTTGCCAATGTAATAGTATCTTCATCTGCGCTGGGAACAGTTTTTGACAAAACACCAAGAGATTTGAATAAAGTACCATCTTTTCCCTGAGACTGCGCAATTGTACTGGTCAAAACTTTTTGTTCCGGTATAGCTGCTCCATAAGCAACTATGCCTACTTTGCTATTTTTCATGTTTTCCTCTTGCCAATTTATTATGAGCAGCTGCCAAAGTGTGGTTGCTAAGAGCGGCAAGTCCAGAAATCTCTGCTGCCAAAACTCCTGCTGCCAAAATACTCACCAATTGTTTGGAACTCAAAACTTCTTTGGTTTTTGAAAGGATTGATTTGAGCTCCTTTTGAGCTGGTAAATTTGTTCCACCGCCAATGCTTCCTAATGGCAAATCTGGCAAGCTAACTGCGAAATAAACTCCATTTGCTTGTTCGTCTTCTTCTACAAAAGTGCTTCCTAAACTTGCCTCTGTCACGTGTGCCGCATCCTGTCCAGTTGCTAAATAAAATGCAACGGCCACATTGGCAAATTGCATATTGGTAGCTGGAGATCCTGCCAAATTAGAACCAATTAAATTCTTGGCTAAATGAGTCTTCATCAAATCTTTGCTAGTGGTTTTTAAGGTTTCTCGCAAAATATCTTCGCTTAAAAAAACCTCTGCCTGAACACTATAACCTCTACCAAATAATTGGTTGATATATGATGTTTTTTTGTCAGTGCAAACATTGCTAGAAAGAGCTAGCATTTGAATTCCTTCATATTTACTTAGAAATTCTTCCCATAATTTTTGTAGAGCAATTGTCACCATATTCATGCCCATTGCCTCGTCAGTTAAAAAACTGAATCTAACATATACTTTTCTGCCTCTAACAAAACTTTGTAGCTTTTGGAATTTTAAATGATTGCTTGTAACTTCTGTAATTTTCTTTATCTCAGCAAGTGTGTCTTTTTGATCTAAATAATTAGCAAAGGCAAATGCTTCTGCTCCATTCATAAAAGAAAAAACTGGTGCTCTAGTCATGCCAACATTTTTAACAAAAATACGAGCTCCACCAGCTTTATTGATTGCTTTCAATCCTCTACCTACACTAGCAACCAAAGCTCCTTCGCTTGTAGCTAAAGGTACAAAAAAATCTTCAGGTTCACCGCTGACCTCAATTATTCTAACCGGACCAGCCAAACCAACAGGTAAATTAATTTGACCAATCATATTTTCGCAATTACATTTATTTGCCTTAGAAAATTCTGTGTTCAAAGAAAAAAGATGAGGACACTGTATTTCTTTCCAATTTTCTAAAAGTTGATTTTGACGATCAATGATTATTTCTTGATCATTTTGGGCGCTAGTAGGATGTTTAAAAAATGACATTGCATCATAAATAGTCGTAAAAACAACCAAAATCATGCAAAAAAAATCATATACAATATGTTTCATGCAACAAATTTTGATAAAAAAACAAATAATCGACGGTTTTTTGTTGAACTTTCTCAAAAATGAAGAAGTAAAGTTTCAAAAACAAGAACTTGCTTCTGAAGCTTTTGCCAAAATAAAAGATTTTGTTATTGGTGGGAAAACCATTCGTGGTGGATTATTTTTAGCTGTTTGCGAAGCTTTAAATCCGAATAAATTTGCAGATTGCCAAGAAGATTTTCTGCAAGTTGCCACTGCTTTGGAGCTCATTCATTCTGGGTTACTTATTCATGACGATATTATTGATCAGGATGAGAAACGTCGTGGAAAATCTTCTGTTTGGCATCAATATGAAGAATTTGCTTCCAACAAGAATTACAAAGATCCAAAAAATTATGGTCAAAGCCTAGCAATTTGCGTAGGCAACATTGCTTTTTATCTAGCCAACCAATCTTTGGAGCAGATGTCTTCTTTATCGAATGAGTTATGTAAAAAAATTAAACAAATCATTAATCAAGAAATTATTAAAACTAATTTTGCTGAAATGCTTGATTCAAAAATTACCCTCAATAAAGAAACCCCATCGCTAGAATCTGTAAAGGAAATGTATTTATTTAAAACTGCTCGCTACACTTTTTCTTTACCACTTTATTTGGCTGGTGTAAGCAATGAATTGAGTGAATATCAAATTGAGAAATTAATTCAATTTGGCGAAAAACTTGGGTTAATTTTTCAGATCAAAGACGATGAAATGAGTTTATTTGCAAGTGAAGCTGTTTCTGGCAAAAGTTTTGCTTCCGATATTAGAGAGGGTAAAAAAACAATTTTTTATCTATATTTGATTAATAAAATAAATGATGAACAAAAAGATTTCTTACTCAAAAATTATGGTAATAAAAAAATAAACAAAAATGAAATTGAGCAAATTCAAGAACTTTTCTACAAATATTCTCTGCCAAAAATAAAAATCTTAATTTCACAATTTGAAAATGAAGCAAAAGAAATAATTCAACAAACCAATTTACCAAACATCACCAAATTGTTGGAAGACATGCTTGCCTTTAATATAAACAGAAGCAATTAGATTGAAACTTCTTGAGAATCTTTATGGTCTTTGACTAAAAGTGTCAACAGAACTCCTACTGCTGCAAAAATAAAAAGACTTCTCCAAGCAGCAATAAAGAAGTAAAACAGTAAAGCCACTAAAATCCAAAAAAACATTGCGGCGAAGCTGTAAATCATTTCTCTATACACAAAATAGGATAAAGCTTCTCTTCCTTTGCCGCGCAACAGCCAACTACGATCAAAAAATAACCAATAAAAACTGGAGGTGAGTTTGTCAAAAGCATTTAAAATAGTAATTGACCAAATATTAATAACAAAACCCCTCATTAACCAAATAACAGACATAAAACCACCGGAAACAAAAAATTGCTTTCTGCCTTTATTTTTGTCGACAAATGAACCGGCAGTATAACTAATAAATAGAGCTAAAAACAAAGATAAACTATAAAAGTAACCAACTCCGTCAGTACTTCCCAGCAAAATAAACATGTAAAGAGTCCACAAACTAATAGACGCATCATTGAAATATCTACCAGTAAAACTAAGCGCCAATCTTCTAAAACCTGGCTCCTTCAACCAAGTAAAAAACTCTTTAAAAGAAACAATGTCTTTAACATGAACGTTATCAAGCATTAAAGAAAAAACTACTCCTCCAAGCACAATGACTAATCCTAATAAAAATAACGTTTGATAGCCAAGAGTCACAATGATTAAACCTCCTATTGCCGGAGAAATCATGGCTAATAAATTAAGCAAGAAATTAATCAAACCTAAATTGGTGCCTATTTTTGTTTTGTCACTGTTGCGACTCAGGGAGTAATGATAACTGTTCCAAAAGAAATTAATTTGAAAACCATTGATTACTGCTGATGTTAAAACTAAATATGGATTATCTTTTGATAAATAAAGACACAAAATAAATAAACAATAAAAAAGATGACCCATCAAAAAACCACTTCTTATGCCGTGTTTGATCAAAATCTTGGTAGTTGGAATCGCAAACAAAAAACAAACCAAATAAGTCAGAAAATAAACCATTGCCACATTAAAAATTCCTTCATGCAAGCCAGATAAATTAAAACGGCTCATAAATGGAAAGCGGATATTAAAAATATAGAGTGGCAAAAAGAAAATCATTAGCTGATTAGCCAGCTCACGAACTAGACGAATAGCATAAATATATTTTAGATTTTTGGTTTTTTGGAAAGCAAAATGAAAAATGGGCATATTTTTCAAAGTTTATAGTTATTCAAAAAGCAAACCTACTACTTCAGCAATAACGTTCTGCAATTTATCTTTTTCTGCTGAATTCATTTTCATTAAAACATAATCGCTTGGACTTATATTTCTTTCTCCACCCCTAGAATCAACACCTAATCTTAAATGCCAAAAGTTTTTATGTCCTAAATGCTGATAAATTGAACTAAGTCCATTGTGAATTTTAGGGCCCTTGCCTTTTTGTAGCTTGAATTGTCCCAATTCCAAATCTAAGTCATCGTGAGCGATAATTAGGTGATTTCCTTCGTCCTCATCAAGAATTTCCTCATAAAAATACTCCAAAAAAGAACGAAGGGCCATTCCTGAATTATTCATAAAAGTCATTGGCTTAATTAAACAAATATCTTCAGGCACACCATTTTGAATAATTTCAGCCTTAACATATTCTGCTTGAAATTTTTTATCAAACTTAAATTTAAGAGAAAATTTTTTGGCTAGATAATCAACCATTTCAAACCCGGCATTATGTCTTGTTTCTTCGTAATCTTTTCCTGGATTTCCAAGTCCCATGATAATTTTCATAAAAATAAGCAAATTTCTTCAAGTAAATTAAGTTAAAGTATATAATAAGCAAACAATGAAAACCATCGGCATCTTCACTAGCGACCACGGTCACGGCAGCATTTCGCAAGCAATCACTGAAAAAATAATTCAGCACACAAAAAACAAATACAAAATTAAAACATTTGTTTATGACGAGCCTTTTAATCTTTTGTACGACTACATGTACAAACTAGCCCCTGGTTTATTTGGTCTACCCTTCAATATGACTTCCAAACTAATGGAAAAAAATGACACCACCAAACAAGCAATTGAATTATGGTTTACACTAAACAATGAAAATAAAATAAGAGAGTTTATTGAGAAAAATGACATTGACTTAGCCATTAGTGCCTATCTTGGATGCAATCCTGTTTTAGAAAAAATCCAAGAAGAAAAAGGCATTCCTTTGATTAATTTTGTTGCTGATCCAAAAACAGTTCATCCGTTATCTATATCAGAAAAAGCAAAAATTAATTTTGTTTTTGACGATTTTATAATTGAAAAACACAAGAAAAAAAACATGATTAAATCTGGCTGGTTTGTACGTAGTAAATTTGAGGAGGAATACCAAAAAAATGAGATCAGAAAAAAACTCAACATCAATGATGATCTCACAATTCTTGTTTCATCTGGATCAGAAGGTTCTAGCACTATTTTAAAAATTCTGCCAAGTATTATTAATTGCAGTAAAAAAGTAAATTTCATTATTGCCTGCGGTAAAAACAAGTTTTTATACAATAATGTAGTCGGTATAAAAAGCAGCCTAGACAAGCTTAGTTCTTCTGAAGCAAAAATCATTCCTGTTGCTTACACCAAAGACATGCATCTTTATATGCAAGCTGCGGATTTAGTTATCGGCAAGGCTGGGCCCAATACATTATTTGAAAGCGTTGCTTGTGAAACTCCTTTTTTTGCAATCACTCATATTCATGGACAAGAAGATGGCAACTTGGAAGTAATAAATGAATATAAACTTGGCATTGCTGAAGAAAATGCTAAAAAAGCAAACCAAAAATTACAAAAATTAATCAATAATCCAAAAAAACTTAAGCTTTTTTCTAAAAGCATTAAAAAACTAAAAAAATACAACCAAAACTCAATCAATATTTTACTTAAAGAAATAGATCGATTAATCAAAGCATAAAAAATCAATTAATTTGCAATATGAATTGAAGACAATTCTTCTAATGTGGTAGCATCCTCAAAATTTTTATCAGCACGAATTTGCACTAAACGAGGAAAGCGCAAGGCTACTCCAGCCGAATGAATTGGTGATTTACTAATTTCATCAGCTGCGATTTCTAAAACAATCTTTGGTTCCAACCAAAAATCTGGAAAAAGATTTTTATCTACATCATAAAATTCTGGTTTTTGGTTGTTTTTAGTTAAATTTTGATCAGCTAGTTTTTTGACCTCCTTAAATTGATCGTCGGTTAATCCTGTGCCAATTTTTGAAAGACTCCTGACCATTATTTCACCATTTTTAGATACGTCCAAAACTCCAACCAAAAGAGCACCTATTCCAAAGCTCTGCCTCTTACCTTTACCAACATAATATCCGAGCATTAGACAATCAATTGTGTCAGAAAGTTTTCCCTGGCTACCCTCTTCTTCTTTTATTTTGACCCAGCGCCAAGACTTTCTACCGGAAACATATTGTGAGTCTTTTTGTTTCATCACCGCACCTTCCAAACCCAATCTTAACTGCTCCTCATGAAATACCTTTAGTTTCTCCGCGTCATTTATCAATAAATATTTTGTTTTTTTGATAAAAACTCCATCATTTAGCACTTGCTCTAATTTTGACTTTCTTAGAGTTAATTCTTCATCTATGAGAGATTTATCATCTAATGACAACAAATCAAAAGCATAAAAACATATTGGCAATTCTGAAGCTTTGTCAGAGACACCATGCTTACGTTTGCGCTGAATTGTCTCTTGAAAAGACAAAAATTTACCAGTTTGCTTGTCTAAACAAATGGCTTCTGTATCAAGAATACAATTTTTAACAGAAAGACAATCAACTACTGCTGCTAGCTCTGGAAACATATGAGTAACATTGTCTAGATTTCTGGTAAAAGCCTTGTACTTTAATCCTGTATCTGAAAAACCATTTTTATCAATATGGATCTGCACGCGAAGACCATCATATTTTGGTTCAGCCACAACTTCTCCCATTTTTTCAATAATTTCATGGGCACTATTCAAACGCTGACAAAGAACAGGCAAAATTGGCACTCCAATTTCTAACTGATAATCCTTTAAAAGTTCTAAACTAGTTAGATCTTTTTTTTCCAATAGATAGGCTGCGGCTAATTTACCAAGATCAGCTTTTTTAAAGAAAGTTTTTTCTAGATTAGCACTATCAATTTTGCTATCATTTTTAACAAAAGAAAGCGCGTCAATTAGCGTCATTGTTGAGAACCCAAGACGCATTTTGCTTAAAATTATTCTACTAATATATTTTGCGGATAATGGATTTAGCTTTTGCAATAAATTTGCTAGCAGCTCTATTTTCTTATCCTGAGAACCAATTCCGGAAGTAATGGCTATTTCTTTAAGAAAGTCATAAACTTCCTCTATTGAAAGATCTTGATCATTTTCATCAATAATCATTTTTGGATTTACAAAAGATGAAAGTTTTTGTTCGAAAAGCTCTCCAATATCACCAACTTTTTTATACTCAGCAAGCAAACTGGTTTCTAAAAAAGTTGAATCGCGAAATATATTTTTATCTACTGCAGCAAACAAGCTATCATCGACACTAGATTCTCCAAAACCATTTTTGACTTGCAATCTAGCCAAAGTTTTAATCAACATCTTTTCTGACATCTGGAACTCAAGAGACAAATAAGAAGGCACTAAACTGCCCTGCATCAAATAAGTAGCTAAAATAATTTCTTTTTCGTTGGTTTTGTTACCAGTAGATGAGGATAGATCTTTAAATAGTTCTGCCAAAATTGAAGTAATTTCCAATCTTGCAGAGACATTTTCAATTCTTTGTAAATAAACAGAAAAATCTCTAAAAAACATAAGAGCATTCTAACAGTTAAAGTGACAATTTTTAATTAAGTAAAGTGTAGCTCACACCCTTAGTTACACCACGTTTTTGCACTACACCTTTAGAAATAAGATCTTTGATATCACGTAAAATTGTATCTACAGAAACATTTGGCAAAGCTTTTTGCGCATCTTCAGAGGTCATTGTTCCCTGGTTTTGTAAAACTTCAAGTAAAATTATTTGTCTTTCAGAGAGAGCTACTTGCTGACCAAGTTCTCGCTGAATTTTTAAATCTTGAGAAAGTTTGAGTACTTTTTGTTTGACTTTATCAATTTCCAAAGCCAAACCATAAGCAAAATACTCCAACCAATAAGTTAAATTCTTTTCACTACTCTGTTGAACAGAAAGTAAAGCCTGATAATAAGCTTCTACATCACTATCAAAATACTCTTCGATGGAAAAAAAGCGCTTGAAATCATAGCCTGAATCATAAAGCACTAAAGTAGCAAAAGCTCTAGCAACCCTACCATTTCCCTCAACAAATGGATGAATATAAACCAAATAATAATGGGTAATTGCTGCTTTCAAAATTGGATGAATTTCTCTAGTTTCTGCGCTATTTAACCAAGAAAAAAAATCTTCAATTAAAAATGGCACTTCAACTGAAACTGGTGGGCGAAAAACAACCTGACCGTTGGCAGCTCCACGAACAATCACCTGCTTCTCACGAAAAGAAGCGATTTGCTCCTCTGGTAGGAGTTTTTGCATAGTGAGTTGATGTAGAGTCAACAAAGTGTCTAGATTTAATTCCTGCTGTTTATTTTTTGGAGAACGTTGGTCAATCCAGGCAATTACATTGCGATAATTAATTACTTCTTGAATATCTCTGTCTCTGGCAATAATACCTGTTTGATCAACCACCGCTTGAGGATTGCTAGTATTTTTTAGTTGAACAACTTTTTCAGCCTGATCAACGGTTAGCTCGTTACCCTCAATGTGAGTGCCAAAGTGCACGCTTCTAGTCATAGCCTCATCACGAAATTTAGCTTCCCAAGATGGAACAAGAGCTGAGTGATCAATTAGGGCTTTGGCTGACTCAATGGAAGAAATGTAGGTTAGTAAGTGATTGGTGATCTCAAACTTTGGCTGATACATTTGGACTGATTTTAAACCTGTTTGCTCATTTTGGGAAGATTCTTGCAAAATATACAAGAAAAAATATTTAATAAGCGTTTTTAAGATAAAGTTGCAAAGAAATAAGATGAAAAATAAGTTAAAATCAAACCAATGAAAGAAAAAATTGCAGAGATTCTTTTACCAAAAAACAATTCTCATAAAGGGCAAAATGGCAAGCTATTGATTATTGGCGGCAGCGAACTTTTTCACGCTGCCAGTAAATGGAGCTTGGATGTGGCAAGTAAAATTGTCGACATGGTTTTTTATTCATCCGTCCCAAGCAACAACAAGCTCATCAAAGAAGCCAAAGAAAATTTCTGGAACGGCATTATTATTGGTAGAAATCAAATTGAAAACTACATTCAAGAAGCTGATGCCATCTTAATTGGGCCAGGGATGGACAGGTCTTTTTACACTAAGAGATTGGTTAATAAACTACTCAAAAAGTATTCTGACAAAAAGTGGGTAATAGATGCCGGCGCCCTACAAATGCTCGATGCAAAACTCCTCAACCAAAATCACATTATCACACCTCATCATCAAGAGATAACCATTTTGAATAAAAAAAACAAGAATTTTGATGAAAACAACTATCAAGCCAACTGTTTTTGTTTGCTTAAAGGACCAACTGATAAAATTTTTGAGCCAAACAAAGCTAAACCTCAGAAAATCAGCGGGGGCAATGCCGGAATGACCAAGGGAGGAACTGGAGATGTTTTGGCCGGATTATTAGCCGCACTTTATTGTAAAAATAACGCGCTTCAAAGCTGTCTCGCTGCAAGCTATGTAAATAAAAAAGCTGGCGAAGAACTCTACAAAATACAGGGGCCATATTTCAACAGCAGTGATTTGGTAGAGATGGTGCCACAAATCTTGTGGCAAATTACAAAATAATCAAATTTAAATCATCTATTCTGTTTTTTAAGTCGGCAAGAACTTCAGCGTCAGCTGTTGTCAAAATTGATTGATAGCTTTGTAAAAGATCTAGAACCATACTTTTACTATGAACGTCTAATTCAGACAAAATATCATCCAATAATAAAACTGGCTGATAGCCAATTTTATCTGTTAAAAACTGCAATTCTGCAACTTTGAGCCACAAAACCCCCAAGCGCTGTTGTCCCCTTGAACCATAGGCCAATAAACTTAAATTATCAATTTTTTTCTCTTCTTGAGAAAATTTAAGAGTAAAATCATCTTTGTGCGGCCCAATTAAAGTGTGACCAAGAAAAATTTCCTTATCTAAATGCTCTAAAATCTTTCTCTCTGAAATAATAGACGGCTCATATTCAATGTTGAGCTCAAAAGGAAAAACAACTTCTCTAATAAAATCAATGAAACCGCTCCTTTGCCTCTGTAAAATTTCACCATTTTTAATTAAATTTAAATTCCAAAAATTAAGAGTGTCTCTAGCTTCTTTGCCTTCGCTCACCTTTTGCAATAAACGATTGCGACGCTTAAGAGTTTGCTCATATCTTGAAAGTGCCATTGCATATTCCATCGAAACCATAGATAAAGCTGTATCTAAAAAACTGCGACGACGCGAAGGAGAACCTTCTACCAAACGTAAATCCTCAGGACGGAAAACAACCGCTTTAAAAAAAGCTAAAAAATCTTTTTTTCTACGACGAATATCATTAACAGAAAATAAACGATATTGAGTTTTTTTACCTTGAACCACACCCCTTGTAAGCATCGCCTCTAGCTTCAACTCCTCATTTTCTTCATCCGCATTAGCACCTTCCAGATCAATTAAACCCTGCACTCTACCAAGATCTGCTTCCAAACGAATCATTTCTTCTACTTTTCCTGCCCTAAAACTATCGGCTGTTGCCAATAAATAGATTGCCTCAATAATTGAGGTTTTACCAATACCATTATTGCCAAAAATCAAATTGGTTTTAGCAAAATTAAAACTTGTCAAAGTAAAATTACGAAAATTCTGAAGAGCCAAAGATTTGATTAACATTTTAACTTTTATACAATTTCAAAAAAGCCCTGGCAAAACGCAACAATAAATAAAAAAGCATAAGTTGCCAGTAAAAACAAAAAAACAGGGCAACTTGATAAGAAAAACTAAAAATAAAAGAAGAATTATAAATAAAAATTACTGGCGTAAATTTTAGAATTAAACACAACAATAAACCAATTAAGGTTGGATAAAGAATAAATGGCAACAAAATTTTAGTTTTAACTATAAGTTGCATACTGCGATAAGGATGTAAAAGAAGTCCAAGAAACATTTGTATGCTTGAATAAAAGAATGATTCTAAGACCGATAAAGTTTTAAATTGTTGATGCTTTTTAATTGACATCTTATTGTTGATATAAAATCCAAAAATTAAATAAAATCGCAGTTAAAATCGATAAAACTAAGATAGATTGCCACATATAGCTGGCAACAAAATTAGCTAAATCACTCAACTGATCTGGAATTAACTTCTCATTACCTAAAGAGCTTTGTTCCTTAGCTGTGTTTTTGAGAATTTTTAAAAAATTATCTTCCATCATATTTGAGAATCTAACTCCAGCCATAAAGTTTTAAATTCTTGCCTAGCTCTAAAAAGATCTGATTCAACAGCTTTGACAGTATTGCCAGTTTCAATCGCTATGTCTTTGACTTTCTGACAGTCTACATATTTTTTTAATAAAAGTTCACGATTTTTTTTGATCATTTTCTTCAAAACAATTGAGACCAACTCTGCAGAAGAAGCAGCATCTTTATAATTTTGTTCCAGTAAAAAATCGCTTAAAGGAATAGTTTGAATAAATTTTTTAGCATAACGCTTACGATAATAATCAGATATTTCGTGTCTCATTACACTTTGCATCCAAGTTAATAATGAAGAGTTACCTTTAAACAAATTGAGTGTTTGTAGACAGTTGATAAAAGTTTCTTGTACAACTTCTGCGGCCACCGCGCTATTTGGCAATTTAGTTAAAGCAATTTTTTTGAGAGTTAAACGATATTTTTTGAACCAATATTCAACAGCAAGTTCTTCACCCTTTTTTAAGGCTTGAACTAAAACAAACTCATTATCAAATCCAACAAAACGATTTAAGCTCTGCATTGAAGCTATTTTACACTAGATAGAAAGTAAAATTCATTTATAATAATTAATGATGAAAAACAAGTTGCTATTAGTTGTTTGTTTATTCTTAGCTTTTACCCTTAATGTTTCTCCAATTTTTGCAGCAGACACTTCAGATAGTGGCGGAGGTGGAGTTCAATCTCAAGTTGATGTTGAGGCAGTAGAAATTCCAATTAGCGACAAATTAGTTCTGAAAGATGGCACTCCAGTCAAAGAGGTTTTTAACAGCACTGACGACATGATTAATTTAATCGTCAAGGTAATTTTTGTTGCTGCCGGCTTTTTCTTATTTTTAATGATTGTTGGAGCTGGATTTGCCATGATAGCTGGTCAAGGAAAAGACAAGGATAAGGCCAAAACAACCATGACCTCTGCTTTGATTGGTCTTGTCATTATGCTTGCAGCTTATTGGATCATGCAAATAATTCAACTTCTAACTGGCATCAACATGGGTTTTAATTAAAAAATTAAATGGTTTATAATCTAAAGATAGAAATGAAAAAAATCATACTTAGTCTTGTTTTAGTTTTTGGACTATTATTTATTGGCAATAGCCAAGTTAAAGCAGCCGCAGGCGATAGTGTTTTTGGCAACATAGAAGCACCAGTAGGAGTTAAAGAGCTAAATGCTCAAGCTGGAGCAGCTGGAAGCAATATTGGCTTGTTAATCTTTGTTTCAAACATGATTAAATTTGCTTCAATTATCGCTGGTATTTGGGTAATGTTTAATTTTATTACCGCTGGCTTCACCTATATTACAGCAGCCGGAGATTCTTCTGCCTATGCAAAAATTGGAACCAACCTTTCTCTTAGCGTTTCTGGTTTGGTTTTAATCGTGGCAGCTTACACAATCGCTGGAATCATTAGTTTAATTATTTTTGGTGACCCCACTTTTATTATCAATCCACAGATACCAACAGCAATTCCAACAAGTATTTAAAAAGAAAATATGGCAAGTATCGGACAAATCAAACCAATCACAGAAGCAAGAGCACCAAAAACCATGGACAGTGCTGGTTTTACTTCCTCTTTAGAGCTATACATTAGTGACATTATTGGTTTAATTACCGCCTTAGCAGCCCTATTTTTTATTGTTTATTCATTTTTAGCTGCTTATGAATGGGTTACAGCTGGTAGTGACAGCAGCAAAGTAGAAAAAGCTAAAAATAGATTCATTTGGGGAACTCTAGGATTAATCTTAATTGTTGCCAGTTATGCCATCATTGGTTTAATTGGTAGTTTGGTTGGTATATCTATCTTAAATCCAGCACAATTAATACAGAGCATTGTCCCAGGAGCAGCAGCTCCAACCGGAGTAGTGACACCATAACAAACTAATTATGAAATTAAATAAAAAATCTTTTTTAGTGAGCTTTCTTCTTTTAGCAGCTTTTTTAGCAATTACTTCAAAAGTTAGCGCTGCAGTCACCAATCCTGTAATTGGCCAATTAGGCACCAATGAAGGAGCCGCTGATGGTAGTAAATTCATTAACTACACCGTCTACTTGTGGAAAGTCAGCATGAACCTAGGTGCTTTAGCTGTAATAGTTTACTTTATTTGGGGTGCTTTCGAATGGATTATGTCTGGATCAGATAGCAAAAAGGCTGAATCAGCCAGAGGCAGAATGACTAATGCAATCGTTGGTCTCGTTCTTTTAGTAGCCTCCTTTACTATTTTGAGCTTTATTAGCAAAATTTTCTTCGGCAAAAACTTTGACTTACTTAAACTTACTCTACCAACCCAATCAAGTGGTCTTAATGGCCCAAGCACTAATAGCAATTCTCTTACTTCCCCATCTGGGACAGTTCCCAGTGGCGCAGCTCCAAGTGGCGGTGCAGCAGCAGGAATAAACAACTAAAGACAAAAAAATATGACCAAACAAATTGCTCTTACACTAGATATAGCAGGAGAAGCTAGTAAACAAGGTTTGCAAGGTGCTTCTATGCATAGTAGAAGCGATGGTGGTTTTGGAGTTTTCTTTAGTAATATCATGAGCGTCGCAATGACTGTAGCAGCCATATTGGTTTTAGGATTTTTAGTCTGGGGTGGAATTGAGTGGATCACTTCAGCTGGAGAAAAAGGCAAGGTGGAAAGCGCCAGAAACAAAATTTCCAATGCCATAACTGGACTCATAATTTTAGCAGCCACCACTGCTATTTTTATGCTAATTCAAGAATTTCTTGGAATTGATGTTTTGACATTTAAATAAAATTTGACTAAACTTGATATAATAAATCTGGAATAAATAATTTAAAAGTTAAAAAGGAGTAATTTATGAAATCAATACAAAAAATTGCCCTAGCTGCTGGAACCGCAATGAGTGGTTTGTTGGCTAGTGCCTCTTTGGTCATGGCTGAAGTCAATATAGAACCAATTAGTACTGGCAAGGGTTATGCTACCAACTTCGGAACCATGTTTAGTTCTATTCTAAACGTTGTAATGTTGGTTGCTGCCTTATTGGTTTTTGCCTACATGATCTGGGGTGGTGTTGAATGGATTACTTCAGGTGGTGATAAAAACAAAGCAGAAAGTGCCAGAAACAAGCTGACCGCTGCTATTATTGGTTTGGTCATTATTGCCGCTTCTTACGCAGTAATCACCTTGGTCGTCCAATTCTTGGGCTTCAGTGATTTCAACGACGTCTTCAACAACGTTGGCGATATCAATAACCCTCGATAAAATCGACAAAACAATCGAAAATAACAAAAACCCGCTTGAAAAAGCGGGTTTTTTTGACCAAATTGTATTAGGGAGGATCCGAATATTACTTGGCTTTTAAATCAAAAAGGTTATAATTTAGGAAGAGATGCAAATCATTAAACAAGCCTACGCTCAAACTCAAAACTGGTCAGAAATAAATTCTGGATGTGTTAATGGTGATGTTGCCACTATTCAAGGAATCGGCTGTTTACTTTCCAATGTGATGTCTGTTGCCCTGACCGTCCTCGGAATAGTCGGTTTTATAATGGTAATTTATGCCGGTTTTAACATGATGATAATGGGCGGAAACTCTCAGGCAGTAGAAAAATCCAAAAACTCCATCACTTTTGCCATTATTGGTATTATTCTGGCTCTATCCTCTTTTATTATTATCAATTTAATTTCCAACTTCACAGGAATTGAAGCAATTAAAGAATTTGTGATTCCTGGATCTGGCAAGAATTGGTAAAAACCAGTATTTATTTGCCGAATCTTCTCTGTCTACTAGCATAATCATTTAATGCTTTAGAGAATTCTTTTTCATCAAAATCAGGCATCAGGACATCGGTGAAATAAAGCTCAGTGTAAACAGTTTGCCAAGTTAGAAAACCAGACAAACGCTTCTCTCCTCCAGGACGAATTAAAAGATCGGGATCTGGTAAATTAATTGCTTTCTTTGTATCAAGAAATTCCTCAAAATCTTCACCACCAAGAGCAACAGCTCTTTTAATTTCATCTCTTCCCCCGTAATTTAAAGCGAAAGTCACTATCAACTTCTGATTATTTTTAGTTTCATTAACCCAAAAATTCACTCCGTCTTGGATGTCTTTTGGAAATTTACTCATATCTCCAATTACAGCCACCCTCACCCCCTTTTTATGCAATCTCTCAGAACTAGTTGCAAAAGTTTCACGAAAAAGATTCATAATTCCGTCAACTTCTTCAGACGATCTTTGCCAATTTTCTGTACTAAAAGCCCAAAGAGTCAAATATTTTACTTTAGAAAGAATGGCAAAATCAGCTAAGCGTTCAATCATTTCCTCAGCCACTTTGCGATGGCCTTTAATTATCGATAGTCCATGTTGACGCGCCCAACGACGATTACCATCCATGATGATTGCTACATGATCTGGAACTAGAGATTTTACTTCTGACATAAATTTAAAAATTGATTTATTTTTGTAATGATTTCTTTATTTCCTAAAAAAAGACTAAACCAAGGAGTAAGTTTTTTTTCTGGAACTCCCTGATTTAAAATCATATTCCAATTCTCCCAAGCAATATCAAAAACTTCTTCAATATTTGGTCTAATTTGAAGTTTTTTAAAATCATTGTCACTAAGAATAGAAATAAAAAGATGATCAATTTCATTTTCCGAAAAATTATTCTCACAAGCCACCTGATAATCAAAAACCATAAATTTTTCTAAGCTCCAAGAATTTTGCCACTTAAAGCCCAATTCTTCCCAAACTCGCCTCTTCAAACAAGACAAATGATCTTCAGATGGAGATAAATTTGCACAAAGCGTATTAGCCCACTGCAAATTGCCAACAATTTTTTCTTTGCTCCTTTGTTGTAAAAGCAATTCGAACTCACCAGATTTTTTTTGGTGGAATAAAAACAACGACACCGCTTGATGTTTTTTTCCCTTACCACGATGGGCATCTATAAGACTTGTTTGACCAATTATTTTGTCTTGATCATCAACTAGATTCACTTGTCGCATATAAACAAGCTATTCTACAATAGATTTATGGCAAATGTTATAATTGCCAGATCAAACCATGCTAGACACACAATATCAAGCTAAAAATCACGAAAGCCAAATTTATAAATTATGGCTAGAACATGATTGTTTTAATCCAGATAGCCAAATCAATCAAGAATTGAGAAAAAATTTAAAAAATGAGGAGGAAAGTTTTTCAGTTATTATGCCTCCACCAAATGCTAATGACCCCCTACATGTCGGTCACGCAATGTTTGTCTCAATTGAAGACATTATGGTTCGTTTTGCTCGTATGCAAGGCAAGGATACCGTCTGGATTCCAGGAACTGACCATGCTGGCATTGAAACTCAGTTCGTTTTTGAAAAAAAACTAAAAAAAGATGGTCAGAGTCGTTTTAATTTTGATCGAGATACTTTGTTTAAAATGATCTGGGATTATGTGGGAGAAAATTCTGCAATTGCTGTCGACCAAATCAAGAAATTAGGAGCCAGTGCTGATTGGGGTAGATATAAGTTCACATTAGATCAAGACATCGTAAAAACAGTATTGGAAACTTTTGTAAAAATGAATGAAGATGGGTTGGTTTATAGAACCAACCGTCTAGTTAATTTTTGTCCAAAATGTGGCACTGCTTTTAGTAATCTAGAAGTTGATCATAAAGAGCAAAGTACTTCGCTTTATTACATTAAATATGGCCCCTTTGTCCTGGCCACCACCAGACCAGAAACCAAATTTGGTGACACCGGCTTGGCGGTCAATCCAAACGACAAACGCTATCAGCAATACATCGGACAAGAAGTGGAAGTTGATGGACTTAATGGGAAATTCAAACTTAAAGTTATTGCTGATGATTTTGTTGATATGGAATTTGGTACCGGAGTAGTCAAAATTACCCCGTATCATGATTTTAATGATTTTGCTGCCTGGCAAAGACATAAAAACGAACTCCCAGAACCAATTCAAATTGTTGATTTTGAAGGACGTTTAACCGAAGCTGCTGGAAAATATGCTCACTTAAAAGTAGCAGTTGCCAGAGAACAGGTGGCTAAAGATTTAGAAGAAAAAGGTTTATTAGTAAAAGTGGAAAAAAATTATCACAACAACCTGAGTGTTTGTTATCGATGTGGTAATCCTATCGAACCGCTCCCACTCCCCCAGTTTTATATTAAAGTTAAAGGTTTGACGGAAGCTGTTGTAAAGAAGCTAGACCAAGGAGAAATTAAAGTTTTCGGTGCTGGACACGACAAAATTCTCCGTCATTGGCTAGAGACACTTGAGGATTGGAATATTAGCCGCCAAATAGTTTGGGGAATTAGATTGCCAATTTGGTATGAAATAGACCAAAACCAGAACGCAATGATTACTTTCGTTGATGAGCAAAAACAACGTATATCTGGCAAGCTAGGCGATTTACTAAAAAAGCATTCAATCAAGAGCATTAAAAACGGCTTACAAAATATTAGTGCGGAAATTGGAGCTAAATACTTAGTCAGTCAAGAGAATCCAGGAGAAAAATACCTCCAAGAAACAGATACTTTCGACACCTGGTTTTCTTCTAGCCAATGGCCATTTGTAACTCTAATAAACAACAAACCAGGAGATTTTGACCGCTTCTACCCCACAACCACAATGGAAACTGCCTATGATATCCTAATGTTTTGGGTAATGAGAATGCTTATGATGGGTATTTATAAGACAGGTAAAACCCCATTTAAAAATGTTTACCTGCATGGACTGATTAGAGACTCAAAAGGTCAAAAAATGAGTAAGAGTAAGGGAAATGTAGTCAACCCAATGGATATAAGCGAAAAATATGGCACTGACGCGCTCAGAATGGCACTTGTGATTCGTTCCTCTGCTGGTTTAGATAAGTCTGTTAGCGATGGTGATTTTAAAGCCGCTCGTAATCTAAGCAACAAACTTTGGAACGCTAGTCGTTTTATTTTGATAACTAAGGCAGAGAAAAAAGAAGAACAAGCCAAAAATTGTCAAAATGATGAACTTTTTTCAAAAAAACTCCAAGAAATTGCCAAAGAAATCACTAAAAATTTAAATGCACTACAAATTGGTGTTGCTGCAGACACTCTTTATAATGAATTTTGGCATTGGTTTTGTGATCAATGTATTGAAGAATCTAAAAAAGGATTGATAAATCAAGAATTAATGTTTAATGGTCTACAGGTTTTTCTCAAATTACTCCACCCTTTTATGCCTTTTGTAACTGAAGCTATTTGGCAAGAATTGGTTAAAGAAAAAATAGTAGACGAAAAAGTTCTAGCTAGTAGTGCTTGGCCAAAATAAGCTATAATTTTTTCACGTGCCAAACACTTTTTTCTCATATTTTAAATTATTTTGGCTTTGTTTAAAGCTGATTAGTAACCTAGCCGCCTTCTTGGTAGTGGTTTTATTTAAAAAAGCAGATCAAAAAAAATACACCGATTTATTTCTATTAATATTAATCGTCATAATGGTTGGTTTAAATCTTTTTACACTAAAGGAAAGAAACACTATAAAGATCAACTATCAGGAAATTAATTCCATAAAAAATTTAGATCAAAACCTCAACTTTCAAAAAACACTTTTACCAGAAAATAAATTGACTGAAAGTCTGGAATTCTACCAAAATCTAGAAAAACAAAGAATAAACAGCCTTGGATTATATTTAAATTTAATTGAAATAAATAAAGCCAACAAAAACCAAGACGAAATAAACAAATATCTCGAAAAAGCTCAGTTAATCGATCCAAAAATCATCTATTTAGAAAATTAAGATTTTGCTTCTTCCGGAGCAGACTCTGAAGCCTCCTCCTTCTTTTCACCAACTAATTCTGGTTCAACAAGCTCAGTAGAAGCTTCTTCTACTATCTCCTCTGCTTTTTCTTGAGCAAGAGCAACAACAACATCTTCTGGCTTTTCATCTTCAGCGAGAACTAGAGTAACTTTGCTAGAATCAAGTTTTAGTGAAGACAGCATAATTTGATCACCGATTGTCTTCAATTCAGACTGATCAATTTCAAATTTTTCTGGCAAATCTGTTGGCAATGCTTCAACTTCAATACTGTCTTTAACCAAAACTAAAACACCGTTTTCAACACTAAATTCATTAACTAACTCGACAGGAATATAGGCTTTTATTTTTTCAGAAAGATTAATTTTTCTGAAAACAACATGAAGGATGTTTTTACCAAAAACATCGTATTGAATTTCATCAACCAAAACAGGAGCTTCGCTCTTTTCCCCCTCAATTTGCAAATAAATAATAGCATTTTCGTTGAGATGTCTTGATAATTTTACAAAATTTAAATTATTTAGTTCTAGAGCAATAGAATCTTTTCCTGCCTGATACATATTGGCTGGAATATTACCTTCTCTACGAATTTGATTGTTTTTTTTATTCTGTCTTTTAGAAGCAGCGAATTTAATTTTTTCCATACTAGATTTAAACCTTCCTTGGTTAAGAACGGTTATTTTACCATAATAAACCTTGACTTGGAAGCCGACTATTTATTTATACAATTTAAATATCTTCAACATCTAAAAGAACCTAACTAAGTATATCAAAATGACAAAAATGTTTTCAATAAAAAAGCATAAAAAAGGATTGATAAAAAGCATTTAAAGAAAATTAAATAAAAAAAGCACGTGAAAAATTAAATAAAACTAATGGCAAATAAGAAATGGTCAGAGTTATCATTTTCAAAATAAATAATTTTATCTTGATAAACTGCCTGTGGAGCTATTAGTTGTGGTTTAAATTGTTCATCAAAAACAATGTTGTATTTTGTTTGTTTCACCAAAATCCCCGGCTGTTTTTGGTCAAAGAAAACATAAGAAAACGGCGCTACAGAAGAATTAGGAACTAAATATGTAATCGTTAGCTCTAGCTTATTTTGTTCTGGAATTTCGATAAAGACACCAATTTCTTTACTTTCTGCAGAATCAGTAATTTTTATTTTTGTAAGATCTAAAGCTTGTCCATTTATTTCAATTTTTTCTAAATTGGCTTGAGGATTTAAATAAAATCTTAAGTAGTTTTTATAACTCCCAAGTGGCCAGGAATTATTTCTAGCGAGATTTTCAAAAAGAATTTTATGTTTATGACGAATAAAATCTTTACCGATACCAAGATTATGTTCAATACTCTCTTTAATGTAAGGGTTAATTTTATTAATACCAACATTACTTTCGACTTGGTAAATTGAATCTATTAAACATTTTTCCTGTTTAAACTCTGAAGGACAAGAAATATTTAGCTTTCTCCCACTCCAAGAGTTTGATT
Source organism: uncultured bacterium (assembly GCA_903842795.1). Lineage (GTDB taxonomy): Bacteria > Patescibacteriota > Microgenomatia > UBA1400 > PJMF01 > UBA1364. The sequence continues at coordinate 4,456 of CAIMNJ010000001.1, read as the reverse complement.
CTATCGCCTGTTGCAACTCCTGACTATTTGATTTTAAAAGTATTTCTTTTTGATTTAAATCTTGAGCTAAAACATTAAATAAAGAAATAAATTGATCTTCTTCCAGATTAGTAATTTTTTCTACCAAAGCATTAGTAAGCTGCCAACTAAACTTTTCATCATTCATACTTTTATAATCAAGAGATGCTGTTTTTTCTTTACTGTCTAAATAATTAAGGGCTGTTATTTTTGTTCCGCTGGTCAAGGTCAGTTCTTTAAGAGATTTTAAGATTGAAGAAAAAGTTTTACTATTCAAGGCTATAGACAAATCAATCTTATAACCAGTAATTTGTTCAACAAATGATTCTGCTTCTCTACTACTATTCGCAAAGTCAACTTGCCAATTACTATCTCTAAAATAAAAATTCTTTTCGCCAAGTAAATCTTTTATTTCTTGATCAGCTTCCCTATGTCCATATACCCTAGCGTCGACGTCATTCACATCTAGCACTTGCTTGTCGACTAAAACACCATTGTCAAAACTTAGAATCACTGCCTCTGTTAAAAATCCTCCGGTTGCTCTTATTTCTGAGCTATCTTGAATTAAAACAAGAAGGTTTATTCTGCCTGGTTGAAAAATAAAATTCTTAAAAGAAGTAATGAATCTTTTAAATTGCAAAGAATTCTTAAGAGAGTTTTTGCTTTCAAGTAAAGTTTTTTGCCAAGTACTCTTCTCCTCTCCTTGATACAAATCCATATTTAGAGACATTAAATAAGAGTTAAAAACCTTATCTGTTTCAATTTTTTCATTTAAAACTGTCAATAAATCATCATAAAAAACACCCAATTCCACTCCTCCATTAATGGAATTTTTATATAAATCAAAAGCCTTCTTTTGAAATTCCTGGTCTTTTCGATTAGTAGAAACCAAAGAATTTTCTAGTTCTCTAATATCTATTGCATCAGTTAAATTTTCTTCTGGAAAAACTTTTAGGTATTGTTTCAACTGAAAACTAAAAAACCTATAAAATATTGACTTATCAATTTTTTCTATGTTTTCTCCATTATTTTTAACTGCAATATACAACTGATCGCTAATTTTTTCTTGGCTTAAACTAAAAAGAGAGAATAAAAGTAATAAAATAAAGCCTAATCCAAATCCAAAACTTCCAAGCCAAAAGAGTATTTTTCTTTTTTTACTTTTTTGGATAATCTCTTTGCCTTGAACAATGTTTTTTTGTTGACGGACATGCTTTTCTTTTTTTCTTTGAGTAGAGAAGAGTGTTTCAATTTTTTTAACAAACTCACCATCAAAAACCTTTGTTTTGAGACTATCGGATGGCTCTTTATAGGCTTGATTAATTAAAATCATAGCTTCACTAACCTCGTTGCCTAATATCACGTTAGAAACCGTTTTTTCTTTATTTTTTTTGTTATTTTTTTGTAATTTACTCATTTCTATTGCTTTTTCTAGTTCTATTTGAGATGGAGCAATAGAGTTTAGGTTTTCGCCAAATTCATAAATTCTTCTGATTTTTTCATCAATTAAATCTTCATAGTTAGACTTAGAGTTATTTACTAGACTAAATTCTTGAAAAAACAGCGAAATTCTTTCATCGGCAAAAAGCTTAACAATGCTATTTTTTTTCTGAAAATATTGCTCATATAAATAAACAATCTTCTTTACAATAACCTCAGAATTTATAGAGCTTCCCTTAACAATAAATTTCGCATTTTTATGAGGTCTTATTAAATAAGTTTTAATAAGTTCAAAAAAAGTTTTTTCATCTTGAAAATAGAATTTAGCTTGCAAATCAAAAATATATCCCTGTTTTATGGCTGAGAAAAAGAGGAGTAGAGGATAATTAATTTTTTCCTCCTTCGAAATAATGTCTTGTGCAAGAAAAAGCAAACTATTCTTAAATTCACTTAAATAATCACTTAAAAAAGCTTCTTCATTAGACAAATATTCTTGATAAGCAAAATTAAAATCATTTAAAATTTCCAATGAAGTAGTAACTGAAGAAATTAAAATCGAAGGAATTTCTTCATCTTGTTTTTTATTGATTAAATGAAAAAAATCAAATATCTGCCCATAAACTTCTTTCGAAACTGAGTGAAAACCATAAATGAAAATGATTTTATAAACTTGATTAAGTTTTTTTACTTTTTCCTGATAGTCTAAAAAAAAATCTTTATCAAGAATAAGCAGTTCAACGGTCAATGAACATGATTTTAGATACTCGACAGTAAGTTTGGATAATAAAGATTTTGGTTCTGCAACCACTAAAATAATCTGGTCTTCTTCGGCGTTTAGCAACATGCTGAAAACATTCTAGAACAAAAATGAAATGAACAGAACCTACCAACTCAATTTAGTGAGTGGTTCCACTATCCATAGCTTGATTTGCAAGAAAATCAGCTATTGAGTTTTCTTCTCTTGGAATATGTTTTATTTCGTAAGATAACTGAGGGATTGTTGCTAAAATTTTCCAATTCTCCTGAGCAAGAACCTGCAGATGAGACTCTTTAATTTTCCATTTTTTATTCATTTGTTCCACAACCAATTTAGAATCCAATTTAAAAATAACATGAGTTGGATTTTTAATATTCGTTTTTAGGTAATTCAAAGCTAGGTTTAAAGCTAAATATTCGGCTTCATTATTTGTTTTAACACCAAGAAATTTATATTCTCTATAAATTTCTTGATTATTTTCATCGCAAATAAAAACACCAACTCCCGCTAGACCTGGATTTCCTCTTGAACCACCATCTGTAAAAACGATAATTTTTTCCTGCATATTTAACGCTTTATTATCGCAAACTCAAGTATTTTACTTAGATTTAATAATTAAAACTCTTTCTTCGTCTCTATCTTCAGAATAGCTTTCAACCTTGTCTGTAAGTTCTTTGTCTTCCATCAAAACACTGTGAACCAGATAACGCTCATAAGAGTTTAAATTGTGCATTTCTTGAGTTTTTCCAGTTTCAATAACTCGATTTGCAAGATCAATAGCTTTTTCTTTCAATCTATTTTCCAATGAACCTCGATATTCATTTATATCAAGCATAATTCTTTTATTAGGATATTCATCTTTAAAAGAAAGTTTAGTTAGTAATTCCATTGCTTCTAAAGTTTCACCACGGTTACCAATTAACAATGCAACATCTTCTTGAGGAACAGTAATGGAAATTTTTAAGCGATCTTCTAAATCTTCTAAAAGAATTTCAAATTCTTCATCTACTCCTAAATGTTTAATTATTTTTTCCAAATACTCTTGTATTTGCATATTTTTACTTTCTCTTATTTTTTCGATTATTTTTATTCTTTTTTGGCTTGGTAGCTCGTTTATTTCTTGGCTTAATTTCATCATTATTGCCACCGATGTTTTTAAGTACACTGGCTAAAGATTCATTTTGAGCTGATTTTTTGAACATATTGGAAAGAGAGCTTTCTTTCACATGAATCTTTTTTGGAATTAAAGTAAGTTTTTTACCACTATTAGTAGATAAAGACATTCCTTTTAAGAAAGAAATTTTTGTTACATATCTATTCCAATGAATAGCTAAACCGCCCCAACCAGAGATAAAATATTGAGTAAACATAGTAATAATTGTGCCAATCACCCAATATAAGACTAAGCCGGCTGGAAGTTTTAAGGCAATAAATACAGTCATAACAGGCATCATAAAAATCATTTGCTGTTGCATGGTTGCTGCCATTTCTGCAACATCTTCTTCTTTTTTATTAGCCTCTTGAACATCTTTAGATTTAGAATCGTTTTTTACAATATCTCTAGTTTGAGCTGCTGGAGAAATCATTAAAGATAATAAAAATTGTGTGACTCCAGCGATAATTGGCAGCACGTAGGTTTGATCATGTTTTCCAAGATTCACCCACAAAAATGCCAGATTATGTTGAGAGTCTGGTGTGTTAAAAAGTTTAATAATACTTTGATACAAGACTACTAAAATAAAAAATTGCAACAATTGAGGCAAACAACCAGCTAAAGGATTAATGTTATAACTTTTGTAGAGCTGAGCCTGCGCTAAAGCTAAACCTTGCTTGTCACCCCTATGTTTTTCCTTCAACTTGTTCATTTCTGGTTGAAGCTCTTGGATTTTTTTACTAGATTTAACACTTGGCAAAGTTAAAGGTAATAAGATCAAGCGAGATAAGATAGTAAAAACAATTATAGTTAAGCCAAGATTATTAAAGATAGAATCTAAAAAAATCAGTACTGAAGAAAAGAAATCAACAAAAAATTGCATTTTATCCTAATTACGACAATTTATAATTCGCCATATTCCTTGCAATGACCCGACAATTGTACCATTTTTTTTAATTTGCATAGCCATATATCTGCTACAGCTTGGATTTTGATGACAAACAAAAGAAAAGCCAAATAAAGAAAATAAAAAGTTATGTTTTATTGTTGCTAAAAATTTATATACTTTATTTATTTTCATTTATTTT